>JAJVHU010000037.1 GCA_022072505.1 Phycisphaerae bacterium
AGGACGTTCTCCGAGTACGCCGCGAAAGCGAGCCGCCGAATCGTCTGGCACGAACGCTCCCGCCGCGGAACTGCAAGGAGTTTATCGGAAACCTCGCGGCCGGTCAAGGAGAATCGGTCTGGATTCGAAGTGGTTGCCCTGGAGGTGGGTTGGGCCGAATCGTCCTTTTCGATTCCGCGGCGCACCACGAGACAAGCGTTCGCGCGGGCTGAAGCGCTGTTCATCACAACCGGGAGACGCGCCATCGGGCAACGAGGGTTCGCGCGGGCTGAAGCCGTGGGGAGGCGGGGGTTCGCGCGGGCTGAAGCCGTGGGGAGGCGGAGGTTCGCGCGGGCTGAAGCCGTGGGGAGGCGGAGGTTCGCGCGGGCTGAAGCCGTGGGGAGGCGGAGGTTCGCGCGGGCTGAAGCCGTGGGGAGGCGGAGGTTCGCGCGGGCTGAAGCCGTGGGGAGGCGGGGGTTCGCGCGGGCTGAAGCCGTGGGGAGGCGGGGGTTCGCGCGGGCTGAAGCCGTGGGGAGGCGGAGGTTCGCGCGGGCTGAAGCCGTGGGGAGGCGGAGGTTCGCGCGGGCTGAAGCCCGCGGCTCGGGGGTGCGGGTTTGTTGAGGGGCGGATAAGCTGGGCGGCGCATGATTCAGCGGTGGCAGGCTTGGATGATCGGGGGCGCGGCGGCGGCGTTCATCGGGGCGTTTCTTCTGTGGCCGGTGGCGACGACGGTGCAGGGCGGGCTGTTCCTGAACGGGGAGTTCAGCCTCGCGTATCTGCTGGCGGTTTTTCGGAATCCGGTTTACGTCGAAGGGCTCCTCAACGCTTTCGTCATCGCGGTTTCGACGACGGTTCTGACCACGGTGATCGCCGTCCCGCTGTCGGTCATTTCGGTGCGGTGCAATTTTCCGCTCAAGGGATTGTTCTCGGCGGCGGTGCTGGTGCCGATGATCCTGCCGCCTTTCGTGGGGGCGATCGGGATGCGGCAGATCCTCGGTCCTTACGGAGTGCTGAACGCGGCGCTGATGAAGCTCGGGGTGCTGGAGGACGGCGCGTGGATCGACTGGATCGGCCAGAGCCGGTTGCTGGGCGTGATTCTGCTTGAGGCGCTGTATCTGTATCCGATCCTGTATCTGAACGCGACGGCGGCGCTGGCGAACGTGGATCCGGCGATGGAGGAGGCCGCGGAGAACCTCGGCTGCACGGGTCTGCGGCGGTTCATGCGAATCACGCTTCCGCTGATGATGCCGGGGCTTTTCGCGGGCGGGACGATCGTGTTCATCTGGAGTTTCACGGAGCTGGGGACGCCGCTGATGTTCGACTTCACGCGCGTCACCAGCGTGCAGATCTTCGACGGGATCAAGGACATCGGGGCGGACAACCCGTTTCCGTATGCGCTGGTCATCGTCATGCTGGCGTTCTCGGTGCTGGCGTACGCGCTGGGAAAACGACTTTTCGGGCGGCAGAGCTACGCGATGATGGCGAAGGCGACGGCGGCGTCCGCGGTACGGGAGCTGCGCGGGTGGCGCGCGGCGCTGGCGATGACGCCTTTCGTGCTGGTCACGGGGCTGGCGATCCTGCCGCACATGGGCGTCGTCCTGACGAGCGTGAGCCGGGACTGGTACCGGACGGTGCTTCCCGCCGGCGTCACGCTCGGGCATTACACGACCGCGCTGGGACACTCGATGACCCTGCCGAGCATCGCCAACAGCCTGCACTACGCGGGGCTGGCGATGATCGTGGACGTCTTCGTCGGCGTGGGCATCGCGTGGGTGGTGGTGCGGTCGAAGCTGCGATGGCGCGGGGCGCTGGACGCGCTGGCGATGCTGCCGCTGGCGGTGCCGGGGATGGTGGTGGCGTTCGGATATCTGACGCTGACCCAGGAGGGCGGGGGGCTTTCGTTTCTGGTGGGCGATCCGAAGAACCCGGATCCGATGCTCATTCTCGTGATTGCGTACGCCGTGCGGCGGCTGCCTTACGTGGTGCGTTCGACCGTCGCGGGGTTGCAGCAGACGTCGGTGGCGCTGGAGGAGGCCGCGGCAAATCTCGGATGTCCTCCGCTGCGGACGATCCGTCGGGTGACGCTGCCGCTGATCGCGGCGAACGTTCTGGCGGGGGCGCTGCTGACGTTCAGCTTCGCGATGCTGGAGGTGAGCGACTCGCTGATGCTTGCGCAGAAGACGGAGGACTACCCGATCACGAAAGCGATCTTCGTGCTGTTTCAACTGCTCGGCGAGGGAAAGTACGTCGCGTCTTCGCTCGGGGTCTGGGCGATGGCGTTCCTGACGATGACGATCCTCGCCGTGTCGTTGCTGCTGGGGCGGAAGATGGGGGCGATCTTCAGGGTGTGACGGTCCGCCGCGCATGCTCCACGCCGTGCTCATCATGATTCCGGACAACGACCGGTCCTTGCCCGGTCGTGAGCGGATGCGCCGTCAGCGGGAGGCCGCGGCGAAAGCCCTGGATGAGTCTGCGAGGTTGTCCGGCTTGCCGATCCTCTCCTGGGATCGCGACGCCGCCGGGGTTCCGGTGTTCGAGCGCGGCGTGTGCTGGTCCCTGTCGCACAAAACGTCGGTCGCCGCCGGCGTGGTCGCGACGACGCCGGTCGGGATCGATGTGGAAGTCATCGAGCCGCGCAACCCGGCGTTGTGGGAATACGTCGCCTCGGCTCAGGAACAAACCCTCCTTACCGACGGGGACTGGCCGACGTTCTTCCGCCTCTGGACGGCAAAGGAAGCGGTGCTGAAGGCGAACCGTGTCGGGTTGTCAAAGCTGGATGTCTGTCGCCTGGTCGCCGCGCCGACGCCTTCCTGCGCCGCGCTGGCCTTTGAACAGTCGCCCTGGTCGGTCACGTTCCTCGCTTCTGAGCGGATTCTCACTGCCGTCGCGCACAAAGGCGCTGAGGTGGCGTGGCATCGGGCGTAGGTTAGGAAGTCGCCCCCCTCGCCGGATGTGACCAGATTCGCAGCGGACGGCGAAATGCGAGCCTGCCCACGGACGGACCTCCGCGACGGGCGAACTCACGGTTGAAACGCCCCGAAATCCTCGAGGAACGTCGTCTTTCCGAGATCGCATCGCCTTCGGCACGGCAATTGCCCGAATACGCGCAACCCCCTTGTCCTGGGGTCCGCCGACGTTTCGTCGCCAGAGCGGGAACTGGTGCGGTGGCGACGACGAAGGCGGAAAGCAGAAGGAAAAGGGGACGTGGGCCGACGGGACATTACGCACTCTCGACTTACCACCGGGCAAGGTCGCACGGCGCAATCAACAGGATCGTCGAACGCGCCGAAGCTCGAACCCAATCAGCTCATTTCAAAACGAAACCGGGGCGAGCCCGTTTCTTTTCCTGTCGGTGGCGTCTTGCAATGCACCCGACGGATACAGGCAAGGAGCAGAAGGATGAACGTCGGATCAAACTTGAAGCTGGTTTATGTGTTGGGGGCGGGATTGTTGCTTGCAGGTCCGCGCGCGGACGCCGCGGTTCCGCAGGAGTGGACGCGACGCCTGCCTTCGGGCAGCACGATGTATTCAGGCCTGACGGGGATGATCGTGGATGCGGCGGGCAACTCCTTCGTCGTGGGCAACGCAGGCTCGTCGGGCAACGTCGACATCCTCGCGGCCAGGTACGCCGCGGACGGAACGCTGGTGTGGTCGCAAACCTGGGACGGCGTGGAGCGCTGGCATGACACGGTCAGCGACGTGGCCCTCGGACCGGACGGCAGCGTCTACGCGGTCGGCTCGACGCCGGACCGGAATCGTTACGCGGACCTGCTCGTGCTCAAGTTCAACGCCGCGGACGGCGCGCTGATCTGGTCGAGGACGTTCAGCGGCGGTCCCGGCATCTCGGATGCGGCGCTGGTCGTCACGACCGACGCCGAAGGCAACGTCTACGCCGGCGGTCACACCGTCGGCGACGGCGCCGACTGCCTCATCGTCAAGTTTGACGCTGACGGCGTCTTTCAGTGGTCGCAGACCTGGGACGGGCCGGCCTCCGCGCCGTATTCGCAGGAGGCCGTGCGCGACCTGCTCATCGCGCCTGACGGCAATCTCGTCATGCTCACGGACGGCGTGATGGCGACGCTGCACCCCGACTACGTGGTCATCAAGTACGACGCCGCCGACGGCGGCATGATCTGGTCGCGCAACTGGGGCGTCAGCGGCGGCGACTATCCCGTGGACATGGAGATCGACGCCGCAGGGGACCTCTACGTCACCGGCGACGCGCTGAACAACGGAAGCGTCGAATACGGAACGATCAAGCTCCGCGGCGACGACGGCGCGCTGATGTGGGGGGAGTACGACGCCGCGGGGTTCCGCGAGGCCGCCTACGCCCTGGCGCTCGACGACGACGGGGGCGTGTACGTCACCGGCTGGAGCGACCCGCACGGCGACCAGAGCAAGTTCATGCACAACATCTTCACGGTGAAGCGAGACGCGGCGACCGGCGCGCTGTTGTGGACGCATGAATACGGCGAGGCATGCCTGTGGTGTTACGACGCGGGCGGCGACCTCGTGATCGACGACAGCGGGCACGTCTTCGTCGGCGGCGTAACAAGCTCTCCTCCGTATTCCTCCGACCAGATCCTTCTCGTGCTGGACGCCGGCACGGGTGTCGAGCTGGACCGCGGCATCGTCTTCACGACGGGAAGCGAGTCCGCCGGCGTAAGCTTCGCCCGTCTCGACCGCGCGCAGAACCTCTACCTCGGCGGAAGCATCACCAACTACGACACCGGCGCGGTGGACGTTCATGTGGTCAAGTACGCCTCGATGAGCGACGGCGTGGATTGCGCTGCGGTCCGCAAGCTCACCGCGAAGTGCCGCGATGGCAAGTTCACCGCGAAGGTCGTGTCCTCGCTGCCCGAAGGCACGGAGCTGACGCTGGCGCGCAACGGCGGCGACGAGAAGACGGTCACGATCAACGCCCGCGGCAAGGGCAAGGCGAAGTGGAACGGGCAATCCGGATCGCAACAGATCGTCATCGTGGAGTGTCCGACGGTCACCGCCGGCGCAGAGTGCGGATGAGGAACAACGCGCGGACGCGGCGATGCGTCGGTGCATCGTTCGGTCCGCCGGAGTCGAGGCCTGCGGCAAGCGGTCGTCGGGCATCGAGGGGCAGCCTGGCAGCCTGATTGAAAAGGGGGACGAGATCATGAGAAAAAAACAATACGCCTTGATCGGGTCGATCGGAGTTCTTCTATCGAGCGTCGCCGGCGCGGCGCCGCCCTGCGGGGAGTGGACGATCCACCCGACGCAGGATCCCGGCTCGGAGACCAACCTTCTCGTCGACGTCGCGTTCCGCACGCCTGCGGACGGACTGACGGTCGGCAACTGGACCGGCGACGGGTTGTCGCGCGTTCCGATGGCGCAGCGGTGGGACGGCGCCGACTGGAGCATCGTCGCGCTGCCGGATTTTTCATCGTTCGGCACGCAGCCGGCCGTCGAGGGCGTCGGCCGGGTCGGCGACAGCCTGTGGATCGCGGGCTACGTCACGACGGGGTATCCGACGAACAACCTGCCGGTGATGGCCCGTTGGCGCGACGGATCGTGGGACCGGGTCTCGACGGCCACGCTGCGCAAGCAGAACACCTATCCCTTCGCCGATCGCGGCGGATTCGGATGGGATGTCGCGGGCGTCTCGGACGACGACTTGTGGGTTGTGGGAACGGCCGTCGGATACGGTGACGGGCAGACCTCATCCGTTGCCCTCGCCCTGCATTACGACGGATCCGGCTGGGAGGACGTCGAAGTCCCTTATGTGGGCAATCGGTCCAACCGGTTTTACGCCCTCTCCGTCAGCGCCTCGGACAATGTCTGGGCCGTGGGGGAGTGGCGCAACATCGGCGGACCCTTTCAGGCCTACATCGGGCGGTGGGACGGATCCCGGTGGGAAATCATTCCGAATCCCGGCGAAGGTCCGTGGACCGGCGATGCCGAGGCGGTCATGGCGTTCGCCCCCGACGATGTCTGGGTCAGCGGTTTCTTCAACAACAGCGCCGACACGTTGATCCACTGGGACGGTTCGGACTGGACCGTGGTGGATTCCGGCGCGCCGGGCGTCTTCGCCGCGTTCGCGGCCACCGGACCGGACGACCTCTGGGCTTCCTCGCCGATGGATGCGACGTTCTACCACTACGACGGCGTGCAGTGGTCCCCTGCCGGCGGACTGCCGATCCCGGATTCGCAATACATCCTGCGCGGCTGGGGGATGGACGCCCTCGGAACGTGCAGCGTCTGGTCGGTCGGCGGGTGGTCGGACGGCGTCGTGCAGTACGCGCTGGCGGAGCAACTGTCGGGCGGGGGCGCCGTGGACTGCGGCGCGGTCCGCAAGTTCAACGCGAAATGCCGCGATGGGAAGCTGACGGCCAAGGTTGTCTCATCTCTTGCGGAAGGCACGGAGCTGACGCTTGCGCGCAACGGCGGCGACCCGAAGACGGTGACGATCAACGCCCGCGGCAAGGGCAAGGCGAAGTGGAACGGGCAGTCGGGGGCACAGGACGTCTGCGTCGTTGAATGTCCGGAAACACCCTGTGCGACAGCGGATTGCGGGTAGGAGCCGCAACTCCTGGCGCCTGGACACGGCATGAATCGGATGGGGAAAGGAGACAAGTCATGAGATGGATATGGGCAACCCTGGCGATCACAGCGCTCATCGGTCGGGCCGCAAGCGCCCAAGTGATTACGGTGACCACGTCCGCGGACGTGGTCGATTTCCAAGGCGCTCAGCAGGTCGGCGATCTGCCCGGACCCGATGGCAAGGTCTCTCTGGCTGAGGCGGGGTTGGCCTCCGACAACACGCCCGGCGTTCAGACGATCGGTTTCGCCGTCCCGCAGGGCGAGTGGGAATACCAGTGGTTGTTTCCGGGTCGTGTCGTATTGCGCCCGTTTCTTGGGTTTCGCGTCTTTGACACGGCCGTCCTGGACGCGACCACGCAGACGGAATTCACCGGAGACACGTATTCCGATGGAGGGGAAGTCGTCATCTGGGCGGAGACCTACCTGATCGACAACATCGGGGGCGAGATGCGCGGTTTCGACAACACGAGCATCAACCTCAGCGGCGGAACGGGCAACATCATTCAATCGAACAGCGCCAGCAACATCACCGTCTATGATTCGTCCTTCAACCTCATCGGCGGCACGCATCCGGGAGAGGGGAACACCGGAGGCACGATCAAAATCGACCGCGCCTCGCATAATGTCGTTGTGGGCAACACCTTCAGCCGCGTGCGGATTCTCGGGTGGTTGGGGGGCGGTCAGCCCGCGGTCGGGAACCGCGTCGGCGGGTCTTCGCCCGATGAGCGGAACTACATCACCGGTTACGGAACCTTCAACGGAGAGGGCTGCCCGGGCGGAACGACCGTCCAGATCTTCGACAGTCTGGACACGATCATCGAGGGCAACTGGATCGGCACAACCCCCGACGGAATGCGTCAGGGGAACAACGCCTCGGTCGTCGGCGTCGGGTTTGAGGGCGAGAACCACGGGGCGATGATCCTGAACAACCGCATCGCCGGAATCCTCGCCCGAGGATACGACCACTGCCGCAACTATGTCGCCGGTTATGCGATCGCCCTCTACGGCGCCGGGGGGGATTTCGTGATTCAGGGCAACAGCATCGGATTGAACGCCCTCGGCGAGCCGGTGCTCGGCAGCGTCACCGGCATTGCGAGCTTTGATTATTACCTCGGTCCGGTCCGGGACATTCTCATCGGCGGACCCGGCCCCGGCGAAGGCAATGAGATCGCCGGCCACCTCGCCAGCGGCATTGAGATCGTCAACCCCCTGGCGGGAATCCGCATCTCCGGCAACTCACTTCATCACAACAGCAGTCTGGGGATAGACCTTGTTCCCGCGAGCTTCGAGCGCGGCGTCACCCCGAACGACCCCATGGACGGTGATTCCGGAGGAAACGGGCTGCAGAACTTTCCCGTCCTGAGCGAAGCCGTCCGCCGAGAATCCTCCGTGCGCGTGATCGGCGCGTTCAACAGTCGGTCCGAACGCTCGTACACGCTCGAGTTTTTTGCCGGCGCGGAATGCGACGCGACCGGCTACGGGGAAGGCGACCGGTTCCTGGGGGCGGTTCAGGTCGTCACGGATGTCGCGGGCGATGCTTTGTTCGACGCCGTCGTCCCCGGCGACGTCGTAGTCGGCGAATTCCTGACGGCGACGGCCACGGACAACGCGAGCGGAGAGACGTCGGAATTCTCCGCATGTATTGAAATCGCCGGCAGCGCCATCGATTGCGGCGCGATCCGGAAGTTCACCGCGAAATGCCGCGACGGGACGCTGACGGCGAAGGTCGTGTCCTCCCTGCCGGAAGGCACGGAGCTGACGCTTGCGCGCAACGGCGGCGACCCGAAGACGGTGACGATCAACGCCCGCGGCAAGGGCAAGGCGAAGTGGAACGGGCAGTCGGGCGCGCAGGCGCTTCGCATCGAGGAGTGCCCCGAGGTTCCCGAAGCATCAACGACCTGTCCGTAGAGGGCAGGCCAGGGCATAACCGGAACGCGGCGTCGCCCGTAACGGCGGCGTTGCAAGGAGGACTGGGCATGAGCATTCGAATCAAACTGATCGGCGTTGTGCTTTGCATCGCGGCTCGGGCGGGAGCCGATGTTCCCACGTATCGGGTCGACTACCTGGGCGACGGTTGGACGGGAACGGGGATCAATCGCCACGGCGACGTGTGCGGGAGCATGTCGCCGGACGGCACGGCGCTGCTGGCGGGAGTCTCGAAGGGAGGAGCGCCCTTTGAGTTCCTTCCGCTGCCCGAAGGCATGCAGAGTTCCCGGGCGCATGATATCAATGATGAGGGCGTCATCGTCGGAGCGGTCTGCCCGGACCAGTACGTGATTACCGCGCCGACGGCGGCCGTCTGGCGGCCGACCCCGGAGGGATACGAGGTCGAGGTTCTCGAACCGCTGCCGGGCGATCCCTTCTGCGCCGCTTACGCCGTCAACAACGTCGGAGACCTCATCGGCGCCTCGGGGTTCTGGGGCTGGAACCTGTCCACCGGCGTGCAGTTCACCGGCGAGGGCACGGTGCGGCTGCCGGAGGGAATGCTCAGCGGAGACATCAATGACGAGCGGATGATCATCTCCAACAATCGCCTGCTCGATCTGGACACGGGTGAACTGACGGTCTACGACCTGCCCGAGGGCAACTGGCAGGGCTTTGTCGCCGCGGCGCTGAACAACAACAACGACTTCTGCGGATACCTCCTCGGGTATTCCGGTTGCAGCACGTTTCCGATGCGCTATCGCCAGGGCGTCGGCTGGGAATTCCTCGGCGGATGTGCAACCACCACCAGCGCGACCGCGATCAACGACCGCGGCGACGCCCTGAGTTATTACTACTACACCGCATCAGGTGTGACCTTTGTACCGGAGGGCTACTTCGGGCTGGGCGAACTGATCGACGGATCGCAGGGCGAATACTACGTCCAGTGGGGCGGCGCCAACGGCATCAACAACAACCGCCAGATCGTCGCCGCGGCGCGCAACGGCTTCAACGGTCCGATCGGGGCGATCCTCATGAGCCCGATCAACGCCGGTCCGGACTGCGGCGCGGTCCGCAAGTTCACCGCGAAATGCCGCGACGGGAAGCTGACGGCGAAGGTCGTGTCCTCGCTGCCGGAAGGCACGGAGCTGACGCTTACGCGCAACGGCGGCGATGAGCAGACGGTGACGATCAACGCCCGAGGCAAGGGCAAGGCGAAGTGGACGGGGCAGACGGGCGCCCAGCAGGTTTGCATCGAGGAGTGTCCGGAGTCGCCCTGCACATCGGCGGACTGTTCATGACGAAGTCGAAGGGCGCTGACGGAACTGGAAGCGGCGGAACGGATGGATCGCGATCAAGACATTCAATCGGAGATAAACGCAATGCGGCGCAAGTGGGAAAAAGCGGGTTTCGGGGTGTTCGGGTTCCTCGTGCTGTCGGCGCCGGTGGCGCGGGCGCAGGAACTGCTCTGGGTTCATGACGTCGGCGGATCGTATCCCGACGGAGCCTTCGCGTTGGACGCCGCGGCGGACGGCGGTTTCATCGCCGTCGGATTCACCGGGTCGTTCGCCACCAGCGGGGTGAATGACGTGTATGTGGTCAAAACCGACGCGATGGGGCAGGTTCAGTGGACGCAGGTGATCGGCGGACTGCCGAACCGCAGCGAGTACGGCCGGGCGGTGCGCCAGTTGCCGGACGGGGGTTACGTGATCGCCGGGTATTATGAGGTGACGCCGCAGATTCATGACGCGATGGTGATCCGCCTCGATCCGTCGGGAAATGTGGTGTGGCTGCGGACCTACGACTCCGGTTTCGGGACCGACGATCGCGCGCATTGCGTCACGCCCACGTCGGACGGCGGGTTTCTCGTCGGCGGACAAGCGCATCTCCAGGAGACCGAATTCTGGAATTACGACATGTACGTCTTCAAGATCGACGGGAACGGCGTGCTTCAGTGGCGCCGGTTCTTCGATTACGCGCAGGGGTATTACGACAACGCGGACATCGCCTTCGAGGTGATCGAGGTCTCGACGGGCGGCTATCTCGTCGCGGGCTGGACGCACAGCGCGGGCTGGGACGGGTGGGTGCTGCGTCTGGACGACGCGGGGAATCGGCTCTGGGATCGCGCCTACGGCGAGGCGTACTCCGACGAGATTCTCTCCGCGCAGGAAGTCTCGACGGGCGGCTTCATTTTCTCAGGCGTGAACGCGTCGGACAACGGCGACACCGACTTCTGGTTGTTCCGCACGGACGAGACCGGCGACGTGCTCTGGGACAAAAAGTGGGGCAAGAACACCGGATTCCAGTGTGAAGATCAGGCCAACGAGGTGCGTGAGTTGCCCGACGGCGGGTTCATCGCCGCGGGACAGACGTCGTCGTACGGCGCGGGGGGCTGGGACCAGTACTTTGTCCGCACGGATGCCGAAGGCAATACTTTGTGGACGCGCGTCTACGGAGGCGCCTCGGATGACCGCGCATTCGCCGTCGTTCCCGCGCCGGGCGGGGTGGTCGCCGCGGGGTGGGCCTACTCCTTCGGCAACGGGCACGGCGACGTCCACCTTCTGAAGCTCGCCGATCCTTTCGGCGGACCCGATTGCGACGCGGTCCGGAAGTTCAAGACCGCCTGCCGCGACGCCCGACTGACCGCCAAAGTCGCTTCGTCGCTGCCTGAGGGAACGGAGCTGACGCTGGTCCGCAACGGGAGCGACGCACGCACTCTCGTGATCAACGCCCGAGGGAAAGGCAAAGTCAAGTGGGTCGGGTACACCGGCGTGCAGGAGGTCTGCGTCGTGGAATGTCCGGAGGTGGCGTGCAGCGCCGCGGATTGCATGTAAAGGGTGCGGATCAACGTCACGTCCGGTCTCCAGCGCGATCCGCCTGCGCAAGGACAAGCGGCTCCTTCCCGGCGCGATCCGGGGAGAATGAGACAAGGATATCGTGAGTCAATGATGTTGCAGCGGGCGGCGCACGCAGGGAAGCGACCTTGCGTCCTGACGATCGCGCCCCGGCTGCAACGGGTTTGAGAAACGCCGTGCGTGCGGCGGGTCGGGTTCATGACGGCGGCGCATCGGGAGGGGCGAGGCGGGACGGGGCGCCCGCACTCCGATCCCGGATGATGCGGCCCCGAAGGAGAGATCATGATGCTTCGTTTCAGATTAGACGCAGGAATTCTCGCACTGGCGGTGGCGGCGGTGGCGGCGAGCGCTCAGCCGGTCATTCATTCGATCAACCGTGACACGCTGCCGCGCAGCGGAAGGCTGGCGATCACCGGCTCAGGGTTCGGGACGCGCAGCGATGTCAACCGCGTCGACGTGGACGGCGCGACCGCGTGGTTCACCACGTGGACGGACACGCGCATCGTCGCCTACGTCCCGGAGGCGTCGGACCTGGGACCGGCGGAGGTCAGGGTCATCGTCAACGGACAGGAGAGCAACGCCGCGTCCTTCACCGTGACCGCCCGGCAGGGCGACGGGCGCGTCCGGTGGACGTTCGAGGCCGACACCGACAACCTCTGGTTCCGCCCGGCGCTCGCCCCCGACGGCACACTTTATCTGCACAGTTCGCAAGGGTTTGTGTACGCGCTCGCGCCCGACGGCGCGCTGAAGTGGACGCAGAAGGTCAACTGGTATCCCTACGCGCCGCCCGCCGCCGGTCCGGACGGCACGGTCTACGTCGGCAGCATCTGGAGCGCCTTCGCCATCTCGGCGGCGGGACAGATCCTCTGGCAGTTTGACGACCCGGAGGCGCAGGCCGTGCAGATCGTCCCCTCGCCGGGACCGGACGGACATCTTTACGGCGTGTTCGAGCCTGGCGACCCCGGCCTGGGCGCTTACTCGCTGACTTCGGGCGGGCAGTTCCGCTGGAACAATATTGGCAGCCCCAGGATGCACGAGCACGGCGGAGACGGCGCCGACATGGTCTTCGGACCTTCGCGATCCGGCGGTCCTGTCGATCAGCTCTACATCGGCATGGACCTCCGCGGCAACAACCACTTGTACGCTTTCTCCCTCGACGGGCAGCAGCGCTGGGCGATCCCCGTCGGCCCCAACAATGCGGGCGCGCAGCCCGTCATCGGGCGGGACGGTTCGGTGTACACGCCGGACTTCATCGCCTCGGGTTACGGCTGGGTCATCCGCGGGTTCGATCCGTCGGACGGGTCCGACCGGCTCTTCTATGACGGCGATTTCATCAGCGGCGTCAGCCGCTTGAGCATCGGTCCGGATGACACCTTGTATTATGTCGCGGACCTCGGCTACCTCGAGGCGCTGAATCCGCACACGGGCGATCTGCGATGGAGCAACTTTACCGGCCACGTGCTCAGCGCGCCCGAGGTCAGCCCCGACGGCCGCGTCATCCTCACGTCCGGCACGACCACCTACGGCAGCGCCGGTTTCGTCAAGGCGTATGACGCGGCGACGGGCGCGGAATTGTGGCATCTGCCTCTGCCCGGCGACGATTACCCGGCGCCGCGCTGGCTGGGCACGCACTTCCCGCGCATGACGCCCGACTCCCGAACCGCTTATGTCAGTACGTTGGCACTTTCAGCGGGCGATCAGGATCCTCACTCCTTCCTTTACGCCCTGGACATCGCGGACGATTCCGGCATGAACTGCGACGCCATCCGAAAGTTCAAGACCGCATGCCGCAACGGCAAACTCACGGGAAAGGTCGTCTCCAGCCTGCCCGAGGGCACGGTGTTGACGGTGACCCGCAACGGCGGCGACGCGAAGACGCTGACGATCAACGCCCGAGGCAGGGGCAAGGTGAAGTGGACGGGACAATCGGGCGCGCAGGAACTCCGCATTATCGAGTGCCCGCAGCAGTTCGAGCAGACGAATTGTTCCTGAGTCAGACCGCGCTGCTCCGTGAGCAACGCCGCGCACCGCGTTGAGGGAATCCGCGCGCCGTAGGGGGCTACGGCGCGCGGCCGCAACGAATCCGGCTGCCCCCCGTGTCAAACCCGAATTGAGCCTCCCCGTGAATCGGCCTTGGGCGCGATTCTGCGCTATCGCGCGGTATGAATCGTGCAGCCTGTTTTGGTCGTAAAGCCTGCCCTTCGGATGGTTCGTGTGTCACAGGTCATCCCTTGGACCGTGGTCGCCGACCGTCTCGCCTCCGGATCCGGTACGTCACCCGCTCCCGCGGACTGATGGATGACCCTCCGCCGAACCACGCAAATAAGGGCGCAACCTTGATAACGCGGCGACGGGTCGCGGAAGGGTCGCGCCGTGATGCAGTGAAAGGTACGGATCATGAAGCCGAACAGGATTCTTCGGAAGGCGGTCCTTGCTTGGGTCGCAGGCACTGGGGGGGGGTGGGCCTTCGCCCCGCCCGTTGTCAACGTTCCGGACCCCCTCAGTCGAGGAGAGTATGAGATCATCGCGCAGAACGACCTCGGGATGCACTGCATGAACGAGGACTTCTCGGAGCTGGTGATCCTGCCCCCGTATAACACCGTCCGCGCGCAGGTCATTCAGCGCCGACGCGAGCCGGATATCGTCACCGACGGGTTGACCCTCCGTTACGGGTTTCCGTCGAACACCCGTTCAGCGGACAAGACGAATTTCTGGAAGTACTGCCCCCAGATCTTCGGCGTGACGCTGCCTCCCAACGTCGGGCTGACCGGACACGGCATGACCGGAACGCTGGACGCCCTGCCCCGGGAAGGGGTCTGGGAAGTGTCGGGCATTCCGATCACGCCTTTTGACGATCGCGGTCGCCTTCAGCCTTATCCGCTCATAACGATCATCGCGCTGAAGGATGGAGCGGAGATCGCGAGAACGCAGACGGTCGTTCCGGTGTCGCAGGAAATCACCTGCAATCTCTGCCACGTCACGCCGGGCGTTTCCACCGCGACCGACATCCTCCGCGACCACGACCGCCTGCACGGCACGACGCTCGAACAAAGCAAGCCCGTGCTCTGCGCCGCCTGTCACGCGGACCCGGCGCTGGGCGCGGAAGGCAACCCCGAGCTGCCGATGCTGTCCCACGCCATGCATGGCGCTCACGCGGCGCGGATGGATCAGAGCGGACTGGACAACGTCTGCTACGCCTGCCACCCCGGCATCCGCACGCAATGCCAGCGCGACGTTCACATGGCCGGCGAGGTTGAGTGCATCGACTGCCACGGCGACATGGCCGAGGTCGCCAGGCCTTCGCGCATGCCGTGGCTTCAGGAACCGAGTTGCGGATCGTGTCACGCGCGGACCGGGTTTGAGTTTGAGGAGCCCGGCAAGCTCTTCAGACATTCCCGCGGACACGGCGGCGTCGCCTGCCTGACGTGCCACGGCTCGCCCCACGCCATCACGCCGACGCTGACGGCGGTGGACAATGCGCAGTCGATGCGCGTACAGGGACGACCGGGCACGATCAACGATTGCCTTGTCTGTCACACCCGGCAACCGGAAGACAATTTCAGGCATCGGTTATTCAACTGAGATCACGCGACCGCTCGCCGGACGCGCGACCGTCGCCCCCCTTTCCGGCCAGATCAGGAGATCGAACATGAATACTCGGGAAAAAAAGTGGATTTCGGCGGCAGTCGCGGGCGTCTCCGCGATGATGACCGCATCAACCCCGGCCGACGTGTTGTATCGAATCACGGACCTTGGAACCCTCGGCACGTCCCCGAGCCGGGCGTGGGGGATCGACGAAGTCGGCCGCATCGTCGGCGAATCTTCCGTGCGGCTTGATGAGGAGCACTTGCACGGATTCCTCTGGAACGGCGCGATCGTGGACCTCGGCGCGCAACCCGGGTGGCCGCACAGCATCGCCTTCGCCCTCAACAAGGCGGGACAGGTCGTCGGCCCCTCGTTCCGGCTGGGGGATATGAACGACGCCGCCACCCGGTGGGCGGAAGGTGTGATCGAACCGCTGGGAGCGTTTACGCCGCGCGCCTTGAATTCGGACTGTGTCGTCGCCGGGGTGCGCTACGTAGACGACGGCGCCGGGCTTTGGATGGAGCAGGCCGTCCGCTGGGAAAACGGCGCCCTGACGCCGCTCCCCACGCTGGGAGGGCAAAATGCCTGGGCGGCCGCGATCAACGACGCCGGCTGGGTCGTAGGCGCGTCGCAGATGCCGGATGAGGCGACGGTTCGCGCCGCCTTGTGGCTCGACAACGCGGTGTTCGACCTGGGCACGCTGGGCGGCGATTCGAGCCAGGCGCTCGCGGTCAACGCGTCGGGGTACGTGGTCGGGTGGTCGGACGCCGCCGACGGAACCCAGCACGCTTTTCTCTTCGAGGTTGATTCCGGCGGAAACGTGACCGCGCGACGGGATCTGGGCGAACTGGGCGGCGGGACAAGTTATGCCTTCTCCCTGAATGCATCCGGCGACGTGGTCGGAAGCTCCGACGACGCGGCGTTTCTCTGGACGATGGGAGAAATGATTGATCTGAACACACGCATTGATCCGCTTTCCGGGTGGACCTTGAAAGACGCCGTCGCCATCAATGACGCCGGGCAGATCGCAGGTCGCGGAACCGTCGAGGGCGAATTCCACGCCTACCTGCTGACGCCCGGCGACTCCGTGGATTGCACCCGCATCCGCAAGCTCACCGCCCGCTGCGTGGACGGGAAGCTGACGGCGAAGGTTGTCTCCAGCCTGCCCGAAGGCACGGTGTTGACGTTGACCCGCAACGGCGGCGACGCGAAGACCCTGACGATCAACGCCCGCGGCAGGGGCAAGGTGAAGTGGACGAAGCAATCAGGCTCCCAGATGGTCCGCGTCGTCGAATGTCCGGAGACCGCGACTCCCGTGAGTTGCCTCTGATCGACCCTGGGTTGACGCGGGTTGCACATCGGGTGATCCACGAGAGGATCGCGCGGTCAATGCCGGAAGTGGCGCGTACCCGTGAAGATCATCGCCGCGCCGCGCTCGTCGCACGCGGCGATGACCTCGGCGTCGCGCTTGCTGCCGCCGGGCTGAATGATCGCGGTGACGCCGGCGTCCATCAGGAGGTCCGGACCGTCGCGGAACGGGAAAAACGCATCCGACGCGGCGACGAGGTGGGGCGGCTCTGCGAGCCGCCCATCCGAGCCGCGGGCTTCAGCCTGCGCGAACGGCCCGCGCGTCCCAGATGCCGCGGGTTCCTGTGCTCCCGTGCGTTCGTGATTTCGTTCCTCTGTGCCTTTGTCCCTTTGTCCCTTTGTCCCTCCCTCCAGATGTCCGTTCTCCCGCGCCAGCCACACCGCGATCCGGCAGGACATCACCCGCGACATCTGCCCCGCGCCGTTGCCGATGAGCATTCCGTCACGCACGAGGCTGATGGCGTTGGACTTCGTATGCTTGGCGATCAGCCACGCCAACCTCAGATCCGACATTTCAGATTCCGTCGGCGCCCGCTTCGTCACGACTTTCCACCGTTCCTCGTTGAGGCCGACCAGGTCCGGCGTCTGCACCAACATCCCGCCGGTGATCGAGCGGTATTCGAGACCGGCCGGATCGGGCGCCGCGTTCATGTCGCCGACGACGAGGAGTCGCACCCTGGCTCCCCACGGTTTGCGTGTGCGAATCACCTGAACCGCGTCGTCCGTGAAGCCCGGAGCGACCCAGACTTCCAGGAAAAACCCGCCCGGTGCATTCGATGCCCCGGACTCCTTGAGAGGCTTGCCGAACCGATCGAAAGTCTCCATCACGGCGGCGGCGAACTCGGCATCGACCTCAAAATTGACGGCAAGAATGCCGCCCATCGCGGCGTTGGGATCGCCCAGGTAGGCACGGCGGTAAACCTCAAGCTTCTCCCCTCCAACGCCGGCGCCGCAAGGATTGTTATGTTTGACGAACACACAGGCCGGCCGGCGGCCGGCTCTCGTCAATTCCGCGCATAACCGCAGCGCAGCGTCGGCGTCGAGGTAGTTGTTGTACGAGAATTCAACACCGTCATTTAGAAGACAGTCGGCGACGGTCAGGTCGATCGGATGGCCGCGTTGCGAATCATGAAGCAACTCCGATGACTGGTGCGCGTTTTCTCCGTAACGCAGCGGGCCCCAGTCCAGTAAGCGCAGAAATCGAAACGTTGGCTTGCCATCCGGAGTATCCGCGGCACTGAGCCACGTCGTGATGGCGGCGTCGTATTCGCATGTCTGCATATAAGCGTTGTGAGCATAATCGCGCCGGATCTGCTCCCAGCCGAAATCACTCAGCTCATCTCCCCGCATCCACACCAGCAGAGCCTTAAAATCTTCCACGCAGCCAGGCACCAGCACATGCTTATGATTCTTCGCCGCCGCGCGGAGCAGCGCCACCCCCCCGATGTCGATCATCTCGATCGCCTGCTCGAACGTGCAGTTCGGGTCGGCCACGGTCTTCTCGAAGGGGTAGAGGTTGACCACCACCAGGTCGATCGGCTTGACGCCCATCGCCTCGAGCTGGCGCATGTGCTCGGGGTTGTCGCGGTCGGCGAGGATGCCGGCGAATATCTTCGGGTGCAGCGTCTTGACCCGGCCGTCGAGCATTTCCGGGAAGCCGGTAACGTCCTCGACGAGCGTGACGGGGATGCCGTTGTCCTTGAGCAGCTTCGCCGTCCCGCCGGTGGAGAGGATCTCGACGCCGAACTCCTCGTGCAGGGCACGGGCGAACTCGACGACTCCGGTCTTGTCATAAACGCTGATGAGCGCACGGCGGATAGTCATGGTTGTTAACGATAAGGGGCCGTTTCAACACCGAGCCGCGCCCGTAAGGAAGCGTTCTTCCTTCACGCGGATCCGAAGGTTTTGAAACCGCGCATTGCCTCTTAACCGATAGCCGGCGGCCGGCGATAGCCGACCGCTGACAGCCCTCAAAGCAGAACCGCGGAATCCTGACTCGAGCCGCGCGGCTTCAGCCCGCGCGAATCCTCGCGCGGGGTAAACCCCGCGGCTCAGCCCGCGAATCCTCGCGCGGGGTAAACCCCGCGGCTCAGCCCGCGCGAATCCTCGCGCGGGGTAAACCCCGCGGCTCAGCCCGCGCGAATCCTCGCGCGGGGTAAACCCCGCGGCTCAGCGCGCGAATCCTCGCGCGGGGTAAACCCCGCGGCTCAGCCCGCGCGAATCCTCGCGCGGGGTAAACCCCGCGGCTCAGCCCGCGCGAATCCTCGCGCGGGGTAAACCCCGCGGCTCAGCGCGCGAATCCTCGCGCGGGGTAAACCCCGCGGCTCAGCGCGGGTCATTCATGCTGTGTTCCTGCTTGGACGCTGTTGCAAAACCGAGCCGCGCCCGTCAGGAAGCGTTCTTTTTCCGCCCTGCCCCGGAGGTTTTGAAACAGCGTCTTAGTTGTCGCGCTCACTGCGAAACGGATCGCGCGACGACGCCTTCGGCGCGGGCGGAGGCGGGGGCGCGTCCTGCGCCGTGTTCGGCGCGCTTTCCAGCCGGTCCTGCGCGGCAAGCACCTGCTGACGGCGCAGGTACGGCGTCGTGTCCGGCCGGGCGCAGAAGACCCTCCCGTCCGCGGTCAGCGCGATGATCCGGTCGTCGCGCACGTTCGGCACGGTCCTCCCGATGCCCTCCGCCCCAAGGTCGCGGATCGTCTGTCCGGTCTCCCCGTCGACCGCTTCGAGCGTTCCGCGATCCGTCAGCAGGACGACCTCGCCGGGGCGCATCGCCACGAACGCGACGGCGTCCGCGCGAACCCAGCGCTCGTCTCCGAGGTCCGCGTCGATCGCGGTCAGCCCCACCGTCGGCGCATACTGGTACACCGTGCTGCGGGTCACGACCGGCGGCGCAGTCAGCGGCCTCGGAAACCGGAACCGCCACTTCTGCGCCCCGGTGAAAGCGTCGAACTTGTAAAGCGAACGATCGAGGCTGGCGACGTAGACGCCGCCAACATCCACCCACGGATCCGCGACGATTGCGTCCTCGGTCCGCGCCCGCCAGTTGTACGTCTTGTCGAACGCGACGAGGCTCATGATCAGCCCGCCCTGCGACGCGAAGATGATCCGGTCGCCGAAGAGCACGGGCGCCGCCCGGACCGGCCCGCCGGCCTCGACCTCCCACCGGTTCATCGGCCGCGCCCCGAACGGGTGATTCCAGGACAGACAATGCACCAGCCCGTCCGCCCCGCCGTAATACAGCCTGACGTCATCGCCGACCGCGCCGCTTCCGGGCGCGAAGTCCGGAACGAACTGCCGCAGCACGTCGCCGGTGTAACGATCCAGAAGCACCGTCTTCGTCGTGGTCACGACGCACAGAGGCCCCGGTCCCGAGGCGGAATTCAGATGCGAAGGCCGGTAGATCGTGTACTCCGACCGGGTCATGTCCTTCATCCAGCGCAACAGGCCTTCCTCAGCCTGCACCGCGTAGAAATACCCTCGGGAGGAGGTGACATAGAGGTTCTCATCAACGAGCGTCGCCTCGCGGACGGTTTCGCCCTTTTCAAACGGCAGGTCCACCTCCCAGTACTTGAGATACCCCGCCGACGCCAGCGACGCCGCCGACATCGGCTCGCTCACCCGCCGCGCCGACGCGCATCCGATCAGCCCCAGTCCCAGCCCGAGGACGCAAATGCTCTTGCAGATGTTCAACCGATTTCTCCTGCCCCGCCGCCTGCTGATCGCTCGTCCCGACCCCGCGTCATCGCCGGGGTCGCCCCGCCCGCATGTATGAAACCGGGGCTTATTGGATGAAAAACCGTCGAGCGGGTCAAGACGCGGATTCCGCACCCGGCTCCTTTCATCATCCCAGCAGCGACGGACGACGGTCCGCGGGATCAAACCGGCGGCGAAGTCCGTCACCGATCCCGCTCAGCGCCAGAAGCAGGGCGACCAGCGTCGCACAAGGAAAAGCCAGCAGCCACCAGTAACCGGAAAACGGATTGATCGCCGACACCCCGTCCGCCGCCAGCCTCCCCAGCGACGGCAGCGGAGGCTGCACCCCGATCCCCAGAAAGCTCAGAAACGCCTCCTGTAACACGGCCTGCGGGACGGTGAGCGTGGCGTACACGACGATCGGACCGGCCAGCGGCGGCAGCAGGTGCTTCCTGAGAATCCACCACGGTCCGGCGCCCATCGCCCGCGCCGCCTGAACAAACCCCTCGTGCTTCAACGACAGCACCTGCCCGCGCACCACCCGGGCCATCGTCAGCCACGCCACCGATCCGATCGCCAGAAAAAGGATCACAAAGTCGGCGTAACGGGTGCGCCCCCCGAGCAGCGCGGTCAGCGGACGGGTCAAGGCGACCTTCATCAGGATCACCAGCAGGATGTAGGGCAGCCCGTAAAGGACGTCGACGATCCGCATGAGGATTTGATCGACCCGGCCGCCGCAAAGTCCGGCGACGGCGCCCCACGCCGTCCCGATCACGGTCGCCGTCCCCGTCGCCCCTGCCGCAATGAGCAGACTGACCAGCATCCCCAGCGCCAACCGGAAAAGCAGGCTGCGCCCCAGATCATCATGCCCCAGCAGCGAGCGGGATCCGGCGAGCGCCTGCGTCATACGGGGCGCACGGACCGCGACCGAGTCACCGCTCAGCTTCGTCAGGAAAATGTCCGCGTCGCCCGCGGGCCTCCACGACGGAGGATGCCGCACCGCCGAGTCGATCTCCTGCACGTCGTACCACGCCGCCGACCACGGCGACAGCGCCGCCGCCGCAAGCGCCATCAGTGCAAGCCCCGCGATCGCGGCGCGCCCGGAACCGGAAAGCCTCGATCGGCGGCGCTCAGACGTCGCATCCTTCAGCGACGCTTTCATGCCGCTGCCTCGCCGCGGACGCGCGGGTCGATCCACGCATGAACCAGATCCACCGCGAGATTGAACGCGATCACCAGCGCGGAGTAGACGGTGACGCAGGCGATCAGGAGCCCCGCGTCACGGTTCAGCGCCGCGTTGACGAAATGCTGCCCCATCCCCGGCACGCTGAACACCTTCTCGACGACGAACGACCCGGTCAGCGCCTGCGCCGTGGCCGGACCGAGGTAAGACAGCACCGGCATGAACGCCACCGGAAACGCATGACCCCAGAGCACCCGCCGATCCGGTATCCCGCGAGCAAGCGCCGTGCGGATGAAGTCCTGCCGCAGCGCCTCCTCCATCCCCACGCGGGTCAGGCGAGCGATGTACGCCGCAAAGGGCAGCGCCAGCGTGATCGTCGGAAGCGGCAGGGCGGACAGCGCCCCCCACCCCCCCACCGGCGCGATCTTCAGCCAGACTCCGAAGCAAAGCAGCAGGCACGCGCCCGTGATGAACGTCGGCACGCACGTTCCCAGCAGCGCCAGCGCCGTCGCCGCCGCGCCCGCCGCCCCTCGCCGCGCCGCCGACCACGCCCCCAGCGGAACCCCGATCAGCACCGCCGTCAGCATCGCCGAAAACCCCAGCAGCGCCGACACCGGCAGCGCCTGCGCCAGGATCTCGTTGCAGCTCCAGTCCGGGTATTGAAACGTCGGTCCGAAGTCGAGACGCACCAGCCCGGAAAGAAGCTGGAGGAAGTACCGCCCGTTGTGATCCACGTCGTAGCGCGCCCGCAACGCGGCCTCGATCTCGGGCGCGAGCCGTCGCTCCGAGGACTGCAACGGGTTCCCCGGAACGCTCACCGTCATCAGGAACGTGACCGCGTAAACGCACGCCAGCGTCAGCGCCCCCAGCCCCACGCGCCGCACGACGTAACGGATCATCGCGCCACCGTCACGCCTGAAAAGGGAAACCACAACCGGGAGTTCGGATGCAGACCCTCGACCTCCCCGCGCACCGCGATGACGCTCGTGTAATGAAATACGGGAAGGATCGCCGCGTCGCGCATGACCGCCGTCGCCTCCGCCTCCCGCAGCAGCCGCATCCGCGCCTCCGGACCGTCGGCCGTCGCCGCACGCGCCAGCAGCGCGTCGAACGCGGCCGAAGCGTATCCGCTGTCGTTGTTGCCGTTGCCGGCCGCCAGAACGTCGAGAAACGTCGTCGGATCGTTGTAATCCGCATACCAGTTGGCCTGCGAAATCATGAAGCGTCGCCGCGCCTTGTCCTCCGCGAACGCCTTGCTCTCCTTCCCCCGAAGCTCGACGCGCACCCCCAGGTGAGTCTCCCACTGCCGGGCGATCGCCTGCCCGACGACCGGGTGCGCGCCGCTCGTGTTGAACAAGACATCGATCACCGGCAGGCCGCGCCCCTGCGGATGCCCCGCCTCGCCCAGCAGCCTCCGCCCCGCCTCGGGATCAAAAGGCATGCCTTCCGGAGTGTCATATCCCGGCAGGGTTTCCGGGGGAATGAACGTCGCCGCCGGTCGGTCGCCGCGCTGCAGAACGCGCCGCGCGATCGCCTCCCGGTCCAGCGCCAGGCTGAACGCCCGGCGCACGCGCGGATCAACAAAAGGGTTCGGACGCCCGTCCACTTCGACGTCGGCGCAGTTGAAGTTGAAGAAGTACGTCGCGGCCAGCGGCGTCAGTTTGAAATCCGGACGTGCTCCGCTCTCCGCAAGCCGGAAGATCGCGTGATCGTAACTGACTTCGACCGTCGGGATGAAGTCCACGTCACCGGCTTCGTACGCCAGCAGCGCGGAATTCGCATCCGCGAACACGACGGCCTCGACGCTGCGGCAGCCGATCCGGGAGGCGTCGCGGTGATGCGGGTTCACCTCCAGCCGGACGGATCGCTTGAAGCGCCACTCAACCAGGCGGTAGGGTCCGTTGGTGACCGGCCGCGCCGCGCCGTCGGGCGCCGTGACGGGGCGCGTCCAGCGTGAGTCGTACGCCACCAGCCCCTCGCGCGTCAGCGGCGCGCCGCGCCAGCGCTCCCGGTGCTCGTCAACACTCGGGTGCATCGGCGCGAGGACCGGAAACGCCGCCAGATCCGCGAAGAAAGGGCAGGGCTTGCGGAAACGCACGATCAACGTCCGGTCGTCCGCCGCCTCCAGCCCGACCTTCGCAAACCCGGCTTCCAGCTCTGCGGCGTGAGCCTCGAACACCCGGCGATGCAACTCGCCCCACGGCAGCGCCGCACGCGCCATCCGCGATCCGGAAAACGCTTCCGGTTCGGCGACGTTCCCCGTCGCCTCGGCGTACGCGCGGCGCACGATCTCGGCGCACTCCGCCGTCGCCAGAACCAGCGCCTGCCCGTCGTCGATCGACCAGCCTTCGGCCAACCGCGACAGCGCCGTCAGCACCCCGACCCCCTCGCCGCGCCACGAGACGTACTCCGCCGCGCCCTCCACGTAATCCGTGACGAAGAAGGCGTAATCCGCCGCCGTTCCCGGTTCGATCAGGCGCCGCCACCCGCGCACGAAATCCGCCGCCGTCACCGGCGTCCCGTCCGACCACCGCCCGTCATCTCGCAGCCGGAAAGTCCACGTCAGCCCGTCGGCGGAAACCTCTGGTGGAAACTCGGCGGCGGCGCTTGCCGGTTTAAGCGTGCGCGGATCACACGCGCAAAGCGTCTCCCAGAGGTTCAGCGCCAGCCGCAGATCCTGCGTCCAGCTCATGCGCGCCGGATCCAGCGTGTGAACATCCGAGGAATTGACGTAACGAAGATCGGGGCGCGGACGCGGCGAGGCCCGCCTTCCGGCTAAGTAAACACCCGCCAGCAGCGAGATCAGCAAAACGATGACGGCACGAAGCATCAGCGCCAAGTGAAACCGCAAAAGGCCCCAACCGAGCCGCGTGGCTTCAGCCCGCGCGAAGCCCCAACCGAGCCGCGTGGCTTCAGCCCGCGCGAAGCCTCAACCCGAGCCGCGTGGCTTCAGCCCGCGCGAAGCCTCAACCCGAGCCGCGTGGCTTCAGCCCGCGCGAAGCCTCAACCCGAGCCGCGGGGCTTCACCCCGCGCGAAGCCTCGACCCGAGCCGCGTGGCTTCAGCCCGCGCGAAGCCTCAACCCGAGCCGCGCGGCTTCAGCCCGCGCGAAGCCTCAACCCGAGCCGCGTGGCTTCAGCCCGCGCGAAGCCTCAACCCGAGCCGCGTGGCTTCAGCCCGCGCGAAGCCTCAACCCGAGCCGCGTGGCTTCAGCCCGCGCGAAGCATCAACCCGAGCCGCGTGGCTTCAGCCCGCGCGAAGCCTCAACCCGAGCCGCGTGGCTTCAGCCCGCGCGAAGCCTCAACCCGAACCGCGTGGCTTCAGCCCGCGCGACGCTTCAAGCAGGGCGAACTCACCCGCTCGGCGCCGGCCCTTCAATCTGCGCGTCCACCCTGGCGGAACAGTCCAGGTGAACCCCACCGCCGGCGGCCTCCAGGACTCGCAATCCGGTCCGATCGCCCGCGTCACGGCGCACCCGGGTCGACGCGCCACGGGTCGCCGTTCAGCACGCCCTGCCGGTCCGACGAGCCGTACCAGGCGATCCCCGCCTCAAGCACTTTCTGGCGCACGTCCTCGGCTTTCTCATCGATCGCCTTGCGCACCTGTCCGTTCTGCTGTGTCAGGCGCGTCAGAAGCGCTTCGGTCTGCGAAAGCGTCTGCTCAAGGTTCCACTCCTCCTCGAACGTCCGCTCCCCGGGCGCCGCGTACTGCGCCGCCGCAAAACGCATCAGAACCGCCAGCCGCCGGACGATCGCCTCGCCTTGCTGAGGGTTAAGACGCTCCGCCTCGCTTTGCAGGTAATTCAACGCGACGATGTAATCCGTCCCGACGGCGGCGGACTCCTTCCGCAAGGCTTCAAGCCGCGCGTCCAGCGCCGCCATCAGCGCGTCGAACACCGCCGCAACCTGTCCCGGCGCGGCCAGCGCGTGAAGCAGTCGCGCCCGCGTCGGTTCATTCTGCTCCGCAACCGCGGCCGTGCGCAGCGCCGTGACCACCTCCGGGAACTGGTTCGCCGCGACGATCTCCGCCTGCAAGGCCCGCAACAGCACCGCGCATTCAAACCGGACGTTCGCCAGTTTCGACCTCAACCCCGCCTGAAGAGCCGGAACCGTCTCCAGCCTCGTCGCAATCCCCAGCGCCCCGGACAGATTCATCCCTTCAAGCAGCGTCAGATCCCCCGCGGGAAGACGCTCCGTCGCCAGCGCGACAAGCTGCGCCGTCAGTGCGTTGCGGAAGGCGTCTTTGTTCGACTCATCCTGAAACTCGGCTCGGATCCGCCCCAGAAACGCCTTGTAACCCTGGCTGACCAGCGCCATGTAACCGGAATCCTCCGGTTTATACTCGCCAAGAAAGGCCGCCGACCACGCCAGCTCGGCCAGGATCAGCTCCCGGATCGTCTGCGGGTCGGTGGATTGCAGCGCGTCGAGGGCGTGCATCGCCTTCACCTGCTCGCGCAGCGTCTTAAGCCGATCCGGAACCGCCGGTTCGCCGACGCCCTGCGCCAGCACGACCGCGGACGGGGCCACCCCCCACAACACGACCCCTGCGATCCACGGCGCCCTGCAACCGCGCATTCACGTCCTCCAACACCAGCCTGAACGCCTCGACGGCCCGTCCACCCACCCGAATCCGCGCTCGGTACGACGCCCCGACTCGGTACGACGCCCCGAAAGGAATCCAAGACCCGCAAGGCTCGTCATCTAAGCGTAGCCCCAGACCCTACACCTCGTCATCGCCTCGTGTCAAGAAACCGCTTCTTGACCCGCGCATGCCGTGGAAACGCCTCCGTCGGAACACGAACTCCGTAGCGGCGCGACGCACATAACTCTCGCATCGCCCATCACTTGCCCCCCGCCGCCCGCGGCCAAGCAAAACCGCAGAATCCTTGCCCGAGCCGCGTGGCCTCAGCCCGCGCGAAGCCTCAACCCGAGCCGCGTGGCTTCAGCCCGCGCGAAGCATCGACCCGAGCCGCGTGGCTTCAGCCCGCGCGAAGCATCGACCCGAGCCGCGTGGCTTCAGCCCGCGCGAAGCATCGACCCGAGCCGCGTGGCTTCAGCCCGCGCGAAGCATCAACCCGAGCCGCGTGGCTTCAGCCCGCGCGAAGCCTCGACCCGAGCCGCGTGGCTTCAGCCCGCGCGAAGCCTCGACCCGAACCGCGTGGCTTCAGCCCGCGCGAAGCCTCAACCCGAGTCGCGTGGCTTCAGCCCGCGCGAAGCCTCAACCCGAGCCGCGTGGCTTCAGCCCGCGCGAAGCCTCAACCCGAGCCGCGTGGCTTCAGCCCGCGCGAAGCCTCGCGCGGGGTAAACCCCGCGGCTCAGCGCGGATCAGTCATTCCGCGTTCCTGCTTAGCAGCCGCCTACTCCTCAAGCTCCGCAAACGCATCCGCCAGGTACGCAATGACGTCCTCCGCCGTCATCGACACCACCCCGAGATCCTGCGCCGCGAAATCCCCCGCCAGACCGTGTACATGCACCGCGAGGATCGACGCCTCCAGCACGGGCATCCCCTGACCGATCAGCGCCGCGATCATGCCCGTCAGGACATCCCCCGTCCCCGCCGTCGCCAGCCCGGAATTGCCGGTCTGGTTGACGTACATGCGTTCGCCGTCCGTGACCACCGTGTGTCGCCCCTTCAGGACGATCACCGCCCCGAACGCCTCGTGCAAATCCAGGGCCGCCTTCTGCCGGGCAAGCGAATCCGATCCGATCGCACCGGTCCCGAGCAGTCGCCGCGCCTCCCCGGGGTGCGGCGTCAGGACGATCCGACCTGCATCCTGGAGCTGCGTACGTCCGTGTTCCGCAAGCCGGTTCAATCCGTCCGCATCCAGCACAACCGGAACGCGACAGCTCTGCACGAACTCGAGCACCGCGGACGAGGACAACGAGTCGCCCAGCCCCGGCCCCAACGCCACGACATCGGCCTCAAAACGATCGCAGATCGTCCTCAGCTCTTTTGCGCAATCCCCCGACCCGGTCGGCAGCGTCTGCGTCGTCGCCATCGGAACCAGCGTCATCACGACCGGTTTCACCCCCTCGGGCGCAACCACCCGCACCAGCCCCGCCCCGCAACGGAACGCCGCCCGAGCCGCCAGCGCCGGCGCCCCGGACATGCTCACCAGACCGTCGCAACCGCCGATGATCAGGACGCGCCCGACGTCGCCCTTATGCGCGTCGTCCGCCCGCGCGGGCAGGGCCGCGACTTCCTGCGTTATGACCGGCTTCAATGCCATCGTTCCTGCACGAAGCGAAAAAACGAACGTCCCCTGCTTGCGTCTCCCGCGTGGATTCTAGCCGCCGCCCTCGCGTTTGCACGACGCAAGGTGGCCCGCCGCCGCCGGGATGGTATAACGCAAAAGCGGTCGACGCGGCGACGCGGAGGCGCTGAAGTCTCCTGGACCGCGAACTTCGCAGGATGAACCGGACATGTCGGCGACGTTGATCACGGGGGGGGCGGGCTTCATCGGATCAAACCTCGTCGATCGGTTCGTTCGTGAAGGACGCCGCGCCGTCGTCGTGGACAACTTCGACTCGTTCTACGATCCCGCCCGCAAGCGGCTTAATCTTTCCGGCTCGCTCCAGTCTCCCCTCGTCACCCTGGTCGAAGCCGACATCCGCGACGCGCAGGCGATGCAGGCGCTCTTTGAGAACCACCGCTTTGACACCGTCGTGCATCTGGCGGCCCGCGCCGGCGTCCGCCCCTCCATCCAGGATCCCCTCCTTTACGCGGAGGTGAATGTCAGCGGAACGGTCGTTCTCCTCGACAGCGCGCGGCGGTTCGGCTGCCGACGCTTCATCTTCGCCTCCAGCTCGAGCGTTTACGGCAACAACCGCAAAGTCCCCTTCAGCGAGTCCGACCCCGTCGATCATCCGATCTCGCCTTACGCCGCGACGAAAAAGGCCGGCGAACTGGTCTGTCATGCCTTCCACCACCTGTATCAACTGCCCGTCACCTGCCTTCGCTTTTTCACCGTGTTCGGTCCGCGTTGCCGGCCGGACCTGGCGATCGCCAAGTTCACGTCGCTGATCGACCGGGGGGAAACCGTGCCGATGTTCGGCGACGGGTCGATGCGCCGCGATTTCACCCACATCGACGACATCCTCGACGGCCTGATGCGGGCGATCGACCGCTGCGCGGGATTTCACATTTACAATCTCGGCGAGTCCCGCCCGATCGAACTGCGCCGCATGATCGACGTGATCGCCGAAACCGTCGGCAAGCCCGCCCGGATCGAGCGCCACCCGCAACCCCCGGGCGACGTCGACGTCACTTACGCGGACGTATCCCGCGCCGAGGCCGAACTCGGGTACAAACCGCGCGTCAGGTTCGAGGACGGCATCGCCGACTACGTCGCCTGGCGCCGATCGTCGCAAGGCCAAGATCGCTGACCGACGAGGAATGATTCCGCTCACAAGGCAACGGCGGCCGGTCGCCGGCGAAGGCTCAGCAGCGCCGCCTGAACGCAGCGCGCCAGGACGCGCGCGTCCGCGCGCCGGTGCAGACTGCGCGCCCACTCCAGCGCCGCGACCCGGTATGCGCCGCGCGCGTACGCGGACATCGCCAGATCGCTGCGGACGCCGGCAAGACGGCGACGGATTTCGGAACGCGTCTTCCGGTCCGCGTCCGCAAACCGCCGCAGCATCTCCTCCAGAAGATCCGCCAGGTTCAAAAGATTCTCCGACTTCGACGTGCGCGACGCGCTGCCCGCGACGTGATGATGCAGGCACAGCGGCTCATCCACGTATCCCGCTCGCGCCCGGCGGGCGACTTCGAGATAAAAAAGCCACTCCTCCGCGTAACGGTGCGCCGTCGAGAAACGAAGGTCGTCCGCCAGCACTTCCCGCCGAACCATCCCGACGATCGTCGCGATGAAATACTGCCGTGCGAGGTGGCGGAAAAGGTCCGGACCGCACACGCGCAGTCCCGGGGCGATCTCCTGCGACGGAGCCCGCCGCGCTTCGGGCGCAAGCTCGTCGAACACGCTTTCGTGCCGTCGCCCCTCGATATCGACGAAGGCGTAGTCGCCGAAAACCAGCCCCAGCTCCGGCCGCAACCGGAACAGCGTCGCCTGACGCTCGAGCTTCCGAGGAAGGTATTCGTCGTCCGCGTCCAGAAACGCGACGAAACTTCCGCGCGACTCGTCGATCCCCCGGTTCCGCCCTCCCGACGCGCCCGTGTTCTCCTGCTCGATCAGCCGAAGTCGCCCGGGGTTCCGCATCCGGCGCCGCATCGCCCCGACGATCTCGACCGCGGCGTCGCGCTCCAGCGTTCCCGCGCCGGATTGCTCGACGACAATCAACTCCCACCCGGTGAACGTCTGCGCCAGGACCGAGTCGATGCAGCGGGCAAGCGTCTGCGACGCGCGGTAGGCCGGAACGATCACGCTGACGAGCGGGTCCGACGGCATGTGCAACTCCCGCCGCGCGACGCGGCGTCATCAGATCATCGGCGAGGCTCCGCCCGACCTTGAAGGGGCGCGCCCCGGCCGCATCCGTCCGCCTCCGTCACGACCCGCACTCCCCCGGCGGATCACGTCAAAAGCACGTCCGCCGCGCCGTGGATCATCCGTCCCGCGACGTAAATCAGGAGCATCACAAAACCGATCGCCAGCTTTCGCCTCGGCAACCGATGCACGAGCGACGCCCCGCAAAGACTGCCCGCCATCGCCGTCGGGATCAGCAGCCCCGCCAGCAGAAAAGGCGACCTCGCGTGCGCCGCGCCGTCCGTGAGCACCGCCCAGTTCTTGACCGCCGCCCCGACAAGGCTCGTCGCCGCGATCGTCGCCGACGAGTTCGCGATCGCCGTCGTCAGCTTCATCCCGAGAAACCGCCGCTGCATCGGCACCGCCACCACGCCGCCCCCGACCCCCAGCATCCCCCCGATCACGCCCGTCGGAACCGCCACGAATACCGCGCGCGGCCACGTCAACGCCGACGACGACTCGCCCCCGGCGCCGGATCCGGCGGACCGCACAAGCCGCGACGCCTCGACCCCCGCGCACGCCAGCACGAACGTCCCGAAGAGCAGGCGCAACACCGCCTCGCCCTCGCCCTTGAAATATGCCAGTTCGCTCAGCAGCACCCCGATAATCATGGCTCCCAGCGCCGGAGGAATCAGCCGCGAGATGACCTCCCGATCGATCGCGCCCGCTCGAACATGCTGCCGAACCGCCGGCACAACGAGGAAGAAATTCACGATCATCGCCGCAGCCTGGTACAGGTGCTGATCCGGTCCGAGCAGCCACGTCATCGCCGGGATCATGACGATGCTTCCGCCGATCCCGAACAACCCTCCCGCCACCCCGGCGACCAGCCCCACCCCCAGGAGTACGATCGCTTCGTTCACGTTACGCCTTCGCCCCGCGTCCGCCCGGAATCCGTGACCCTCAAGCCTCGCGCACGGGGCGCCGGCGGAGGGTCACTCCACCTGAAGCGCCTCCAGAACGTTGTCCTTCGCCGCCGTCCGGGCGGGCTGGATCGCCGCGCACACGCAGACCGACAACGTCACCACCACCGCCTTGACGATCGTCCCCCACGGGATGATCCACGGAACCTCGACCCCGGCCACCGACAGCGAAATCGCGTTGGCGAACCGCGCCAGCGCAAAACCCAGCCCCACGCCCGTCACCGAACCGAGAAGCCCCAGCGTCACCGCCTCGCTGAACACGAGTCGCAGCGTCTGCGATCGGGTCATCCCCACCGCCCGAAGCATCGCGATCGCCTTCGCCCGCATCCGCACGCGCACCATCATCAGGTTCGCGATCCCCAGCGACGCCACCGCCAGCGCGAACGTCGGCGCCCACGTGATCAGCGTCACGCCCCGCCGCAGGTCTCGCTCCAGCATCTCACGCATCCGCGAGATCGACCCGACGATCGCGTCCGGACGCTCCAGCGTGTACGCGATGTTCATCAGAACCAGCCGCTCGCGGAACGCCTTCCACCGCTCCTGCGGAAGCGTGTTCTCCCACCGCCGGCAGATGTACCCGAACGCCCGACGGAAACGCTCCAGCGACGGAACCGCGTCCGCGGGAGGCATCCCCTCGGCGGACGACGCCCACGCGAGAACCTCGTCCTCGAACCCCGACCACTCCTCGCGGATTTCCGGCAGCCGCGGCAGCCACGCCAGCGCAAGACGCGCGACCTCACGCGGCGAAGACTCCGACGGCGGATCATCCGCCGCGAAAAGATCGGGAACCTCCGAAGGCCCGAGGCGGAAGTTGCACATCATCATCGCCACGCGGTCCACGCCGAAGTGTTTGACCAGATCCTCCCGCGTGCCCAACACCGCGCTCGCCGCGGCGAACTGCATGTAATTCTCCGCCCCGAAAAAATTGATCGCCAGATCCAGCGCCGGCGACTGCACCACGTCCGCCACCTCAAACTCGTGCGAGACGTCGTTGATCGTCACGCGGACCCGGTCGCCCTTGCGGATACCTTTCGACCGGGCGGTCTGCGGCGGCACGAGCACGTACCCGCCCTGGTGCATCAGCGACCGGATTTCCTCCGTGTCGCTTTCCGCAAAACCCAGCTTCGCCAGATCCAGAAACGTGTCCACGTCGCCCGCGACGTAGACCGGGCGCGTCAGCTTGTCGAAAATCGCCGTCAGCAACGGGTTCTGCCGCGATCCGTCCGCCCGCACCGGCTCGATCGTGCAGTCCACGTCCGTCGTCACCGTCATCTTCCCGACGCCGGGCAGACGCGACGCCGCCTCCACCGCCGAATACGGCACATGATCGTACGTCCAGACAAAAGCCTCCGGCAGACGGCTCGGAAAATCCCAGAACACGAGGATCCCCTGCGACCGCACCGCCGTGAACACGATCAGCGACAACCCCGCCATCAGAACCCAGCACACGCACGCCGAAAGCCACGGCGACTTGCCCACCTGGTCCCGCGCCAACGCCGGACGCAGCAGCAGCAGCCCGCCCCCGATCGCCGCAAACGCCGACCCCAGCACCGACACCACCGCCGGCGCCGTCAGCACGAACCCGATCACCAGCGTCAGCATCCCCGCGAAAATCCCCGGACCACGCGTCCAGTGCGCCGGGTTCATCCCGCCGTGCGTAAGAAACTCGTGAACCGCGATCAGCGTCGCCCCCGCGCCGAACGTCGCCCACAACAGCCGCCGCGACGCCGGACGCGCCTCAGGCGTCGCCGCCCGCATCGGCGACACCGAGCACACCTGCATCATCAGGATCGTCTGACTCAACGCCCAGACAATCCCGGCCGCCGTCATCGCAATCCGCACGCCCCACGCCGAAAGCGGAACCTCCCACCCCGCCGCTTCGTTTCCCTCGAACTTGACTTCAACCGCCAGCAGCAGCCCGAGACGCACCAGCCCCCACCCCAGCGGCAGACCCAGCAGCGCCCCCAGCACCGTCGGCGGCGTCGTCTGCACCGCCACCAGCCCCGCGATCTGGGCACGCGTGAACCCGACGCAGCGCATCACCCCCAGCAGGCGGCTCTGCTTGTACAACGCCGCGCTCGTCGTTGTCAGCATGATGAAGAACGCCGCAAGCAGCGTCACCGACGCCGCCAGCACGACGATCAACCGTGTGATCCGCTCCGCCTCGTCCAACTGCGCCAGGCGCGTCGCCGCGGAGTGAACCTCATAAGGCTGAATCTCGCGCCGGATCAACTCGCGCAACGACGCCTCGGTCCGCCGCAGACCCTCCTGCGAGGGATCGCCCACGCGGATCTCGATCACCGTCGCCTGCCCAGGCTGACGCTTCAGCGCCTGAAGATCGGTGATGTGAACGTAGACGATCGGATGCTGAAATTCGGCGACGCGCCGACTCTCGATCAAACCCGTGATCGTAAAAGGCGTGGACGGCGCCGTGTCATACGGCGCAAGCTCGACCGTATCCCCCAGCGCAAACCCCAGCTCATCCGCGAGGGGTTTCTCCATCACCAGCGCCCCGCGCTCGTCCGCCCGCGGGAGCCGGCCCGTCAAACCCGACGGTGTCCAGAACGGTCCGATCGTCGCCGGATCGATCCCGATGATCTCGATCCAGTTGACGCGGTGATCCGGACCGGCCTCCTCCTGCGCCTTCGGAAGCACGACGACGCGCCGGATCAGCTTCGCCGTCACCTCCCGGACGCCGTCAATCCGCGCCGCTTTCTCGGCGAACGCGGCTTCGAGTTGCCCCCAGTGCGCTCCAGGCGGCGCAATGCTCAGGTGAGACTCTCCCAGCCAGCGCGTCACCACCTCCCGGCGGATCATCGTCAGCGCGGATTCGTAGAACGACGTGATCGCCAGCACGATCGCCACGCCCAGCGCCATCACCACCACCGTGGCGACCGCCGGACCCCGGTCAACCGACCAGTTCCGCGTACCGAGCTGCCACCAGTGACGCATGCTCCTCTCCGCCCGGCGAAAACTCGCCCGCCACGCGACCGTCCCGCAACACGACGACCCGGTCGGCGAACGCCGCACCCCGCGCCTCATGCGTCACCGCGACCACCGTCGCCCCGTCCTCCCGCGCCAGCGACGCCAGCAGCCGCCAGATCTGCTCGCCGTGCTTCGAGTCCAGGTTCCCTGTCGGCTCATCCGCCAGCAGGATCGCCGGGTTCATCATCAGCGCCCGCGCCACCGCCACCCGCTGCTGTTCTCCGCCCGACATCGCTTGCGGCCGGTGCGATAACCGTCCGGATAGCCCCACCCGGTCCAGCAGCGAACGCGCCCGTTCCGCGCAATCCTGTCCGTTGACGCCCTCCAGCATCCGTGGGAGCGTCACGTTCTCCAGCGCCGTCAACGTCGGCAGCAGGTTGTACGACTGAAACACCATCCCGATCCGACGGCGACGAAAAAGCGTGCGCTCACGATCGGGCATCCGCGCAAGATCCGCCCCGTCGATCAGAATCTCCCCGGACGTCGGCCGGTCCAGTCCGCCCATCAGGTGCAGCAGCGTGCTCTTGCCGGACCCGCTCGAACCCATCACCGCCGCGAATTCGCCTCGGTTTACGATCAGGCTCACGCCGTCCAGCGCGGTCACGGCCGCTTCCCCGGTTTTGAACCGTTTTTGAACATCCTTGACCTGAACGACCGCGCTCATGGCCTGCCATCCTACCGACGGACCCGCATCCCAACTACGCGCAACGCATCCGCGCGACAAAAAGGGACGGCGCGCTCCACCGAGCACGCCGTCCCTGAGGATTCCCCGTCGACGAAGGATTCCTTCGTCAGGAGTTGTCTGTTTCTCGCAAAGACTCCGCCCGAGCGTTACGCCGGCGGCGCCGTGTTCAGTTTCTCCGGCGCAGGCTGATTGCGACCGCGCGTCGGCGCGCGTTCCTCACCCTCTTCCTGCCGAGTTGGCGCCGGTTCGTCCGGAGACCGCTCTCGCTGGGCTTCCCGGTCCGGAGCGCGACCCGCCGGCTTAGCGGGTTCAGGCTCCGGCGCAGCCGTCTCGACCACCGGCGTTTCCTGAACCGGCTCCTCGTCTTCGCCGCTGTTCATCCACCAGATGCCGGCGATCGCCAGCACCAGTACCCCGAGAACCGCTCCCATCACGGTGTTCTTATTGCCCCCGCTTGAGCCGCCCTTTGCTGCCACGGTGGTTTCTCCTCATACCTGCGCCAGCCGCCCCTCACATGCGCGGAACATCCGCGTCGTTTCCCGGCCGACGATATTGCCCTGATTATCCCTTCAAGGTTCGACGGGTCAATCAACCGCCCCCGTCAGACCCGCAAGCCGACTCTCCTTAGACGCGCAACCCCGCCCCAGGTTCGCGCCAACCCCCGACCTCGTTTCCGCGACGGAACAACCCGCAGCCCAGCTAGGGTTCCCCTGCCCCCGACAGCATCCCTGCCTCATCCGTCACCAACCCTTGCCCTTGATACTTCGCGATCAGTTGTCGGATCCGGGGCTGATTCGAATCCAGCTCCAGCGACCGGTGCCAGTGTTCGACCGCACGCTCCTTCATTTCTACGCTTGTAGAATCACTCAGGTATCTCAGCATGAAGATCGAACCCAACCCCGCGTGACACCGCGGCCGTTTCGGATCCTCAATCAGAGCCTTCTGATAAGCCTCCAGCGCCAGGTCGTAATCCTTCCGCAGGAAGTGACAATACCCCAGCGCCTCCAGCGCCTCGGCGTATTCAAGATCAATACGAACCGCCTGCTCCAGCGACTCCCGGGCCAGCAGCAGCCGATCCTGCTTGAGATAGGCGTTCGCCAGGTTGACCAGAACCCGTGGCTGGTTGGCGTCTCGCTCCAGCGCATCCTTGTACGCTCGGATCGCCTCGTAGTACTTCCCCTGCGCCGCGCACGCAACGCCGAGATTGACCAGCGCGAACGGCGCATCCGGCTGGAGTTCGACCGCCTTGCGGAAGGCAACTTCAGCTTGCGCGTAGTCCCCCAGCTCCTGATAACAGACTCCGAGGTTGACCCGTGCCTCGGCATTGCCGGGACGCAACTCGACGGCATGCATGTATGCCTTCGCAGCTTCTGCTAGCCGCTGAGTCCTGAAATAAAGGTGCGCAAGATCAAGCACGTCTTGAAATGAGAACGGATTCCGCCTTACCGCTTCGACGAATTGCTCGATCGCCCGGTCGTAGTCGCCCAGCTTTCGGTAGACGGTTCCCAGCCGCGAAAAAGGGGTCGAAAGCTTTGGATCCCACGCTGACGCACGTTGAAATTCACGGATCGCGGCGTCGAGATTGTTGCGGGCAAGGTGTCGATCCCCCGACTCTACCAGGTTCTCCGCCGCAAGGCGGTTCACGGGTTGGCAAGAGGCGCAGTTCAGTCCTAGAATCGCCAGAGCCAGCCGGAAACAGTGAATTCGCGGCCTTTGTGTCATGTCGCTTACCTTTCCGCTGGTTCGGACATCCAAGACGTTCGGAAGATCCGTTCGCACTGGATATCGGACGAATAAACCTCCTGGGTTTGACCTGGGAGGGGGCGGCGGCTGCCGCCCCGGTCGTCCCTCCAAGTAAAGGGGAAACGCCGTGCCTTGCAAGCCGCTGGTCGCCGTGCCGGTCTACAACGAACAATCCAACGTCGGCGCCGTCCTGGACGCCGTCAGGCGTCATGTCCGCGACATCCTCGTCATCGACGACGGATCGACGGACGACACCCCTGCGCTTTTGCGCACCCTCGACGGTCCCCACATTGTCACTCACCCGGAAAACCGAGGCTACGGAGCGAGCCTCGCGACCGCATTCCGCTTTGCCGTCCGGCGAGGGCATGACTGGCTGATTACGCTGGATGCGGACGGTCAGCACGAGGCGGATCATATCCCGGAGTTTCTTGAGGCGGCGGCTTCGGGCGACGCCGACATCATCAGCGGAACGCGCTACGCGGACGGACATGACACGCCGCAGGCCCGTCCAACCGCGCCGCCCGAGCGCCGTCGCATCAACCGAAGCATCACGGCCCTGCTCAACCGGGAGCTGGGTCTGGCGCTGACGGACGCATTCTGCGGGTTCAAAGCCTACCGTGTCGCCGTCCTTCCGAATTTCAACGTCACCGTCCCCGGTTACGCGATGCCGATCCAGCTCTGGGTGCAGACCGCGCGCCTCGGGCTGCGCGTCCGCGAGATACCGGTCCAACTTCGCTATCTCGATCCGAACCGTCACTTCGGCGGTTTGCTGGATGATCCGGCCGCGCGTCTGAAGCATTACCTTGAGGTCTACCGCGCTGAGACCGGGCGTGCTTTGCTTCCTGCAACGCCGGTCCGCACGCCCGTCGAACCCTGCTCGTGCTGCGACGGAAGGAACGTCGCCTCATGATCGACTTCGCCCGCCTGACGACGCCCGTCGGCGACGGCGACCTTCTCCTTGAACCGCCTCCGGCGCGCTGGTCTGAACTGTCCGCCGCGAACGCCGCGGCCCTCGCCGGCGCGCCGCCCGGGAGCCGTCCCGCGACGCTTGCAGAGCGTCGGCGACGCACGCGCGCGGCGCTGGGCTTCGATGACCGAACGCCCCTGATCGTCGTCGGACATCAGCCCGAGTTCATGCATGCCGGCGTATTTGTGAAAAATATCGCCGCGGCCTCTTTCGCGAGCGCCTGCGGCGGATCAGCACTGAATCTGGTGGTCGACAACGACGTGCCGCGCTCGCCGAACCTGCGCGTTCCCGTGTTCAACGAACCCTCGGTGGATCTCGTTGAGATTCCGGCGTTGCCCGTCCGCGCCGGGATTCCCTACGAGCACCTTGGCGGGGTTGCGTCGGATGCGTTGGCCCGGGTTGCCGACCGGACGCGCGATCTGCTCGCCGATGCCTGGGCGTCATCCTTGATGCCCGTCTTCTTCTCCGGCGCGACGGATCCCGGCGCCGACGCGGACTGGGTGGGCGCGCTTTCGGCAGGAAGGCGCAATGTTGAACGAAAACTCGGGATCGGGCTCCGCGACCTGCGCGTCCGCGACCTTCCCTGGCACGACTTCGTCGGCGAAGTGTTGCGGCGCCGCGACGAGTTCGCGGGAGTACATAACGTCGCTCTCGCGGATTACCGACGCACCCAGGGCGTGCGCGGCGGGAACCGGCCGATCCCGGACCTCACGCGCCGCGGCGATCTGATCGAAGTCCCCTTCTGGTTGACGCGACCCGGCGCAACTCGTCAACGTTGCTTCGCCCGGGAACGGGACAACCGCATCGAACTCGTCGCAGAGGACGACGCGCGCGTGGACGTGCCTCTCACAGCGCTGTCGCCCCCGTGCGACGCGCTGCCGCGGGTCTTCGCCGATGCCGGGTGGGCGATCCGCCCGCGGGCCCTGACCCTGACGATGTGGGCGCGGGTGTTCCTCGCCGATGTGTTCATTCACGGCATCGGCGGGGCGAAATACGATCGGATCACCGATCAGATCATCCGGCGCTTTTTCGGCGTCGCGCCCCCCGCTTACCTCTGCGTCTCCGCGACGCTGAGACTGCCGATCTCCGGTCCGCCCCGCCCCACGTCAGGACTGAATACTCCCGTCTCGCATCCGCCCGTTCCGACCGTCCGCGAGCTTCGCTTCAACCCCCAGCGGCATATCCACCCGGATGCACAAACGTCGCCCCTTCTTCAGGCGCGCGCCGCCGCCATCGCCGACGCGGTCCGCCTCCGCTTCGACCGTCCGCGCGATGCCCGCGCCCGAAGGGCGGTCTTCGATCACATTCGTCGCGCGAGCGAGGCCCTTCTTGCGTTGCGCCCGGATATCGTCGCCGCGGCGCGGGCGGCGGAAGCATCGAGTGCCGAATCCGCTCGCACGCGGGATATCCTCACGGATCGCGAGTATTTTTTCGCGCTCCACCCCCGCAGCCGGATCGAGGCGCTGGTCCGGCGCATTGACGCCCTCATCCGCGATCGCGCCGACGCGCTCGGCAATTGACCTCGACGGCGCCGCGCCCTCCGGACGAACGCGCCGTCCCCTGACGCCGAACTCAGGCGGCGCCGGCCTCCTCCGGCTTCGGGGGCACAAACGCACGCGCATAAGGCGAAAGCCGCGGCAGAAACCGGTACATGATGACAAGGTACGCCGCCCCGACGACCAGAATCAGCAGCCCGGTGAACTGCGAAATCGTCAGCCCGGCGGTGTCGCGCGGGTTGTCCGCACGGATGATCTCCTCCATCACGCGGGCGACCGGATACATGACCAGCATCCACCCGAACACCGTCCCGTGCCGCCGCCGCAGATAAAAAATCGCGGACAACACCCCCGACAGGATCATCGCGTTGATCGCCGCATAAAGCTGAACCGGATGCACCGGGACGGACCGAAGCCCCGCCGCCAGTTCCGTCAGCTCCGTCAGCGAAGTCCGCGCCGCGTCCGCGGGGAATCCTTCCGCCACGGAGAACCGCTCAGGGTGCTCCCGCGAAGGCAGCATCTGCGCCCGACGAAGGACCACCGCTTCCTCCGGGGGACGGATTTTTTTCGCCTGCCCCACGAGTTGATCCCGGCGCTGCTTGAGCTTGCGGACGTCCTCCTCGCTCAGCTTATCATGTTCCGCCAGACGAAGCTGGGTGTCGATCGCACGCACCTCCTGCTCGATCGCGGTCCCCGCCGCGATGGCGCTTTGCAGCTTCTCCAGCGGAACCCGCAACGCCGCCGCCGGAACCAGCGTCGCCAGCGGCTGATCCTTCGCGGTCAGAACCAGCTCCGCCGGAACCGTCACCTGTCGCTGGTCCCACTGATGCACGAACGCCGGGCTCCCGTAAGGGAACCGCACGGCCCACGCCTCATCGCAGGGCGCGCCGAAGCAGCAGCCGTTCAGGAAGCATCCGACCCGCCCGAACGCCAGCCCCCACATCAGCCCCGGCGCGAGAATATCCAGATAAACGCGGATCGACTCCTTTTTCCACCACAGATACGCCGTCACCGCGGGCACCGCGCCGATCACCGAGCCGAGGAACTCGAACCCGCCCTGGCTGATGTCGAGGATCGCCGCGATCTGGTTCGCCGACCCGGCGAACTGCGACTCCCAGTAATGAATGACGTAGAACACCCGCGACCCGAGCAGCCCCGCGACCAGTCCGACGAACGAGATGTTCAACACAAGGTCCGGATCGGCTTTGACCCTTGCCGCCCGGCGCATCGCAAACCACGCCGCGGTCAGAAAGCCCAGCATCACGCAGAAACCGTAGCTCTTGACGCTGTATTGAACGCCCGGAATCGTGAAAAGTTCTGGATGCACGGCAAACCCGAAAAAGAACCCTCGCGCCCGCCCGGCGCGAGGGTGAGATCGTAAGTGAGAAGACGTTCGACGGCAACCGCGCGACGGGTTCGCCCTTCAATCCGCGACGAAGAACCGCGCCGACACGCCGGACGGTCCGACGCGCGCCCGCGCCTCGCGCCCGCAGCGCGGACACCGCCCGACGTACGCCGTCCCCTCGGGATTGCGGTACACGCGCTGGTAGACCCCGCAACAGTCAAACCGCACCCCGATCCACGGACAACCCGCCGGGGCGCCGGTCGGCGAAGACGCCTTCCGCGCGATATCCGCAGCCTCGGGAGCGTCGCTCGCGGACGCGCGAAGTCGTGAGACGTCGAGAATGTAATCCGGTTCCTGCGACATCAGTGTGTTGATCGGCTGACCCCCGAACCTCGCATGACCGGCCTTCGGTCCGGCGGTCAACCAACGCCCGGAAACGCCTCGATCGCCGTCGCCAGCGTCCGGGCGTGCGTCATCACGTGCTCCAGTTCGCTCGCCAGTCCGCTTCGACCCGCGCTGCCCGCCGGCAGCGACGGCAGGTTGACCCTCACGAAGTGCTCCGCCGCCCGCACCGAGGCGAACGCCAGAATGCCCGCCGCACCCAGGTCGCTGTGAAGATGTTTGTTTGATCGCGGCGCCAGCTCGTGCAGCAGCGCCAGCGCCGTCGAGGCCGCCGCGGCGATCTCCAGCGGAACGCTCGCCGCCGCCAGCGCCGCCGCCGCCAGCCCCACGCGAGCCCCGGCATCGTCTCGCATCCGCGATCGCGCCTCCGTCAGCGCCTGATACGCGGCGGCGTCCTCATCCGCCAACCGCCGCAGCATCGCCCGGCAGTTCGCCAGCCCGCTCCGGACCTGCTCGATCTCGGACCGCGTCGTCGCGTCCGCGTCTTTCCGGATTGAATACGCCGCGACCATCTCGCCCAGCGCGCAGGCCATCGCCCCCGTCATCGCCGCCGCCGCGCCGCCGCCGGGCGTCGGCGTCTTCGCCGCCAGCGCGTCAAGAAAAGCGTCCATCCCGACCCCTCAGTCCTTCGGATCGCACGTCGAGCAAGGCTCGCGCCCCGCCGCCTGAGCCTCCGCGGCACTGCCGAAGATCACCCGGTTGTCCGGCTTGATGTTCGTCGCCCAGCGACATCCGGGAACGTGAAACTTCGTCGAATTCTTGCTGCCGATGTACTGCGCCGCCGGTTTAGGTTCGGCGGACGCCGCGGGCTTGGCGCCTGGTTCCGGACGACCCTGCGGCCTCGACCCGGTCAGCGCCTCCGGACGCGGCGCAGCCGGCGACGCGCCGGCGACAACGTTCGGCCGCTCCATCCCTCTCGACGCCGCATACACCAGCAACCCGGCGCAGAAGCATGCCGACTCATCCAGCCGGGCGCGCACGATCGGCAGCGCGTCGTGATCCAGCTCCGCCAGAAACGTCTCGCGCACCGCGCAATACGACACCCCGTCGCGGATGTCCCACCGCGACAGCAACTCCCGATCCGCCTCCACCAGCGCGTCCAGCGCCGCCGATGCCGCCATCAACGAAGCAAACGACGCCTCGACCACGTCCTCGACCGCCGCACAATCCGTCCCGCTCTCCTCAAGATACGCCCCCAGCTCGCCTCGCCACCGAAGGATCAGGCCGTCCTGCGCCCGCCCCCGAGCGTCCGCGTCCAGCATCCGCTCGGCGCTGTCCTGATCCTCGGGCAATACGAGTTGGGCCGCAGTCGGCCCTCGACGATGCGTCGTGGCGTTGAAAGGAAGTCCCGCGTCCACCGAGAGGTGCAAGACGACTCCGCTCAGTCGGGCGATCTCAGGCTCGTTACGCGCGCGGATCGCCTCCACCAGCGCGTCGCACTGTTCCGCAAGCACCCACGGCAGCGCTCCGCCTTCCCGCTTCCCCCGGTCCGAAAGCAGTTTGCTCGCCTTGCTCCGCTCCCGCGGGAAATCCAGCGCCGCCCGCAACCGAGCGGCCGGCGACGCCGACTCCGCCGCCACGTCAAGCATCAGGTAGTGACTGTCCGCACGCGCCAAGACCGGCGACCCGCCGAAGCGCCCGCTGCCCTGACCCGTCGCATGCGCCAGCAGCGACTCCCGATGCGGCAGGTAGACGGAGCGGAATTCGACGGGCAGCCGGGCCAGCGCCGCGTCGATCACGACTTCGTAAACGCCCGGAGGCTCGACGTCCGCGGCCCGAGCGCCGCCTGAAACCAACGCCGCCGTCAGCACCGCCGCCGTCACTCGACGACGTCGACCGCGCAAGGAACCACGTGCGGAAAGGCGAGGCACGTCCGATCCTCCTAATGCGCCCGCAGCTTCCGGACCTCCTCCGTCACCAGCGGAACCAGGGTGAACAAATCCGCGACGCAGCCGTACGTCGCCACCTTGAAGATCGGCGCTTCTTTCTTTGTATTGATCGCGACGATCACCTTGCTGCCGCGCATGCCCGCCAGGTGCTGAATCGCACCGTCGATCCCGCAGGCGAAGTAAAGCTTCGGGGTCACGACTTTCCCGGTCAGCCCCACCTGCCGCGAGTGCGGCTGATATCCCGCGTCGCACGCGGCGCGCGACGCCCCGACCGCCCCCTCCAGCGCCTGCGCGAGGGGAAAGATGACCTTCTGAAAGTTCTCCTCGCTCTTCAGCGATCGTCCGCCGGAGATCACCACGTCCGCCTCCGTCACGTCCTTGATCCCCGAACTCGTCGCGGTCACCGCCTTCACCGTCAACCGTCGATCCGCGTCCGACGGCGAATATGAAAGCTTCTGCACGGCCGCGCCGCCCCCGCCCGCCGCAGGCGCCGCGTACACGTTCGACCGGATCGTCAGCACGCGCAGACGCGACCCGGACAAAACAAAAGTCGCCTGCAGCTTCCCCGCGTACATCGACTTCGACGCCAGCACGTCCTCGCCGCGCGCCGACGCCTCCGTGCAGTCGATCGCCAGCGCTCCGCGCTTCCGCGCCGCCGTCCGCGACGCCCAGTCCCGCCCCATGAAGGTCGTCGGAAAAAGCACGACCCCCGCCGACGCCGCCTCGATCGCCGACGTGACCGCCGACGTGTACGCGCTCGCCCGGTAGTGCTTCAACTCGGGGTGCTCCACAACGTACACCTTCGAAGCTCCGTGCGCCCCGATCGACTCCGCCAGACCGGACACGGCGTCGCCCACAACGCACGCGACGACCTGTCCCCCGGTCGCCGATGCCAGCGCCCGCGCCGGCGTGAAAAGCTGATACGACGCGGGAAGGACTTTCCCCTCGCGTTGCTCAATTACGACGAGAATGTTGTTGCTCATATTAGTCGGTTGTGCCGCGACGGCAGCCGCCGCGAAAGCATATGATCTATCAATCTGACCCTCTTCGGGAAGCTAGGTTCCATCGCCTTGACTTTGCGGCTGTCGCAACACAGCCTCACGCTCAAGCTGTTCGGCGGCAAGACCAAAGGCCCGGTACATATTGCGATTGCCTGTCCGATCGCGACACCACTTCACATAGAACGCAAGTCTTTTCCAGTAATAAGGCAGCAAAAAATCAAACGTCATTCTAACGTATTCTCGACTCAGATACCCGGCTCGAAATGATGCGCCCAGCTCTTGAAACACGTTGGCAAAAAGTCGAATGTTTGCTTCAAGCTCACCATCTTCCCGAAGCCGGTTCAGTTTGCCGACCTCGTCGTCGGGCGGCTCGTTCAACCAACGATCGACAATGCGACGAACCTGAAACATCTGCGGACTGTTGAAGCGTTCCGCAAACTGAGCGGCGCGCACGATTCCGAAATGCCTCTTCGTCAAGAATAATCCAAGAAAAACCCCGAAAACTCCGACAATCTTGAGCATCCAGTCCAAAAAATCCACCATGACGAAAGCAATTGTACCGGAAGCGTGTTCCAGAAACCAAACGGGCACGCGTTAAATGACCTTCGCCTCCTCGCGCAACAGCCGAACCAGCTCGCGGGCCATCTCCGCCGGCTCGCCCTCGATGAACCGGCAGTCCGCCCGCGCCGGCGGCGGCGTCAGCGTCTCCACCACGGTTCCCGCCTCAGCCGCCGTCTCGCCGGGAAGGTCCGCCGACGTCAGCACCTTCAGTTCCTTCTTTTTCGCCTTCATCAGGTTCGGCAGCGACGGATACCGCGCTTCGACCAGCCCCTTCTCGATCGTCAGCAGCGCCGGAAGCGCCCCTTCGACGACCTCCTCCGCACCTTCGATCCGCCGCCGCGCCGTGAAACGCTTGCCCGCCTCGTCGAACTCCAGGCCTTGCACCGCGCCGACGTGCGGCAGGTCGAGGAACTCCGCCAGCGCCGGACCCACCGCCCCGGCGTCGAGATCGATGTTCTGCTTGCCGCAGACGATCAACTCGAACGACTCGCCCAGCTTCTTCACCGCCGCCGCAACCAGATGCGCGAAGAAAAGCTCGTTCGCGGACTCGAACTTCGGATCGCACAGATGCACGGCCCGGTCCGCCCCGATCGCCAGCGCCGTGCGCAACGCCTCCGCCGCCTTGTCGCCCCCGACCGTGATCGCCACGATCTCGGAGACCGGCTTCCCTTTTTCACGAAGCTGAACCGCCAGTTCGACTCCGAACTCGTCAAACGGGTCCACCACCAGCTTCAGCCCCGCCGGATCGAGATCCTTCCCGTCCGCGCGGACACGCACCGCCGCGTTGGAATCCGGAACCTGCTTGATCACGCACAGAATCTTCACGCCGACGCATCTCCTCCGGGTCGCCGCCGGACCCGATGCAACGCGGGAGCGGATCGAATCCTACGCCCGACCCGCCCCCGATTCCACCTCACTTGATCCCGCTCTTTCAGAAGTTACGGGCAGGACGCCCCGGCCGACAGGTCGCACCCGTCCACCGTCACTTCGTGCGACCCGGAACCCGCCGGACACCACTTCGCCACCGCCTTTCCGTTGGCGTTCGTCGTCCGCGTCTGAGCCTCTCCCCCGTCAAGGCGGAAGATCGCGTCCGTGTTCGGGATCGCATTCTTCAGAATGCCTTTGACGTGGTTCCCGCAAGCCCGCGCCCGGCATCGCGCCTTGAGCTTCTCCCCGCCGTCGCACGGCGCGTCCACCGTCTCGCCCGACAGGTAGAACGCCCACTCATTGTCGGGTTGAAGGTTGAACACCTCCATCGTCACCCACTCTCCGCCGACCGTGCCGTCGCGGAACACGTCGAAGTTCCAGTACGCCCGCGACTCGTGGTTCGCCCAGCGCGTCGTCAGCAGGCTGTGCTTCCCCCCGCCGTTCGACAGCGTGATCAGGCTCCGCAGCGCCGCGAAATACCGCCCCGCCTCCAGCGTGACGTCGATGTCCATCGTGTTGCGGTACACGACCCCGAAGTTCGGATTGACGATCCCGCTGTCCTCGTGCGCCAGAGGCAGCGTGTGTCCCCCGGCGATCAACGCCCCCGGCGCGCCGTCTCCGCCGACCTCGTAAATGTACCAGTCTCCCCCGAGAATCTCCGCCTCGAAGTCCACGCTGTAAAACCCGATCTGCGTGATCCGCGTGCGCGACGTCAGCACGAAATCCTCCGCGGCGCAGCGGTACGAAATGAAGTCGTCATCCTCGGCCCGCGCCGCCGTCCAGGCGTCCTCCGACGTCTCAAGATCGTCCGGAAACACGTTGACGTTAACCCACGTAAACTCCTCCGCCCGGACCGTGGCCGCGCCCAGCAATGCCAAAACGACCAGACCTCGCTTGAACATGTTCCCTCCTCCAAGGCTGCCGTGTGATCCCTCTCATCCCACCGCGGGACGATCCGATTATAACGGATTGCGTTTGCGGGCGAAGTCCGATCCGGGGCCTTCGGAGTTCGCAGGCCAGACCGGTCCGGCGGAGGTCGGGGGGCTGCGATCCTGAATGACCCTCAGGGATTCCCCGCCGCCTTACCGGGCGTAGAACGAGTGATAGTGGTCGATGATCGGCGTGTCGGCGTTGAAAAGGTAGGCGATCAGGGCGGCTCGCATCCACATTCCGTTGCGGACCTGCTCCCAGTATTTCGCCTGCGGCAGGCTGTCCAGCCGGGGGTCGATCTCATGACGCCGCGGCAGCGGATGCATGATCGCCAGGTCCGGGCGGAACTGCCGCGCCAGATCCACCGTCAGGTGGAACCGGCCGTAGTCGATCGCCTTCGACTCCCCCGCCACGTCCCACTCATCCTGAAGCCGCGTCATGTACACCGCGTGACACTCGCCGATGACCGCGCGGAGATCATGATGCACCTCGTGCTCCACGCCGTAGCGGGAGACGTACTCGAGGATGTCCTCGCCGATCATCAGCTCCGGCGGGGCCACAAAGAGCATCCGCACCCCCGTGAAACGCGACAGAAGGTACGCCAGCGACCGCACCGTGCGCCCGCGCTTCAGGTCGCCGACGAACGCGATCGTCCGGCCTTGAAACGCGTCGCCCGGCAGCCGCGGCGGAGCCCCGCGCTCGCCCGCCGACCGCGGCGCGAAGCATCGGTACAGCGTGTAAAGGTCCAGCAGCGCCTGCGTCGGGTGCTGATCCTTGCCGGAGCCGCCGTTGATGATCGGCAGCGTCCGCCGCATCCGGTTGAGCATCAGCGCCATCTCCTCGGCGAACCCCTCGACCGGGTGGCGCATGATGATCAGGTCGAAGTACTGGCTGAGCACCCGGACGGTGTCCTCTTCCGTCTCGCCCTTCACTTCCGACGACGTGCTCGGGTTGCGGACCTCGTTGTAAGGAATGCCCAGCACCTGGCACGCCGCCGAGAACGACAGGAACGTCCGCGTCGACGGCTGGATGAAATACAGCATCGCCCGCTTGTGACTGAGGATCGTCCGAAGGAACTGCGCGCCTTCCCGGTCGTCGCTGATCCGCCTCACCATCTCCGAAAGACGGCAAAGCTGCTCCAGCGTCTCCCGGTCGAACTGCTGGGAAAGAATGACGTGAAACGGGCGGTCGTTGCGGTTGAGCTGCGCCACCCGCTGGCTGGTCAGGAGCTGAGCCGGTTCTTCTTCGATCGCTCCGAGCACGCCTTCAGTAGAACCCGCCGCCGCGATCTTGTCAATCCCCGCGTTTCCCGCGCCGCGCGGTCTCTCGGGGTAGACCGAGGCGATCCCTCTTTTCCCCGGACTGCCGCCTTGCCGAACCGCGCTCGTGCGACGCAACCCCAGGTCGCGGGAACAACGCCGCGATCACTCCTCGCGCTTGTGAATTGCGTGCCCGGTTTTCGGCGAACCGAACACCGGGGGATGGTCGCCTTGCGGTTTAACGACCGGGGTCACGCTGTTCCCGGCGTCAGCGGCCCCGGTTTCCGACGAAGCAGGCTCCGCAGACGTCCCCGCCAGAACCTCCGGCTCAGCCGACGCCGCCGGCGGCGCGTCAGGATCCGCCAGGAGGCCCTCGATCCTCGCCGGATCTCGCCGTGCGACGCGCTGATCCTCGCCGGCGCGCCACGCCTCGCCGAAAAACACGGCAAACGTAAGCATCGCCGCGATCGCCGCCGCCCGGCTCGGCCAGCGCCAGCGCAGACGCCGCGCGCTTTCGTCCTCCAGCAGCACGTCGTCCACGCTCTCCGCCCCCGACGACGCCACCGACATCCTCGGCTCAGCACCCGCCCGAAGCGCCGAGAACGCCTGATAATCCGCCCGGTCCAGCAACGCGGGATCCAGGTCGCCCTCGCTGAATGCGCTCAGCCGCTCAACCGTGCCGCGCACACGCTCCGCCGCCTCACGGCACGACGGGCACCGCAGAAGGTGAAACCGCAGCCCCTGCGGAAGCGCCGTCCCGGCGACCTCATCCTCGTCATCCGTGAGGACGCTCAGAACCCAGCCGCGCTTCGGACAAAGATCGGTCGGCGGAAATGTTTCCTGGGGGTTCATGACGTGGGTCTTTCTTCAAGCAGTTCCGCGAGGCGTACGACCGCCTGCCGGCGGTACACCCGCGCCGTGCCCGGTTCGATCCCCAGCACCTTGCTGACCTCCGCGTACGACATCCGCCCCAGATCCCGCAGAATCACCACGTTCTGAAGGTGCGGCGGCAACGCCTCGATCGCCTCCCGAAGCGCGTCATTCCGAACCTCCGCCACGCTCGGACCCCCCGCCTCCGCACGTTCCGCTCGATCATGCACGACGCGAAGCCAGTGATCCCGCCGGCGCGCCTTGCGCCGGATCATCTCGATCGCGATGTTCGTCGCCGTCCGGTAGGCGAACGCTTTCGCGCTGCGCAACCCCTCGGGACGGGGCAGGTTCGCCAGTGAACACCAGCAATCCTGGTAGGCGTCAAGCACGTCCTGCTCGTCTCCGAGCAGTTTCCAGAGCATCCTGAGGATGATCGGACCGTCCGAGCAGATGATCTTCTCGATCCACGCAAAATCCGCCCGCCGCCGCACCGCACCAGGGGAACTGACCGCGCTTCGCAGCGCCGGAGCGGAAGTCGTTTCTTCCACCCGCCTTGGGATCGGTTGGCTAGCCGCAGCGCTCATCGAATCTTCAGGACGGGCGACAGACATGCCTGTTATTCTATCCCGGACGCCTGAGCAACGGTAACGTCCGGTCAAACCCGGGAATGCGGTTCCTCCGAGCAGGTGAAAAAGAGGGGATCGAGAAAGGCGACCCCGCCGGGGGTTCCCGGATCCCGCGACTGAAAGGCCCGGTCCGGAAGCCTCGAACCGGATCCCGGCCGCCCCCCCCCCGGCGCTACCGCATGACCCACTCTCGTTTGAGCCGGACCGGCGTCGCCTGAGGACGGGTCTGCTCATCCCCGGGCAGGCGGTAGGTGACCGCCAGCGTTCGGCGCAGAAGGAAATACGTCGGATTGTCGTCCGACTCCGGCTTGTCCGGCGCGAAAGCCGGGTTCGTAACGCGCTTCAGTTCGCCAGAGAATCCCGAGGCGTAGATCACGAACTCGTTGGCCGCCGGGTCGAAATCCTCGAACACCGCCGCAGTCGTCCTTGAGTTGCTCTCCCCCTGGAGCAGCATTCCCGTCACCTTGGCCGGGGTGAAGAAAAACGGGTACTCCTTCTCATGCCGCCGGGCGATCGCGTCGTAGACCGCCGGGTGAATCCCGTCCCCGGCGACCACGGTCTGCAAGGAGTCCGTCACCAGCGCGACGGACGGAAAAAACGGAATATCCTTTCCGGTATTGTTGGTCACCCGGTAGAGGAAGTACCAGTACGTCCGCGGCGCGCTCTCTCCCGGCAGAGTCACCGAGATCCGCTGAGGATCATGAAACGCGACATCGAGCTGCCACTTCGTTGAAACCGGCGCCGGCGTCGCCGTCGGTGAGCGATCCTCGACCGCTGCCGCCACCGTCAAGCTAAGGAGAATCCCGCACAACATGACCCTCATGCTAGTCGGGATCCCGGACCTGTCAAACCCCTCTGAGCCGGGCCGCAGGCGCCGGGCGCACCTCAGGAAACGGGTCAAAAAAGCCGCACCGGCAACGATCTGAGGGACAGACGCCTGCTGGTGGACACAGCGAACGCCTGAGCTTTCGTGCCGCAAGGCGTTCCCTCGACACAGCGTCGGTTAGATCGCGGCTTCTCAACCGTGCCGCGCCCGCCTCCGAGGTTCCGTCGTCTTCGGCGACCTCCACCCTCGGCCCCCCCCGCGCCCCGTCAGGCGGATTTCGTGAAGCGGGGCGCGACATCATCCACCGCGCCACGGCAACCGGACCGGGATGCACCCGTTTGCGACTGTCGGCGCGTGTTTGCGACTGCCGGCGCGGGCAGCGGCGCAGATCGGCGCCTGCCGGTTGGAAAGAGAAAGCGGCAGCGCGGACTTCACCGGCAACGGGGCGTTTTTGCGCACCGGCGGGTTCGTCGACCGGGCGGAATCCGGCGCGATGCTGGACAACGGACCCTCCTTCCGAAATATTAGGCGTGGGTCAAGGGGGTCTGAGGGTCTGGCGCGGAGAATCGTCCGCGCGGGACGGGCCGCCGGAACCGGTCTGAGAGGGGTTCCGGTTGAGGTGTGTTGCGGTGGGCGTCGTTTCTGACGCGTCCAGCCGGGCTGTCCGGTGCGGAGTTGAGGTTGAACGGAGCCTACGGAGGAAGCATCTGTGCAATTGACTGTAAAGAGCCGTCACGTGGAGGTTCCCGAGGAAATCCGCAAGTACGCGGAGACGAAGGCGTCGAAATTGCCGCGGTTCCTGGACCGCATTTCGGCGATTGAATTCGTGCTGGACCAGGAGTCGGATCTGTGGACGGCGGAATTGATCGTCAAGGTGGACCGGGCGAGCGACTTCGTGGCGAAGGAGACGGGGCCGGATCGTTACGCCCTGATTGATTCGATCGTGGAGAAGGTGGAGCGGCAACTGATCCGGCACAAGGAGAAGGTCAAGGACCACCACCCGCGCCAGAATCACTAGCCGCCCGCTGAAAAAAGGGCTTCGTGTCCCTCCGGGTCGCGAATTTCACCGGGAAACATCGGCATCACAAAGCCGATCGCAATGTCTTCAACGGGCTGCTAGGCGTCTTGGGCGGCGTGTACGGCCCCGGGAGCTTGAAAGATCATGAAACTGGCGGAGCTGGTGATCACGGATGCGGTGATTCCGGACCTGGAGTCGACGGACCGCATCGGGGTCATTCGAGAGTTGATCCACGCCTTGGCGAATCACGGCGTGTTCGACCCGGCGGACGAGCAGAAGGTGTTCGACAGCGCCGTGGCCCGGGAGAAGCAGGGAAGCACGGGATTCGGCAAGGGGGTCGCCGTTCCGCACGTGAAGCACGCGGCGGTGAAGAAGATGGCGGCGACGATCGGGCGTTCGAGCAAGGGGGTGGATTTCGCGGCGCTGGACCGGGCGCCGGTGTACACGGTCGTGCTTTTGTTAAGCCCCGCCTCCGAACCCGAGGGCCATCTTGCGGCGATGGAGCGCATCTTCCGTCACCTTCAGCGGGACAATTTCCGGCGTTTCCTGCGCCAGGCGGATACGAAAGAGGCGATCGGCGAGCTGATCGCCGAGGCGGATGAGACGACGTAGGGCGCACCGGCGCCGCGGCCCGGTCCCGCCGGCCCGGTCCGGGTTGGGGAGCATCCTCCCTCGGTCATGAATTCCTCATGCTCATGCGAGGTCGAGGTGGTCAACGCTCAGGGGATGCATGCGCGCCCGGTGATGAAGTTCGTGGATCTGGCGTCGCAGTTCGAGTCCGAGGTCACGGTGCGGAACGTGTCGCGTCGGGGGGAGGATCTGGACGGGAAGAGCGCGATGCACCTGATGCTGCTGGACGCGGCGCAGGGGGCGAAGCTGCGGATCAGCGCGAGCGGCGCGGACGCGGGAGCGGCGGTGGAGGCGCTGGCGGCGCTGGTCCGCGACGGATTCGGAATGTCGGAAGGCGCGTAGGCGGGAGCAGGGATGGAGATCCTCAGGGGCATCGCGGTCGGACCGGGCATCGCCATCGGCGAGGCGGTGGTGCTGGACGCCGAGGATTTCCGGATTCCCTGCCGCAGCGTTGCGCGTGCCGCCGTCGAGCAGGAGCGCGAGAAGTTCCAGCAGGCGGTGGAGGGGTCGATCGGGGAGCTTGAGCGTCAGACGCAGTGGCTGCTGGGGAACCTCGGGCGCGAGGCGGCGAACGTGTTCGCGTGGCACATCGGCGTGTTGAAGGACGCGAAGCTCCAGCAGGGGATTCTAAGACACATTCAGGAGAAGGCGTACAGCGCCGCGTACGCGACGAGCACGGTGATGCGGGAGTATCAGCGGCGGTTCCTGCAGATGTCGGACCCGCTGCTGGTGGAGCGGATCCGCGACGTGCGGGACATCGAGCGCCGGCTTCTGCGCAACATCCTCGGGGACACGCGGGAGGATCTGGCGCATCTGACGAAACCGGCGGTGCTGATCGCGCACGACCTGACGCCGACGCAGACGGCGCAACTGGCGGACACGCTGGTGACGGGGGTGGCGCTGGACGTGGGGGGCGCCACGTCGCACACGGCGATCCTGCTGCACTCGTGGGGTCGCCCGTCGGTCATCGGGCTTAACGACGTCTCGACGCGCCTCAGCGGCGGAGACACGGTGATCATCGACGCGGTCAACCAGCTCGTCATCGCCAACCCGGACGAGACGACGCTTAACGAGTACCGCCGGCAGGAGTCGAATTACACGCGCCTCGCGGCTGAGCTGGACACGCTGCGTGACCTGCCCTCGATCACCCGCGACGGAGAGTCGGTCCACCTGCTGAGCAACGTCGAGTTTCCTCATGAGGCGCGGACGAGCCTGGCGAAGGGGGCGGAAGGAGTGGGTCTGTTCCGGACCGAGTTTCTTTTTCTCCAGCCGAGCGGATTTCCGTCGGAGGAGGACCAGTACCGGGCGTACCTGGAGACGGTGCGGGCGATGCAGGGGCGTCCGGTGACGATCCGGACGTTCGACCTTGGGGCGGACAAGTACACGCAGGAGAAGCGTTACGAGCACGAGCGGAACCCGATGCTGGGGCTGAGGTCGATCCGGTACAGCCTGGCCAACGTGGGGATGTTCAAGACGCAACTGCGGGCGATCCTGCGTGCGGCGGTGGAAGGCGAGGTGCGCCTCATGTTTCCGCTGCTGATGAGCCTGATGGAGTTCCGCCAGGCGAAAATGACGCTGCACGACGCGATGGAGGATCTGGAGGAGGCGGGGATACCGTACCGGCGGGAACTGCCGGTCGGGATCATGCTGGAAACGCCGGCGGCGGCGATTCAGGTGAAGGAATTCTGCCGGGAAGTCGATTTTATCAGCATCGGGACGAACGACCTGCTTCAGTACCTGGTGGCGGTGGATCGGGGGAACGAGGAAGTCTCGCGTTTTTACGACCCGTCGCACCCGGCTTTGCTCCGGACGCTGGCGGACGTGATGAGCGCCTGTACAAAAGCGGGTCGGGACTGTAGTCTTTGCGGCGAGATGGCGGGAAGTCCGCTTTATGCGTTGTTCCTGCTGGGGATCGGGCTGCGGAGTTTTTCGATGGCGCCCGCGAATATCCCTGAAATCAAGAAGTTGATCCGGCTGGCGACGGTGGCGCAGGCGCGCCGCGTGGCCCGCAGAGCCTTGACATTCGAGACGGAGCGCCAGGTAACGAGTTACCTGCGCGAGGAAACAAGGAAACTTTTGCCAGAGGACCCGATTTAGGGGAGATGTGTCGGAAGCACGGGAGCGACATCGGTTGGCGTTGACGTTTCGGATCGACGGCGATGTCCGGTTCATCTCCCATCACGACACTCTCCGCGTGTTTCGGCGGGCGTTTGCCCGAGCCGAACTGCCGATCCGCTTTACGGAAGGCTTTAATCCGCATCCGAAGCTAAGCCTGCCTCTTCCGCGGCCGGTCGGACTCGCCAGCGAGGCTGAAGTCCTGGTCGCGGAGATGGAGGAGGCGATCCCGCCGAACGAGGTGCTGGAGCGATTGTCGCGCCAGATGCCCGGAGGGATCGAGTTGGCGGCGTGTCGCGCGCTGGGCGCCAAGGAGCGCCTGTCGCCGGAGACCGCCACGTACCGCTTCGACACGGGTGAGCCGACCTCCGAGCTTGCAGAACGCATGACCCAGGTGCTCGCGGCAGAGACCTGGATCGTCGATCGCGTGGATCGTCAGTCCGGTCGGCGTCGTCCGATCGACGTGAGGCCGTTTGTGATTCGTCTGGAGCTTTGCTCCGGCGGCGTGGAGTTCACCCTCCGCGTCGGTGACGACGGATCGGCCCGTCCTTCCGAAATCGCAGCAACACTCGGGTTCCACGCGGATGCGGTCTATCACCGCATGACGCGAGTGGAGGTGCGATGGCGCTGACGAAACTGACCGAGGAACGCACGGAACCCGCCCCGACGACTACGGCGGGGCAACTCAACACAACGGACGAAAAGCCCGCGAAGACCGCCGCACGGCGCTCCCGCTCCGGAAGGCGAACCGCGAAGACCGAGCCGAAGACCGGCGCGGCGGCGGTCCCGAGCGACGGCGGAAACGAACCTGCGGCGTCCGATCCGGCGCCGAAGCGAGGGGTTCGCCGCCGTGGGGGATCCCGGCGCGACAAGGCTGAAAAGCCGGTCGAGGGCGGCGATCCGGCAGGCCACGCTTCAACGACCGCGCCGTCGCGGGCCACGGAAACCTTGACGCCACCCGCGGCAGCCGTCGCGCGGCCTGCGTTCGGCGCGCCGCTCGGACCGCCGTATCTTTCGGAGTCCTTCGATTTCGGCGCCGGACTCTTTGACGATGAGCCTCGTCCGGTTCCCGCGCCGCCGCAGCCGGCGCCTGTGCGAGCGCCCGCGCCGCATCCGCCCGCCGCGCCGCGCATCCGCCCGGCGCCCGAGCCTGTCGCGACGACTTCGGGTTCAGCCGCAGGCGGCGGTGATGCGAAAAACGAGGCGTCGGAGCAGCGCAGCAAACCGCGGCGGCGGCGCCTCGGACGAGGGCGTCGCGAGAATGAAGCCGTCAGCGATGAGCGTCACTCGGACGCGCCGCCGGGACAGAGTCGGCGGTCGGACGTCGCGGCTGACGAGCGACGCGCCGCCCGACCGGAGGCTCGCCGCGACGTTCGTGGCGACGAGCCCGCGGAACCGGGCGTCTTTGAACCCGCCGATGACGTTCCGGATTGGGTGGAGGAGGGCGCATTCGAGCCTGAATCGGAATCCGGAGAGGACCGCGCGTGGCGCGACGATGAAGAGGAGGTGGCGGGCGCTTCCCGGTCCGAGCAGGCGACTCCCTCGACGGAGGACGAGGCCGCAGGCCGCCGCCGCCGTCGCCGTCGCGGCGGTCGTCGCCGTCGCGGACGCGGGGACGAATCCGGAGGGGAGGAGCAGGCGCCTCGTCGCGAGCCGGCGTCGCCGGTCGCGGAGCGAACGAGGGAAGCGGCTGATGACGAGGAAGGCGCGGACTTCGACGACTTCGAGGCGGGCGCCTCGGCGGATGCGGACGAGGACATCCCGATCGCGTCCGAACCGGCGGGCGCCGGCGAGCGCGAACTGCTGATCAACATCGCGGAATCCGAGGAATGCCGGATCGCGGTGCTGCACCGCGGACGGCTCGAGGAGATCTTCATCGAGCGTCAAAGCGCGCAGTCGCACGTCGGCAACGTGTACAAGGCGAAAGTCACGAACGTCGAGCCGAGCATTCAGGCCGCCTTCGTGGATTTCGGACTGCCGAAGAACGGATTCCTGCACATCTCCGACGTGCATAAGAAGTACTTCCCCGGAAGCGACAAGTCGAACGAGGACGTGGGGAGGAAGATCGCGAAGCGCGATCGCCCGCTGATCCAGCGCTGCCTGCGCCGCGGGCAGGAAATCATGGTGCAGGTCATCAAGGAGGGCGTCGGGACGAAGGGACCGACCGTGACGACGTACCTGTCCATCCCCGGGCGGTTCCTGGTGATGATGCCCGGGATGGGCAAGCTGGGCGTCTCACGGAAGATCGAGGATGAAGACCTGCGTCGCCAGATGCGCCACGTCCTGGGGGAGCTGACGCTGCCCGACGGCGTCGGGTTCATCCTCCGCACGGCCGGGATGGGGCAGACGAAGCGAGAGCTTCAGCGGGATCTGAACTACCTGACGCGCCTCTGGAAGAAGCTGTGCGAGCGCGAGGAGAACCTGCCCGCGCCAGCCGAGTTGTACCGCGAGCAGGATCTGGTCATCCGCACGATGCGAGACGTGTACTCGTCGGATTTCAAGCGCGTCGTCGTCGATGACGCGGAGACCGCCCGGCGCATCCGCGACTTCCTGCGGATCGCGATGCCCCGCGCCCAGCAGCGGATCGAGCTTCACGCCGATCACGAGCCGATGTTCCACCGCTTCGGAATCGAGCGGGAGCTGGCGCTGCTCAACTCGCGGCGCGTGCCGCTGCCGTCCGGCGGATCGATCGTCATCGACACCGGCGAGGCGATGACCACGATCGACGTCAACAGCGGAAAGTTCCGCCGACCGGACAACGCGGAGGAGACGGCGCTGGCGATCAACCTCGAAGCCGCCGACGAGATCACGCGGCAACTGCGCCTCCGCGACATCGGCGGGATCATCGTCTGCGACTTCATCGACATGGTGCAGCTCTCGAACCGCCGCAAGGTCGTCAACGCGATGCGCGAAGGTCTGCGCAAACACAAGGAACGCGCCCGCGTGCTGAACATGAGCCCCTTCGGACTGGTCGAGATCACGCGCCAGCGGCAGCGGCACTCGTACGCCCGAAGCCTGTACTCGCACTGTCCGGTCTGCGACTCGACCGGCTGGGTCAAAACGCCCGAGTCCGTCGCGCTCGACGTGATCCGCATCCTGCGCTACCTGATCGCTCAGCCCCAGGTGCATCGGATCCGCTGTCACGTGTCGGCGGGGGTGGCGCTGGCGGTCCTCAACCGGAAGCGCGCGGAACTGAGCCGCCTCGAGGGCGACACGGGCAAGTCGATCGAGATCTTCGCCGAGGACGGGCTTTTCGGCGAGCAGATGCGCGTCGAGTGCGAGGATGTCCGGGGCGTGGCGCTCAACCTGCCGAGCCTGCCGGATGCGCCGTCGGTCCGGGCGGAGAACGAACGTCGCAACGGACCGGGGCGTCATCATCAACCCGAGCGCGAACCTGCCGCCGCGGTCGAGGCGGCGACGGAATCCGGATCCGGAGAATCCGCGGGACGCGACGGTCGACCTCGCCGCAGGCGTCGTGGCGGGCGCGGACGCAACCGCAACCGGGATTAAGCGGACGGATAAGACGGACCGACGTTGACGTTCGGCTCGGATTGCCGAAGGCGCCGGGGCTGCGCCGAGGGCGCTCGGTTGCGGTTCAGGAGTCGAAGCGGCGGACGATGACGGCGTCGTTCTGTCCGCCGAATCCGAAGCTGTTGGACATCGCGGTGCGCACCGGGTGCGGTCGCGCGGCGTTGGGCACGTAGTCCAGCTCGCAGAAGGGGTCGGGCGTCTCGTAGTTGATCGTCGGCGGGACGACGCCGTCGCGGATCGCCAGGATGCAGGTGATCAGCTCGACGACCCCCGCCGCCGCAATCAGGTGTCCGAGCATGCTCTTCACGCTCGATATCGGGACGCGCGGGGCGCGAGCGCCGAAAAGCCTGCGGATCGCCAGCGTCTCGATCTTGTCGTTCTCCTGCGTGCCCGTGCCGTGCGCGGAGATGTAGTCGATGTCGTCGATCGTCAGCCCCGCGGTCTCGAGCGCCATCCGCATCGCCGCGATCGCGCCGCGGCCTTCCTCGTGAATATCCGTGATGCGGAAGGCGTCGGCGGTGGATCCGAACCCGACGATCTCCGCGTAGATCTTCGCCCCGCGCGACCGCGCGTGCTCCAGTTCCTCAAGCACGATCATGCCCGCGCCCTCGCCGAGGACGAAACCGTCGCGGTTGCGGTCAAACGGGCGGGAGGCGCGCGGCGGATCCTCATTGTGCGTGGACAGCGCCGTCAGGCGGTTGAACCCGGTGACGCCGAGGGGGTGGATCATGCTGTGCGTGCCGCCGGAGATGACCGCGTCCGCGTCGCCGTGACGGATCATGTGCATCGCCTCGCCGATCGCCTGCGTGCTGGCGGCGCAGGCGGTCAGCGTGTTGAGGCTCGGACCCTGGACGTTGAAGTGAACCGCCAGGTGGCTCGCCGCCAGATTCGGATCCTGCTCGAGTTCGTTGACCGCGTTGAGCCGCTGAAGCGCGCGGTGCGCCCAGCGGATCGTGTCCAGCGGGATGGCGCGACCGTCGTCCTCCCGGCATCCGGCGATCGCCGCTTCGGCGAAGGCGTCAAAGTCGATCGGACCTTCTCCGCCGCCCAGATAAATGCCGATCCGCGCCGGGTCCGCGGGAGGGGTTCGGACGAAACCCGCGTCCTTCCACGCGATGTGTGCCGCCGCCAGCGCGAACTGCGTATTGCGGCTCGCACCTGCGTGCGCCTCCGCCGCGGGACCGAGGAAATCCGCCAGCCGGAAGCCTTTCACCTGCGCGGCGAAGGTCGTCGGATAAGCGGCGGCGTCAAAAAGCTCGTTCCGGCTGACGCCGCTTTCCCCGCGCAGGAGGCGCTTCCAGACCGTCTCGATCTCGTGCCCGAGCGGCGTTACCCACCCCAGCCCCGTGATGACCACCCGGCGCGACATGCGTTATTCCTGAATCCGGCGCACGACCAGCGCCGCCACCTGAGAACCCGCCAGCGCATACGTGACGCTGACCAAGACGTTCAACCGCGCATCCGCCGGATCGCTCGAGGCGAAGCGAAACCCCGGCGGCGACGCGGCGTTCAACGAGGGCGGAACCGTCCGATGATGCAGCGCCAGGACGCCGGTGGCGAGGTCGATCGCGCCCGAGCCCGCCCCGTTGTTCCCCAGCGATCCCTTCACGCAGACCGCCCAGGGTTTTCTGGCGGAGTCGCCCAGCACCGCGTTCCAACCGGCAAGCTCTGACGCGTCGTACGCCGGGATTCCCGCGCCGAAGGGGACGACCAGGTCCACATCGTCCGGTCGCACTGACGCCTCCTTCATGGCCGCGCGCACCGCGAGTTCGACGGGCCGGCCCGTCGGATCCGGACGCGACCAGCTGTGGGCGTTGCTGGCCGCGCCGAAACCCACGATTTCACCGTAAATCCTCGCTCCGCGACGATGCGCGTGCTCCAGCGCCTCCAGCACGATCAAACCGCCGCCTTCCGCCGCAACGGTTCCCGCCGCGTCTTCGCTGAAGGGACGGCAGGCGCGGGACGGATCGGGGTTCGACTCCGTGTTCAGCTTGCCCAGCAGCAGCGGACGAGTCAGCGCCATCGGGTTCACCTTGCTCTCCGCGCCGCCGCAGATGCACAGATCCGCCGACCCGCGCGCGATCGTCCGGTAGGCCTCGCCGATCGCCAGGTGGCTCGACGCCTCGCCGCAGGTGATCGTGTTTGAATTCGCCTGAGCGTCATGCACGATCGTCACGTGGCAGGCGAGCATGTTCGGGAGGAACTTCAGCAGCCACAGCGGCGTCAGGTTCTCCATCCCGGCCGACCCCCACAACCGGTGGCTGAACCGGCCGGCGTCGTCCACCGCGGTGTTCAAGGCGCCGGCGAGCTCCGCCAGATCGGCGCACACCAGACCCGCGCCGATGTTCGCGCCGAACCGCGCCGCATCCACGTTGGGCGGTCCGGGCGACTCCCCGCGTCCGATCAGACACGCCGTCACCAGCCCCGCGTCCTTCACCGCGTGATACGCGCAGACGACCGCGATCTGCGTGTCCCGCGACATGACCTTCGCCGCTTTGCGGTAGGACTTCGGGATGGCGTCGTTCAACGAGAACTCGGGGAGTTCCGCCGCGATCCGGCAGGGAAGACCGTCCGCATTGAACGAGCGCACCGGTCCGACGCCGCAGCGCCGCGCCAGCAGCGCCTCCCAGTACGACTCCGCGCCGATGCCGATCGGCGTCGCCACGCCCAGCCCGGTGATCACGACACGCCGCGGCGCCATCATGCGCATCCTCCGCGCAACGCGCCTCCGGTCGGCTGGACCGCGCCGTCCGCCGGCTGAAAGGAACGCAGCAGCGTCATGAACGATTCCGTGAACACGAAGTTATGCCTCGGCAATCCGGCGACCTGCGCCGCCCCGACGTGCGAGAACATCAGGTCGACCCGCCCGATCTCCTCTCCGTTGCGGCGCACGACGCCGCGCGTCGTCGCGCCGTGATCCTCCAGCGTCTCGATCGTCGCCTCGTACGCCAACGCGTCTCCGGGGACGGCGTAGTCGTCGAACGACGCCGCACGGATTTTCGCCAGAATCACGTTCTCGCGGAAGTCCCGCGCCTCCCCGACCAGGATGCCCGCCGTCTGCGCCATCCCCTCAATGACCAGCGACGCGGGCATGATCGGAAATCCCGGAAGGTGATCGTGCAGGTGCTCCTCGGCGCGCGTCACGTTCTTGACCGCCACGGCGCGGCGTCCCCGCTCGAACTCGACGAACTTGTCGATCCAGATCCAGCGCATGAAAAACCCGTCGGGACGCGCCTCCGACCGGATCGGGCGAACCGCCGCTTCCGGTCCCTGTCACAATGTGGCGCGTCCCCTGCCGTCGCCGCGACGCGGCTCAGGCGGGGGCTTACGCCGCACGGAGCTTCTGCTCGACGTAATTGACGATCGCATCCACCGTGAAAAGATCGCGGATGCGCTCGACCTGAGGATCTTTCTCGAAGTCGGACAGATCCGCATGCGGCATCGCGGAGCGCAGCTTGCTGATCCCTTCGTCGGTCATCTTTCCGTTGTCGACGTAGTCCGGGTTGCTGAGCACTTCTTCGGGAAACAACTCCGAGCGGTTCACCTTGATTCCGAACGCCTTCTCCAGCCGGAACACGATGTCGAGGAAGTCAATGCTTTCAGCGCCCAGATCGCCCTGAAGCGTGGCCTCGGGCGTGACCTCCTCGCTGTCGACGCCCAGCGCGTCCACCAGCACGTCACGGACCCTGGAAAGCACTTCGTCGCGCGTCGCCGTTGTCACTTCGTCACCTCCGTCAGAACCGATCCGGACGACATCAGAACCCCCCGGCCCGCCCGCGGAATGCGTCTCGCCGGAGAAAGCGCTTCCCCGGTCCGCAGCCGAACCCCCTCAGAACTGAAGCGCCCGAAACCGCTCGCGCATCACCGAAACAATATGCCGATCCGCGTCTTCGTACCCCGGTCCCCTGGCCGCCGCCATCGAGTGAGACAGAACGAACCGGCCTCGGACGACTTCCTTTCCGCCGCAGGCGCCGGCCCCGGAAAATTCGCTCTCCGCGCCCTCCAGCCGCCGGACCTGCACATCCACCTCAAGCACGTCGCCGGGGCGGACGAAGCTCTTATATGTAATGTTCTTCGCCTCTTTGAGCAACACAAGGCTCGGGGCGAATTCCAGCGACGACCGCACCAGCCACGCGGCGGCCTCCACCATCGCCTCCAGCATGAACACCCCCGGCAGCACCGCGAACGTCGGGAAGTGATCCGCGAGGTACTCCTCAGCCGCGGACACCGCTTTCACCGCGCGCAGTCGCGCGCCGGGTTGCACTTCGACGATCCGATCCAGAAGCGCAAAACGCATGTCCCGATCCGTCAGCCGCGCCCAAGACCGCCGCCCATCCAGTCCCAGTCCGAACTCAGCCCGCCGCGCCGCGGACGATCTTTCCGCTCCGCCCGACGACCGGACGCCGCCGCCGCCTCGATCGCTTCCGGTCCCGCGCCGTGCGCCGGTTTCAGCGACAGCGCAATCCGTCGCTTCGGCCCGTCCACGCTGAGCACCCGGGCGTCCACCTCCTGCCCCACCTTCACCACTTCGTCGCACGTCCGCACACGCTTGTCCGAAAGCTCGGAGATATGAATCATCCCTTCCACGCCGGGCGCGACCGCCACGAACACGCCGAACGTCTCCAGCCGCGACACCGTCCCCTTCACCGTCATCCCCGGCGCATAACTCTCGATCACCCCCGCCCACGGATCCGGACGCGCCTGCTTCATCGACAGCGCCATCCGCCGCTTCCCCGGCTCCAGCCGCAGCACGGTCACGTCCACTTCGTCCCCCACCTTGACCGCGTCCGCCACCGAACTGATCCTCGACCAGCTCATCTCGCTGATCGGGATAAGCCCTTCAACCCCCTCCTCGACTTCCGCGAATGCTCCGAAGTCCGCGACCCGAAGCACCTTCGCCCGCAGCGACATGCCTTCCTGAAGGCGGGTCTCGATCCCCGTCCACGGATCCGGTCGCGCCTGCTTCAGACCTAGTGAAATCCGGTCCCGCTCTCGGTCGATCTTCAGGATCTTGACCTCGACCTCCTGCCCGACGTCCACGATGTCCGTGACTTTCGCCACCGGACGCCAGCTCAGATCGCTGATGTGGATCAGCCCTTCCGCCCCGCCGAGATCCACGAAGGCCCCGAAGTCCGTGACGTTGCGCACGCGCCCCGTGCGCACCTGCCCGATCTCAAGCTCCGTCAGCAGCACCGCCTTCTTCTCGGCGGCCTCCTTCTCCAGAACGCGCCGCCGGCTCAGCAGCAGGTTCTTCCCGCGGCGGTCCACCTCGGTCACCTCGCAACGCACCACTTCGCCGATCAGAACCGAGATGTCCTTCATGAAATGAAGGTCAACCTGAGAGGCCGGGAGAAACGCCCGGATGCCCTGAACATCCACCTCCAGCCCGCCCTTGTTCAGACCGGTGACCCGGCCCTCCACCGTCATTCCGCGGTCCAGATTCAGCCACGTCGCCCGCTGAACCGCCCCCTTGCGGCTGCAAGTCCACAACCCTTGCTGCTCGTCGTGGCGATCGACGACGACGTCCACCCGGCGGCCCGCGCTTAAGTCCTCATTCTTCCCGAAGTGATTCCGCGGAACGACGCCCTGATCCTTCACTCCGAAATCCAGAAAAACGTCCTCGCCGCGCGTCGCAACGACCGTTCCGGTGACTTCGGCGCCCTTCTCCAGCCGCCGGACCGTCACCGGCGCGTTCAATCCGCCGCTAAGCTCATCCAGGTCTTCAAACGTCATGTGCGCCATCGCGTCCGCCACCTCGCGGTCGATCTCCGCTTGCGAGGAACCCGGATCCGGAACGGACGGCTCAGACGCATGCACCCCCGCGGATCCTGGCACGCTGGAGGGTGTTCCCGGTTGTTCGTTCATCATGTCAGGCCTTTGTCAAGCAAGCAGCACACCCGCCGAGCCGGGTGTGAAGTTCGTGTGACGCATTGCGATTGTTATCCCCGAAACAGATGCGGTTTTTACAAACCCCGGCGCCGCAAGTCAAGGTTTGAGGCGGGTTCGGCCGGGGTTGCGAAAAACCCCGTTCAAGGGAGGCTTCTTCATTGCGGACTGTTGATCCAGCCGTAGGGGCGGAACGTCCCGGAGCGCAGTTCAAGCCGGAACCACTGATCGTCGAGCCCCTTGACGTAAACGTCGTTCGCCTCGAAATCCGCCGCCTCCCGCGTCACGTATTTTCCGCCCATCGGAGGCACAAAAAGATCGGCCCGCCCGTCCGTGAAGGCGACGTTGGCCCCTTTTGCGTGGCGCGTCTCAAGCTGATCCTGATTGCTCCACATCCCGTCGGTGGCGTTCTCGTTCCACCACCGCGTGCTCTCCTCGACCATCGCGATCATCCCGTCGAACCTGCGCACCGGCACGTCCGCCGGAAGGATCGTCGGCGGCATGATGTTGACGGCGTAACGCTGCGGTTCGGAAAGATACGCCATCGTTTTCGGATTGCTCAGGCGTCCGCCCTGGAGGTTCATGACGAAGGTGTAATCAAAGTCCAGCGGCGCGTCCTTGTCGAACATGTTGTTGCCGGTGTCCCGGTCGGACGACCGCCGAAGGTTCGCGGGACACTCCGCGATCTCATCCACCTGGCTGACGTAGTCGTACAACAATCCGGGGCGCGGTCCGTCCGGTCCGGGGAGCCTCGCCCACGCCCCCCCGTATTGCGGCCAGCGCGTCACGTCCTCCGCGTTGACCGGCCAGACCTGATCGTCAAAATCCTGAGCATACAACATGAGGGCGTACGCGACTTGGCGGACATTCGATCGACAGGCGACGTTCTTCGCCGAGTCGCGGGCGCGCTTCAGCGACGGAATCAGAATGCTGATGAGCAGCGCGATGATCGCGATCACGACGAGCAACTCGATCAGCGTGAACGCCGGTCCTCGCCCAGGTTGGCGGACTCGATTGCGCATGCATGATTATTACCGCGCGCTCGCCCGGACGACAAGAGAATTCGGGCGCCTTCGGGTTGATTCCGATCCGGGTGGGGGGATGATGTCGAAATGTGGACCTTGGCGGGGGCTTCGCATCACGGGACGCATGAAAGCATGAAGCGTGGCATCGGTGCTGGGGGGCTGGCGGCGCTGGGCGGATGCGCCTGGTGGGCGGGATGTGCGGCCCCTGCCGCCGTGAACGTCATGCCTGTCCGGTTGCAGAAACTCAGTCCTGCTTCCCCTCTCCTGCACGAGTACCGCCCCACCGCCTGCTACGCCTGGGGGAACGACGCCGGTGAATTATGCGTCGCAATGACCGTCCGCAAACGCGCGTTCCGCACGCCCTTCGACCAGGAGGAGTTCCACCTGTCGCTGGTTCTCGGTCCGCCCCCGGCCGGAGAGGGGCGGACCTACGTCGTGACGGAGCAGACCGTCCGCGCCCGGACCCGCGACGGCCTGACGCATACCCGTTTTGCATCCCTGGAAGGCGTCGCCCTCGCCTGGAAGGACGGTCGAGGCGGTCTTGCGGGGCGTTTTCAGTTCCGCGGAATCGAGCAGTCTTACCTCGTCGTGATGGGCTGGACGAACACCCGCCAGATCCTCTGCGTCGGAGAATTCAAGGCCCGCTGGGATCGGGGGCGCGGCGAACCGATCCTAAGACATACGGAGAAGGACGGGATGGCGCGCGATCAGAACCCGCGTTCCCGTCCTGCGCCGCGACCGGACGAGGGCGAGACCTCGTCGGGCCGCATCCCGGGGTCCGGAGTCAACTGATATGAAGCGAACGCTCGTCGTCATGCTCATCGGCGCCGTCGCGATCGGCGCCGCCGTCATGTACAAGCGCGGCGAACACACGCAGACCGTCAAGGCGGACATGCTGCGCATCCTCGGCGATGTCCGGGGCTCCGAGTTGGAGCAACGCTACCTTGCAGGGCTGGTCGAGCTGCACCACCCTGAAGTGTTCCGCGACGTCGCCGGGGGCGTCGATCATTCCCAGGTCCGGCGCGACGCCTACCTCGACGAAATGTTCAAGCGCCTCGTCCGCGACGCCCGCGACAACGCACGCTTCGCGCTGGCGATGAAAGTCGAGCGCCTTCAGCGGCAGTACACCGGACCGAGAGATCCCCGCGGCGCCGACGACGAGGACGACGACGACCTGTCCAACCCCTGGGTCTGCCGCAATTGCGGCGCCGGCGCAAGGCTCACCGCCGAGCAGGTGGACGCCCTCGCCGCGAAGACGAAGGCGTTCGAGAAGGATCGCGCCGAGGACGGAACCGCGCCGGACCGTGAGGCGCGCACCCTTCTCTGCGAAGCCTGCAACACCCTCGGCTTCACGCCCGCGCGGAACTGCATCTCCTGCGGCGAGCCTTTTCTGCTCGACGCCGCCACGATCGGAGCGATCTGTCACAAGTGCGACCTGACGCACTGGGCGTGTGAGGCGCCCGGGTGCGGACACGGGTTCACCCTCACGCTGCACGAGTTGTTCAAGTCCGGCAAGTACGACGACGGCGTGCGATGTCCGAAGTGCGGAAAGGGCGAGTGCCGCCGCTCGCATCAGTGTCATGCCTGCCGGGGCATGATCCCGATCGTCGGCCACGGCGACCTCCCGGATCATTGCCCGCACTGCAACGTCCGCGTCTTCATTCCCCGTCCCGGAGGGTGACGCGCTGTTCTTCCTGGTTCGTGCCCTGCTTTGTCAGAACCCGGTAGGTAAGATCCTTCTTCTCGCCCGGCGCGACGGTCGCGGCGAACTGCACGGTGCGGAAATCGTGCGGCGTCGGGCTCAGCGTGCTGTGAAAGATCACGTCGCCGTTGAACGCCCGCCGGAACTCGACGTCGATCGGCTGGCCGCGGTAGTTGCGGATGCGGTCGGTCCAGACCTGGTGCTCGTCCCAGCCGCAGACCTGGTCTTTGACCTCGATCTTGTGGCCCTGCCCCGGGCTGAACCGCACGTCCACCCCGGCGCGGCTGAACCAGAGGTTGTCGCGGTAGCTCCGCAGCGGGAGTTGCTCGTGAATGACTTCCGGATCAGGCCCGAGGTTCAACTCGATCTCCTGGCCGATCGGGACATATTTGATGCTCTGGTGGGTAAGAACCGACAATCCATCGCGGCCGTTGTCCTTGAGCAGGCGAACAAACCCGTCCGGCAAAGGCGTCGTGCCCAGGTTGCTGGCTTCGTCGTTGCGGAGGATGAACAACCGCACAAGCTGGTCGCCGTATTCCTCCGGGCGGTAGCGATATTGAATGCGGAAAGGCGCGTCAGCCCCCGCAAAAAGGCGCAACCGCTTCGACCAGGTGTTGCGGATCGTTTCCGTGCCCTCCACCGTGTAAATGAAATACTCGGACAGGCCTTCCTTGATGATTTTCTTGGGTTCGCCAGGCGCCTCGGCCTCAGCGTAGCCCAGCGCTTGCATTGCCTTGTTCGAGGCGGGTTTCTTCGCTTTCTCCCCCAACTCCGCCACCCGCCGACGCCCGGCGCGATACTCGTCGGCGTCGTGCTCTGAGATGATCCCCTCTCGTGCGAGTTGCGCGATCGTCTCCACGAGATTGATGGTCCCGACGACGAGACGCACCTGGGCATTCTCGTAATCCTCCCCGGAGTGGTTGATGATGCGCACGAAGCCGTCGAACGAGGTTTTCGTCTCCTCCAGGTTGCTGACGCACGCGTAATCCGCCGCCCACGACAGCCCGCTGGTGAAGTACGTGATCTCGACCGTCGCGTCGCCGTCGAGCGCGCTGCGGACGCTCCAGGTGAGCATCTGCGGCTTGTCGTGCGGAAAGGTCGTGTCGAGGAGTTCGAGGTTGTCGGCCTGCGTTTTGAAGCGCAGTTGCACGCTGCTGGGGTCGATGAGCGTGTTGGCCCAGGAGAACTGGAGCGGGTTGACGCCCGGCTTGAAGGTGACGGTGCGCGTCTCGCGGACGAGCGTGAGATCCTCGCTGTTGTAGATCGTCAGTTGCACCGTGTCGCGCGGCGGAACGGTCGAGAGATCGACGTTCTGCTGCGCGTCAGCGCGGGCCGCGACCGGAACCAGCATCCACGCAAGACACTTTCGCATCATGACATTCCCCTGACGACGGATCGGGTCCGCCTACTCCCCCGCCTCCAGCACGACGTGCTGCTCTTTCTGGTTGTAACCGGATTTCGTGGTGACTCGGTATTGAAGATCCTTCTTTTCGCCAGGCGCGATCGTCGCGTTGAACTGCACGGTGCGGTAGTCGTGAAGCGCGGGGTTCAACGGGCTGCGGAAAACGATGTCGCCGTCGAACGAACGCCGGAACTCGACGTTGATCGGCTTGTCCCGGTAGTTGCGGATGCGGTCCGTCCAGACCTGGTGCTCGTCCCAGCCGATGACCTGGTCGTTGACTTCGATCTTGTGCCCCTGCGTCGGACTGTAACGCACGTTCACCCCGCTGCGGCTGAACCACAAATTGTCGCGGAAGGACCGCAGCAGCACCCACTCATGTATGACTTCGGGGTCGGGACCGAGGTTAAGCTCGATCTCCTGTCCGACGGGCACGTACTTGATCGTCTGCTGCGCAAGGAGGGACAGGCCGTCCCGGTTGTTGTCTTTGAAAAGCCGGACCACGCCGTCGGGCAGCGGCGTCCCGCCCAGTCCGCTCGCCTCGTCATTGCGGAGGATGAACAACCGGACGAGCTGCGCTCCGTATTCTTCGGGGCGGTAGCGGTAGCGAACGTCAAACGGGGCGTCTGTCCCGGTGAACAACCGCATCCGCTTTGACCAGGTGTTCCGGATCGTCTCCGTCCCCTCGATGGTGTAGATGAAGTACTCCGACAGCCCCTCCTTGACGATCTCCTTCGGAGCGGCGGATTCGGCGGCCGCAAAACCCGCGGTCACGGCGTCCTGAAGTTCGGCCCTCGCCCTGGCCGGCGCTCGCAGCACCCCCCCTCCCCGCTCCATCTGGTTCCGATCCTGCTCGGAGATGACGCCCCGGCGGGCGAGATCGGCGATCTTCTCGACGAGGTTGATCGTGCCGACGACGAGACGCACCTGCGCATTCTCATAATCCTCGCCGGAGTTGTTGTAAATGCGGACAAACCCGTCGAACGACATCTTGCCCTCCGCGGGATCGCTCACGCAGACGTAGTCCGCCGCCCACGACAGCCCGCTGGTGAAGTACGTGATCTCCACCGACGCGTCGCCGTCCATCCCACTGCGGACGTTCCACGTCAATTGTTGCGGTTTGTCATGCGGAAACGTGGTGTCAAGAAGCTCCAGTTGATCGGCGCGGGTCTTGAAGCGCAGTTGCACGCTGGTGGAGTCGATCAGGGTGTTCGCCCACGAAAACTGGAGCGGGTTGACGCCCTGCCTGAAGGTCACTGTCCGGATCTCGCGGACCAGCGTGAGGTCTTCGCTGTTGTAGATCGTCAGTTGAACCGTGTCGCGCGGCGGAACCGTGGACAGATCCACGTTCCGCTGGGCGACGACGGGCGCCGCGATCATCGCGGTCAGCGTCAAGGCAAACGTGCGGGTTATCATCGCAATAAGCTCCCGGGATGGCGGGCAAAGCCCGCCCTGCGTGGGTCGTTTCAATGTCCTGGCGTTCTGAGGCGGCGTCTCGGCGCTTCTACCACTCATTTTTGATGAGGACGTGCAGTTCCTGCGTCGCTTTCACGGCTTTCTGGTCCCCTCCGCGGGCGGGAAGCGGAACGTGGAAAAGCAGCCGGTCGGCGGTGGACTTCTCCTTGTCGAGCATCTCCGCCATCGGAGTGTCCTTGACCAGCTCGAATTCGACGTTGCGGCCCGTGTCGCGGCCGAGGATTTCCCGCCGCAGCGACTGCATCGACTCGGCGATGTCAAGCACCACCGGCGCGTCCTTGAAGTTCTCAATTTCGTACTTGACGACCACATCGTAGTGGTAAAGATTCCCGAGCACGCGGTTCTGGTCGCGCCGGGCGATCGTGCGCTTGACGACGACGTCCTTCGCGACGCCCAGGTAAAGGCGCACTTCGTCGTCGCGCGGAGTGAACTTCAGCCAGTCTTCTCCGAGAAACGCCGTGGTTCCGCGCCCGTCATCCTGGTAGACGCGAGCTTTCCCGTACATGAACGGAAACTTCCCCAGGGCGTTGGCCGAGTCGTTCTTCAGCAGATAATGCATCGGCACCCGGAGTTGCTTCTTGCCTTCGTCAAGGTAGCCGAACTCGGAGAGGTCCGCGGTGTACACCTTGCGCACCGGGACGTTCTCGAACTTCGCGGACAGAAGCTGCTTCGTCTCATTGATGCCGATCGGGCGCTCGAAGCGCTCGCCGAACCCAGGCCACATTCCCGCGTCTCCGAAGGTTTCGTTCGCGCGGTTGTGAAGCAGGACGTATTGCCGGAGCGTCAGCGACTTCTCGTCGTTGGCCGCTGTCGCCTCGTAGGCGAACGACTTGTCAAGCTGCCCGATCAGGTAGCTGATGCGCACCCGCGCGGACCCCGCCTTCGGCGACGCCACCTGCCACGTCAGCGCGTTCTCGTTCGGGGGGTAGGAGACGGAGAGCACCCGGACGTTCTCCGGGTCGGACAGCGGCCGGAACTGAATGCTTTCCTTGTCGATCTGCGTGTTCGCCCAGGCGAAAACGACCTCGTTCACGCCGGCGTTCAGCGGGACGACCCGCTCTTCCTCGACGAGCGTGACGTTCGGATGATCAAGCTGGATCTCAACGCGTTCACGCGGCGGCAGCGTGATCAACTTGATTCCGGCGTCCGCGTCGCGTGCCGCAAGCATTCCGGCGATGACGCATGCGGCGGCGGCGACTCGGCTGGGCTTCATGAATCCGGGATGAACGCTCATTCTGGTTTCTCCTGTGACGGCGGATCAGCCTTCGGTTCTCGTGCGGTTAGTCGCACATCGCGCCAAGTAGTTCCGCGCCCGTATTTCTTAACGTCGTGGGTCCAGGGTTATTTGACGGTCCGGGGCTCGCCGGTCCCGGCGTCCCCGGCCCCGCTCGCCTCGGGTCATTTTCGGCGCTGCCGCGTCAACGCCTCGCGGACGATCCGCACGGCGTCCTCGACCTCTTCCGCGGTTGTAAACCGGGACAGGCTGAAACGCACGGCGCCGCGGGCGTCACGCGCGCTCATCCCCGTCGCCAGCAGCGCGGGAGAAGGATCGAGCGACCCGCTGCCGCAGGCGCTCCCCGCGGATGCACACAACCCGGCTTCGCTCAGCAGCAGCAGGAGCGCCTCGCCGTCGATCCCCGGGAACACAATTGTCGTCGTGTTGCCGACACGCGGCGCGCCTCCGCCCACCGCCCGTGCGCCGGGAACCAGCGCGACCAGCCGCGCTTCAAGCTCGCCGGTCAGCGCCGTGACGCGGGCGTGACACTCGCTCATCTCTCGCAGCGCGTGCTCCGCCGCGACTCCGAAGCCAACGATCCCCGCGACGTTCTCCGTCCCGCACCGCAGATCGCCCTCCTGCCCCCCGCCGGCGACCAAGGCCCGCAGCGCCGACCGATCCGCGACGTACAACGCTCCCACGCCCTTCGGACCGTGCAGCTTGTGCGCTGAGACGCTGAGGAAGTCGATCGGCCACGCGGCGCAGCTCAGCGCCAGTTTCCCCGCGGATTGCACGGCGTCCACGTGAACCCGCGCCCCGAGTTCGCGCGCCACCGGAGCGAGTTCGGCAATCTCCTCGATCGTCCCGGTCTCCGTGTTGACGTGCGTGAGGCTGACCAGCGCCGTCCGCTCGTCGAGCGCGGCGGCGAACGCCGCGCGATCCAGCCGCGCGTCGGCGTCCACCGGCGCCCGCACGATTTCGCACCCCTCCGGCGCGCGCGCCTCCGCTGCACCGATCACGGCAGCATGATCGGCAGCGCCGATCACGATGCGCCGCCGCGCCGGAGACAGGACCAGCCCCCTCAGCGCGAGATTAATGCTCTCCGTGCCGCCCGAAGTGAACACAACCTGCCCCGGCGCCGCTCCGAGCAGCGTCGCCACCTGTCGCCGCGCCGTCTCCACCGCAAACCGGGCCCGCTGCCCCTCCCGGTGCGTGCTCGACGGGTTGCCGTAATGCTCGCGCCACCACGGCTGCATCGCCTCGACAACTTCAGGCAGCGGCGGCATCGTCGCGTTGTTGTCGAGGTAAATCATAAAGCCTTGAGGATTTGCACCCACTCCGCCGGTTCGACGTCTTCCGGTCGGCGCGTCAGGTCGAACGCCGCCGCCAGCTTCGCCACCCCTTCCGCGCCCACGACGTACCCCAGCGCCGAACGCAACGTCTTGCGGCGGTGCTCGAATGCGCCGCGGACGAGCCGCGCCAGCGCCCCCCGCTCCTGCGGCGGGATCAACGCCTCCTCGCGCACGTCGGCCCGGAGCATGACCGACTCCACCTTCGGCGCGGGCCAGAACGCCGAGGCCGGAACCCGCGCGACCAGCCGAATGTCGCAGCAGACCTGCATCATGACGCTGACCGGTCCCAAGTCCCGACTCCCCGGCGCAGCGAGGATCCGATCGCCCACCTCCGCCTGCACGGTGAAGCACATCCGGGACATCTCGGGCATTTCCAGCAGCAGGTTCATGACCAGCGGCGTGGCGATCTGATACGGAAGGTTCGCCGCCAGCATCATCCGCCCGCGGGCGCCTCCGCACGCATGACGGAGGGAGGCGACGACTTCGGCGTTCAACCGGTTCTTCCCTTTGAGAGCGTCCGTCGTGAGGATGCGCACACGACCGTGATCCGCGAACCGGCGCGTCAGCAGCGCCGCAAGGTCGCGGTCCAACTCGACGCACACCACCGAGGCCCCGCTGGAGGACAGCAGGTCGGTCAGCCCGCCCGTCCCGCCGCCGACCTCGAGCACCACGTCCTGCGCGGAGATTTCCGCCGACTCCGCCAGCCTGCGCATCAGGTTACCGTCGATCAGAAAGTTCTGCCCGAAGCGCTTGCGCGGACGCAAACCCCCGGCGGTCAACACTTCAAGGATGTCGGACTTCGTTTGTACACGCGTCGGCATGTGCGGCGTCTGCGAGAGGAATGTCGGCGTCGTCATTGTCGGGTCGCTTTCGCCGGATGACAAGACCGTCAAGGCCTTGCATCGGGTTGAACCCCCGGGTTCCCCGACGCGGGATGCACGATGAAGTAGCGGTACGGCGGCAGGGCGTAGATGTCCACGCGGCGACCGGTCGCCCGCAGCGTCGCGTCGAAATCACCCAGCAGCGTCACGATGTGCAGGCGTCGCGGATCGGAGAGCGCCGTCGAGTCGGTCAACTGTCCTCGTTTCTGCTCTCCGCGCATTCGGAGCACCGTCAGATCGTCGCGCAGGCCGTAATACTCGAAGCCCATCTCGACCGGATTGCGGTAGTTCGGACAAAACGGAAAGTCCACGACGACGACCGCGTCCTCCGGTCCCAGAGTGTCGTTCAAGTGCCGGATGATGCCCGCCAGCCCGTCGGGTCCGGACTCCTCGAGGCATTCCGTGACGGCGACCGGCGCATTGCCGACGAGGAGAAGCGCCGCCGCCCCGATCAACGCCCGCGATCCGCGGATCACCGGCAGCGTCAGGACGGCGAGCGTCCCGGGAACGAGCGCCGTGATCGCGTATCTCGGCACGAACACGGGGTTGGATACCAGCGAAATCGCCCCGAGCCCCCCGACGACGAAAACAACCCAGAACAACAGGAGTAAGCGCCCGGGGCAAGCGTCTCGCTCGTCCTGCGTCGCGCCGACGCCGCGAGCGCCAAGCCGCGGGACCGCGCCGCAGAGCAGAGCAGCCGCCACGAACACCCCGGCGCTGACGTGCGCCCAACGTGTCGCCGTCGAACCAGCGCCTCCCTCGTCAAAAAGACCCAGCACGGCGTCGCCCAGGAAATGCGGGTACGCCCACCACGGCGCGGGCTGAATCCAGCCGAGCTTGTTCGGAAGAACGTGCCGAACAAAGAAAACCGCCAGCGGGGCGTACAACAGGACGGGCAGCGTCAGACACGCCAGCTCATATCGCCGCCCGCCGCCCGCTGCCGAGCCGCGCCCGTCAGGAAGCGGTCCGTCGTGCTCGGCGTCCCGGAGGGGGAATGTTGGACCTGCGCCAGCCGCCTCCGCGCGCCGTCGCAGCGTCACAACCGCCGCCCACCACGCGGCCTGCGCCGCCAGCGCCAGCGGGGCGAAGTAGTGCGAGTACAACATCGCCGTTGTGCTGAGGATGTAACCCGCGCCCCACGCCGCCCGTCGTCCCCTCCGCGTCACCAGCGCGTACCAGCACAGCATCGAGACCGTCGTCGTCAGCGCCAGCAGCGAGTACATCCGCGCCTCACGCGAGTACTTCAAGAGGAACGCATTGAACGCAAAAACGATCAACGCCGCCCACCCGACGCGCCGGCCGAACATCACCGCTCCCAGCGCCCCGCCCGCCAGCGCCGCCGCCGCGCCGTAGAGCGCCGCCGGCAGGCGCAGCCGCGCTTCGCTCGGTTTCGGCTCGCCCCACGCCGCGACGCGGCAGGACAACGAATACAGCGGCGGGTGCGGCATCTGCACGTAGCGGATCCCGTCCATCACGGTGCCCCGGATGCTGGTCCACGTCGAAAGCTCGTCCTCCCAGAGACTGCGCTCCCCGAGCCGATGCCAGCGCATTGAAAGGCCTCCGAACGCAACCAGCGCGACGAGCGCCGCCGCCGTCGCAGGGTTCATCATCCGGTTCTTTTTCGATCCGTCCCGTGACATGCTCTGCGCCCGACCTTAACATCGCGCGCGGTCAGGCGTCCACGTCGAAGGTGTTCTGACGGGCGGTCTCCACCCGCCAGGATTCCTTGACGCAGGGCGACTCGGCCTGCCGATCGGCGACGGATAAGGGCAACAGGCGGAACGTGATCTTCGATCGCTGGTTCGGACATCCTCGGTTCTGCGCTTCCGCCGCCGCGATCGCCGTCGTCCTGACTTCGATTTCGTTGACCACCGGCTTTCAGGTGGATGATTACATTCACCGGCTTCTGCTCCAACCCCCGGCGGAGGCGTCCGGGATCGAGGGTCGGGGGCTTCTGGAAGGCCGGGCGCCGTGGGATCTTTTCGGCTTCATTCCCGGCGGTCCGGAGGAGATCCGGCGCCTGATCAAGGAAGGGCTTGTTCCCTGGTGGGCGCCGCAGTCCCTCAGGCTTTCATTCTTCAGACCTCTGACCAGCCTGACGCACTGGGTCGACTACCGGTTCTGGCCGGACAGGCCCGCCCTCATGCATGCGCAGAATCTCGCGTGGCTGGCGCTGCTGGTCTGGATCGCGTCACGGGTGTACCGGGAGGCGGCGGGCGGAACGTGGGAGGCCGGGCTGGCGACCTTGATGTTCGCCGTCGATTACTCGCACGGCGTGCCCGCCGGGTGGATCGCCGCTCGCAACGCCCTCATCAGCGGATGCTTCGGGCTGCTCTCGGTTTATCTTTACATGCGCGGCCGCCGGGGGGATCGCGCCAGCGCTTTCGCGGCCCCGGCGACGCTGGTCGCGGGGCTGGCCGGAGGAGAGATGTCGCTGGGCGCGCCGGGTTACCTGCTGGCGTACGCCCTCTTTCTCGACACGGGATCTGTGAGGCGTCGGCTGACAGGATTGATTCCCTGCGCCGCCGCGACGCTGGCCTGGATCGCGGTGTATAAAGCGCTCGGGTACGGAGCGACCGGATCGCACATGTACATTGATCCGGCGTCCGAACCGCTGCGCTTCCTTCGAGCAATGCTCTTCAACGCGCCGACGCTGCTGCTGGGGCAGTTCCTGCTGCCGCCGGCGGACGTCTTCGGATTCCTGGCGGACGCGTTAAGGCCGGGATACGCCGCCGGCGCCGCCGGAATTGTGACGATCCTCCTCCTGATCATGCGCGGACGCCTGCGCGGCGACGCCGTCAGCCGGTTCTACCTGGCCGGAACGTTGCTGGCGGTTCTGCCCGCCTGCGGGACGGCGGCGCAGAACCGGCTGCTGGTCATTGCCGGGCTGGGGGCGGGAGGACTGCTCGCCCGGTACGTGGCGCGCCTGCGTGAAGCGCGCGAGCATCCAACGTCGATCAACGCGGAAGGGAAGGCCTCGGCGCTGGAACGCCTGACCCGACGCGCGATCCTCATCATTCACCTCGCAATCTCCCCGTCGGCGTTGATCGTCGCCGCTTACAGCACGGCGGCGCTCGGACCTTTGCTGCAGCGCCTCGCGGACTCCTTTCCGCAGGATTCGGCGATCGAGGATCAGAAGCTCATGATCGTGCAGGCGCCGACGGCGTTCCTCTTTCAGTACGCCGCCTCAATGAATGCGCTCGACGGTCGTCCGATGCCGGAGCATCTCTACGTGCTCGGTTCCAGCGCCGCCCCTCTCGAAATCCGCCGCCCCGACGCGCGAACCCTCGTGTTGCGACCGTCGGGCGGTTTCCTTCCGCCGCCGGGATCGCCGCCGGCAGCGCGACCGGACGGTTCATTCGATCGATCCGCGCCGGTCTCCCCCCTCCACATGATTCAGATGTTCGACGTCCTGTTCCGCGCATGCAGTCTCGGATTCACCGAGCAGGAGACGATCGACCTTCACGGATTCCGCGCCCGAATCCTGGAGACGGACGCGACGGGCCGGCTGCTCGAAATCGCCTTCGAGGGCGACGACTCCCTTGAATCCGGCCGTTACCGCTGGATGACCTGGTCCGACGGGGAACTGGTGGATTTCGATCCGCCGGAAATCGGACAGAGCGTCCTCCTGCCCGCGCCGGATCTTCCCTTCGCGCCGTCCGCTCGGTGACCCCGGGGAGGGTTTCACTGGAAAAACAGGCTCGCCGGCAGAATCGGCCGGGTATAATGCCCGGATCGGAACGTCGTTCTCGCCTGGATCGCGCACCGGCTGAAGCGAGTTCGGGCGACGACGGGACTTACCGGTGTCGAAGGGCCGGAGGAAAGGGGGACGGGAACATGAGGCGATCTTCAACCGTTGGATGGGCGCTGTGCGGCTGCGTGGGCGGCTTCTTGCTGCCGGCACTTTCCGCTCGCGCCGAGGTGATTCATGACTCCCTCTGGATTCATGATGACAACCTGATGGACGCCGGCGTGGGCCACGCGATCGGCGGGTGGCGCCCTTTCCCCGGACTGGGAACGATCGACTCGCAGGTCGTCGAGGATTTCACGTTGATCCAGCAGACACGACTGACCGTCGGCGTCATTGACGTGATGGCGCATGACGGCACCGTTCCCGCCGAGGGCATCTGGGTTCAGGTGTATGCCGACGCCGGAGGCAGGCCGGCCGAAGAGGTGACGGCGGACTGGGTCGCCCTTCCGTCCGATTACGAAGCGGTGGAAATCTCAAGCCCGCTCAATTTCCGCGCGTGGCGCATCACCATCAATCTGGCGGACGGCGAATTCGATCTTGCCGAAGGCACGTGGTGGATTGATTTTCAACCGCTGGACATCGAGACCACCGGCGACTGGTTCTGGTCGATCGGGTCGGTGAGCATCGAGCCGATCGGGTTCCCCAGTCATGTCCGCGACGGGTGGCAGGCGCACGGAAACAATTATTACGGACTCTGGGGCAGCACCACGTGGATTCCGCACAGTTTTCGCGGCAACGCCGTGCTATCGTGGCGCCTCGAAGGGGACACGACGGGCGGAGACTGCACCGGCCGCGAAAAACTCTCCGCGTCATGCGCCGACAGCGCCTGCGGACCGAGAGTCGTCGCGAAGCTCAAGCGGGGGCAGCCGGATGCGGAGATCCGCTTTCGCATCGATGGCGGACAGGAAAGGCGGACCGTGGTCAACGCCCGCGGCAAGGCCAGGGTCAAGTGGTGCGGGTTGACTTCCGGACCGCACACGGTGTCGCTGGTCGAGTGCGGCGCGTCGATCGACACGAACTGTCCGTGAATCAGGCTGACTGAGTCTCCAACCGACTCCGGTGCGCCGCATCTTGAAGGTCTTGAGGATGCGACGCAGGATCGTCTGCTCATGCAAATCCCGCGCCGCGCAACCGGAGCCGGATGAAGACTCAGGAGGCCGTTTTCACGCTTTTTTTAGCCTCTGCCTCGAGAGCTGAAACACCCGCGTTCTGACAGCCGCGGTTCGGTTTCGCACCCGTGTTTCAGTTGCGGCCGGGCGTTCCGGACCCCGGGGTAGGTTGCCGTGACGCGTCGGGCGGCACGACGGAAAGGTCGCCCGCTCCCACCGAGGCGCGCTCCAGTTTTATCAGAGACGAGGAGTTGAGCGGGTCCAGTTGAAACGGGCTGAACCCCGGTGCTTGCGGCGTTAAGAGAGGGATCGACATCACCGGCGCCATCAGATCGGTCGATCGGGGGGGAGGCGCGATCGAAAGCCCGGCTGGCAGGTGCGGTTGGCGCCGGCCAGGCAAGTGAAAATCGTCAGCGCCGTAACCGGTGAACAAAGCGCTGCGGGCGCCGAAGCGCAGGAGCGGATCTTCAAGACCGAAACCCGGGCGCGACGACCCCGGAAGCGTCGGGCGGGCGAGGATCGCGTCGAGCTTCGCCTTCAGAGAGGCGGAGAAACCCGCCGCGTTCGTTTCGTGCAGGATCGCGGATCGCGGTCCGAATCCGCCCGGGACGCGCGATCCGCGCGCATCCGGAAACATCGTGCCGAAGGAAGCCGGCGACGACGCGGACCGCAATGCGGAGGGCGGATCCCAGCGGCGGTCCAGCGGATCCGGAGAGGCTGCCGCGCTGAAGGGGTTCTGTGCGGCGGCGAGCGGTTCCTCGAAGATGCTCGCACCGGTCAGGGGCAGCGTCGCGTAGGAGCCGAAATCCGTGCCGTATAAAGTCCTCAGAAGTTCCTCGCGGGGCGACGGGATCCGCGGCGCACGAGAGGGGCGCGGCGTCGATCCCGGCGGCGTGGATGACGATGACCGCGCCCTGGCGGCAGGATCAGGTTGACCGGCCCGGTTCGCGGCGTCCGGCGGCGACGAGGATGGAGGCGTCGCGGACGGCGCGTCCTGGGCCAACGCTGTGGCGACGGCGGCGGAAAGCAGGACAGCGACTCCGGCGCTTCGGCTGAGGCGCCGCGAGACCCGCACCGACAGCCGGGTCGGCGCCGAGCGGTTATGATGGCGGCGAGGATGACACATATGAAACCCTTTCCGTATCATCGGCGACTTCCGCAAGGCCGCAACAGAATCGCGGATTCGCGGACGGTCCGCAACGCTTCGGGGCGGTGCTCCGCGGCCGTGGGGCGCTTGCGGACGTGAGCCGTGAACGTTTTACCCCTGCTGACCGCCTTTCTCGCCGCAGCGACGTCGATCGAGTGATCCGTCACGGCGTCCGTGTTTCGGATCGTTGCCTGACGTTGTGGGCGCTGGAGAACGCCCTCGAACGATCGCGGATCGGATTGCGAGCGCCGCGCCGCGTCGGAACGGCGGTGCTGCGCAACCGCCTGCGCCGCCGCGTCCGCGAGGCGTTCCGGCGGAATCGGGACCGGATTCCCGCGGGCGTGGACCTGATGTGCCAGCTTCGCACGGCTGAGGGATGCAGCTACGCGGTGCTGGCGGAATCGCTGATTCGGCTCAGCGTCAAGGCAGCCCGCCGCCACCTTGGCGACCGACCGCGCAGACCTCAATCCGCCGATCCGTGAATGCGTGCGTGATCTCGCCGAATTGCGGATCCTGAATTTCGGCGATCAACGTATACAGACCCGGATCCATCCCGGTGAGCGCCTCCCACGGGACGGCCTCGTTGAAAACGACGCCCGGCTGCTCCGCGCCGAGCAGGATGATCCGATGCGTGCGGTCATCATCCAGCGGCGGCGGCCAGACTCCGTCCTTCGCCAGCCAGAACCGCACGATGTTCGCCGGATCGTGAACCGCCGAACCTCCGCCCACCCAGCCGAACTCGATCCGCGCATCCGCGGGAACGCCGCCGTGCGCTTCGCAATCCGGCAGAACCCCGCCGACTTCGAGCGGCGCCAGCTCCCGGCGGATGAACACGGCGCCGGGGGCGGCATCGGACGCGACGAGCCGGTCGCCGTCAAAAAGCTGCACCCGCAACTCAAGTCTGTGCGCCCGAATCTCATCAGGAATCGAAATCCGCGACAGATCCGCCGTCCATGTAAACGCGCTGCCGTTCCGAAGTTCGGTGGAGATGGGCAGAAGATCGACGCTCCAGGATTCGCCGGCGAGAACGCCCTTCAGAAAGTACCGCACGCCGAGGTCGCCTGGCGCAACGTTGCTGAACCGAGCCCCGAAGGTCAGGCCGTAGCCGTCGCGGATGCGTTGATCGGTCAGCGGCCACACCGCGTCAACCTCCGGCGATTCCGACTGCTCGTCGCTGCCGCGGTCGGTGATGTTGATCTTCCCGGCGGCGAAACTGACCGCCGACGTGCGACCGTCCCAGATCGTTCCCGCCAGGCGGTACTCCCCCGCGGCAATATCAGCCGGGAAGCCAATGCGGATCTCGTCATTCCCTGCTCCGTCGGGATCCTCCGCGAGCGCGGAAACCAGCAACACCTCGTTCCCGTCCAGCGCGTCGCTCGAAAGGTCCGGATCCAGCATCAGCGAGATGATCGCCGAACTGTCGCTGTCGTCGTCATGCCAGGAGACGGATACCGCTCCTCCTCGGGTGGTCGCAAGGTTCGCAGCCGGCGCGAGCAACGTGAGGGTCGGCGGGTGGTCCGTCTCGGTCCCGCGGATCTCAATCCACCGCTCCCGGCGATCGACGCCGCTGAGCACGCCGTCGCTGATCGTCGCCACCAGGTCGTACACGCCGGGAATGACCTGGCTGGGGATCACCCTCACGCAATCCGCGGCGCCATCCGGGTCTTCAGGAAGCGGACCGGCGAGGGGATACGAGACGCTCTCCCCCGACGGCATGACGCGGAACAGCGAAAGCGACACCACCGCGGAACTGTCGGGATCCGCGTCGTCCCAGCATAGGTCGAAGGCGTCCGCGGCGCTCATCGTGACCGCCTGCGCGGGACTCACAAGACGGATCGTCGGAGGCGCGTTGAGCGGATCGCGGAACAGCGTCAATTGCGGAGCCGCGATCACCGTCGTCTCGAAGCTTCCGTCGCGGACGACCGCGAGCAATTCGTACGCGCCCGCCGGAACGCCGGAGAGCACCAGCCGAATCTCATCGTTGATCCCGTCGAGCGCGAGGGCGACCTGCGGCGACACCTGCGCGCCGAGCGACGACGGATCGACGTCGTTCAACGATCGAAGGTGAAACGCAACCGTGGATTGAGGACTCCCGCCTTCGTCCTCCCACCGGACGAGCGCGGCGGACCCGATCGCGGCTGACAACCCCTCGATCTCCACCGACATCACCCGGAACACCGGAGGTGCAAACCCGTCGCCGGGATCCGCCGTCCCGTCGCCCGGCGGGCCGCCTTCATTCGGTTCGAGCGTGAACTCGATCATCTCGTCGATTTCATAATCAACCCCGAGGGCGAACGTTCGATTCAGGACGAGCGCCCCGTCATCGGTGGTCGCGTTGATCTGGATTCGGTTCGCCGGCGCCGGACTGGAAACCTGAACGATCGTTCCGGGCAGCACTCGGACGTAGGCGATATGAACCTGCACCCCGTCGGCGGCGAACAAGACAGTGACCGCGGCTGCCGATTCCGCCGCGTTCCGGATCGCGATCGCTGCGAACGCCGGACTTTCGTCCCCTCCAACGCCTCCCAACTCTCCGGGGAACTCGTCTGTCACGACGTCATTGACGGAATCCGGGGCGTTGGTATCGGATCCTTCGGCCGCCGGGGAGCCGGTGGACGTAGGCGCGGGATCAGAGATGCCGCCGCCGCATCCGCCCAGCAGAAGCGCAGCAGACAGGAGGAGCAGAAATCCGCGCAGGCCCGGTCGTTTCGCCATCACCCGCCTCGCCCCGATGTGCGCCCGGTTCACTTCTGACGCGGGCCGCACCGCCGCCAAGTCGAGTTCATTCTCGCAAGGTCTGAGAGTATTCGCCCGCTCAAGAGTCCCGCCCAGCCGCGCCGGAATCGGTCACGGCTGTCCCGGAACAGGAGAGACCGACCTGACGGCGCGAGCCTTCGAACCCACGAGACCCGTGAAAGCCCGGACTTCGGGAATATACCCCCAGGAGCGAGGAATATGCAACAAAAAAATCCAGGAATCCGATATCTGACGGCGCGCGCCCGGAAAGCCACCCGCCTGGAGAAACGCCCAGCGCCCGGCCGTTCCCGAACACCCTCGACCCACCTGGGAGACCGTGGCGAAAGCCGTGGCATGGGCTTCCAGCCCATGTTTTACGGACAAGATGTCCATGACGCTGTTGCAAAACCGAGCCGCGCCCGTAAGGAAGCGTTCTTTTCCCCGTCTGCACCAGGGCAACCGCATTCTAACTTTTGAGCCGGTCCTGACGGATACCGCGGATCAGGCGATCCGCGATTCCGGAATGCGGAGGCCGATCCCTTGGACAACCGACGTTCGCTCGGAAGCCAGAAATCCTGGAATGCGGTTGCCCTGCGTCTGCACCGGCGGTTTTGAAACAGCGTCCATGCCACGAGATTGTCCGCGGCTATCACCACGGACTGCTAGTGCCGCGGCGCGACCCCAAAAAAGAGCCGCCCCCACGATGGCGCCTGGCGCTGAGACCGGCGCGCACCGCAGAAAAACCTCTTTCACACGCGGTAAACGCTGCCCTCAAGCCTGATGCTGTAGCCAGCCCGCTCCAGTTCGTTAAGGTAGCGAAACACGGTTCGACGCGATGATTTGAGCCTCCGAACCATGTCTTCAAGGGTGGCGCCTTTGCGAAGCACCTGAATCATCCGCATCTGACGCCCGAAAACCGAGCGGTCATTGTCGGCTTCCTTAAGCCAGGATTCGGCGGCCTTTTTGAGTTCTGGATTTTTCGAGAAGAGCCGTTTTTCGAGCGCGAATTGAAGTGCAGATTGAATCGCTCTCGTTTTTAGAATATCGGAATTCGGACGACCGTTTGCGGGCATGAAACCAATCCTCTGTCACTCACTCCCCGAGGCGGCGACGTTGTTTCGGCGAAACCCGCCTCAAACCCCCCCGTACCTGTCTCGCGGCTGCCGAAACCTTCAGGCTACAGGGTCAATCGCCCAGACAATAACGGGATTCCCGGCATCCGACAAGGCGGTCTTCGCCGGCTGCGCCGACGCCGAATTCCGGGAACCGTCAAAGGAAGCAGGAGCGCCGCCACGAAAAAATGCCGCAGCCCCCCTTTTAGGTCAAGGAAACCGGCGGAATACCCCGGAAGGTGTCTTTTTACAGGGGGAGGTTTCGTATTGGCGGAGCGGCAGCTTCGCGGTGTCAGCCTTTTAAGCCGCTGATCGAGGACGAATGCGGGGGGTGACGTGCGGCACATGCCGTAAGTGACGGAGTGCGACCCGCTGATAACGGCTTGAGGGGAAATCGCGGTTCGTGTTACGGTTTCGCGTGAGTCAAGCTCAGGGGCTATCGCCGGCTCGTTCGAGCGGCCGCAACCCGAGAAGGGGCAGCTTCCCGGTGATCGGGCGAGGTTGTTAGGGAGCACATCATGTCATCACGTCGAATGAAGGTCGCAACCCGCGCGGGCGGGTTCACGCTGATCGAGCTGCTGGTGGTCATTGCGATCATCGCGCTGCTGATCTCGATTCTGCTGCCGTCGCTGCAGAACGCGCGGAATCAGGCGAAGCGGACGAAGTGCGGGGCGCACCTGCGGGACATCTCGCTGGCGAGCCGGACGTATGCGTCGGAGGACGACGGCGCGTGGGCAATCCCGATCCACGGGCGCCAATACTCTCAGAATACTCAGTCGCCGACGTTCATCGGCGCCTACGAGTGGGGCGGAAAGAGCGGAATCGGCAAGCCCGGCTTCTGTACCGGAAGCGGCGACCCCGAGCTTCGCAGCAAGTACGGGACGCGGTGCGGTTTTGGACCAGGGTCGCGTCCGCTGAACGAAACGATTTACAAAGGCGGTTTCGAGGATCACGTCGACGGGGGGGACGCTATCGTTCTCGCGGACACCAAGATGCAGTTGGATGTGTTCACCTGCGCTGGCGATGAAGGTCCGCCGAGTTCGGGACATTGCCAGGACTGGATCAATCGCGGCTCGACGGTGTCGTCGTACGACTGGTTCGGCAACTCGTTTGCGGCGAACGTATTCATGATCGGCCCGTCGAACGGCGGCCCGATGGACAGCAACTCGCCGTACCTGCGGCCGATCACGCGGATTCCCTCGCCGAGCCGGGTCATTTATTACGAAGAGAACGTCGGCCGGTGGGGGTGGGCGGCGCGCGAGGATCGTTGCGATTTCCTGACGGGCGTTTCACTGCACCCGCAGAAGCGCGTGATCGAGGGGTGGCACGGCAAGGACTGGACGTATAACCGTTCGTTTGTGGACGCGCATGTCGAGTTCCAGAAGGTGCTGATCGAAGGGACGCGCGACGCGGCGGGCTACTATCAGCATTACCGGTTCGAGAAAATGCTTGAGGACTGCTCGCAGAATTTCACCGGAAATCACTACACCCAGTTTTTTCCGTGGACGAATCCGGCGTGCGGGATCGATTATCGATGCGTCGTGATTCGTGGGGATGGGTGGCAAAAGGATTGCTTGCCGACGCCGGTGGTGGCCACGGGTCTGCTCCATGATGGGAGCGGCAGGCCGTCCTACGAGGGATGCGTATGCGACACGGGTTACCCGTGTCCGGAACGGTAGATACACGTGACTAAGGAATCCGAACGAAAGAGAAGGGTGCAGAAATGATGCGTACTCGACGAGGCTGTCGGCATGTGGCGGGCGGGTTCACGCTGATCGAGCTGCTGGTGGTCATCGCGATCATCGCGCTGCTGATCTCGATTCTGCTGCCGTCGCTGCAGAACGCGCGGAATCAGGCGAAGCGGACGAAGTGCGGGGCGCACCTGCGGGACATCTCGCTGGCGAGCCGGACGTATGCGTCGGAGGACGACGGCGCGTGGGCGATCCCGATCCACGGGCGCCAGTATGAGCAGAACCCGGCGACGCCGACGTTCATCGGCGCCTACGAGTGGGGCGGAAAGAGCGGGATCGGTCGCGGTGGATTCTGTAGCGGCGGCGGCGACCGAGAGCTTACGAGCAAATACGGCACACGCTGCGGATTCGGGCCGGGTACGCGTCCGCTCAATGAGACGATCTACAAGGGCGGGTTCGAAGATCACATGACCGGCAGCGACGACGTCGTTCGGGCCGACACCAAAATGGCGCTCGACGTATACACGTGCGCGGGCGACGAAGGTCCGCCGCGCGGGTCGCACTGCCAGGACTGGATCGACAGCGGCAACATCAGTTCCTACGACTGGTTCGGAAACTCGTTCGCCGCCAACGTCTTCCTGATCGCCATCTCGGGCGGTCGGAACCCGATGTCCAGCAACGGACCGTATCTGCGGCCGATCACGCGCATCCCGACGCCGAGCAACACGATCTACTACGAAGAGAACGTCGGTCGCTGGGCGTGGGCGTCTCGCCGCGAATCCGACTTCTGCCAGGGGCTCGGTCTGCCCGGCGTGGATCCCGGACGAACGAAGAGCCTGAACGGCTGGCACGGCAAGGACTGGACGTTCAATCGCGCGTTCGTCGATGCGCACGTGGAGTTCCAGAAGATCCTGGTTGAAGGCACGAAGGACGCCCAAGGCTACTACCAGCATTATACGCAGTTCCGATTGCTGGAGGACTGTCCGAGGCCGAACTTCTTCCGCTGGGCACTCGACTGCCAGCAGGACAATACGTGCATCATCATTCGCGGCCAGGGCTGGCAGAAGGACACGCTGCCGTCGCCGACGGTTCCGACCGGTCTGCTGTCGCCGGGCACGGGTCGTCCGTCCTACGAGGGCTGCCCGTGTGCCGCGATGCCGTGTCCGAACTGACGCGCGGTTAGACATTTCGTGAGGCTTCTGTCGCGGGCTTGGCGGGTTTCGCCAGGCCCGCGACGCGTTCCGATCGCGCCGGACTTCATTCACGCCGCCCGGTTCAGCGCAGGCGGACCGGAGAACCGCCGTCCGAGCTTGTGCAACGAACCCGCGACTTGATATCGTAGACGTGGTTTCAAAACCGAGCCGCGCCCGTAAGGAAGCGCTCTTTTTCCCGTCGGCACCGGTGGTTTTGCAACAGCGTCTTAAGCCGTCGGGCGCGGGGCGTTGGCTCGATCGGACGGCTGCGATTTCCAGCGGCGGTGGATCCAGAGGTATTGCGGCGGGTTCTGTCGGGCGGCGGCCTCGATCTCGCGCGTGTACGTCTGCGTGATCCAGCGGAGCGGGTCGTCCTGCGCTTCCCACTCCTGCGGGCGGATGACCCGCTGCACCGCGACTTCGTAACGGAAGCCTTCTGCGATCCGCCGCGCGTAGCCGACGATGACCGGCACGCGCGTCTGCATCGCCAGCAGCCCGATCGACTTGTACGTCGACGCGGGGCGGCCGAAGAAGTCCACGAAAATCCCCTTCCGCCCCGCGTCCTGATCGGCGATGAACCCGACGAGCCTGCCGCGTCGCAGCAGATCCTCGGCCTGCGCCGTCGCGCCGCGTTTGTCGAGGAGCGCCAGTCCGTGCGTGGCGCGGGTGCGGACGAGGTAGTCGTTGAGGTAGACGTTGTCGAGGGGTCGCATGACGGCGGCCACGGGGAATCCGAAGCACGCGATCAGGTGGCCCACCAGCTCCCAGTTCCCGAAATGTCCGGTGAGCAGGATCGCGCCCTGGCCGGTCAGGAGGTGACGCAGCGTCTCCTCGAGGTTGACCGGAACCAGGTGGCGATGCCACGTGTACCGGTTGATCAGTCCCGGAGCGCGGATCAACTCGACCGCGAACATCGTCCAGTGATCGAGGCACGCGCGGGCGATCCGGCGACGATCGTCGGCCGAAAGAGACTCCCCGAACGCCAGCCTCAGATGCTCCTCGGCGCGACGCAGGTGACGCGGAGAAAGACGCGCCCAGCCCCCCGCCAGCCGCCGGGCGATCCGAAGATTGAACTCGATCGGCGAAAGATGAAAAAGCGCAGCGACGCTCCGGAACGCAAGGTACGCCAGCCACGCCGTGATGCCCCGATCTTTCTTCATCGCGGCGGCATGTTACGGGAAGCCGGCCCTGCCGTCCCGCACGAGTAGACCCTGAAACCGGCTCCGAATGCCCCTCGGAGAGGCGCCGACCACGGCGCTGTTTCAAAACCGAGCCGCGCCCGTAAGGAAGCGTTCTTCTGAGTCCCCACTTGACTCCAGTGCGCCGCGACGCGCGACGTTCCTCGACCCGCCTCGAAGGCGGCACGGCGCGCGGCGTTTCTCGACCCCGACGGGGTTGCGGCGAACTTAACCGAGCCGCGCCCGTAAGGAAGCGTTCTCCTGAGTCCCCACTTGACTCCGGTGCGCCGCGGCGCGCGACGTTCCTCGACCCACCTCGAAGGCGTCGCGGCGCGCGACGTTTCTCGACCCACCTCGAAGCCGGAACGGCGCGTCGCGTTTCTCGACCCCAACGGGGTCGCGTCCTCCAGCCCAGGGTGGGTCGCCGCAGGCAGACCTGCCCTGGGGAACCGAAACCGCTCGATCCTCAACCCCAGCGATGTGACAATTGTCAAGAAGGTAGGGGTTGCACCGCGCGATCCACCCAGGTTGGTTCGACCCCTTCGGGGTCGCGTTTTGACCCCGCACGCCACCGTGGGTTTCACCCACGGCTATCCACGTAATTCCCCTTCGGGGAATATGACGCCTGACCGCCGGGGAATATGACGCCTGACGACCGCCGGGGAATATGACGTCTGACGGCCAGGGAATATGACGCCTGACCGCCGGGGATTACGACGCCAACGGCCGGGGATTACGACGCCGATCCCCGAAGGGGATCAACATGAATAGCCGTGGGCGCAGCCCACGGAAGACGAAGACAAGCGCGCCCAACCCCGAAGGGGTTGCACCACTCGGCGCAACCGTTTCATCCGGCGCAACCCGTTCAACTCGGCGCAACCGTTTCATCTGGCGCAACCCTTTCAACCCGGCGCAACCGTTTCATCTGGCGCAACCCCTTCAACCCGCTGCAACCCCGTTGGGGTTGGTCGAGGCGTGGATCGCCGCGAACCCAAGGTAGGCCGCCTGCGGCGTCCAACCTTGGGCTGGAGGCCGCAATCCCTTCGGGATTGAGACCAACGCATCCGGAGAATCCTGCGCCTCCTTCGGGATTGAAACACAACAACGGACGTTCGCGCGTGTCCTTCGGGATTGAAACACAACAACGGACATTCACGCGTGTTCAACGGACGTTGGCGCGTGCTCTTCGGACATTCGCGTGCGTCCTTCGGGATTGAGACACAACCACGGACGTTCTCGCGTGTTCATCGGGATTGAAACACCACAACGGACGTTGGCGCGTGTCCTTCGGGATTGAAACACAACAACGAACGCTCACGCATGTTCTTCGGGCGTTCGCGCGTGTTCTTCGGGATTGATGTGAATGCGCCGGACGATCCTGCGGGGTCGTCGGCGAAACGTGTTGCGTCGGAGTCGGGCGAAGCGGAGTGCAACGGAGTCAGGTGGAGATTCAGGGCGTCGCTGCCGCGGCTGAGGGGGGTTGCGACCGGAGTTAGCCGCCTGTTGAAGAACTCGCGATCGGCTTTCGTGATACCGGTTTTTCCCGGCGAGATTCGCCTCCCGGAGGGAGGCGTTCCCCTTTTTCAACGGACGGCTGAGAACAACCGACGACGACAGACCGTTACGCGCCCCCGCAGCACCGCTTGTACTTCTTGCCGCTTCCGCACGGGCACGGTTCATTGCGACCGATCTTTCCGTCGGAAGTCACGGACGCAAAAGCCTCCTCCTCCTCCTCCTCCTTAGGATTGAACAGCAGCGAGGTCTCGGATTCCCTCGCCGTCCTTGCCCCCAGGAGTCGGGCCATCTCATTCCGGCGGCGCTCCCGACGCAGCTCGTCATTCTCGCGTTGGCGGCGCCAGTCAGCGTCCTCGGGGATCGTCAGGCCCAACACGTCAGCCGCCACGAGAATCTCATCCTCCAGGTCCACCATCATCCGGTCATACCCGTCCGCGACCTGCTTCCGGGCGAGTTCGACGCCGCGCGGCGAGAAACAATGACCAAGCGCGTGGCAGAGCGTCGTCCGGATCGTGAGGTCCGACTCACCTTCAAGCAGCGCGATCATCGCGTCCTCCGACTCCGGCAGGCGCAGCCCCTCGAGCACCTCCGTCGCCATCATGCGGAAACCGAAACCGCTCGACGGGCAGCCCTCGCGGATCAGCCGGACGACGTCCACGTCGCCGATCCGCACGAGCGCGTCGCGGACGCGCTGGGGCATCCAGTCGTCGTCCGCGCCCAGGCGGCGGATCAACGCGGGGACGGCCTCCCGCATCTTGCGCGCGCCGGCCAAGTCAACCAGGATCAACTCCAGAAACGAGTTTTCGACGCCCGGATCCGCAAGCCGCTCGCACACCGCGTCCGCGCCGGGGAAATCATGCCGCCCCAGCGCTTCGACCATCACGTCGACGTAGGTCCAGTCCAGCTTCCACGGCTCCCGGACGTTCTCCGCGCGCCGGGCGAAGGCGACCAGCGCGTCCCAGAGTTCCGCCGCGGACAACCCGGCCGCTTCGATGCGGTGGGACATCCTCTTCGTCTGCTGCGGACTGAGCAGCCCCTCGCGGCGCAGCCGATCGCCGCGCTCCCGAAGCAATTCAACCGGCGCCTTCACCAGCAGGTTGCCGGCGCATTGCCCGAGACTTCCAGGCCCCAGCGCCGCACGGGTCGCCACGACCTCCTCAAAAACCTGAGGATCCAGCGGAAACCGGTCCCAACGGTGCAGCGCCGTGTCGTTCGCCGCAAAGCCGAACCGCCGGCATGCCGCCAGGATCGTCGGCACCAGCTCCGCGTCCCGCGACCACGCCTCATGCAGGCACCGAACCACCGTTCCCCGCACGTGCCCGTCCGAATGAAGGAGCAACGGCCTGAGTGCTTCCACCGTCAGCATGATGTCGTCCCCCGGCATCCGCCCGCGGCGTCAGGCGAACTGCATCGACCAGCATACCGTCGGCGTCGCGCCCGTAAATGCGCAGGCGATCGCTTGAGGGTGTGAAACGCCGCCGTCAGACGGGCAAGGCCGATGAGGCTCGGGGATCGTTCTTCTCCGGATGTGTCCTAGCGCTGCCGCTGCGGGTCGGGGAAGGCGCGGTACAGCGCCGAGCGGAAGTCCGTCACGCGGGCGTAGACGTTGGCGTGCAGCTTCTCGATGTCCCCGCCGCGCCGCGCGATCACCTCGAACGCCTGCTCAAGCTGCGCCAGGTCGCGGCACGCCAGCGACATGTTGAACTCGCCCAACTCCGCCGGTCCGAACCCGAGCTTCCGCCGCGTCAGGCGGTAGTCCTCGATGAGGCCGCGCCGTTTCAACTCGCCCAGGTAGGCATGAACCGCGTCGGCGAACTCGACGTCCTTGTGCGAATCCCTGAGGTTGCACCAGATCTCGTAGTAGTTCACCGCACCCCCGAGCCGCGGGCTTCAGCCCGCGCGAATCCCCCACCCCGGCAACCGCCCAACCGCCCAACCGCTCGCCGATCCGCTACATCCGCTACATCCGCTACATCCGCACATCCGCTTCAGCCCGCGCGAATCCCCCACCCCGGCAACCGCCCAACCGCCCAACCGCTCGCCGATCCGCTACATCCGCACATCCGCTTCAGCCCGCGCGAATCCTCAGCCCGAGTCGCCGCTCATACGGGTCGTCAGCGGCGCGAAGGGACGCCGGATACAAGGCACGAAGAATCAGAATCACACGCCAACCTTACGGCGCGATCATCACCGTCTGCACCGCGATGTCCACCACCGGCGGACTGCCGTCGAACACCAGCGGATCGCCCGCGCCGCGTCCGGCCTGCACCGGCGGCGGGAACACCCAGACCGTCCGCAGACGCTCGCAGTCGTCGAGAACCCGGTTCGGCTGAACCTGGCATTCCGCCCTGTCGGGCCGACCGCAGGGATCGCAGTCCGGGTCATCCGGGTCGCACACGCCGTCCAGCGCGCCGAAGTCCACGTCCTCGCGGAACACTTCGCGGTCCAGCGTCAGGTACGCGGTGCGATCGTCGTCGGTGAGCCGGGCCTTCTCGACGCGGTAGATGTTCCCCGAAAGCTCGTCGATGAACACCGTCCCGCGATCGAACAACCCCGTCACCCACGCCGGTTGGTTCCGGTCGATCTCCGCGTCCTTGTGATTGACCGTGATCTCGGTGGCGATGCCCGTCGGGCAGTCGTCCGGGTCGGGCGTCATGTCACACCCGCTGCGGAGCTTCAGGTCGTCCGGGAAGAGCACCTGCACGCGCCACGGCGTCGGCAGCATCACGTCCTGATCCGACGCCAGCGCCGCCACGCCCGTCGCCCCGTCCTCGAAAGCCTCCCGCGGGTCCGGGTTCGGCACGGCGTCCGGATCCTGCCGGGCGTAGCGCGCCGTCGGCTTCGGACGGCGGAGCGTGACGTAGTACATCGCCACCACGCGCGAGTCGCTGATCGTGTCCAGATCAAGGTAACGGTCGCCGTCGTTGTCGAGGCAGCTTCCGGAGTTGGCCGTGCAGACGTATTCGTCGTCAAACCGGTACATCGCCGCCCAGGCGTAGCGCCGCGCTGAATACGCGTCGTCCCAGCGCCGGTTGTCCGCCGACAGATCGGTGAAGTCGTCGGTCGGCCGGCTCGGCAGCGGCGGGTACACCCGGTCCTGCACGGCGATCACGGGCTTCAGCACGTTCGGCAAACGCGAAAAATCCACCGTGTTGTTCGACGCGCGATACGGGCAGTTGCACGACGACGGGATATTGAACGTCCCGCCCCCGCGAAGCAATTCCCCGACCCGCGTCTGCTCCAGCATCCACGCATCCTCGCCCACGAACGCCCGGTTCTCAAAGAGCACGTTGCCGAGGTTCAGCACGTGAACGCGCCCGATCGGAAACCCGAGGTCGCCTTTGAACTCGATCGACCCGGCCTCGAACGAAAGCTGCCCCTGATCGCTGCAATCCGTGCAGTCACAGAACTGAATCTGGTCCCCGGGAAGCACCGCGACGTCCGTCGTCTCTCCGTCCACCTTCAGCAGCGTCCGCACCGCCAGGTCCGCCGCCTGACGGCAGGAGAACTGCGTCGTGTTCTCCGCCAGCCGCCGCGCCGACAGCCACGACACCGGAAACAGGCTCGCCACCATCAGGAGCCCCAGCCCGAGGATCACCACCGCGATCATCATCTCCGCCAGCGAAATGCCGCGCCGGCGCCCGCCGACCGCCGCTCGCGCTGACGCGCGCCGCAAGCGCACCGCAGGCGCGCCGCGCCCCGAAAGCACGCCGCGCGCAACACGCACCGAAGCCCGCCGCCCCGCGACAAGCCGCGCCACTCCCGGATTCTCTGCATCCCTCTGCGTCATCTGCGGATCACTTCCTGCGTTGTCGCCACCCCCCGGAACACGCCGCGGTCACTGCGCCTCGCTCCCGATCGGTCCGCGGATCACGTCCCCCGTCGTCGCGCTGACGTAATACGGACGCGCCGACTCGCGGAGGTATTGCCGATGCGTCCCGGGAACCGCCTGCTGAAACTGCTCGTCGTCGTACACGATCACCCCGCGCACCGACGCGAAATTCACCGCCACGTCCCCCTCCCCCCCGCGCATCCGCACCGTCAGCATGTGCGCCAGGTTGGCGTCCCTGTTGGATGCGTCCAGATCACGCGGCGCCTCCTTGAACACCGGGTCATACGAACCCGCCGCGTACTTCGTCACCATCGGCATCGCCCGCACGCCCGTCAGGTCGCCCCGTTGATGTCCCGCCGACCCGGCCAGGTCCGTCTCGCCGTCCTCGTCATACACCAGCACGTCGCGCCCGATGAGCTGCTGCCCCAGCGGCGAAAACACCACCGCGAAGTAGTTGCGATGCCGCTGCGGCTCGAACTCCTCCTGTCCGGTCAGACCGACCGGGGCGTCGAAATCATTGTTCACCAGCTCGGCGTCGCTGAAGCGCTCGAAGGAGAGTTGCCGGTCGCGCCGCGCATTCCGCGCCGGATCGAGCAAGGCCGCGCTCGGCGCCGCCCGCATCGGCTTGGGCATCGTGAACTGCACGCCCTGAACGATCTCAAACCGGCTCGACGAAATCAGGTCCACCCGCACCGACGGATCCAGCGGATCGACCGTCGTGTACTTCGGATTGCCGCTCTCGTCATACCGCGCCGACAGCGGCTCATCCGCCCGCTGGATCAGCACGACGTGCTGCACGCCCGCCCCGTCGAGGTAGAACAGCAGCCCCGCCTCGGTCGTCCCCAGCGCCCGCTGCCGCGCGTTCATCAGCGCCCCGCGCAGGATCGTCTCCGCCTCGGATATCTTCCGCTGCTCCCACATCTGGTTGATCGCCGGAACCGCCGCCAGCGCCAGCAGCACGACGATCCCGATCACCACCAGCAGCTCCGTCAGCGTGAACGCCTGACGTCGAGCGGGCGTCGTCTCACGGGTTGTCCAAGTCCGTCGTTTCATAAGAAAAACCGCACGCTGCAAACCCCCGCCTGCCCGCCCGAGCTAACCCGAGCGCCCGATCCGCGCCCCTCACTTCCCCCCCGCCAGCTTCTCCGCCAGCGCCGGGTTCGCGTACACGTTGTCCGCGTTCAGCGGATTGTCGATCCGATCCTTCGCCGATCCGTCCAGCCCCAGCAGATCCGTCGCGATGTTCGCCGCCGTCGCCCCGGTCTGATTGACTTCGGTGCGCTGGTCCTTGCCGTCCGGTCCCCACGACATCAGCACCGGCGCGCCGCCGTTCATCTTGACCAGCCGGGTCGAGACCTCGTTCCAACTCCAGCCGTCGGCCTGCGGGTGGTTGCTGGACTCCGCAGCCCCGTCGCGGAAATCCCGCTGGGAGAAATACGTCACCGGAACCTGCCAGTCATCGACCAGCCACCGCAGCGGCTCGTCATCCTTCGGGTTGTATTTGCCGTCACGGTCGCGGTCGAGGTATTGCACCGGGTCGCCCGCGCCGTCCAGCGGCACGGCAACCAGATGCTTCTCCGACACCCGCGAAAGAATCTGCGCCGCCGACTCGCTGTGCAGTTCGATCGCCAGCAGCATCGTCGCGATGTCCCGGTTCTCGAACTGCGGCGCCGCCCCTCCGAGTACGAACGTCATGCGCTGATACCCGCCGCCGGCGTCCGGCACGACGACCCCGCCGCCCGGCGCAAGGCTGCGGCCCTGCGTCGAACCCGGAATCCCGCTCCCGTAAACCTCAAGCTCATCCGCCGGATACTTGCCGTAACGCGACACGTACGCGACCTGCCCCGCGCCGCCCGGCTGTTTCACCGCCGCCAGCGGCGCGTCCGCCGCGAACTGCTCCAGCGCGTCCGCCACGATCCGCAGCATCCCCTCGGTGTTCTTCGACTGCCCCTTGCGCACCGCCCACCCGCCGAGCGTCACCACGCTCACCAGCAGGATGACGATGATCGCCACCACCACCAGAATCTCGACCAGCGTGAACGCCCCCCGGACCTTGGCCGAAGACCTTGCGGTTATCGCGTGGACGCTCCCGGAGCGCCTCATGCCTTCATGCGGGCAAGACTCGCCTTTCAGCATTCTGCATTCCGCATTCCGCATTCCGCCCTACTCCTGCCGCTGCCAGTTCACGATGTCGTCACCCGTCCCGTAGATCAGGTCCGGACCGGCGCTGATCAGCAGGTAGCTGTCCTTCCGCACCGGCTCATTCCGCGCGGTGATCGACTTGTCCCAGATGAAGCGCGCAAACGTGTTGTCGAAATTCGATTTCGTCAGGTCGCCGTTGTTCCCGCGCGGAACCGCCTCGACATACCCGGGCTTGCCGATGCGATGCGCCAGGTTCGGATCGTCCGCCAGCGGACCCGCGCCGAAGTCGATCCCGACCGAGTTGTACGTCGTATTCAGCGCCCCTTCCGTCCCCGTGATCAGGCCGTTGTCCTCCTGATTGTATATCCCGCCGGACGGCGTCCCCCCCATGTCCAGTCCGCACATCGCCTTCGCCGAAGGCGTCGCCCGGTAGTAAAGGATCGGCAGCCCCCACGCATCCGTGAAAAACGGAAGACGCTTGCTTGCATCCGTGTCCAGCAGCGAACCCCCCGGCAACTGGCCCGCCGGGATCGTCCCCTCGGTGATCAGGTCGTTGATCGTCTTCAGCCGCTCCCGCGCCGACTCATCCACGTACCCGCTGCCCCCGCCGTAACGCGTCCACTTCGCCTGACCCGTCGTCCGGTCCAGCCCGTAAAGACCCGCCGGATTGCGATCGTTGCCCTCGAAGGCGTGCATGTCGTCGGACCACCGGCCGTTGTTGTTGATGTCCTTGAAGCCCGGCGGTCCCAGCCGGTCCGCCCCCACCAGCGCGAACGCCAGCAGGTGCGCCCCCGTCACCGCCGTCTCGACCGGCGCGCCCTGGTTCGTCGCCTGCGGATCGGCGATCTTGCGGAAGTCCGTCGCGTCATCCCCGCGCGACGGCGGATACGATCCGCCGATCGACGTGTCCCCGCGCAGCAACTCGATCCCCGCGTTCAAGGCGTTGAACGACGCCTGCACGCCCGCGATCTTCGCCCGCTGCCGCGCCGCCCCGATCGCCGGAATCAGGATCGCGATCAGGATGACGATGATCGCAATCACCACCAGCATCTCCACCAACGTAAACGCCGCTCGCTTTGCCCTTGTCATCGTCCTGCCCTCGCTTGCGTCATCGCACTCCGAATCCGCACGGCGCCGCGGCGCCGTCCGCGACGCCTCGCCCCGGCGTCAGAAGTTCGTCACGTCGTCCGGCGTCCCGTAAAGCTGGTCCGCCCCGGGGCTGACCAGGATGAATGAATCCGCGTTCTTCGCTCGCAACGGTTTCGGGGCGTTGCCCTGCTGGTTCTCCGTCGCCTCATGCGCGCCTTCGTCATGAACCCAGTGTGCGAACGTTTCCGGAAAGTCGTGCATGTCGTCCCCCGTCAGCAGGTTCCCGATCGCCGCGATCCGGTGATCCCCGCCCTTCCCGAAGTTCCACCCTTCCCGAAGATCGCTGCCCGACGGGTTCGTCGCGTACCCGGTGAACCCGCGGTTGTCCTGATGAAAATAAAACGGAGGCCCCCCCTCGTCCGCGTAGTTGTTGTCCACCTTATGCACATCCTCGACGAGGTTCCGCGTCGACGCCCCGCGGTTCGAGGCGTAATACAGGATCGGCGTGTCAAAGGCGTCCAGAAGCACCGGAAGCTGCTTCATCCGGTCCCAGTCCGGAAACAGGCTGCTGTCCGTCGGGGCGAACCCCGGCAGGTTCTCCGTCGCCGTCATGCGCGTCTTGCTCGGATCCAGATAAAGCGTGCTGCGGTCCAGCAATTGCCCCGTCGTCGGATCCGGAAGATACCACTCCCACGGCTTGTTGCGGCGATCCTCGGGGACGCTGCCCGGACGGATGTAGCCGTTCAGGTCCGCTCCCATCAGCATCAGCGGCAGAAGGTGCGCGCCGTAAACCCTGGGCTTCTGTTGGATAAACGGATAGCGCCCCTCCGCGCCGTCCTGCGCGGTGAACACCGGCGCGCCGTTCTTGTCCAGCAGGATCGGGTGAACGAACGACGGCGGATATCCGTTCGTCCGCTGGTGATCCTTGTCGTGATCGTTCTTGAACATCTCCAGCCCGGTCCCGATCGACCGCACGATCGCCGACGACGACGCCGTCTTCGCCGACCGCCGCGCCGCGTTCAGCGACGGAACCAGGATCGCGATCAGAACGCCGATGATGAAGATCACCGTCAGCAGCTCCACCAGCGTAAACCCGCCCCGACGACGACCTCGATTCGTGTCCATATTCATAGACCCCGTGTCTTGAAGTGCGAATTCGGAATCGCGGATCACCGTCCCGGCATGCCCGCACTCGCCTTCAATTCGTTATTCGCTCTTCGCAATTCGCCATTACCCCGCCACCGACTCGATCAGCTTCACCAGCGGAAGGAACAACGCCACGACGATGAACCCGACGATGCCGCCGAGGACGACAACCATCAACGGCTCCAGCAGCGAGATCAGGCTCGCCACCGCGGTCTCCACCTCCTCGTCGTAATTGTCCGCGACCTTGATGAGCATCTTGTCCAGTTCGCCCGTCTCCTCGCCGACGTCCACCATGTTGACCACGATCGCGTCGCACGTCTTCGTCGCCCGAAGCGGGTTGGCGAAGCTGTCGCCCTCGCGGATCGCGTCGTGGACCGTCTCCATCGCCCGCGAGAACACCTCGTTGCCCGCCGTCTCCTTCGTGATGTTCAGCGCCTCCAGGATCGGAACGCCCGCGCTGATCAGCGTCCCCAGCGTCCGGGTGAACCGCGCGATCGCCGACTTCTCCAGCAGGGGTCCGACGATCGGAATGTGCATCACCAGCCAGTCCGTGACGTACCGCCCCCCTTTCGCCGATCGCACCAGCTTCAGCGTCATGAAGAACACGATCGGAATCAGCGGAGCCAGCACCACGCCCGGCGGACGCCCGTTCGCGAACCAGTACGACACGCTGATCAGCGCCTGCGTCAGCGCCGGAAGCTCCACGTCGAAGTCCTCGAAGATGTCCTTGAACTTCGGAATGACCCAGTACATGATCCCGCCGACGATCGCGCACGCGAACGAGATCACCACCAGCGGGTAGATCATCGCCCCGATGACTTTGCGCTTCAGCTTCTGCGCCTTCTCAAGAAAGTCGGCCAGACGGTTGAGAATCACGTCGAGCACGCCGCCCGTCTCCCCCGCCGCGATCATGTTCGTGTACAACCGCGTGAACACCTTCGGATGCTTCGCCATCGCCTCCGACAGCGTCGTGCCCCCCTCGATGTCCTCCACCACGATCCGCAGCGTGCTCTTGAGCTTCCCCGGACGCGCCTGCTCCTCGAGGATGTTCAGGCTCCGCAGGATCGGCAGACCCGCGTCCTGAAGCGTCGAAAGCTGCCGCGTGAACTGCACCATCTGCTTGTTCGAAACCCGACCGATGCCTCCGCCGGACCGCTTCTTCTTCGTCCCCGCAGCCGCGGCGCCTTTCTTCCCGCCTTTCTCCTTGATCCGCGTCGGGAAGTAGCCCATCTGCCGGATCTTGGCGAGCGCGTCCTCCGTGGAAATCGCTTCCACTTCGTCCTTGACGTCCTCGCCGGACTGGCTCATCGCCTCGTATGCATATGTCGCCATGACAGGTCGTTCCCGTGCCCCGCGGAACCGGGTCTTCGCGCCCTTCGACCGGGCTTGATTACCCGTCCCTTCACTTCCTCAACCGTTCAAACGCGCCTCACGTGCCTCACATTATCATCCAGAAAGCCGCCCCGACCTCGGACCTGCGCTTCGCGCCCTGCCATCCCGATCCACGCCCTTCCGTCGCCGGCGCGACGCCGAAGCGCGCCGGGCTAGTCCGCGACGATCGTCTCCCGCACGACCTCTTCGATCGTTGTGATCCCTTCGTAGATCGCGTTCAACCCCGACTCACGCAGCGTCCGCATCCCACGCTTGACGGCTTCCTGACGCAGCACGCCCGTCGACGCATGACGCATGATCAACTCACGCATCACGTCGTCGAGCACCATGATCTCGTAAATGCCCATCCGGCCCTTGTAGCCGGTGTTGTTGCAGTAGTCGCAGCCCTTCCCGTAGAAGAACACCTTCCCCCCGATGTCCTCTGGCCGAAGCTCCAACTCATACAACTGCTCCTCCGTCGGCGTGTACTCGGACTTGCAGTTCGTGCAGATCCGACGAACCAGCCGCTGAGCCACGATGGCTTCAAGCGTGGCTGTAATCAGGAACGCCTCAAGCCCCAAGTCCAGCAGACGTGCGATCGCCGACGGTGCGTCGTTCGTGTGCAGAGTTGTAAAAACCAGGTGTCCCGTCAACGAAGCCTGGACTGCAATCTGCGCCGTTTCAAGGTCGCGGATCTCGCCCACCAGGATGATGTCCGGGTCTTGACGCAGGAAGCTCCGCAACGCTCGGGCGAACGTCAGCCCGATTTCAGGCCGGACCTGCACCTGCACCAGCCCGTCGATGTCGTACTCGACCGGATCCTCCGCCGTCAGCAGCTTCGAATCCGGATTATTCAACTCCGAGAGCGCCGCATACAGCGTCGTCGTCTTGCCCGACCCGGTCGGTCCGGTATTGATGACGATCCCGTTCGGCTTGTTGATGAGCTGCCGGAAGATCGCCATCTCATCCTCGCGGAACCCCAGACGCTCCAGCTTCAACTGGACGTTCGACCGGTCCAGCACGCGAAGCACCACGCTTTCCCCGTGCATCGTGGGGAGAACCGCCACGCGCAGGTCCACCGGGCTGCCCGCCACGGTCAGCTCGATGCGCCCGTCCTGCGGGAGTCGCCGCTCCGCAATGTCCAGGTTCGCCATGACCTTGATGCGCGACGTGATCGCCATCGCAATGTACCGCGGCGGCGGAACCATCTCGTACAACACCCCGTCGATGCGATAGCGCATCTTGAACTCGTCCTCGAAGGGCTCGAAGTGGATGTCCGAGGCCTTGTCCTTGATCGCCTGAAGCAGAACGAGGTTGAGCAGTTTCTTGACCGGGTTGGCGTCCGCCAGGGTCCGCAGGTCGTCCAGGTCGATGCTCTCGCCGCGCCCCTGGAACCGGGCGAGATCCTCGTCCGAGGTGACTTCCTCAATGAGTGACGCGATCGACTGCTGCTCCTGCTCCGGGTAGTACCGGTCCAGCGCCCGCCCGATGTCGTCCGGGTTGGATAACGCCGGACGGATCGTCACTCCCAGCAGCGTCCGCAGGTCGTCCACCGCAAGGAAGTTCTCCGGACTCCCGATCGCCACCGCCAGTTCGTTGCGGTTCTGGTCGAACTCGAAGGGAATGACCCGATACGTATGCGCCATCTGGTTCGGAATGAGGGTGAGCACCTCCTTCGGAACGTCGTACTTCCCGAGGTCCACCACCTCCATCCCCACCTGCGCCGCCAGCGCCAGGTTCAGGTCTTCCTCGGTGATGAACCCCTGCTCCACCAGGATCATCCCCAGCGGAACACGCTTCTCCTTCTGGATCTCCAGCGCCAGCGTGATCTGCGTCCGGCGCACCTTCCCCATCTTGATGAGGATGCGCCCGAGCTGCCGCCCGCGAAGCTGCTCGATCGGCGGCATCTTCCCGTCGCGCCGACGCCCCGGCCGGCCCTTGTCTTTGTCGTCGCTCATCGTCGCTGGTCTGGCCCCGCTCATCACGCCCCGCCCCTTGCGCCGAAATCCCGTCGTCCCGACTACGTCCGAAGCTGGATGTCGTCGCCGTCGTCCGCGCCCTCGCCGCCGGGCTTTTCTCCCTCGGTGACCGCCAGTCCCCGGCGGTGACGGTCGATCTTGTCCTGCATCTGTCCCGGATGGCGCGAGCGGTCGATGCAGTCCTCCGCGTTGATGTCGCCCTTCAGGTACAGGCTCCACAGGTGTTCGTCGAGGAGCTGCATGCCGTATTTCTTGCCGGTCTGGATCGACGAGTCGATGCGGTAGGTCTTGTTCTCGCGGATCAGGTTCGAGATCGCCGGCGTCGTCACCATGAACTCATACGCCGCCACCATCCCCTTCGGTTGCCGCGGCAGCAGCGCCTGCGACAGCACCGCGATCAGGTTCGTCGAAAGCTGAACGCGGATCTGCTCCTGCTGGTCCACCGGGAACGCGTCGATGATCCGGTTCACCGTGCCCTGGCATCCCGTCGTGTGAACCGTGCTGAACACGAGGTGGCCCGTCTCCGCGGCGCGGATCGCCGATTCCATCGTCTCCAGGTCGCGCAGCTCGCCGACGAGAATCACGTCCGGGTCCATGCGCAGCACGCGCCGCAGCGCCTCCGCGAAGCTCGGCACGTCGCTGCCCACCTCGCGCTGGTTGATCACCGACTCTTTGTGGGAGTGATAGTATTCGATCGGATCCTCGACCGTGACGATGTGACGGTCGAAGTTCGTGTTGATGTAGTTGATCATCGACGCCAGCGTCGTCGTCTTCCCCGACCCCGTCGGACCCGTGACCAGGAACAGCCCGCGCGGACGCCGGCACAGCGCCCGGCAGATCCGCGGCAGCCCGATCTCGTCGAACGACAGCAGCTTGAAGGGAATCAGACGCAACACCATCGAGATGTTGCCCTTCTGCTTGAAGATCGACACGCGGAAGCGCCCGTGATCGCCGAAGGCGAACCCGAAGTCCGTCCCGCCCTCCTCCTGCAACTCCTGCTGATTGCGATCCGGCGTGATCGACTTCATCAGGCTCGTCGAGTCCTCCGGCGCCAGCGTCTTCGTCTCCAGCCGACGCAGATGTCCGTGAAGCCGGATCACCGGCGGTTGACCCACCGATATGTGCAGGTCCGACGCCCCCTGTTTGATCACCGTCTCCAGAAGACGGTCAATATGTAATGTGGCCATCGATGCTCCTTCGGCTCAACCACTGCTTCAGAGAGGTCTCCCCCTTCCCCTCAGTCTCCGCGAATCCCCCAACACCGTCTGCAGAAGCAGCCGATCGAGAAGTTCATTCAACCCTCAAGACGCTTTTCCGCTTCATCATGCCGACACCCGCCCGGCGCGTCGTCGGACCAGACCGGCTTCGCGTTTTCCCTTGAATGACCCGGCGTCCTACGTCTTCCGCCTCCGTCTTTTTGCAATCTGCATTCTGCATTCTGAATTCTGAATTCTGAATTCCGAATTCATCCCTACGCCGCCTCCACCACGCCCTCCACCTGCGTGGTGCGAAGGAGCTCTTCCGGCGTCGTCGTTCCGGCGAGAATCTTCCGTTTGCCGTCGTCCAGCAGCGTGCGCATGCCCAGCGCTTTCGCCGCCGCCCGAATCTGGTTCGCCGGCGCCCGGTTGAACGCCAGCTCGCGCAACTGCGACGACATCGCCATGATCTCGAAGATGCCGCGCCGCCCGCGATAACCCGTTCCCGAGCACCGTTTGCACCCGGTCCCCTTGTAAATCGTCTTGCCGATGAGGTCTTCCGGTTTGAACCCCAGCAGCGCCAGATGATGCGGATCCGGGTTCGGATCCGGCGCTTTGCACTCGGAGCAGATGATGCGGATCAGGCGCTGCGCCATGATCGCCTGGATCGAACTGGCCACCAGGAACGGCTTGATCCCCATGTCGACCAGTCGCGTGATCGACGACGGCGCGTCGTTGGTGTGCAGCGTGCTGAACACCAGGTGCCCCGTCAGCGCCGCCTGGATCGCGATCTCACCCACCTCCCGGTCGCGGATCTCGCCGATCAGGATGATGTTCGGCGCCTGACGCAGCATCGACCGCAGAATCCGCGAGAACGTCAGCCCGATGTCGTCGCGCACCTGGCACTGGTTCATCCCCGTGAAGTTGTACTCCACCGGATCCTCGGCCGTGATGATCTTCTTGTCCGGACGGTTCAACTCCTGAAGCGCCGCGTAAAGCGTCGTCGTCTTGCCCGAGCCCGTCGGCCCCGTCACCAGGAAGATGCCGTTCGGACGCCGGATGATCTTCTGAAAGATCGCGTTGTCGTCCGCCTCGAACCCCAGCGCCGCAAGACCGATCTGCGCCGACTCCGGACGCAGAATACGCAGCACGACGCTCTCCCCGTGGTAGGCCGGACACGCGCTCACCCGGAAGTCCACGATGCTGTTCCCGAACTTCATCTTGATGCGCCCGTCCTGCGGGACGCGCTTCTCCGCGATGTCCATCCCGGCCATGATCTTCAGGCGCGTCGTCACCGAACTCTTCAGGTTCAGCGGGATGTCGTCGCGCACGATGCACACGCCGTCGATCCGGTAACGCACGCGCACCCGGTTGCCCATCGGCTCGATGTGAATGTCGCTCGCCCGGTTGTGGACCGCTTCGCTGATGATCTGGTTGATGAGCTTGATGATCGGGCTGTCCGACTCGTCCGCCGACAGACCTCGGAACCCGTCCTCGGAAATCTCCTCCGGGGCGTCCTGGTCGATGCTGGCCATCGTCTTGGACAGCTCGTCCCCCCCCGTGTCCACGAACTTGTCGATGAATTGCTTGACCCGCGACGGCGCTCCGAGCACCGGAATCAGGTCGCAGTTGAGACGGAACCGCAGGAGATCCAGCGTCTCCAGATCGAGGGGGTCCGTGATGATGACCTTCATCCGGCTCCCGTCCATCCCCATCGGAATGACCTGATGTTTGACGATCAGGTTGTTCGAGATGAGCGAGAGCGATTCCTGGTCAACATGGGTGTGTCCAAGATCGACAAACTCAAGCCCGAATTGACTCGCCAGCGCCGACGCGACGTCCTCCTCGCTGCACAGTTCCAACTCAACGAGCGCCTCGCCGGTGCGCTTCCCGCTGGCCTGGGCATGTTGGAGCGCGTCCGCGAGTTGGTTGGGCGTCAGCAGCCCTCGGTCGACCAGGATTTCTCCCAGCTTCTTGCGCTTCTTCGACATGACGGTTGATGATAGTAACCCACCCCCCCGTCGGCAAACCTCCGACGCCGCCTCCCGCCGAAAACCGCGCCTCCCCGGGCGATCCGGAAACGTACCGTCGTCCGCATCCTGGATCGAGCGTCCTGATCCCCCGCCTTGTCGCCGAAGTCGGGTCGCCCTCGCGACCGACGACGGCGCAAGCCTCCCGCGAGTTGACCCGACCTCGGGGTTTCGTCGATGCTCGGCAAGGAAGTCCGCGGGCGGGCGGGCGCGGGGGCGGCGCGAGGATCCCGGACGACGACGCTTGTCGAGCACGGAAATGACGCTGGACGGCCTTTTTGAGCACACGCCTGAAACGCTCGCAGCCCGGTTGCGCGAACGCGGTCAACCGCCGTTCCGCGCCAAACAGATTCTGGAGTGGGTCTACCAGAAAGGCGCCGAAACCTATGACGGAATGAGCAACCTGCCGCAGGCGCTGCGCCAGGCGCTGGCGGAGACCCTGCCGGTTTACCAGTCCGCGGTGTCGGCGCGACAGGCTTCGTCGGACGGAACCGTCAAGCTCCTTCTGACCTGGGAGGACGGCGCGACCAGCGAATGCGTGATGATCCCTGACGCGGACCGGCGGACGGCCTGCATCTCGACGCAGGTCGGCTGCCCGGTGAAATGCGTCTTCTGTGCAAGCGGAATCGGCGGACTGCAGCGCCAGTTGACCCGCGGTCAGATCGTCGAGCAGGCGATGCGCGTGCGGGCGGTGTGCGAACCGGACGCCCGGCTGTCGAACGTCGTTTTCATGGGGCTGGGCGAACCGCTGGCGAATTACGAGGCGACCGTCGCCGCGGTGCGGACGATCAACGCCCCGTGGGGGATGGGGATCGGCGCCCGGAAGATCACGATCAGCACGGTCGGCGTCCCGAAGGGCATCCGCCGGCTCGCCGAGGAGCAGCTTCAGATCACGCTGGCGATCTCGCTGCACGCACCGAACGACGAACTGCGCCGGCGGATCATCCCCTGGGCGGAGGCGATCGGGATCGATGAACTGGTGGACGCGGCGAACGTCTACTTCCGCTCGACCGGGCGGGAAGTCACGCTGGAGTACATCCTCCTCGGCGGACTGAACGATCAGGCGGAACACGCCAGGGAACTCGCCGTCGTCGCGCGGCGCATGCGCAGCAACGTGAACCTGATCCGCTACAACCCCGTGGAAGGGCTTCCCTATCAACGACCGGCGGCGGAGGATGCCGAGCGCTTCCAGGCGATCCTGCGCCGGGAGGGAGTGAACACGCACATGCGCCGAAGCCGGGGGCTGGACATCGACGCGGCATGCGGTCAGTTGCGGCGTCGAGAGGCATCCTCCGGCGCGGTCGTGCTGACGACGAGGTCGGGCGCGGGCGGACCCTGAGATTCCGGAGGAGGACCGAAGGCGGTAATCCATGTCGGTCCGGTTCCGCGTCGCCGCCCTCCTTTGCGGAATCTTTGCACGAGGGACTTGACACGGCTGGCGGGGTCCACTAGGCTTGTTTGTCGATACGCGGCGAACACCCTCCATCGCAGCGCAATTGTGTCCGACGCTCCTCAGCCGTTGGCCCGCAATTCCCCGTGGATCATCCGCGTGCCGACCCGACTTGGCGGGTGCGGGAGGTTTCGGGACCGCAAGGAGAGCGGAGGAGCAGGAAATACGCCGAAAGGTCGCGGGGCAGACCCGTCCGGACGGGGTTGGACGCCGTCGCTGAAACGATCGAAACCCATCATCGGCATCGTCGGCACGATCGGCGCGGGCAAGTCCGCCGTCGCCGGGCTGCTGGCGGAGATCGGCGCCGGCGTCATTGATTCGGACGCGGCGGCGCATGAAGTCCTTCAGGAGGAGGACGTTCGCCGAACGCTGGTGCAGTGGTGGGGTCCGCGGGTGTGTCCCGACGGACAGACGGTGGACCGGTCCGTCGTGGCGTCGATCGTGTTCGCGGACCCGGAGCCGTTGCGCCGGCTTGAGGGGCTTTTGTATCCGCGCATCGCGGCAAGGCGCGATGCGCAGGCGGCGCGGTTCGACCAGGACGCGGCGATCCGGGCGATCGTGCTGGACGCCCCGAAACTGATCGAGGCCGGTCTGGACGGTCTGTGCGACGCGGTCCTCCTGGTGGATGCGGACCGGGACTTGCGCCTGAAGCGCCTGGCGGCGTCGCGCGGCTGGACCGAGGGGGATCTGCTGGCTCGGGAGCGCCGGCAGATTTCGGTGGACGAAAAACGGGCAAAAGCCGATGAGGTCATAATCAACGACGCCGACCTAAGCGCGCTCCGTCCCGTGGTTCGCGCGGCGCTCGAGAGAATTCTGGAGGCGTTCCATCGCGGACGCCCCGATCAACGTCGATCTTAAACTTGTCACAACGGACCCGGGGCGCGCCGCGAAGCGGGCGCGGAGGGTCGGTTCACTGAGGATTTGCAACAGGAGGTTAGTTCCGATGGCGAAAGCCGGAACCGATAGAGGTCGCAACAACGCCCGCCGGGGTCCGTCCCCCAACCGAGGAGGGCATCGTCCCAGACCCAAGGCGCTCGCCCGTCATGACGACGACGGCGTGCATACGATGCAGGACATCGACGAACCGACGCCCCCGCCCTCCGCGCCGGCGACCGACGGCGCCGCGCCGCCGGTGGAAGGAGACGCCGCGGGCGTCGATGAAACCCACGCCAAGTATGAAGAGGTCAAACGCGGCAACATTCACATCACGCAGCTTCAGCAGATGCCCGTCAATGATCTGCACGAGTTGGCGCGCCAGGAGGGGCTGGAGGATTACACCGGCCTGAAGAAGCAGGATCTGATCTTCCGCATCATTCAGACGCGGGTGAACCGCAACGGCATGATGTACGGCGAGGGCGTGCTCGAGATCCTCCCGGACGGGTTCGGGTTCCTGCGGTCGCCCGAATACAACTACCTTCCCGGTCCGGACGACATCTACATCAGCCCCTCGCAGATCCGCCGCTTCGGACTGAAGACCGGGCACATCGTCTCCGGGCAGATCCGCCCGCCGAAGGAATCCGAGCGTTACTTCGCGCTGCTGCGCGTCGAGGCGATCAACTACGCCGATCCCGAGCAGGTGATGGAGAAGACCAACTTCGAGGATCTGACGCCGCTGCACCCCGAGGAGCGGATCATTCTCGAAACCGCGACGCAGGAATTGAACATGCGCGTCGTGGACCTGGTGACCCCGATCGGCAAGGGGCAGCGCATGCTCATCGTCGCCCCGCCGCGCACCGGCAAGACGGTGCTCCTTCAGAAGATCGCCAACGCGATCTCGCACAACCACCCCGAGTGCCACGTCATCATCCTCCTGATCGACGAGCGTCCGGAGGAAGTGACCGAGATGAAGCGGCACACGCAGGCGCAGGTCATCAGCTCGACGTTTGACGAGCCGGCCTCGCGGCACGTGCAGGTCGCCGAGATGGTCATCGAGAACGCCCGCCGCCTCGTCGAGTGGGGCAAGGACGTGGTCATCCTGCTGGATTCGATCACGCGCCTGGCGCGGGCGCACAACACGGAGATGCCGCACTCGGGCAAGATTCTGTCGGGAGGCATCGACGCCAACGCCCTTCAGAAACCGAAGCGCTTCTTCGGCGCCGCCCGCAACATCGAGGAGGGCGGGAGCCTCACGATCATCGGCACGGCCTTGGTGGACACGGGATCGAAGATGGACGAGGTCATCTTCGAGGAGTTCAAGGGCACGGGCAACAGCGAGCTGCACCTGGACCGCCGCCTCGTGGACAAGCGGGTCTGGCCGGCGATCGACATCCCGGCGTCGGGCACGCGCAAGGAGGAGCTGCTGCTGGACCCGAAGGAGCTCGAGCTGGTCTTCCGCCTGCGCCGCGTGACGAGCGATATGAACCCGGTGGAGGCGATGGAGCTCCTGACGGCGCGCCTCAGCAAGGTGCGCACGAACCGCGAGTTCCTGATGACGATGAATCTGGCGTAAGAAGAAATTGCGGGTGATCCCCGCCGCGAACCGATCCCTTGCGCATCACGGTTTCAGCAGGCGCAGCATTTCCCCCGCCTCCGTCGTCGGAGCGGCGCAGGCGAAGTTGCGGCAGACGTAGGCGGTCGCTTTTCCGTCGATCGGCGTCTGCGCCGCGGTAAAGGGCGCGAGGCGCGTGATCGGCGGGGCGTCGGGCGCGTCCTGGCGGAGCAGCACGACGACGTCCGGGTGAAAGCCGCGGATCAGGGGCGCGAGCATCGCCCGGGTGTCGGCGGCGTCCGGTTTCCCGGCGATGACGACTTCATGCGTCGGACCGAGGGCGAAGTCCGCGGCGCAGAGGAACTGCGTGAACGCCATCGGGGCGCGGCGCGCCATCCCCGCGAAAACCGTCGTGGTGCGTGAGGCCACGGCTTCGAGCGCCGCGTCGCCGGTCAGGCGCGCCAGCCGCAGGAGGTTCAGCGCGGACACGGAGTTGCCCGAGGGCAACGCCCCGTCATACAGCTCCTTCGGGCGCGCGATGAGCTTCTCTGCGTCGGCGGCGGTCAGGAAGTACCCGCCGTGCTCCGCATCGCCGAACCGGGCGGTCTGCATGCGCTGAAGCTCGATAGCGGCCTCAAGATACCGCGCGTCGAACGTCGCCTCATAAAGCTCAATCAATCCCCAGATGAGGTATGCGTAGTCGTCCAGGTGCGCGGGCAGCCCGGCTTCGCCCTCGCGGTAGCGCTTCAGGAGGCGACCGTCCTCGCGGCGCAGGCGGGTCAGCACGAAATCGGCGGCGCGGCGGGCGGCGTCGGCGTAGCGCGGTTCGTCGAGGGCCCGGGAAGCGATCGAAGCGGCGGCGATCATCAGGCCGTTCCAGTCCGTGAGGATCTTGTCATCCTTGTAAGGGTGGACCCGAGTTCGGCGGGTTTCAAAAAGCGTGTCCCGGATGCGCTCGGCGCGCGAGCGCAGCTCCTCCACCGGCGTCTTCAGTTCCTCCGCGACGGCGCTGAGCGGACGGGAAAGATGCGGGATGTTCGTGCGCGGCGGCGTATGCGGGTTGGTGAAGTTGCCGTCCGGGCGGAGGTTCCAGATCGCCGCGGCGACTCGGGCGTCGTCCTCCCCAAGGGCGGCGCGGATTTCATCCGCCGTCCAGAGGTAGAACTTGCCCTCGACGCCCTCGCTGTCGGCATCCTCGGCGCTGAAGAAAGCGCCCTCGGGCGAGGTCATGTCGCGCAGGACGTACGTCATGACTTCACGCGCCGTCCTGGCGTACTCGGGCTTGCCGGTCGCCTGATGCGCCTCGGCGTACGCGATCACCAGCAGGGCTTGATCGTAAAGCATTTTTTCGAAGTGCGGGACGAGCCAGTCCGCGTCGGTGGAGTAGCGGTGAAAGCCGAACCCGAGGTGATCGTAGATTCCGCCCGCGGACATCGCGGACAGGGTGCGCTCGACAAGGTTGAGCGCCGCGGCGTCGCCGGACCGCTTCCACCAGCGGAGCAGGAACGTGAGGTGATGCGGCGTGGGGAATTTCGGGGCGTCGCCGAAGCCGCCGCGCTCGGCGTCAAACCGACCGGCGAGCTGGCGAAACCCGAGGGCAAGCGTCTCGGCGTCAATGTCGCCCGGAGCCGGCGCTGCGTCGTGTGCGGCGGTTTGCTCGGTGATCTGCCGGGCGACGTTCTCAATTTCGCCGCGCCGCGTCTTCCAGGCGTCGGCGATCTGCGGCAGGACACGGAGCATCCCCGCACGGCCGAAGCGGTCCTCGCGCGGGATGTAGGTCGCGGCGAAGAAGGGGCGCTGGTCGGGCGTCATGATGATGGTCAGCGGCCAGCCGCCGCCGCCGGTCATCGCCTGACAGACGCTCATGTAGACGGCGTCCACGTCCGGACGCTCCTCCCGATCCACCTTGACGCAGATGAAGTCGCGGTTGAGCAGGGCGGCGACGTCCTCGGCCTCGAACGACTCATGCTCCATCACGTGGCACCAGTGACAGGTCGAGTAACCGACCGAAAGGAACACGGGCTTGTCCTCGGCGCGGGCGCGGGCGAAGGCTTCATCGCCCCAGGGGAACCAGTCCACCGGATTGCCTGCGTGCTGGAGGAGGTAGGGACTTTTCTCGAAGACGAGGCGATTGAAATCCGGTCCGCCGTCGGGCGGGAGTTTCCGACGTTCCTCGGCGGAGGGGATCGGGGGGCGACGCGGACCCGTTTCACCAGCTTGAAGGAAAGCGGCCATCGAAACTCCGATCAAGGCAAGCAGCGGCATGACGGCGACCCTTCCAGCGAAACCGCGCAGCGCCGACCGCATTGTCCCGACGCTCCGCTGATAATCAACTCATCATGAAGATGGCCGCCGTGGCGACGCGGAAAGGTCACGGGTCGAACGTTTACCCGCCGCCGTGCTTGCGGGTCACGTCCGCGGCGTGTATCCCACCTTCGCCCACTGGGGGGAGCCCGAACCGGATGGAGTCAAAAAGTCGCAAGAAGCTGCTGTTCAACGTCCTGCGGATCGGGGTGTGCGTCGCCGGTCTGTATCTCGTCGTGCGCGGGGTGTCGTGGAACGACGTGGCGACGCTGCCGGACGGGGCCACGGTCGTCGGACGGATCACCGAGGACGAGGACACGGACACATTCTCCGTGGCCGAGGCCGGCGCCGCTCAGGTTCAGACGCACCCACGCACGTATCCGCCGGCGGAAGGCTCGGACGAACCGCGGAAGGCCGACATTCATTACGGACTTCGCACCGCGCTGTCGCGGGCGAAGATCGCGCTGCTGATCGCGGCGCTTTTCGTCTTCGCCCCGGGGACGTTCATTCAGGGGAAGCGGTTTCAGTGGATGCTGCGGGCGCAGCGGATCGACATCGGGTACTGGGAGTCGCTGAAGCTCTGCTACGTCGGGAATTTCCTGAATTTCGCGTACGCGATCGGCGGGACCGCGGGCGACATGTACAAGATGTACTGCGTCGCGCGGCACGCAAAACGCAAGACCGAGTCGATCATGAGCGTCCTGCTGGACCGGGTGGCGGGCCTGGTGGGGCTGGTGCTGCTGGTCGGCGTGATGGCGCTGTTCACGCCGAAGCTGGCGGCGTTCAGGCCCGTGCTGGGCGGGATTCTGCTGGCGGGCGTCGTCGGGGGCTTTCTTTATTTCTGGGGACCGGTGCGTCGTCGGGTTCCGACCGGTCTGCTGTCGCGCATCCCGAAGATCGACTATCTGCGGAAGATCGATCAGACGGCGTGCAACCTGGTGCGGCATCGCTGGCTGACGGTCGGCGCGATCGTCTCGACGATGCTGCTTCAGGTGTTCTGCACGGGGTCGTACGTGGTGACGGCGTCGGCGCTGGGGTTTCAGGTTCCGGGGATCGGGACGGTCTTCGAGTTCTTCGCCTACTTCGGGACGGGCTGGGTCATCACGGTGATTCCGATCTCGGTGCAGGGCGCCGGCGCCGTGGAGTTGTTTTACGTCGAGGTCTTCCGCGATTACGGATCGGTGTCGCAGATTCTCTGCCTGGCGCTGGCGGTTCGGGTGGTGCAGATCGTGTCGTCGCTGCCGGGCGCGGTGCTCTTCTTCCTCGGGGCGCATCATCTGCCGACGCCGCAGGAGATGGAGGCGCTGGAGGGCGGCGAGGGGTAGCGCGCGGTTTCTTTCGCGCCGGCGCCGCGCCTCCGGGCGACCTTGCCCGAACCGAAACGGCGGGCGTCGCGCCGCGTAAGCGAGAGGGGAATCATGACGTCAGACGGAGCGCCGCGAGCATTGAGCCTTGAAGTCCGTCCGGCGACGGTCGCCGATGTCCCGCTGATCGTCGCCTTGATCCGGGATCTGGCGGAGTACGAGCGGCTGTCGCACGCTTGCGTGGCGACGGAAGACGCGCTGCGGAAGCACTTGTTCGGGGCGCGACCCTTTGCGGAGGCGCTGGTGGCGGAGTCGGAGGGGCGCGGCGTGGGCTTCGCGCTTTTCTTTCACACGTTTTCGACGTTCGAGGCCGCCCCGACGCTGTACCTCGAAGACCTTTATGTTCGTCCGGAGGGGCGCCGCCGGGGCGTGGGCAGGGCGCTGCTGACACGGCTGGCGGCGCTGGCGGTGGAGCGCGGTTGCCGGCGGTTTGAGTGGTCGGTGCTGGACTGGAACCGCCCGGCGATCGAGTTTTACATCGGACTTGGCGCGAGGCTGCTGGACGACTGGCGCATCTGCCGCCTGGACGGCGCCGCGCTGGCGGCGCTGGCGACCGCCGTCGGACCGGCGACGTAACCGTCTCCGACCACCTTTACGCCCTGCCCGGCGCGCCCCACAATATGCCCTTGCGCGTACTCGAAACCCGAGCACCGAAAATCCGAGTCACCGAGACCGAACATGTACACTCACTTCCAGCCGCATCTTCAGAAGGAGCTGGCCTCGATCCGTGAGGCCGGGCTTTACAAGGAGGAACGCGCGATCCTCACGCCGCAGTCGGCGGGCATCCGCGTGTCGTTCCCGATCGGGTCCGCGCCGCGCGAGGTGATCAACTTCTGCGCGAACAACTACCTGGGCCTGTCCAGCCACCCGAAGGTGATCGCGGCGGCGCGGGCGGCGCTGGAAAGCCACGGCTTCGGCTTGTCGTCGGTGCGGTTCATCTGCGGAACCCAGGACATTCACAAGCAGCTCGAGCGCCGGATCAGCGAGTTCCTCGGGACCGAGGACGCGATCCTTTACACGTCCTGCTTCGACGCCAACGGCGGGCTTTTTGAGACGTTGCTGGGGGAAAACGACGTCATCATCACCGACCAGCTCAACCACGCCTCGATCATCGACGGCATCCGTTTGTGCAAGGCGAAGCGACTCATCTACGCCAACGCGGACATGAGCGACCTGGAGGCGAAGCTGAGGGAGGCGAAGGGCGCTCGCTTCCGCATGATCGCCACGGACGGCGCGTTCTCGATGGACGGGAGCGTCGCGCCGATCGACCGCATCTGCGACCTGGCGGACCGGTATGACGCGCTGGTGATGGTGGACGACAGCCACTGCACGGGGTTTCTCGGAAAAACCGGGCGCGGATCGGCGGAGCATTGCGGGGCGCTGGGGCGCGTGGACGTCATCACCTCGACGCTCGGCAAGGCCCTCGGCGGCGCGTCCGGAGGATTCACCACCGGACGCCGGGAGATCGTCGAACTGCTGCGGCAGCGGTCGCGGCCTTACCTTTTCAGCAACACGCTCGCGCCGATGATCGTGCAGGCGTCGATCGCCGTGCTCGACCTGCTCAGGGAGACGACGGCGCTGCGCGACAAGCTGGAGGCGAACACGAAGCGCTTTCGCGACGGCATGACCGCGGCCGGATTCGACATCAAACCCGGCGTCCACCCGATCGTGCCGATCATGTTGTACAACGCGAAACTGGCGCAGGACGTGGCGCGTGACCTTTACGGCGAGGGCATCTACGTCATCGGCTTCTTCTTCCCCGTCGTCGGGCGCGGGTTGGCGCGGATCCGGGTTCAGCTTTCCGCGGCGCACGAGTTTTCGCACATCGACCGCGCGATCGAGGCGTTCACCCGGATCGGACGGAAATACGAGATCCTCGGCAGAAAACGCGAGGAAATCGTCGCTCGTTACGGCGAGTAAGACGCCGACGCGCGGCGGCTACCCGAGCTTCCGCAGCCGGCGGCACGCCTCCTCCAGCTCGGGCATCTTCTTCGCGTAGCAGAAGCGGAGTTGATCGTCGCCGTCGGCGGGGTTGCGGTAGAAGGCCGATCCGGGGACGGACGCCACGCCGGTGCGTTCGAGGATGTCCTCGGCGGCGTGAACCGCGTTCTTCCAGCGGGTCTTGGCGAAGGCCGCCAGCATGTAATAACTGCCCGTCGGCAGGTAGGGCGTGAAACCGATGTCCCGCAGCGTGCCCGCCATCAGGTTGCGCTTCGTCTCGTAATCCTTGCGCATCCGGTCGTAATACGCCTGCGGCAGCGCCAGCCCGGCGACGATGCCGTGCTGGAGCGGGTTCGGGGCGCAGATGTAGAAAAGGTCGGAGACGACCGCGATCTTGTCGATCATCGCCGCGGGACCGACCGTGTATCCGACGCGCCAGCCGGTGACGGCGTAAGTCTTGCTCGCACCGCTGATCGTCAGCGTGCGCGCGTTCGCCCGCGGCAAGGCGCCGATCGAGACGTGCTCTGCCTCGTGCGTGATGTATTCGTAGATTTCGTCCGTCACGATCCAGAGGTTGTGCCGCTCCGCCAGCGCCGCGATCTCCTCGAGCTCGGTCCGCGAGAAGACCTTGCCGGTCGGATTTCCGGGGGTGTTGATGACGATCATCCGGGTGCGCGGCGTGACGGCGGCGGCCAGCGCCCCGGCGTCGTAACGCCAATCCGGCGGTTTGAGGTCCACGTAGCTGACGCGCGCCCCGATGAGGGTCAGCAGGTTGACGTGATAACTGTAAAACGGGCTGAAAACGATCGCCTCGTCGCCGGGGTTGAGGATCGACAGGCAGGTGCAGGCGAACGAGCCGGCGGTCCCGACATTGACGGCGATTTCGGTCTCGGGGTCGCAGGCGACGCCGTTGAAGGCCTTCATCTTCGCGGCGATGGCGCGGCGCAACTCGACGATGCCGCGCAGGTTGGTGTAAATCGCGTGGTCAGCGTCGATCGCGCGCTTCGCCGCCTCCTTGACCTCGATCGGCGCGGGCTGGTCGCAGACGCCCTGCGACAGGTTGACCCCCCCCATCGCCTGACAGATCGCCGAGTACCGGCGGATGTCGGACTGTCGGATGTCACGGACGCGATCGGCGATCGGCAAGCTCATGCTGAAATCCTCCGGGTTCGTCCGATCGTTATACGCGGCGCGGCGCAGCCTGTCACGCAACCGGAGGACCGCGTGGCCGACGTTTCAGGGGCGTCGTCCGGGTCGGCGGGATTCCGCAGGGGCTTCCCGCAGCTTCTCCAGCGCGCAGCGCAGCACCGGATCAGACTGCGGCGTGAACGCCTCCGGAGCGGCCTCGACGCGCACCTGCGGTTTGATGCCCTCGGGTTCCAGCGGACGGCCGTCGGGCAGGCGGTCGATCCAGCGTGGAAGATTGACGGTGATTCCGAGCCCGGGGTCGACGCGCCGCGGGTTGGCGCTGGAACCGGCGGTGCGATCGCCCAGTGTCATCGCCTGCGGCGCCTGCGCCAGCATCAGGGCGAAGGATTCCGCGGAACTCATCGTGCCTTGTCCGATCAGGACGACGACCGGCGCCTCAAAGCGCCACGGTCCGCGCGGTTCGACGACGCGATCCAGCATCGGCCCCAGATCGTCATGCTTCGGACCGGAGCGGTACTGATTCCGGCTGTAAACGCGCGGCTGGTCCACGAAGCGTCCGGCGATGGCGCGGGCGAGACGTTCGTCGCCGCCGCCGTTGTAGCGCAGATCGAGAACCAGCCCCCACGAATCTCCGAGGGTTTCGAGCATGTTGTCCACGAGGCCCGGCATCTCCGCGTCGGAAAGCGCGTACACGTTCAGGTACGCGATGCCGTCCTCCGTCCGGGCCCACGCTGCGCCTCGCCGCGAGTCGCGCAGCGGACCGACGAGCGCTTCCGCCGCCTGCCGGTTCGCGTTCAAGGGACGAGATCGCGAGTACACCGGGACGCCCTCGTCGCCGCAGCTCACCCAGACATGAAGGTCTTCGAGCGGTCGAAGCAGGTCGGCGATCCCCGCCGCGGTCTCGTACGTCGTCCTCGCCGCCGCCGCACGCGGGCGGAAGGTTGCCCGCAACTTCGCCCAGTCCACTCCGGAGCGAATCCCGAACATCGCATACTCGCGATCAAACGCCTCCCAGACCCCATCGAAGGCGCGAAGCGCTTCCGTTTCAGTGACGGGCGTCAGGGGGGGCAGCGGACGCCGCTCGAAGAAAGGTTCGTACTTGACCGTCCCGGCCTGCGTATCCGTCATGAAGAGCCGCCGGGCGACGCTGGTCTCAAAGTCCACGACGATCGACTTGCGCCAGGGGATGACGGGAAGGTTGCCGCTTTGCCACGCCGCGTTGATCTTCCACGCCGCAGCACGCCGCGCCCAAGTCAGGAGTTCCGGGTTTCCGGCGCCTCTGACCGTTTCCGCAGGAAACAGCTCCGCGAGCACGGCGGGATTGAAGCGCAGGAAGATCGCGCGGACCTCCTCGCCTGCGCCGGCAGGGGCCTGGACGAGTCGGCCTGGCGTGTCCGGCTGAATGTGCGCCCAGACCACGTTTCCGCGATGCACGCCGAAGGCGACCTGCGACGGGCCGAGTTCGACGGCGAACGAGGCTGCGACCTTCAGCGTGAAGGATCCGAGCGACCAGACGTCGTCGGCGTCGCAGGTCCAGGGACGGCCGATCGGCGGTTCCGAGGCGTCGAGCGTCGCCGGATAGCGTGAGGCGAGGTTGACGCCCACCGTCTGCCGGGCAAGCGCCGCGGGTCCGGCGATCGCGGCGACGAGCAAGGCAACGACCGGAAGCGCGATGCGAGGATCCGGCGGCGCGGGGGGCGTCACCGCGCGGCGCCGCTCGGCGGCCGGGGCTGGATGCACGACGTCGCGCGCATATGATCCGAGGGCAAGGGACCAACCGCGGTGCCGGTATCCGATGAAGAATTCGATCACCTTGTGGCGCGGGCCTCGGTGGATGAGACCCTGCGGTCGCTGACCTTGTGCGAAGCCTGTCTTTATGACCTTCGCGGGCTTCCGGCCGCAGGCCGCTGTCCGGAATGCGGAGGGCGTTACTGCGCGGCCGGACTTCGGCGGCGCGGCGTGTTTCGGCCTGAACATGCTGAGTTTCCTCTTGCAGAGCTTTCGGCGTCGCTGGTTCTCTTACTGGTTTGCTGGTGGATTTTCGATCCTTATGCCCTGATCGTGTTCGGTCGCACCGCGCTGCACGTGGGGTTCGGCTTTCTGACCGGTCTGACCGGGTTGCTTTGCGCCCTGATGACGTACTCGCGGATTCGGCGTTATGTCCGCGCCCGAGCGAGGGCGCGGCAGGCTCGGGCGTATGCGCGTTCCCTCGCCCGGGAGGACGGACCGTGGATCACGGTGTCGTCGCCGGTCATGAGGGCGCGCTGGAATTGACGCAGGCGTCCGGGCCAGGCTAGAATGCCCCGTCATCCGCGGCGTTTCGCGCGGTCCGCATTTCATGAGTAAAGTCACCGAAAGCATGCAGGCGACGCCGCGCGGCAGCCTCTCCGTCACGCGGGAGCGGGCGATGCTGGTGGGCGTGCTGCTGCCCGCCGCGAACGTGGATCCGGCGAATCCTCTGGCGGAGCTGGCGGCGCTGGCGGAGTCGGCGGGCGCGGAGGTGGTGGACTCCCTCGTGCAGAAGCGGCTTTCGCCGCATCCGGGGCTTTTCGTCGGGACGGGGAAAGCGCGGGAGGTCAAGGATCGCGCCGACGCAGCCGAGGCCACGGTCATCATCTTTGACAATGACCTCTCTCCGCGCCAGATCCGCGGACTGGAGGAGATCGTCGAGCGCAAGATCCTGGACCGCAGCGAGTTGATTCTCGACATTTTCGCCAGCCGGGCGCGCACGCATGAGGCCCGGCTTCAGGTCGAACTCGCGCAGCTCGAGTACACGGCCCCGCGTCTGCGCGGGATGTGGACGCACCTGGAGCGGATCGCGGGCGCGGCGGGCGGCGCGGGGGCGGGCGTCGTCGGCGGGATCGGGACGCGCGGTCCCGGCGAGCGCCAGATCGAGATCGACCGCCGGCTGGTGAAGGACCGCATCCTCCAGCTCAAGCGGGAGATTGAGGAGATCGACCGCCGCAAGCTCCGCGAGATTCGCGCGCGTGAGGATGAGTTCACGGTTTCGCTCGTCGGGTACACCAACTCCGGGAAAACGACGCTGCTGAATCGTCTGACCGGCGCGGAGCAGTTCGCCAGGGACATGCTTTTCGCCACGCTGGACACGAAGACGACGCGGTGGCACCTCGGCGACGGCTCGCGCATCCTGCTGTCCGACACCGTCGGGTTCATCCGGGATCTGCCGCACCGTCTCGTCGCGTCGTTCCGCGCCACGCTGGAGGAGGCGATCCACGCCGACTTTCTGCTGCACGTGGTGGACGCGGCCTCTCCTTTCGCGCTGCACCAGGTGGAGTCGGTCAACGCGGTGCTGACGGAACTGGGCTGCCGGGATCACCCCTCGCTGCTGCTGCTGAACAAGCTGGACGCGGTCGTGGACGACACGAACCTGAAGATTCTGATGCACCGGTCGCCGGAGTCGCTGCCGATCAGCGCGAAAACGGGGGAGGGGCTGGAGGCGCTGGTGGAGCGCGTGCGCACGGTGATGAAGGGCAAAGTCGTCGAGACGATGCTCCGCGTCCCCGGCGCGGACGGACGGGCGATCGCGGAGATCGAGCGTTACGCGCATGTCCTCACGCGGACGTACGAGGACTCGACCGTGTTGTTCCGCGTGCGTGCGAATCAGACGCAGCTCGCGCAGCTCAAAGGGCGTCACCCGGGGCTGAAGGAGGTCGCCGAAGGTGAGGCCGCTACCCCCTGAGGCCGCCGCAAGCGCGATCCTGGCGGTCGTTCTCGCCGCGTGCGGCGCGGCGTCCGCCCGTCAAACGTCCGGCGGCGCCTCGGACGTCTCCACGACGATCGAGGTGACCCTGACGCTCCCGGACGGCGTCGAATTCACCGGCAAGGTCGTCGATCAGGACGAACACGCCGTCATCGTTTTCGCCGACGGCGCGCCGCATGTCTTTGCGTGGCGGGACCAGACCGGGGGGAGCGAATACCGCGTCCGGAAGGCGTTGCTGCGGATGACGCGCGGCGCGGACGGACTGACCGCCGAGGATCACTTCCGTCTCGGTGTCCGGATGCTGGAGCGGGACGAGACGCAGCTTGCAGTGAACGAGTTCCGCGACGCCGCCCGCCTCGACCGGACGTACGACGCCCGGGCCCGCGAGGCGATGTCCGCGCAGCGCGATCGCCGCACCGACTCCCCGCCGCCCGCGTCTCCCGCCGATCCGAGCGCCTTCGAAACTCCCCCTGCGTCGGGGACGGCCGAACTCCTGGAGTCGCTGGCGTCATCGTCCGACGAGCTTCGCATCCGACCGACGCCCCCGGAACAGGTCGAGGCTGTGACGGCGCGCTTCCGGGCGTTCTTTGACCCGCGACTCAAGTCGGTCATCGGTCCGGAGGTTTCGCTCGTCGAGACCGCGCATTTTCTGATCTGGACCGACCTGCCGGCGTCGCAGCGGCCGTCGCTGGCGGACGCGGCGGAGCGGATGTACGACGCGCTGTGCCGGCAGTTCGAGTTTGACCCGGCGTCGACCGTGTTTCTGGGAAAGTGTCCGGTGTTCTGCTTCCGGTCGAAGGGGCGGTTCCTGAGGTTCGCCCGGGCGTTCGACGGTTACCGGGAAACGAACGCGGCGGGGTACACTCGGTCGGTCGAGGACCGCGGATATGTCCACGTCGCGCTGTTCTACCAGGGTCAGACCCGGGAGGACTGGAAGCGTTTTCTCTGCACCCTCGTTCACGAAGGTTCGCACGCCTTTCTGCACCGTCTTCACGCCAGCCGGCTGATCCCGGGCTGGATCAATGAAGGTTACGCCGATCTCATGACGGAGCGTGTGCTCGGCGAAGACAGCTTCACCGGGGAGTGCGCCGCGCTTCTCGGAAAGGCGTTCGCCCGGCATGACTGGCCGGTGCATAACCTGATGCGTGGTTCGGGTCCGATCCTGGTGCATCAATACCCCGTGGCGCACAGCCTGGTGGGTTGGCTTGAGTCGCGGGATTCCCGGTCGTTCATGCGGTTCATCCTCCTGCTGAAGGAGGGGAATCCGGTCGAGACGGCGCTGGCGTCCGCGTTTGAGGGGATGTCGCTTGAGGCGTGGGAGTCCGGGTGGCGGGCCTCATGCCGCGACCCGGAAACGACTCCGCCGTCGGCGGGCGCGCCATCTGACGCAAGCGCTGCCTCCCGCCCCTGACGGGACGACGGGGTTCGGGGCTTTCCGATGCGACAGTTTTCGACCGGCTGGCGCTGCGCATTTCCGCCCGGTCCGTCGTAAGATTCAGCCCTCGCCGGGCGCGGCGACGTGCGTGCCGGCGAGCGTGTATCAGGGAGTGACAAGCCGGGGTCGCGCGGCGGGTTTTCTTTGTCCTGCCGGGCGGAAATCGGTTGCGTCGTCTTACAACTGACGGACCGGGAGGCGGTCGTTGCCGCGCTCCCGAACGCAGAGCGAGTCAGCGAAGGAGAACACATCATGAGAGCAGGGCTGAGTTTGTTTCTGACAGCCGCACTGGGCGCGGCTGCGTGGGCCGACCCTCCGAAACCCGAGGAGAACCTGGATCTCGGGGCGGTCGTGTCAGAAATGATGGTCAAGGGCGGCGGAGGCGGCTCGTCGAAGGCGGGCGAATTCCCCGACTTCAACGACGTCACGAAGGACATGACGTCACAAAAGGGCATGTTCACGCTCTGGGCGCACTCGGAGAGCGAGAAGGATCCGGAAAAGCTGCTGGCGCAGATTCCGGCGGCGCTTCTCGGCGAGCAGTTCATGCTCTCGACGAGCGTCTCGGGCGGCGGGTTCTTCACCGGATTCCCGCTGGACCAGCGGGTGGTGAAGTGGGTGGTGCAGGGCAAGCAGCTTCTGCTGATCGAACCGCAGACGCGCTACGTCCGCAACAGCTCCGAGGAGGTGGACGACGTGGTCGCCCGGACCTACCCCGAGCGCATCCGGGTGGCGGTCCCGATCGTGACGAAGTCTCCGGGGGGCGACCCGGTGATCGACCTGGGCGACCTGCTCAAGAGCGAGTTCGCGGACATCGGGTGGCTGACCGGCGGGTTCGGTCCCTTTGGCGGGTTCGGCGGAGGCGGCGGAATCAACCCGGCGCTAAGCAAGTGGAGCAAGAAGAAGACGTTCCCGGAAAACGTGGAGATCGGCGTGGAGCTGGCGACGTCGGCCGGGTCGCCGCCCGGGTCGTACACCAAGACGGGCGTGCATTACAGTTTCTGGAAGCTGCCGGCGTCGGATTATCAGCCGCGCGCGGCGGATGACCGGATCGGGTACTTCCTGACCGCAAACCAGGACTGGTCGAAATCGGTCGACTCGCGCGACCTGTTCAACCGGTACATCGACCGGTGGCACCTGGTGAAGCGCGATCCGTCGCTGCCGCTGTGTGAGCCGAAGCAGCCGATCATCTTCTACATCGAGAAGACGGTCCCGGTGCAATATCGCCGGGCGGTGCGCGACGGCATCCTGGAGTGGAACAAGGCGTACGAGAAGTGCGGCTTCCTCAACGCGATCGAGGTCCGTCAGCAGACGGACGACAATGAGTGGAAGGACCTCGACCCGGAAGACATGCGTTACAGCTTCTTCCGCTGGATCGTGACGGGGGCGGGCTTCGCGATGGGGCCGCACCGGGCGAACCCCTTCACCGGGCAGATTTACGACGCGGACATCATTTTCGACGACTCGATGGTGCGTTTCTTCGAGACGGAGATGTCCACGCTGACGCCGGACGCGCTGGTTTCGTCGAAGCTCGCCGACGCGGGCGTCGAGCGTTTCCTGGAGCGCTTCCCGCAGTGGCGCAGGCCGACGGAGGACTGGAAGAACCTGAAGTTCAAGGAGGAGCCGACCTGTGACGCGCGCGACGTGGCGCGGCATCGCGCCCGCGCGGTGGGGCTGCACACCTGCGACTACGCGGACGGCATGAAGCATCAGATGCAGTACGCGGGCGCGGTGCTGGCGGCCGCTCCGCGCGAAGTGAAGGACCAGTTCCTTTACGAGGTCGTCAAAGAAGTGGTGATGCACGAGGTCGGGCACACGCTCGGACTGCGTCACAACTTCATCGCCAGCTCGATCTGGACGCTGGACGAGATCAAGCAGCGGGCGAAGAAGGGCGACGCGACGACGGGGTCGGTGATGGACTACAACCCGGCGATCTTCTTCGCCGACCTGACGAAGGACCACCGGTTCATCACGCCGACGATCGGTCCGTATGATTACTGGGCGATCGAATACGGCTACCGTCCTTTTGACGGCACGTTCCAGGCGACGGTCGCGTCCGGCGCCGGGTCGGCGGAAACCGCGTCGACGCCGGAAGCCGCGCCGTCGTCCGCGGACGGCAAGAAGCAGCGCAAGGCGGATCGCGCGGACACGGCGTCAGGCGCCGGCGAGGCGTCGGCCGCCCCCGGAGGCGTCGCCGTCGCGGACTCGTCCGACAAGACCTCGGGCGAGGCGGCGGGTCCGGGCTCGTGCGGCAGCGAAGCGGAGATGCTCAAGTTCATCGCGTCCCGCGCCGCCGAGCCGGAGCTGGCGTACGCGACCGACGAGGATTGCACGATGCTGGGCGCGGATCCGCGGGTCAACCGCTTCGACTGCGCGAAGGATCCGATCAACTGGGCGAAGGAGCAGATCACGCTCATCGACAAGCGGATGAGCGACGTGCTGACCTGGGCGGTGAAGGACGACGAGTCCTGGTATCACCTCGGGCAGACGTACCTGAGGCTCGTCTTCACGCGGGCCAACGTCCTCAGCTTTGTCGGGCGCTACGCCGGCGGGCAGTACTTCGCCCGGGCGCACAAGGACGATCCGAACGCGCCGCCGCCGCTGACCGTCGTGGACGCTCAGACGCAACGGCAGGCGATCGAGTTCCTCGAGGAGACGATCTACTCCGACGGGTTCTTCCGCTTCGACGAGAACGTGTTGAACCACCTTGTTCCGCCGCGCTGGTGGCATGACGGGGCGGATGCGAGCATGACGATCGACTTCCCGGTGCATAACCTGATCGCGGCGATGCAGTGGAGCGAGTTGTTCGACCGCTGGTTCCCGCCGACGCTCCAGCGCATTCATGACGCGGAGCTGAAGACCAACGGCAGCGACACTTTCACGGTCGCCGAGTACATCCAGCGCCTCGAGAAGGCGGTCTGGAGCGACGCGACCAACGTCAAGCGCGCCGGGGACGGGACGTGGTCGGACAACAAGCCCTTCCTGTCCAACGTCCGCCGGTCGCTCCAGCGCGAATACCTCGGGATCGTCGAGCCGCTGGTGCGATCGCAGCCGGGGGCGCCGCTTTCGCCGGATCTGCACGCGATGGTGCAGTACTCGTTGAAGCGGACGGCGGCGGACCTCGACAAGGTGCTGGGGACGGGCAAGCTGGACTTCGCCTCGACGGCGCATTTGACGGCGTGCAAGTCGCGCATTGACCGGATGCTGGCGCCGCAGCTTGAGGAATACTCGGGCGGCGGAGCCGGGGGCATGATGTTCATGCGTCCGGCGGGCAACGGCCGCTGACGCGGGAAGTTCGGAAGATCGAGGGGAGGCGCGGGTGGACAAATCCGCGCCTCCCCGCTTTCATTCCGGCTCCCGAAAAGGGGCCGGAGTCGAACCAGGATGGACGAACTGCTGACGACGAAGAACGCCGTGGCGCTGGTGACGTTGACGGCGATGGAGATCGTTCTCGGAATCGACAACATCGTGTTCATCGCCATCCTGACGGGGAAGCTCCCGCCGGGGATGGCGGAGCGGGCGCGGCGCCTCGGGCTGGCGCTGGCGATGATCATGCGCGTCGTCCTGCTGCTGGGGATCACCTGGATCGCCACGCTGGACCGGCCCCTGTTTACGATCCTGGAGCACGGGTTTTCCGGGCGGGATCTGATCCTGCTGGCGGGCGGATTGTTCCTCATCGGCAAGGCCACGTGGGAGATTCATCACAAGGTCGAAGGCCCGACGCACGAGCAGCACGCCGCCGCGTTCGCGGGATCGTTCCGCGCCGCGATCGCCCAGATCATCGTGATCGACCTGGTTTTCTCGATCGACTCGGTCATCACCGCCGTCGGCATGGCGCAGAGCGTCACCGTGATGATCGTGGCTGTGATGATCGCCGTCGGAGTCATGATGTTGTCAGCCGGCCGGGTCAGCGCGTTCATCGAGCGGCACCCGACGCTGAAGATCCTCGCCCTGTCGTTCCTGCTGCTGATCGGCGTGATGCTGGTCGTCGAGGGGCTGGGCGGGCACTTCAACCGCGGGTACATCTACTTCGCGATGGGGTTCTCACTCGTCGTGGAGCTGCTGAACATGAGGGCGCGGATCAAGGCGCAGCGCCGGGCCGCGGCTCAGTAGAACCGCTTACCCGAGCCGCGCGGCTTCAGCCCGCGCGATGGCGCCGCACGGAACGCCCCCGCGTAGTGAGAAACGATTTCGACGTCGGATTTTCATTGCCCGGATCGCGGAGTTCTGCTCCGCACCCCTTGCCCGAAGGCGGCTACGAAACCAGCCCTGACGATGTCCGCCCGCGGCAGGCCCCGGGAACCCGCGGCGCTGCTCAGCGGACCGCTTTCCAGCGCTTTGCGAAGATCAGCCCGGCCTCGAACAAGCCCCACATCGGGATCGCCAGCAGAATCTGGCTGACCACGTCGGGGGGCGTCAGCACCGCCGCGAGGATGAAGATGGCGAGGATGATGATCTTCCGGGAGCGTCCGAGTTGATCCGTCGTCACCAGCCCCGCCCACACCAGGAAGAACACGGCGATCGGAAGCTGAAACGCCAGTCCGAACGCCAGCATCAGCATCAGCACGAACGACGTGTAAAAGTCCACCGAGAACTGAGACGAGATGCGCCCGTCGCTTGAGCCGGGGGACAATTGCGCCGTCAGCGTCTTGCCCCCGACGCGCACACACAGCCTCCCGGTCTGAGGATTCAGCCAGATGTCCCCCGGTTTCGGCGCCGGCGGATCCTGCGACAGGATCGGGATGTTCAGGGGGTTCGCCGCCGCCGAAGCGGGGCTCTCGACGCCCTCGTCGCCGGTCGTCTGCGGATCGCCGATCAAAAGCCGCTGAATCCCGGTCAAGCCTTCAAACTCGACGGCGAAACTCTCGTTGAACGTGACGAAAAAGTTCAGGACGATCGGCAGCACGATCCAGTACACGAACCCGACGCCCAGCGCAAAAAGCCCGATCGACACCGGCAGGAAGCGCCGCACAAAGCGCTGCTCCTTCGGATACAGACCGGACGCGACGAATTGCCAGATCTGCACCAGCACCCAGGGCATCGCCAGGATCAGCCCGCTGAGGAGCCCCAGTTTCATGTACACGCTGAAGGTGGAAGCCGGGGACAGGGAGACCAGCTGCGAGGGCAGGTGATGCCGCATCAGGACGGCGATCAACGGCTGGCACAGCAGGCTCATCAGCGACTTGGCGAAGATCAGCCCCAGCACGGCGCCCGCGACCACGCCGACCAGCGACAGGATCAGGCGGATGCGCAGCTCCTCCAGGTGGTCTCCGAAGGACATGCGGGTGGCTTCCATGTATCCCGGGTCGCCCGGTTCGGCGGACGCGGCGCGGTTATGAGGATCGTTGGACATTCGGGCGGATTCTATCGGACCGGCGTTCCACGGGATAATCCAGACCGTCCCCCCCGGGCGACGGTGGCGGAGGCGGGGCGCGTCGAGCGACGTCCGGGATTGAGCGCCGTTCAAAAGAAACCTTAGCGCCGGCTTAATCAACCGAATTGGCGCGGCGCAAAATTGACGGGAGAATCCGCGGCGTTGGAAAGGGAAGGCGGTCGTGAACGGAAGAACCTTCGCCCCCTCCCGTGCGGAATGCGGAGCATGACTCCCCCTCGATCCATCCTGATCGTCGAAGACCAGAAAGACCTGGCGGACATGCTCACGCGCAGCCTCGAGCGGGAGGGGTTTGCGTGCCGCACCGTGCGGGACGGGCGTGCGGCGCTGGCCGAGGCGGAGCGGCAGCCCCCGGACATCATCCTGCTCGACCGGATGCTGCCCGTCCTTTCCGGCGACGAGGCGGCGCGGCGGCTGCGGGCCAGCCACCGCACGGCACGCGTTCCGATCATCATGCTCACGGCCAAGGGGGAGGAGCTGGATCAGATCGTCGGGCTGTCGCTGGGAGCGGATGACTACGTCACGAAGCCCTTCTCGATGCAGGTGCTGATTGCGCGGATCAATGCGATCCTGCGCCGGGCGGACGCGGGCCCGGCGTCATCGGGCGAAGTCTTCACCCAGGGTCCGGTCGTGCTCGACGTTGCCCGTCACGAAGTCACGGTGGACGGACTCCCGGTCGTCCTGACCGCGACGGAGTTCCGCCTGATGCGGGCATTGATGGCCTCGGGGGGGCGGGTATTAAGCCGCGACAACCTGATCGACAAGGCCTTGGGCAGCGGGGTCGTGGTGAATGATCGGACGATCGACGTTCACATCACGGCGCTGAGGAAGAAGCTCGCCGGAGTCGCGGGAGGCGCCGCTGCACGCTGGGTCCAGACCGTCCGCGGCGTGGGTTACACTTATCGACAACCGGAGGAGAAGGCGGTCTAACCGCCTTTGAACCGCCCGTCGCTCAACGACGCGCTCGTCGGGGTTATGATTTCCCCTTCATTCCGTTATAATGCTCCCGTCCACACTGGGGGAGGACATCGGATTCCGTTTCGCGCGGGGGGAACGCGAGGCGGATTCCTCAAGAACCGCAACGTTATTCGCATTCAGGTTCGGCGCAACCCGGGGTTCGCACGAGCCGGTGCGCGTTCCTCGTACACAGGAGCAAGGGGCATGAGAAGATTCCGGATTCTGCTTGCGACGACGCCGCTTTGCGCGGCGCTTTTGATCGGCTGCGAGCGCGGCGGCGGCGCGCCCGAGGATGGGAAGCCGTCCGCGACGGCGACGACGGTTTCAACCGCTTCCGGAGCCAGTCCGATCGAGGACTACCGGAAGGAGCGCATGAAGGAGGCGATGCGCGGTCTGCGCTACGAGAAGGGCTACGTCGAACTCGACCTGGAGCAGGCGCCCGCGATCGCCGAGGAGGTTCGCGGTGAGACGTATGAGGGCTTGCTGAGCAAGGGGCGGACGGAGCTGGACGGCGGGCTTTCGGTGGAAGCGATCGGCACGTTCACCCGGGCGGTCATTCACAACCCGGAACTTGCCCCCGCTTACGAAGCGCTGGGCGACGCCTTGATCACGAAGGGGCGCGTCAACGAGTCGCAGGCCGCTTACACGTCGGCGATGGGCGTCGCGGATGATTCCGCGGAGCTGCGGTTCAAGGTTGCGCAGAACATTCAACGTGGCGGCGACCTGGACAGTCAGATCGCGGCTTACGGACGGGTGCTCGACCTGGATCCGAATCACGCGGAGGCGCATTCGCGCATTGCGATCGCGTACTACTACAAAGAGGAGTACGCGGCGGCGTGGACGCACACGCATGAGGCCGAGCGCCTCGGCGGCGTGGTTCCGCCGCAGTTCCGCGGGATGTTGAGCGCGAAACTGGCGGAACCGGCGAACTGAGCGGAACGGCGTGCAACGTCGGGTCGGGCCCGCGTGCGGCGGGTGTAACTTCGGAAACTGAAACATCAAGGCGCGTCCGAAAGCGACGCGATATTTGCGGGGCCGGCGCGATCGGCGAAACCGGATCGGCGCGACCCGCGGGGAGAACACGAATGCGAAGATCGACGAGCATGATGAGCCGGAGCGTCCGGCTGGCGGCGGCGGTGGCGGCCCTTTCCGGGTGGGCGTCGGCGCAGGTGGACATCGGTCCGCAGGTTCGGATCGACGTGGCCGGCGGGACGTTCGCGGCGAATGAGACGACGATGGCGGCGTCGGACGGGAACCCGCTCGAGATCGTCGGCGCGTGGAACGACTGGCGACGCAGCGGCGGCAACGAGGTCATCAACATGGGCGTCGCGCTGACGCTCAACGGCGGCGTGTCGTGGACGGATTTCCTGGTCCGTCCTCCGCAGGCCAACCAGTCCGGCGTCGAGGGCGACCCGATGACGGCGGCGGATCCGCGCACCGGCTACCTCTGGGTGGGGGCGATTTCGTTCGCCGGCAACGGCGGCATCTACGTCGCCCGCAAGGCGCCGGGGGCGCCGAACTTCGAGGCGTCGGTGATGGCCCGGACGACGGGCGGCGCGGACAAGTGCTGGATGGCGGCGGGTCGCGCGCATGACAACCCGAACGCGACGCGCGTCTACATCGCCTACAACGAAGGCGTCATCACCTCGACCGACATGGGGCAGACGTGGGGGGCGCCGCGCAGTCTGGGCAGCGGCATCGGCTTCCTTCCTCGCGTCGGGCCCAACGGCGAGCTTTACGTGGCGTACTGGGACTTCGGAAACGGGGTGCTGATGCGGCGCAGCCTCGACGGCGGAAACACGTTCACGAACGCGATCCGCATCGCCACCCGCCTGGACACCTGGGGAACGCAGGACGGCTCGCGTTTTCCGGGCAACATGCGCGTGCCGCCGATGAACTACATCGCGGTCGATCCCAACGACGGGACGCTCTACTGCATCTACTTCGACACCACGAACCGCCAGAACAACAACTACAACGTGGATCTGTACTTCTGCCGGTCCACCGATCGCGGCGACACCTGGACCACGCCGCGCGTCATCAACGGCGACGGCAACCCGCCGGGCGATCAGTTCTGGCCGTGGTTCGAGGTGGACGCCGAGGGACGCCTGCACCTGACGTTCTTCGACTCGCGGCACACGAATCAGAACGACAACGTCACCAACGGCATGTTCGACAACTACTACGCGATCAGCGAGGACCGGGGAGATTCCTGGATCGAGTTCCGCCTGACGCCGAATTCGTGGAACTGCAACAACGACGGATTGAACCGCGGTCAGCAGTTCATCGGGGACTACAACGGCCTGGCGGTGGCGGGCGACGTCGTCTACCCGTGCTACCTGTCCTCGCAGAACGGCGATCCGGACATCTTCACCAACCTCATCACGGTGGGCGGTGAACCGGAACCCGGCGCCTGCTGCTTCGGCGACGGAAGCTGCGCGGACCTGCTCCGGGAAGATTGCGCCGCGCAAGGCGGAACGTGGCGCTTCGGAACGAACTGCGGCGCGTTCTCCTGCCCGCAGCCGGGCGCCTGCTGCCTGAACGACGAGGACTGCGAGAGCCTCATCGAGTCGCAGTGCCTGTCGTCCGGGGGAACCTTCCTCGGGGAAGGCGCGGACTGCCGCCACGCGTGCCCGTGCGACGCGATCAAGAAGTTCCGCGCCCGGTGCAAGGACAACGGCGAGATCGTGGCGAAAGTCGTCTACCGCGACAACAGTCACGACGGCGAGTTCGTGACGATTTCCGTCGACTCGCAGAACTTCAACGTCATCGTGCTCAACGGCAAGGCGAAACTTTTTGCCTGCTGCTTTGCCGGCGGACACACGGTCCAGCTTGTTGAGCCGGGTTGCTTCGACCCGATCAACGTCGGCTGTCCGTAGCGCCTTGATCTTGATGGGGGCGACGAAGTTGACGGGCGGCCGGGTTGCTCACGCAGCCCGGCCGCCGTTCTACGTCTGTCGCGCCTGTTTGATCGCCCGGGGGATGCAAACTCCCCCGCCGAACCGGACGAATACGAGGGGGGGTGTGAAACGCAAGGGGAGCGACGCGGGGTGCAATGCGCTCCCGGCTTCCTCGCGTTGCCGGCTTCCTCTTCGGTTCGAGCGATGCAGCCGTGGCGCCCGTTCCTTCCTCGTTCCGGGCGGCGTTTGACTTGCAGGACCGCCCACCTAGACTTAGCCGATAAGGCGCTGGTGCGCGCGACGGCGGGCGGCGCGGCAGTCGGCGAGGCGACCGGAATCAGGGCGATGGCATCGCCCGGTCCGGGACCGCGACCCGGTCGGGACAGGACGGCTACTTCTCAGGATACGGCGACGGATGTCGGAACAGCGATCGCACATCATGATCCGCAGGGCGGACGGCGTGTTCGTCGTGGACTTTGCCGACCGCAAGATCCTCGACGAACTGGTCATCAGCGAGATTTCGGAGGAGCTGACGGCGTTGATCAGCCAGCACTCGGGCATCCGCCTTCTGCTGAACTTCGAGCACGTCGAGCACATGACCAGCGCCGCCCTCGGAATGCTGATCACCTTGCGTCAGAAGGTGCAGGAGGCGGGGGGGACGCTCAAGCTCGCCGGGATCATTCCGCAGATTTACGAGGTCTTCAAGATCACGCGGCTCAACCACGTGTTCGAGATTCATGACAATCAGAGCGGGGCGCTGGCCGCGTTCGGCTGATCCGCCGTGGCGCGCCCGTCCGCTGGTCGTACGCGACGAACCCGCATGACCCACCCGGTGGATCCCGACAACGAGAGCACCTACGCCGCCGTCGAGTTTCCCAGCAGCCTCGAAGAGGCGAAGAAGCCCGAGGCTGACATCCTGCGCGAGCTGCGCCGCTGCGGCTACGACAACGACGTCATCTTCGCCATCAAGCTCACGCTTGAGGAGTCGCTGACCAACGCCGTCAAGCACGGCAACCGCTGCGACCCGACGAAGCGCGTCGCCGTCCGTTACGCGATCACGCCGGAAAAAGCCTGCTTCATCATCCGTGACGAGGGTCCGGGGTTTGATCCGGACCAGATCCCGGACCCGACCACGCCGGATCGCATCGCCGTCCCGAGCGGTCGCGGAATCCTCCTGATGCGCGCCTACATGGACCGCGTCGAGTTCCGCGACAACGGCCGCGAGGTCTTCTTCATGAAGCGCCGCGAGTGCTGCCGGTAGGTCCGCCCCGGGCCGTCGGACCGCCTTCGGGTACACCTTGCTTTCCGCCATCTGTGATCCGTGACTGCCGTCTGCGGACTGTGGCCTTGCTCGCATCGGTGTGAGCGCAGTCTCAGACCCCGAGCCTCCTGTAGCGCAAACCTCGATCTGAATACCTGCCTGACGACGCAGGGGCGGCGGGTCGATGTTTTTTCGCTGCAATAAAATGATGCGTGCTTTATCTTGGCGGGCGGTCCAAAGCTGGCACATGCCTTGCCTTAGTCCGAGCGTCTTTCGCGGCAGTCCTCGACTTCACGCGCGGGCGTGGGCCGGTGGTGGGATCTTGCGATCAGAGGTCGTCCCGGGTTCGGGCGCATCGTCAGGGAGGTCTTGACGAAGCGGAGATTCCTCACGGTGGAATCGGAAAGGAGTATTGAAGATGGGAGTGGACCGGTTGAGGGATGATCGCCTGAGGATGAACCGCTGGGTCGGGGGATTGTCGATCCTGGCGGCGGGCTTGATGCTGGGGATGGCTAACGACGCCAAGGCCCAGCGCGTCCAGATCGAATGCCGCGGGTTCGGCACGAACGACGACGGAACGACGTTTGAGGCCGGCAGTGAGTACGAACATCGTCCGGGCGACCGCACGCGGTTCGACCTGCTGCTGTGCGGCGTGACGCCGGGGGCGGATTACTTCATCTGCTTCTCGGCGGACAATTGCGACTTCGTGATTACCGCTCGGGGGAGCAGCAACGGGCAGATCTTTGTGCGTTACCGCACGGACGACGGGAATTTCCCGCCGGACTTCCCGTTCCTGGCATCGGGAGACGTTCTCTATGTGAATGACCAGGCCGTGGCCGTCTACACCAACGGCGAGAACAACTTCAACTGCAACAGCAACGGCAACGGGAACGAGAACGGCAACGGGAACGAGAACGGCAACGGCAACGAGAACGGCAACGGGAACGAGAACGGTAACGGGAATGAGAACGGAAACGGGAACGAGAACGGCAACGGGAACGGGAATGAGAACGGGAACGGCGGCGGCGGTCAGGGTTGCCAGGGTGCAACCAAGGCCAAGTACGCTCAGCGCGGCGACCCGGACAAGGTCAAGGGTAAGCTCAAGGGTTATGACGCCGGCGCGACTTACATGGTGTCCCTGATCAACTCGGGCGGCACGGTTGTTGGCACGCAGAGCCTCACGACCGGCAGTGACGGTCGCGCGAAGTTCACGTTCAGCGGCGTGACGTGCTCGGGGGCTCCGCACACGGTCAGCAATGACACGTGCGGTCAGGTCTCGGCGGTCACCCGCGTCTGCGGCGGCTGATCCACGACCGAGGGCAAGTGAGCATCGGAGGCGGTCTCCGATGAGAACGTAACGACCGCGTGACCCGCCGCCCGCGCAACGAGCGGCGGGTCACGCCCTTTCAAAGCCCCGTGCTCCCGGCCGTTCATAAGCGGCCTTCGACGGAAGAGGGGAACATGATTGAGCAGGGAACCATGACGGGGTCGTGGTGGAAGCGCGGATACGGGTGGGAGCTTCTGGCGGCGTTCGTCACCGGCGTGGTGGTGATGCAGTTCATCCACCTGGACTCGCGGGGGTTCACCGACGACCGGGTCGGCCTGCCGGGCTTCGACGCCTGGTATCACGTGAAGATGGCCGAGTTGCTGCCGGAGATCGGGTTCGTCCGCGAGTTTCCCTGGCTGCGTCACGTTTACTTCCGCGAGGAAGGGCGTGACTTCGTGAGTCATCACGCGGGGTTTCATGTGTTTCTGGCGCCGTTTGTGGCGATCAGCAAGGCGCTGACGGGCGATCCGGCGGCGGGCGGGCGCTGGGCGATCAGCCTGTCGTTCGGGCTGTCGCTGCTGCTGATGCAGCTTCTGCTGATGATCGGGCGCGTGCCGTGGCGCTGGGTGTTTCTGCTGGTCTTCCTTCTTTTTCCTTCTGATTTTTTCCTGCGGCATTCGTATGTGCGGGCAATCAGTCCGTCGCTGGTGCTGATGCTGGCGCTGCTCGTTTTTCTCTTCCTGCGGCGCCCGTTGTGGGCGGGGGCGACGATCGCGCTTTACAACCTGCTGTATCTCGGGGCGGTGATGTTCAGCCCGGTGATCGTCGTGGTTTTCGTGGGGGCGTCGCTGGTCGGTCCGAAGGAGGACCGGCGCGTGGAGTGGAAGATGGCGCTGGCGACGCTGACGGGCTGGGTCGCGGGGGTGCTGCTTTATCCTTACCGGGAAGGCATGTTGGAGTTCCTGCGCCTTCAGGTTTTCGGGTCGGGGCTGACGCCGGACATCTCGGTGGGCAAGGAGTGGAACTCTTACGGCAACGTCTGGGAGTTCGCGGTGCAGTCGTGCGGACCGCTTCTGGCGGCGTGGGCGGGAGCGGTGACGCTGCGTCTGCGGTTCGGTCCCCGGCTTTCGGCGCGGGACACCACGTTGTTGGTCCTTCAGTTCGGATACCTGATGCTGACGCTGAAAGCGCAGCGCTTCATCGAGTACTGGCCGCCGATGTGTCTGCTCAGCGCGGCGTACCTGTCGGCGCCGGTCCTGACGCGGCTGTCGGCGTGGATGTCCGAGGCGGCGGCGCGGCGGGGTTCGGTCGTCCGGGGCGCGATGCTCGCCGCGGGCGTTCTCGGCTTCGCCGGTCTGTCGATCGTCGCGGCGTGGCGCGGGCGTGAGACGCTGGCGGCAAGTCCGGTGCTGCGGGAGTGGGCGGTGTGGTGCGCGGCGGCGGGATTGTTTCTGCTGGGCGCCTTGCGCGTCGGCGGAACGGTCGCGGCGGGCGGCGGGCGAAGGCGGTGGGTGGTGGTTCCGCTGCTGGGCGCGGGGTTCTGCGCCGGATGCGCGGGGCTGGCGAAGTTCGTATTCGGCGTGGACGTGACCGCGACGGGCAAGCTGGTCAGCCCGCTGCTGGCCGGGGGCGTCGTGATGGCGGCGTTTCTGCTGTCGGGCGTCGCCCAGCGACGCAAGAACGCAGAGGCAGAGGCGGTTGGTGAGGTCGTCGCCACGACGTTTTCGCGCCGGGCCGGCCGCACGATCTTCGCATTAAGCGCCCTGACCCTGACGATCTCGCTGACGGCGAGCCGCTTGGCGCACGCCTACCGCGTCAGCGACTGCCGTTACGACGTGCCCGCGGTCCGGAACGTCATGAACGCGCTGAAGGAGGCGTCGCAGCCCGGCGACGTGGTCTTCACCGATGACTGGGACATCTTTCCGGCGTACTTCTACTTCAACTCGCACAATCACTACATCGTCGGGCTGGATCCGAAGTTCACGCAGTGGCGCGACCCCGAGCTGTGGGCGCGCTACGTCAAGATCAGCCGCGGCGAGACGCGCGACCCGGACGTCACGGTGGCGGTCAAGGATGAGTCCGGCGCGTACGTCAACAAGGATCTTCACGTCCGTCTCGAGGACATCCGGGACATCTTCGGGTGCCGCTTCGTGGTCACGGACCGGGACCACCAGGGGTTGTCGCGCCTGCTGGCGGAGCGCCCGGACCTGGCGGAGCTGATCTACCCGCCGAAGGCATACGCCCAGGCGAAGGACGCGCCGTATCTGCTCTTCCGTGTCCTCGACGGCGAGGCCGAAACCTCCTCGCCCGCGCAGCAGGTCGCTCAGGCCCGGCCGGTCGTGTCGAAAAAAGGCGGGAGAACGCGGCTGCGCGTGGTTGAAGCGCCCTGAACACGGGCGCCTTCGCCTTGAAGCCGGGAGTCGGTCCGCTAGCATGAAGCGGTTTCTGGGAAGCACGGCGGGCCGGCGACACGCTCCGGTCTGAACGTCGGGCTCCGCCATGAAAGAGACAGGCCGCAGCACCCCGGCATGTCCGAACCGAAACCGCCGACGAAAGGAGGACCGGCATGATCCCTCGAGGACTCACGTTCGTACTTGCCGCCGGAGTAGCGATCCTGACCAACGGGTGCCACCACCCCGAGGCGTCGCCGGCGTCCGGCGTCTCGCAGGCGCGTCTGTATGACGGACTGGGCGGTCACCGCCGCAAGGTGACGACGGCGTCGCACCAGGCGCAGCAGTATTTCAATCAGGGGCTTATCTGGGCGTACGCGTTCAATCATGACGAGGCGATCCGCTCGTTCCGCGCCGCCGCCGCGCTCGACCCGGATTGCGCGATGGCGCACTGGGGCGTTGCGCTGTGTCACGGGCCGCACATCAACAACCCGGTGATGACGGAGGAAGCCGGGCACGCCGCGTGGGCGGCGATTCAGGACGCGCTTTCCCGTGCGGACAAGGCGTCGCCGACGGAACGCGCGCTGATCGCGGCGCTGGCGCATCGTTACGCCGACCCCCCGCCGACGGACCGGCGCCCTCTCGACGAGGCCTACGCCGAGGCGATGCGGAAGCTCTGGCTGGACAACCCCGGCGACGGCGACATCGGTGCGTTGTACGCCGAGGCGATGATGGATCTCCAGCCGTGGGATTTGTGGACGCGCGACGGTCAGCCGAAGGGGCGCACGCCGCAGATTCTCACCGTGCTTGAACAGGTGCTGCGGATCCACCCGAACCATCCGGGGGCGCTGCACTTGTACATTCACGCGGTCGAGGCCGCCCGACCGGAACTCGGCATCGCGGCGGCGGACCGGCTGCGCAATCTTGTGCCCGCCTCGGGGCATCTCGTACACATGCCGTCGCACATCGACGTCCTGACGGGGCGGTGGGAGACGGCGTCGCGCCAGAACGAGCAGGCGATCCGGGCGGACCGCGCTTACCGTCGCCTGTCGCCGACGCAGGGCTTCTACCGCGTCTACATGTCGCACAATCATCACATGTTGATGTTCGCGTCGATGATGGAGGGCCGGCGGGAGGTCGCGCTGCGGGCGGCGCGACAGCTCGTCGCGGACGTTCCGGAGGACTACGCGCGGACGCAGACGGCGCTGGTGGATCCCTATCTCGGCGCGCCGTATGACGTGATGAAACGCTTCGGGATGTGGCAGGCGATCCTCGACGAGCCCGCGCCGCCGGACTACCTGCCGATCACGAACGCCACGTGGCGCCACGCGCGGGCGATCGCCTACGCCGCGACGGACCGCGTGGACGAGGCCCGTCGTGAACATGACGCCTTCCGCCAGATCGTCGAGGCCCTGCCGGATTCGGCGATGTACGCGATCAACCCGGCGAAGAAAGTGCTCTCGATCGGCGATCATCTCACCGCCGGCGAGATCGCCCTGCGCGAAGGAAAAATCGACGACGCCGTCGCGGCGCTGCGCCGGGCGGTCGAGATCGAGGATGACCTGCAATACATGGAGCCGCCGGAGTGGGTTCAGCCGGTGCGTCACACGCTCGGCGCCGTCCTCGTCTCCGCCGGACGGTACGACGAGGCCGAGACCGTCTACCGCGAAGACCTCGACAACTGGCCCGAAAACGGCTGGTCGTTGCACGGACTGGCGGCGAGTCTCGAAGGACAGGGCCAACCCGGTGACGCCGCCGAAACCCGCCTGCGTTTCTCCCACGCCTGGCGCCGCTCGGACACGCCGATCCCCTCAAGCTGCCTGTGCGTCACCGGGACACGCTCGACCCGGCCCGCATCGGCGGGCGAGGGGGCGAACTAAGCAGGAACGCGGAATCATTGATCCGAGCCGCGTGGCTTCAGCCCGCGCGAAGCCTCGCGCGGGGTAAATCCCGCGGCTCAGCGCGGGTCATTCATGCTGCGTTGCTGCCTAGGCGCTGCTGCAAAACCGCCGGTACAGATGGGAAAAAGAACGCTTCCTGACGGGCGCGGCTCGGTTTTGAAACAGCGTCTTAGTTTCGATCGTTCCTGCACCGGAGGAGATGTGTGAGCGGATCGCTGTTGCTGGGCATCGACATCGGTACGACCGGAACCCGAACGATCGCGGTCGGACTGGACGGGAGGGCGGCGGCGTCGGCCGTGGCGGAGTACCCGCTCTCGACGCCGCAGCCGCGGTGGTCGGAGCAGAACCCCGCGGACTGGTGGCGCGCGTCCGTCGCCACGATCCGCAAGGTGCTGGAGGCGGTTCCGGCGAGCGCGGTGCGCGCGGTGGGGTTGTCCGGTCAGATGCACGGGCTGGTGCTGCTGGATGACCGGGGGGACGTCCTGCGGCCCGCGATCCTCTGGAATGACCAGCGGACCGCGCGGGAGTGCGAGGAGATCACGCGCCGCGTCGGAGAGGCGGCGCTCGTCGCCGAGACCTGCAACCCCGTCCTGACCGGGTTCACCGCCGGCAAGATCGCGTGGGTCCGCCGGCATGAGCGGCGCGTCCTCGACCGGGCGCGGATGATGCTTCTGCCGAAAGATTACCTCCGCTTCCGGCTCACCGGCGCGTTCGCCACCGACGTCTCGGATGCGTCGGGCACGTCGCTGCTGAACGTGCCGCAAAGGGCGTGGTCGCGAACGATGCTGGACGCCCTCGGCCTCGACGAGGACCGGCTGCCCCGCGTGTTCGAGTCGGCGCGGATCACCGGCGTCGTAACCACCGCCGTCGCGGCCGAGACCGGGTTGATCGCCGGAACGCCCGTCGTCGGGGGCGGGGGCGATCAGGCGGCGGGCGCGGTCGGCGCGGGGATCGTGCGTCCGGGCGCGGTGTCGGTCAGCCTCGGCACGTCCGGCGTGGTGTTCGCGCACTCCGCGCATCCCCAGGTCGATCCGCGCCTTCGCACGCATACCTTTTGCCACGCCGTGCCAGGCGCGTGGCACGTGATGGGCGTCATGCTCAGCGCGGGCGGGAGCCTGCGCTGGTGGCGCGACGGGTTCTGCGAGAGCGAGCGCGGACAGGCCGATCGCGATGGCGCGGCCGCCTACGATCTCATCGCCCGCGAGGCGTCGCGGATTCCGCCGGGTTCGGACGGGCTCATCTTCCTGCCGTATCTGACCGGCGAGCGCACGCCGCACGCCGATCCTTACGCCCGCGGCGCGTTCGTCGGGGCGACGCTTCGCCACGGCCGGAAGCACTTCGCCCGCGCCGTGTTTGAGGGGGTCGCGTTCGGCCTGAAGGACTCGCTGGAAATCCTCAAAGCGATGAACGTGCCCGCGGGCGAAATCCGCCTCACCGGCGGGGGGGCGCGCAGCCCGCTGTGGCGGCAGATTCTTGCGGACGTGTTCAATCAGAGCGTGACGCCGGTCGCGGCGGACGAAGGTCCGGCCTTCGGAGCGGCGTTGCTGGCGGGCGTGGGTTGCGGCGCGTTTGCGTCCGTCGAGCAGGCCTGCGACGCCGCGGTCCGGCTGGGATCGCCCGTCACCCCGCAGCGCGATGCCGCACAGGCGTACGATGAGGCCTACGCGCGGTACTCGCGCCTGTATCCGGCGCTTCGCGATGTTTTCCCGCGATCCTGAAGGAAGGATCGCGGCGATGCGGTCACGGATTTGCCGAGGTCGCGCCCGTCTCCACCGACACCACGTCCAGATCGATCCGCCCGATCACGTCCATCAATTTGAAGCTCAACTCCGCCAGCGCCGTCTCGCGCATCGAGCTCAGCGCGAAGGCGATCCGCGTCGGGCTGCAATCCGACTCATTCAGCGCCGCGTCGAAATCCACCCACGCGCCGTTCACCCAGAACTGCGTCCACATGTGAAATCCGAAGATGTCCTGCTGTCCGCCGAAGATCGGGACATACGCCAGGCCGACGGCCACCCGCGACGGAAGCCCGCGAATCCGTCCCAGCGCCGCCAGAAGCACGGCGTGCTCACTGCAATCCCCCTTCTTCGAGCGGCAGACGTCGCTGGCGGTGGCGAACCCCACATCCAGCGACTTCGCGTCGATGTAGTCGCTGACGAAGCGCCGCAGGCGGTCCGCCAGCGCCAGCGGATCCTCCTCGTCGCCGGCGGCCTGCGACGCCAACTCGATCAGCTTCGGATCAGCCGTGTTGATCAGCACGTTGCTTTCGAGGAACTCGCCCGAGTCGCCGGGCAGCGGTTTCGCCTCCGCCTTGCGCAGCGCCGCATGATCCACCCGCGCCAGGCGCACCGTCACAGCCGATCCGTCGCGCCGTTCGACCTTCTGCATCGCCGTCTCGGGCAGATCCAGCGTGAACGCCGCCCCGTCCTTCGGCGACAACCGGTACGTCGCCTGCCGCGCCTCCTTGTGCGGGATGCGCTTCGCCACCGGGACCGTGTTCGTCATGAAAAATTCGGCGGGGACGAAGTCTTTGACGGCCTCCGCCTGCGGGACGGCGATCATGTCCATGCTGATCCCGCCGAGGTTCGTCTGCGTCTTCACCATCTTCGCCGTGGCCGGGTCCATCCACGTGACGGAGGTGACGCGCCCCATCGGCGTGACCACGTCCGCGTCGATCCGCCGCGCCGTCAGCTTCTGCCCGCGATGCTCGAACGTCTCGTCGCCCCCGACGCGCGTCGCAATCTCCACCACCCCGTCCAGGCGGATGTCCGGCGAATACGTCGTCAGCGTGTACGATGTCCCCGGAGCAAACCCGCGCTCCGCGGATTCGCGGTACAATCCCCAGACCATCAGCGCCCGCACCGGTTTCCCGTCCACTTCCGGCAGAGGATACGTCTTCGTGCTGTCCATCCCGAACTGCGTGGACGTGATCGTCACCGCGCCGTCCTTGAAGACGCCGCGCGAACGCACCGGGGCGTCGGCCATGACCATCACCGTCTCGAACTCGAGCGCGTCCCCCGCGAGCGTCTCCACCGTGCTCTGGTTCACTTCGATGCTGACCGACACGTTCGCCCGGGCGAGCTTCAGCTTCATCCGCGTCGCCGTCAGGATCCGGTCGCCCTGGCGCGTCATCGTCGAATGCCCGTAGCCCACTTTCCCCCCCATCATCATCACGTCGGCCCACTCATCGGAGAAAAGACCCTGCGGCGGGTTCTTCGGATCGATGACCTCGACGGACGCCGGGGCCGCGCCCCCGAACACCGGAATAACCGCAACGATCGACCAGATCCGCATGTGCTTGCTCATTGAAACCCTCGCCGTACCGGACCGAAACTCCAGCCGATTTCGCACGTTCATCCGCCCGCGGGTCCGCCGCCTGAGAATCCTTCAGGAGTCGCCTCACGATGACGGAGCGGACGGCGCGCCGACGACCGCGCCTTCGCGTCGCTTCCGCCGGCCCGCCCGCCGGCACACCCGCGTGCCCCTGACGGTTTGCCCGGCGGTTCGCAGGATTCTATCGCCCGAACCACTTCCGCAGCTTGTACAAAGTCGTGTCCCGACCGGCCTTGGCGATCGAAATCGTCAGCGGAATGTGCTTCGGGCAGACCTTGACGCAGTTCTGGCTGTTGCCGCAATCCGCGATGCCGCCCTTGCCCGCGAGGACTTCGAGGCGGTCGTCCGCCGCGGATTTCCCCGTCGGGTGGGCGTTGAAGAGGATGGCCTGCGAGATCGCCGCCGCCCCGATGAAAGGCGAATCCTGGTGATACTGCGGACAGGCCTCGACGCAGCAGCCGCAGGTCATGCACTGCGACAGGGGATACGCCTCCTCCTGCTCCTTCGGGAAGACGCGCGGACCGGGACCGCGGTCGTAGTAGTCGTCCACCTGCACCCACGCCTTGACCCGCTTGAGCGCGTCGAACATCCGCTGGCGGTTGACGAGCAGGTCGCGGACGACGGGGAACTTGGTCATCGGGCGAAGCTCGACGGTGTCCGCCCCGTCCGTGCAGAGATTGTCGATCAGCGCGCTGCACGCCTGGCGCACGCGCCCGTTGATGACCATCGTGCAGGCGCCGCAGACCTCCTCCAGGCAGCAGGAGTCGTACGCCACCGGCGTCGTCGCCTGGTGATCGACCGTCACCGGATGCGCCGCGATGCGCTGAAGCACCGTGGTGACGTTCATGCCCGGCTCGTACTCGACGGAGAACGTCTCCCAGTGCTCAGCCGAGTGCGGATCTTGTTGACGAAGAACCTTGACGTGAATGTACCGTGACATATATCCGCCGCTTGTCCTTTGCCCTCAGAGGTCGTTCACGACCCGCATCCCTGAATCCGAGCCCGCTCGAAACGCCTGCCCTCCGGGGCGCCCGCGCCTCGCCGGCGGCGCCGATTCGTGGTCGCTTCCAGCAGGAGCCGTCGCCCGTCGCCGCCGCTTTGACCGCTCCAGCGTAGACCGAAATACGGCGCCAGGCAAGGGCAGACCGGCGCGACTCGGTCCTGCAACCGCGGCTCAATCCGACACCGCTTCGCGGGACAGGCGGAAGAGGTCTCGCAGGCCTTCGGTTGAAAGCTCGGTGAGCCAGTCCTCGCCGGAGCCGATGATCGCGTCGGCGAGGTCTTTCTTGTGGCGCAGCATTGCGTCAATGCGTTCTTCAAGCGTGCCGACGCAGATGAACTTATGCACCTGGACCTTGCGGTGCTGGCCGATGCGGTGCGCCCGGTCGGTCGCCTGGTTCTCGACCGCCGGGTTCCACCAGCGGTCGAAGTGAAAGACGTGGCTGGCGGCGGTGAGGTTCAGACCGACGCCTCCGGCCTTGAGCGACAGAAGAAGGATCGGCGCGTCCTCGCGTTCCTGCTGAAACCGGTCGACGAGCTCGCGGCGGCGCGGTTCGGGCGTTCCGCCGTGGAGGAAAAGGATCGGCCTGTCCAGCGCGGCGGCGAGCATGCGCTCCAGCAGATCGCCCATCCTGCGGAACTGGGTGAAGATCAGCGCCCGCTCGCCTTCCGCGACGACCTCCTCGACCATCTCGACGATCCGCCGGCACTTGCCGCTGCGCTCCGACTCTCCGCGGGTTTCGCCGAGGAACTGCGCCGGATGATTGCACACCTGCTTGAGCTTGAGGATCGCGGTGAGGATCAGCCCCTTGCGGCGGATGCCCCCGGCTTCATCGATCTGCCCGAGCATCTGCGACGTGACGCGCTCATAAAGCTGCGCCTGTTCTCGCGTGAGGTTGCAGAAGACGGTCATCTCGAGCTTCTGGGGAAGGTCCACGTCCACGTCGGGATCGGTCTTGCCTCGCCGCAGGAGAAAAGGCCGGATCAGCCGCCGAAGACGCGCGGAGCGCCGGGCGTCGGCCTGGCGCTCGATCGGACTGGCGAAGACGCGGCGGAACTCGCCGATCGTGCCCAGCAGCGACGGGTTCAGGAAGTCGAAGATCGACCAGAGTTCCCCGAGGCGGTTCTCGATCGGCGTGCCGGTCAGCGCGACGCGCCGCTCGCCGCGCAGGCGCCGCACCGCCACGGATTGCTTCGCGCCCGGGTTCTTGATGTTCTGCGCCTCGTCCAGCACGATCCGCCGCCACGCCACCCGGTCAAGGTGCTCGTAGTCGCGGTGCGCCAGTCCGTAAGTGCTGATGACGACATCGTGTCGCGCCACCTCCTGCGCGAACGCTTCGCCGGTCAGACGCTCCAGCCCGTGATGCACGAGCACGCGCATCGACGGTGCAAAACGCCGCAGCTCATGCTGCCAGTTCCCGACGACGGACATCGGCACGATGATCAACGTCGGACCGACCGGGGCGGCGCCGCCGGCTTCGGCGGCGCCCGGCGCCGTCGCCGCGCGCTCATGCAGCAGCAAGGCGATGAGCTGGATCGTCTTGCCCAGGCCCATGTCATCCGCGAGGCACGCGCCCAGACCGTGCCGATCCAGAAACGCCAGCCAGGAAAGCCCCCGGACCTGGTAGGGGCGAAGCGTCCCCGCAAAGGACTCCGGCGGGTTCATCAACTCGAACGTCGCCGACCCCTCGGCGAACAATCCGCCCAGCCAGCCCGTTGCGCGAACGTCCAGGACGGGCAGCCCGCTCGGTCCGCGCTCCTCGTAAAACGCATGCCGCAGGACGTCGGCGAGCGTGGCGCTTTCGGCCTGGGGGCGGGAGAGCAACTCCAGCGCCTGCTCGAGCGCGTCCGGTTCGACTTCGATCCACGCTCCCGCGACGCGCGTCAGCGGCCGGCCGCGCCGGATCAGATCCCGCACGTCGTCCGCCCCGAGTTCCCGGTCGCCGACGGCGAGGCGCCAGTCAAAACTGACCAGACTCTCGATCCCGACGCGGAACGCGGCGCCCGCTTCCGGAGACGCCGGGCGAAGGTTGACGCTCAGCCCGACCTGCGGGCGCCGCGCCGTCCACCACGACGGAACCTCGACCCCGATCCCTTCGAGCGTGAGCATCGGCATCGCACGGCGCAGGAAATGATGCGCCTCGTGAACATCCAGCAGGCAAAACTCCGGCAGCGGCGCGTCAATGAGCGTCGACAGCGGCGGAAAGTGCCTCGCCGCGATCCGAACGTCCGACCGAAGGCGCTCCAGCAGAGTCTCTCCTGAGCGCCGCAGCAGTCGCCCCGCGCGCTGCTCGTATTCGGGTACGCTCCCGGCGTCCAGCACCAGCGACGGCGCCTCAAGCGACTGAAGGTGGATCGTCAGCCGCCAGTCCCGGTCCGCCGGCGATTCCGGGTCTGCGCCGTCCCCGACATCCGGCGGTGCGTGCAGGCGCAGCAGCGTGCGGAAAGGCGAGCGACCCCACGCCGGATCCACGCGTGAGACCCACCCGCGCACCCGCTCCAGCAGGTCGCGCTGCTCCTCCGAGGCGCCCTGCACGACGTTGGCGCCGTCCACCAGCGCCGTCAGCCATCGCAGCTCCGCGGACATCGCGCCGCGCGCCCGGTCCCGCACGGCTTCCGCCAGATCATCTTCCGCGAGGCAGCGCCGGATGAACACGTCGGTCGTGACTCGGAGGAAGGACTCGACAAGTTCGATCCCGACTTCGCCGCCCCCCGTCGTTCCGGCGATGCTTCGGCAAACCGCCGGCATCGCCGCCGCCAGCGGGCCGACCTGCGTCCGCATCAAGTCCGGATCCACGACGCACCGCCAGAACGCTTCGATCCGCCCCGGCGCGGTCTCCGCCAGGTCGGGAACGAACCGCTGCCGCGCCACGCGCTCCAGAACGAACCGCGCGCATTGCCGCCAGAACCGAACCGACGCGGCGCTGAAAACCTCGCTGACGGCGGACGGGGCAGCCGTCGTCAACCAGTCCAGCGCGTCCAGCGGACCCAGCACCAGCGTCGGAACAACCCAGCTCCGCAGAGACCGTCCGCCGTCGATCAAGCCCGGTCCCGGATCGCTCCCGAGGCTCGGATGAGGTCCGCGCCCGTCGGAAGGCAGCCGGAGCGTCAGGGTCGCCGCCGCCGCCTCTCCGGCCAGTAAAGGCTCGCCCGCGTCTCCCAGGACGTCGCGCAGCGCATCGTGCGGCAAGGCGAAGGGGTGCGGCGCAGCGGGATCCGCCGCGCCCGCAGGCGACGCCGCGCCCGGCCGCGAGGCCTGGAGGTCTTCACCCCAGAGCTGAAGCGCGTCGCGCGTCCAGATCGCATGAAGTCGAACCTCGATCACCGGCGCGATTCCAACCCGTAAAACGCGCAGATGCGCTCCCACGCTTCTTCGGGGCTTTCCGCAAACTCGAACAAACTCAGGTCGCCCGGGTCGATCACCCCTTCCTCCACCAGCGCGGTCCAGTTGATGATCCGCTCCCAGTACCCTCGTCCGAAAAGGATCACCGGCACGCGCGGAGACTTCCCCGTTTGAATGAGCGTCAGCGTCTCGAACAGCTCGTCCAGCGTCCCGAACCCTCCCGGAAACGCCACGAGCGCCTTCGCCTTGAGCAGGAAGTGCATCTTCCGCATCGCGAAGTAATGAAACAGGAAGCAAAGCTCCGGCGTGATATACGGGTTGGGGCGCTGCTCGTGCGGCAGCGTGATATTCAGCCCGATCGACTTCGCTCCGACGTCAAAGGCGCCGCGGTTCGCGCCCTCCATGATGCCCGGTCCGCCGCCGGTGACGACCACGAATTCCCGCCGACCCTGCACCTGGCAGGAGCCTGACACGATCTGCGCGAAGCGCCGCGCCGCATCGTAATACCGGCTTTTCTCCAGGAGGCTCCTCGCAACCCGCACGTCGCGCTGACGATCGGCGTTTTCCGGCTGGCGGGACAGCGCCTCCTCCGTCTGCGCAAACCGCCGCCGAGCCGCGTCCGCCGGACCGATCCGCGTCGATCCGAAGACCACGATCGTCGAGTGAATCCCGTGCTCCTGCTGGATCATCTCGGGCTTGAGCGCCTCAAGCTGCAAGCGCACCGGTCGCAGCTCCGGGCGGGCCAGAAAGGCCAGATCCTCCTCCGCGAGCCGGTACGACGAAGATGAACAGATCGCGTCCAGAAGTTGCGTCAGATCCCGCTCCACGCCGCGCCTCCCACGTGTCTCCGAGTCCGCGCCTCGCGCCGCGGCCGCACCGTCGGAAACAGAAAACGCGGGATTCTACAGCGCCGGGTCCACCGGCAACAGGCATCGGCCTTCACACGGAGGAGACGAGGCGCCGGGACCGCGACGCCGAGGAGGCGGGGCTCCTCGCCCGGGGGACGCCCGGCGGCGGACAAAGCGTGGATTCAACGCGTGCTGACTCCGGCAAACCGTCCCCCCGCCCCGGATTCCGCGGGGAGTCGTGAATCATGATCGACCAGTCCCTGCTGCCGGCGCTGGGCGAGCGCATACAATTCGGGAAGCGACAGCGTGTTCCGGGTCTGCACCGCAAAAATGCGCCCCGCCGTCCGCCAGTCCTCTCCGATCTGATCGAACATCTCGATGAAGTCCAGCGGCTCGATCCCCAGGGTCTGCGCGCGGTGCATCAGCGTCGTCAGAAACTCCTGTCCGACCGTCCTGGAAACAAGCACATCCGCGACGTCGGACGCCACCCGGAGCATCGGACCGTAACCGGCGGCGCCCTTCCCCTTGCCGTCGTCACCCGCCGCCCCGCCCGGAAGGAACCGAACCGCCGCCGCAAACGTCGACGGAAGGTGCCAGTCGTCCAGCAGATCCGCCGTCAACGCCACGTGATCGATCCCCAGAACGCGTTGCTCGCGCTCCAGTCGCGCCGCGAGCGGCTCGTTTTCCGGGGCAACGTCACGAAGCGGGTAGCTCTCCGGAAACACGCAGACCAGCGCCAGCCAGCCGATCCCGCTGAGCAAGCCGCAGGTGAACGCCTCCTCCGGTCCGCAGTCCGCCAGCCGCAGCGCCAACCGGCGCATCGCCGCCGCCCGCCCAAGACTCGACGACCAGTACGTGGAAAGATCCAGCGGACCAGCGCCTTTGCGGTAGTCCTCCAGCAGCGTGAACGCCAGCGCCAGGTGCGTCACCGCGCGAAGCCCCAGCATCGCCGCCGCCTGCCGGATGGACGCGATCGAATGTCCGGGATTCAGCGCCGCGCTGTTGACGACCTTGAGCAGTCGGCCGGCCAGCGCCGGGTCCGTTTCAATCACCCGCGCGATCTCGTTGAGTCCCGTCTCGTCGCTCTGCGCCAGCCGCAGCACTTCCAGAACCACGCCGCGCGGCGACGGCAGGTTCGGGTGGTTCTTCACCTGGGCGTACACGGGTTGAGTCATGAACGTGGCTCCGGCGTCGGCGGCGCTGCCTCCAGCGACAGGTCGCTCCTGATCTTCGGTTCGATTCCCGAGCCCCTTGACCGTGCGCCGCTTGTGCGGACCGTGCTGAGCCGCAGACCGTGCGTTTTCGCGCCAGGGCGGCATCAGGTTCTGGGACGTGCCTCCTTTGCGGGTCGCGGGGACGGCAAAGCGCGTGTTTGAGGGCGCTTCGGAACCGGACGTGCTTCTCGGCACGACCGAAGGCGGCTCGTTCGGAACACGGAAGCGGAAGTCACCCCTCTCTTAAATCGCCAACCAGACCGGCGCCCTCGAACGACAGCAACGACGGCTTTCACCGCGATTCAGACGCTGTTGCAAAACCGCCGGTGCAGACGGGAAAAAGAACGCTTCCTTACGGGCGCGGCTCGGTTTTGAAACAGCGTCTTAAAGAAGCGTTGTCCAAGGTTGCAAGACGGCGGGACTTCTCCAACATTCTCCGGAAGACTCACCCCCCGAACCTGGGAGGCTCGCCGTGCATGAATTACGCCTGCGCTCGTCAACCCGGACCGCGGTCGACTCAACGATCGCCGCAACCCTCGCCTGGCTCCTCGCCGTTTCCACGGCGCCCGCGCTGGCGCAGTGCGACCCGGCGAAATATGTCGGGGAGGAAAGCGTTGCCGGGGAGTGGTTCGGGCGCAGTGTCGCCCTGGACGGACGGCGTGCGCTGGTCGGCGCGCCGCGTCACGGCGACGGGCTTCCGGGCGCCGCGTACACCTTCACCTTCGACGGCTTCGACTGGCACCAGGAGCAGCGTCTCCTCGTGGAGGAAGGCCGCTACGGAGGCGAGTTCGGTTACGCGGTGGGGCTTCACGGGACAACCGCGGTCGTCGGAGCGGCGTGGCGCGATGAGCCGGTGGATCGTGAAGGCGCGGCGTTCGTTTACCGCTTCGACGGCGCGACGTGGAACCTCCAGGCGAAGCTGGTTGCGCCGGATGCCGATCCGGTGGATCTTTTCGGTTATGCCGTGGCCGTCCACGGCGATGTCATTGTCGTCGGCGCTCGCGGCGACGATGAAAACGGGACCGACGCCGGCGCGGCTTACGTCTTTCGCCGCGACGGCTCGACGTGGGCGTTCGAGCAGAAGTTGATCGGCGCCGAAGGCGGGGAGCCGATGTTCAGCGCGTTCGGGTTCTGCGTGGACGTCCACGATCAGCGGATCATTGTCGGAGCGCCGTGGGACGACCGGTCGGACAGCGACGACGGCGCGGCCTACGTATACCGCTTCGACAACACGGAGTGGGAGCTGGAGGCGGCGCTGCTTCCGCCGCGGTTCTCGTTGCACGTCGGCTTCGCCGTGGCGATCGACGGCGACACCGCGATGGTCGGAGCGAGCGATCACGGGCCTTCCGGAGAAGTTCTCGAGTACCGGTTCAGCAGCGGACGGTGGACGGCGGCGGGCGCGATCCGCCCTCCCCAGCAGATCGGACGGGCGAACTTCGGGTACGCGATCGGACTCGACGCGGACCGTCTGGTCGTCGGCGCTTACAGCGCGTTCGATCACACCGGTGTGGCGTATCTTTTTGAGCGATCCCCGGGCGGAGACTGGGAGGCCACGTGGCGGTTCGACCCGTTCAAGGTCAACGACACGCTGGGCGCGCCGCCCTACTTCGGCGACGCCTGCGCCATCAGCGGTGAGTTCGTCGTCATCGGCGCGCCGCACGAGGATTCGCACCGCGGCGGCGACTCGGGGATGACCTACGCTTTTCGTCCGGGATGCGGCGAGGGATGCGCCGGGAGCGAGCGCATCCGCAAAGCCCGCTGCAACGACCGGTCCGAAGTTCTCGTGAAAGTCGTCGGAGGACTGCCCGGCGACGCCTTCCGCGTTCAACTTTCCTCGGGTGAACTTCTGCAACGCATCCTGAACCGGCGCGGGAAAGGCAAAGCCGTCTTCAACGACGTCAAGCGCGGAAACGGCGTCGCGGAAGTCACGTGGGGGTGCGGCAGCCGTGCGGAACAAGCGTATTTCTGCCCCTGAAGCGCCGGCGTGCGAGACAAGCGTATTCCGCCGAGGTCAATGAAGACGCAGGCCCGCGCGCCTCGTCCGTTTGACGCGTGGGCGAGGCGGTCTATCCTTCGACGCCTTCATGCGGACCGACCGCCCGGCAACCCGACTTCGATCCAACCTCCGCGCCAGCGTCCTCGACGGCGGCGCCTTCTCTTTCATGGTGGGGACCGGCGAGACTTATCTTCCCGCGTTCGTGCTCGCGGTGGGGCTGGGGGAAACGACGGCCGGAATGATCGCGGCGGCGCCGATGCTGGGCGGGGCGGCGATTCAGATGATCTCGCCGTGGGGCGTGCAGTGGATGCGGTCGCTGCGCCGCTGGGTCGTGTTCTGCGCGGTCGTGCAGACCTTGAGCCTGACGCCGCTGGTGTATTTCGCCCTCAGCGGAGGCGCCCCGGCCGCGCTTATTTTCGCCGCGGCGACGCTTTACTGGGCGAGCGGGATGGCGCTGTCGCCGGCGTGGAACACCTGGATCGGCTCGCTCGTTCCGCGGCGCGTGCGCGCGCATTTCTTCGGACGCCGCGTCCGCGTGACCCAGGGGTGCCTCCTGACGGGGCTGATCTCCGGCGGGCTGATCCTCCACCACGTTGCGGAAGGGCGCCGCGAGGTCTCCGCGTTCGCCCTGCTGTTCTGCACGGCCGTGGTCGCGCGGCTGGTTTCGGCGCGGTTTCTCGCCGCGCAGAGCGATGCTCCGGTGGATCTGACCAAGCATCGCACCGTGCCCCTCCCGCAGTTGTTTCGTCGCTTCGCACACGGAGCGGACGGAAGGCTGGTCGCCTATCTTCTGGGGCTTCAGATCGCCGCGCAGATCGCCAGCCCCTTCTTCAATCCTTACATGCTCGAGAAGCTCGACCTGTCGTACGCCCTTTATATGACGATCGTCGCGACATCGTACCTGACGAAGGTGATCGCCTCGCCGTGGCTCGGGCGGTTTGCGGCTCGCTTCGGCGCGAGGACGCTGCTGCGCGTCGGCGGCACGGGGATCATCCCGCTGGCCTGGTTCTGGACGGCGACGTCGGACTGGCGCCTGTTGCTGGTCATTCAGATTGTGTCCGGGCTGGCGTGGGGGGCGCTGGAGCTGGCCAACCTCCTGATGTTCTTCGAGACGATCCACGAACACGAGCGGACGAGCGTCCTGACCGTCTTCAACCTCCTCAACGCCGTCGCCACGGTCATCGGTGCGTCGATCGGCGCGGTCCTGCTGAAGCGCTTCGGCGAGACCCGGGACGCCTATCACACGCTTTTCGTGATCTCGACCGTCGCACGTGCGGGCACGATCGTCCTCCAGTCCCGCGTGCTCGCGGTGAACCTCCGCGTCAAACCGATGATCGAGCAGACGATCGCGGTGCGGCCGGCTCTCGGGTCGATCAACCGCCCGATCCTGTCAACGCTGCCGGAGGAGTCCGAAGAGGCGACGCGCGAGGACACCGGGCGGACCGACCCCTCGCCCCGGGATGCGCGGTCGGAAGCGTGAGCGAATTCGCGCAAACCGTGAAGAATCGGCTAAGAAGGCCGGGGCGTTTTCGTCGCCCGCGGCCTTGAGACGTTCGATAATCCGCCCCCCTGCCGGGACCACCGCTCCGCCGGAATCATCCGGTCTTCCTGTTCCGGCGGAGACGGACTTTCTGCGGAACATGTTGAACGCCGCTTTCTGCCGATAAACCGTCACGCGGATTCGCCGCGCCCGATCCTGGCCGTCGCCAGGGGGCGCGCCGTTTTTCGCTTTGACGACGCGCCTCAGAATGCGTGCGGCACTCATGAAAGGACCAGGTGAACCGATGATCGACACAACCGCCCAGTCCGCCCCCGAAGGAATCCTCGCGGCCGCGGACATGACCCGTTCCGCGGACCGGTCGACGGGCGACTTTTTCCTGGCGCGCCCCGGCGACGCCGGACTCGAGTTCCTCCTCCGCGCCGCGAGGCGATCTCACCCGGACTGGTGGACCCCGATCGACGCATCGCGGGAGGAGACTTCGGTCTTTGTCGGGTGACGTTGACGGCCCCGGTCCACCCGGTTAGCCTGCCGATCGTCGATGAACGTCCCGTCAGGAGCACTACGCTGCTCGTTCGGCGCGCCGCCGGAATACGTTACCCTGACCGAGGAATCGTGGAAAGTGAAAAAAGGGCGACACCAACGTCCGCCCACGGGGGAGAGGCCTCGATCTATGCGAATTGCAATGCTCTCGTGGGAGTCGATGCACTCCATCGCCGTGGGCGGATTGGCGCCGCACGTGACGGAATTGTCCGCCGCGCTCGCCCGCCTCGGGCATGACGTGCATGTCTTCACCCGCGTCGGAAAGGGTCAGACCGGTTACGACCGCGTCGACGGGGTTCACTATCACCGCTGTCCCTTCGAGCCGCATCCGGACTTCCTCTCGTATACCGACCGCATGTGCGACAGCTTCGTCTGGCGCCTCGGCGAGACCGAGCATTTCCTCGGCGAACGCTTCGACGTCATTCACGGGCACGACTGGCTGGCGTGCCGCGCCCTGCGCCAGATCAAAAATGAGTGGGGCCGCCCGGTCGTGCTCACGATGCACTCGACCGAGTTCGGACGCTGCGGGAACTGCCTCTGGGACGACGTCATGTCCCGGCGCATCCGCGACCTCGAGTGGGAGGGAATCTACCTGGCCGACCGCGTCATCTGCGTGTCGCGCACGCTCACACGCGAGGTGCATGAGCAGTATCAGGTTCCCGCCGACAAGCTCTTTTCCGTATACAACGGCGTGGACGTCGCCAAGTACAACGCCCACGTCGACGTCGGCGCCGTCCGCCGCAAGTTCGAGATCGGGGCCGACGATCCCTGCGTCCTGTTCGCCGGACGCATCACCTGGCAGAAAGGTCCGGACCTGCTCGTCGAGGCCGTGCCGAGCGTCCTCGAGCAGCATCCCGGGGCAAAGGTGCTCTTTGCCGGCGAAGGCGACATGCGCCCCCGCCTTCAGGATCGCGCCGCGAAGCTCGGTTTGTCCAGCGCCGTGCGCTTCGTGGGGCACCGGACGTCCGGCGACCTGGTCGGTTTGTTCAAGAGCGCGGACCTCGTCTGCGTCCCCAGCCGCAACGAGCCTTTCGGCATCGTCATCCTCGAAGCCTGGAGCGCCAGCAAACCCGTCGTCGCCACGCGCATCGGCGGTCCGGCCGAGTTCGTCGAGAATCACCGGACCGGACTGACCGTCGAAGCCGAGATCGTCCCGATCGGAGAGGCCTTGCACCACGTCCTCGAAGACAAGCAGCGGGCACGCTGGATGGGCGAGAACGGGCGCCGCGAAGCCGAGTCCCGCTTCACCTGGGACCACGCCGCTCTGGCGACCGAGAACGTTTACGAGACGCTGAACGGCGCGCTGAAGAACTCCGCTTCCGCAGCCCCCGACGCCGCGCGTTCCGCCGTCGCCTTCAAGGCGAAACCCGGCGCGCCCACGGTCGAGCAGATCCGCCGTCGCGCCTACGGAATCCACCTCGCACGCGGCGGCACGCCGGGGAATCCGGTCGCCGACTGGCTCCAGGCCGAGCGCGAACTGCTCGCGGAGCTTCGTCCGGACGCCGCGCCGACGGCGAAGTCGCCTGACGCACCCGCGACGGAATCGTCGTCCGCAACGCCCACCGCCGCGCCGACCGCAAGTTCAATCACCGCGCCGACCGCGAGGTCCACCGTTCCGCCGACCGCACCGACCGTCGCCGCCCCTAAAAAGCAGACGCCGCGACGCTCGAGGAAATCCTGACGCCCGGTCGTCGCACGCGCCGTGAGTGCGGACTTCAAAAAAACCGCGGTGCGACGGGGAAGACCTTACTTCTTCTTCGCCTGGATGCGGTTCAGCTTGGCGTCGACGACCTCCATCATCGCCTCGAATTCGCCCTCGACGAGGTGCTCGACCATCTGTTCGGCGGTCATCTTGGCGACGATGCGGAACGTGGCGATGCCCTTGTCCAGCGACGGTCCGTTGACCTTCTCGACGTTCGGAATCTCCGCGAGCTTCTTCTTCAGCTTCACGGCGTCGCCCATCGACATGCCCTCGATCTCGAGGCGGATCTCGCCGCCCGCCGAAATCTGCGTACACCACTGCTGCATCACCGTGGCGTAAATCTTGTCGATCAGATCCACCCCCGCGTTCTCCAGCGCCTTCTTCCCCGCCTGCGGAGAGTGTGTGAAGATGCCGCGCGCTCCGCCGCGCCAGTTCGGCAGCGACTCGCTGGCCAGCAACCGCCCCGTGTCCGTGTAATACATCTTCGCCACCGCGTCGCCGTTGTACATCGCCACCTCCTGCCCGAAGAGGTTCTGCACGCCCGCGGCGTTGGCGTTGGCGTGTCCGGTGATGAAGATCTGCGTGCTGAAACTCTTGGCGATGGCCTGCAGCTTGGCGATGTTGTCCTCGGCCAGCGCGTCGGCGCTTTCCTTCTCGGCGATCGCCTGAAGCTGCGCGCCGCTGTAAACGTCGAACCCGCTCTTGATCAGCCGCTCCTCCAGTTTGGATTCGAGGATGCTGCTGTCCTGCACCTGGTGGTCGATCGTCTCCTTGATGTAAATCGCGACGCCCGGCCGACCGATCTGATCCAGAATCCCCTGCACCTCGCCCCAGCTCGTGGCGATCGCGCTGCGGTTCACCTTCGCCCACAACTTGCAGATGAACGTCCCGCCCATCCCTTCCTTCTCTTCGAGCACCTTGTGCTCGGCGATGAAGCCCTCGGCCCGGGCGTAGATCGTGTCGCGGACCAGGACGAAGTTCTCCGCCTGGCTGTGCGAGCTGATCTCGACCTTCCCCCCCTCCTCCATCGCCCGGCGCATCGCGTCCTTCTTGGCGGCGTCCTTCGAGATGCCCTCGCCGATGACGGTGACCTCGGAGAACTCCTGCGCAACCGCGGGAACCGCAACCGCGGGAGCGCCGAACGCGGGAGCGCCGAACGCGAAAAGACCGACAGTGATGATGCTTCCGACGGACGCTTGATAGGTCTTCATGCTGATGACTCCGAAAAAGTGCGCTCCTTCCGCCTCGGCAACCTCGACCCGCCCCGGCAGCCTTGATCCTGCCCCGGAAACCGCTCGGCGTCGCCCCGGCAACCTGAGTCCTGCCCCGTGAACCGCTCAGCGTCGCCGCCCCAACATCGCCCCGATGCCACCGCAGGCGCCGGTAATCCACGCATTTTTATCGGCGGATCGCCGTCCCGCGTCAAATGCGCCGGCGTCGCCACGGAAAAGAAGGACTGAATCAACCCACCAGGAGGCGTCAGACTCACGGATCGCACGCGGCGCAGCCGGGTTTGTCGCAGCAGTCCTCGGGATCGAGATCGTCGCAATCCACCTTCCCGTCGCAATCGTTGTCGCTGCAATCGCTACATCTGTTCGTCGTATTCTCGTCTGGATCGGTCTCGTCCTCTGTGAAATAGAACGCCAAGCGCGGAGCGTGATGACCCTGGGCGCCCTCGGTGGAGTAAAAACCTCCCTCGGCGGTCGGGTCGCTCGAGGCAATGGCAAACTCAAGGTACGGATGAGAAATCCAGCCGCACTTGTTTCGCTTCAGTTTGAGGTAGTCGGTAATGTCGAACCGGACCAGGCTTCCGGCCTTGATGTCCCATGCCGTCGCGACGGGAAAGATGTTATCGTCAATCGTGCTGCTCCATTCGGTCCAGGTCAAGCTTGAGCAACTGGCAGGAAAGAACCACTTCGAACACTCTTCTGGAGCATCGTCGAGATAATAAAGCGTCGCGTCGGTCAGGTTGGTCGTGGCGTGAAGGATCAGCTCGCCCGTTTCGACTCTTTTGCCTGTGTTGAGTTCCTGCCGGTCGAAGCGAATAAGCGCTACCTTACGGCTACTGGTTTCGCCGCTGACCAGGAGAGTTGTCTCACCGCAATACGTGGTGTTAGGTGCATCTTCAGCCACATGCGTGTCGAATCCCTCTTGCTCGATGCCGTACCCTTCGCCGACGGAGATGCGGAACAGTCGCACGACCCTCTGAGATCTGCCGTCGTAGGGCGAAATGGAGTCGTCCTTGGCAGCGACCACGAACTGAAAACAGGTTCCGGCAGTGCCAGTGACGTTGCCGTCCGGTGTCAGCGTCGCATTCTCGGCATTCCACGTTAGCCAGCTCGGAAGGCCGCATTTGCACGTGCAAGGACAGTTCTCGGAGTTGCAAATGCAATCAACCTTTTGTTGATTTATCGTACACTTGTCACCGTTGGGCTTCACGCCGGGAAACAGGCACCCGAGGTGATCAAGGTTAATGTCTTCATCATCGCATTTGTCACAGGCGTCACAGGCCTCTCCTTCGCAATCATATGGATCGCTGGTGAAGTCCCACAGGCACCATTCGTAGTTTCCTGATCCACCGATGGCGGAGAAGTTGATTGTGTAGGGATAGGGTTCACCCGGTTTGGCGATCGGCAGGTTCCAATCGGCAGTCGACGGATTGGGGACGATCGCGATTCCCATGCTGTCGGTGATTTCGGTCCGCAGGTCCCCAAGGTCCGTCGGCGGGTCCGAATGCATGAGGTTCGCCAACTCGAAATCGTCTTCATTCAGATCATAGTATTCCTCCTCCAGCGTGTCCGTCAGCACGAACTTTCTTTGTGCCACGGAGCCGACGGCCTCAAGCCGCAGGCTGGCGAACGTGGGTGTGGCGTTCGGGGCCAGGTTGCATGGACTGGATCAGAATCTGCGAGCGCGGCAACAGGCCCGATGGAGCGCTGGTGTAGCAGTCGCCCCACGACGTCCCCTCAAGGATGTCGAGCAGGTTGCACCCGTCACTCTTGATAAGTGCCCCAGCGCTGTCCGGACGGCTGATCTCGTCCCTCGTGTATCCTGCGATTTCGAGGATGGTCGCGGGCATGTCAAGGTCCATGGCGATCATGGCGCTGACCTCGACGCCGGTACGGATGCCCTCACCGGCCACGGCGAAGGGCACGCGGATGGCTTCTTCGTACGGGATACCCTTCTGAAACGCTCCGTGCTCGCCCCACATGGTGCCATGGTCGGAGGTAAAGAAGAAGACGGTTTCGTCGGGCGCGGCGTCGTACAGGGACTTCACGATGCAGTCCACAATGTGCAGCGAGGCCAGTTCGTCCTTGAAGACCTGCTGGAAGTTTCTGCAATGCTTATCCTCGTCGCGGGAGCAGTTATCGTTCTGGTTGTCCGAGCACTGCGGCCCGCCGCAGCCCGGCCCCCGGTAGCAGCCCAGCAGGCAGTTATCGCAGTTCTCGTACCGCTCGAACGCATCGGGGTTGCCCTGCATCCAGGAGGGCTTGTCGGAGATGTTGTCATTCGAGTAGGGCGGCACGCCCTCGCCGAAACCCCGACCCTCGTAGTCATTGATTCCGGCGGTGTAATCATCCTGGGTGTTGTCGCAGAAATGCTCGGATAGATTGCACAGCGTTCTGATGCTCTCTTCGGCGCTGAGTTGCGTCGGCCCATGCGGCGGGGCCATGGTCAGCATCATGAAGAGCGGAGTCGGGACTTCCCAGTTGGGATCCTCAGCGCAGCCCTCCAGGAAAGCCTCGGCGAGGAGCTGCTCCAACTCCGGCAGGTACGTGTAGACGCGGATATTCTCGTTACCAACTCGTAGAAACTTGTCCTTCAGAACTTCGATAACACAGGTGGGAACACCAAGAGCTTCGAGCTTGCCCTCCAGGACGCCGTTATCCCAGTTGTCACCGGTACACACTCCCTGATTATCGACGTCGTCGCAGATGTCATCCGGCAGGATGACGCCGACCGCTGGGCCTGCGTTTCCGCCGATCGTGATCTTATAGCCCCGGTCCCAGTCCTTGGAGTCGGACGGCACGATGAACACGTCCCAGCCTGGTGGGATATAACGCGCCTTCTCGTCCTGTCCCGGCGCGATCAGATCCTCGTACCCGTTCATGTATTTCCCGATCAGCACCGTGTAGTACGCTTCGTCGATGTAGTTCGTGTCCTTCATCCGCACGGCGAGGGCGTTCTCGTCTTCGAATCGTACTGCGCCGCCGTTGGGCCAGGTGTTGGTCAGGACCCCCGTGTTATGGGAGTAGAACCCTCCAGCGTGCTGGCTGGCGCGGCACGGGCAGCAGGTCGGGTTGGTCACTAAGGCGTTGGGGAAATAGACCCCGTTCTCGATGAAGATGTTGTAGACGTTGGGCATGACCCATTCTTCGTTCGGATCATCGAGGTCCAGATTGATCGTGTTCCACCGCTGGTCGTCGGTCTCGAACACGATGATGTTGCGCGATTCAGGCGTCGGTGGCGGCCCGCTCTGGGCGGACACCGGAGCAGGGACCTGCGCGGTCTTGGGCGCCAAGAGCCGCCATGATGCGGTACCGACGAGGACGATGCTGCATGCGATCAAGAAGGTACGAGTCGCGCTCGGGGGAGGATTCATGATAGGGAGACTCCTTGTCATCAAAACGACCAGGGCAATGGGACTTGCCGTTCATGTCGGCCACTACGCGGACGGACTGGAGAATTGCGGCAACCGCGCGGGTGAAGGTAGGTCCGAGATTACCCAAAGAGGTTCACCTGAATCTCTACCTGCCTCCGGTGACTAACTGCCTGCGAGTCATGGGGTTAGCTCCCACGGCGTCGGCGATGAGGCGGCTGAATAGGCTTGCTTCCTGCCAGCGGCGGTTGCCGCGGTAGTCG
>JAJVHU010000022.1:0-85816 GCA_022072505.1 Phycisphaerae bacterium
TCACCACGATCTCAACGTGCATCGCTGACCTCCTTGTGTCATGTTCCAGGCCGACTCGTGACGCCTCAAGTAAAAAGTCTAACTGCAATTATTCGATCGCGCCACAGGAAATGGGATGCACCCCTGCACCCCTTCCTGCGGTTCAAAAAAACGTGCCGTCAGCGCCATGAAACCGCGTTGCACCCGTGTCCCGCCGTGCCGGATTGGACGCCGGTTTCCGGTCCGGTCTCGCGCCATCAGACTCGTCCGGAACCTGCCTGGCCGATATAATTCACACGGAGCCCATCGGGTTTGGACCTGCCCGGTTCGACGAACCGGTGGGCGGTTGCAGCGGACGGATACGGTGGATCGTTGCGGCGAGGCGGTGACCTCTCGGGGGTGCGGACATGAAATGCGTCGGATGCAATGAGCACATCCGCTTCACGCGGCGCAGGTTCCTGAACGGGGCCATCGGCGCGGGCGCGGGGTCGTTCCTCGGGCTGCTTCGACCGGAAGTGCTTTTCGCTCAGCCCTCGAAGAACCGCAAGGCCGACAGCGTCATTCTGCTCTGGATGGGCGGCGGAATGAGCCACCTCGACACGCTCGATCCGAAGCCCGGTACGCCGACGGGCGGTCCCTTCGAGGCGATCTCCACCGCCGTCAAAGACATCCGCATCAGCGAGAAGCTCCCGCGGCTGGCGAAGGAGTTCAAGGATCTTTCTCTGATCCGGTCGCTGACCTCGAAGGAAGGGTCGCATGAACGCGCGACCTACATCATGCACACCGGGTACATGCCGATCTCCAGCTTCCAGCACAGCACGCTCGGATCCGTGACGTGGAAAATGCTCGGTCAGAAAAATCCTGATCTTCCCGCCTACATCAGCATCGGGCGCGAGACCTGGCCCGCGGGGTTCCTCGGGTCCAACTACGCCGCGTTCCAGATCGAGAACCCCGACCGCCCGGCGCAGAACCTCGAATACCACGGCTCCGTCGACGACAAGCATTTCCAGGCCCGGCTCAAATTGCTCAACGAGTTCGATCGGAAGTTCGCCGCGGAGCATCGCGGGGCGGAAGTCATCGAGGCCTACGCGAATCATTACAAGGCCGCGTACAAGTTGATGAAAAGCCGCAGCGTCGCCGCGTTCGACCTGTCCGGCGAACCCGCGCCGATCCGCCAGCGCTACGGCGAAACGTATTTCGGACAGGGCTGCCTCCTCGCCCGGCGCCTCGTGCAGGCCGGCGTGCGCTTCATCGAGGTCAGCTTCGGCGGCTGGGACACGCATCAGCAGAACTTCGACCGCGTCGCCGAGCTTTCCGCCACGCTCGATCAATCTGTCAGCGCCCTGATCGCCGACCTGCGGGCGAAATCGCTGCTGGAGCGCACGCTCGTCGTGCTCGCCAGCGAGTTCGGACGCACGCCCGAGATCAACGGTAACGAGGGACGCGATCACTGGCCTCGAGTCTGGAGTGCGATGCTCGCCGGCGGCGGAATCGTCGGAGGGCGCGTCCACGGTGAAAGCACGCCGGGCGGACACGAGGTCGCGAAGGATCCGGTGCAGATCGGACAACTGCACGCGACGGTCTGCAAAGCCCTCGGCATCGACCCGACCGCGCAGAACACCGCTCCCGACGGCCGGCCGATCCGCATCGTTCAGGACATCAACCTGCACCCGGTCGACGCGCTTTTCTCCTGACGCGCCGCGCATCGCCCGGGAGCGGACGGCCTCCGGGCCGGAGGGATCCCGACCGCGCGGACAAGCGCGTCACAGGTTCGGACCGCCGGAGAGGCTCAGCAGCGGGTCCGCCCTTTGATCGCCGCTTCGAGCATGCCCCCGGTGGCGTACTCGATCTGGGATCCGACGGCGAGTCCCCGCGCGGGCCGCGAAAGCGCCGCCGACGACGAGGAAAGCAGGCTCTGGATATACAGCGCCGTTCCGTCGCCCTCGAGCGTCGGGTTCAGCGCGAGCACGACTTCGCGGACGCCCCCGCCCTTGACGCGGCGCACCAGCGCCTCCAGCGTCAGGTCGCCCGGTTCGATGCGGTCCATCGCCGAGATGTGCCCCAGCAGCACGTGGTAGACGCCGCGCACCAGCCCCGTGCTCTCCAGCGCGAGCACGTCGTGAGGCTGCTCAACGACCCAGATTTCCGAGGCGTCGCGCCGAGGGTCCGCGCAGATCGCGCAGGGATCGCTCTCCGTCAGGTTGAAGCAGCGCGAGCAGTGCAGGACTTTCGTCTTCACGTCAAGGATGCTGGAGGCGAGCGCTTCGGCGTCTTCGCGCGAGGATCGCAGAATATGAAAGGCGATCCGCTCCGCGCTGCGCGCGCCGATCCCGGGGAGACGCTTCAGCAGCTCCTTCAGGCGCTCGAGCGACTCGATGTGCCCGCGACCGCTCACGTCCGCCCGCCGCCCCCGAGCGCGTCCATCACGCCTGGCGGAAGATTCATGCCCCCGGTCAACCGCGACATCTCCTGTTTCGCGGCTTCCTCGGCATTGCGGGACGCGACGCCCACGGCGCTCTTCACCAGGTCTTCGAGGAGTTCAATGTCCGCTGCCGCCGCGGGATCGATCTTGAGGTCCACGAGGCGCCCGCGCCCGTCGACCGTCGCCCGCACCTGGCCGCCTCCGGACTCGCCGGTATGCCGCTGCGCCAGCAGCGCCTCCTGCATCCGCGCCATGTTCCCCTGAAGTTCCCTGGCCGACTTCAGCAGACCCGTCAGATTTCCGAGATTCCCGAACATCAATCCTGCTCCTCGACATCGTGACTCTGATCAAACAGTGGAGCCTCCTCTTCCGTCGGCGGGGGCGCGTCCGACGGCGGCTCGACGATCCCGGCGGCGCCGCGTTCGGATGCCAAAATGATGTCACTGACGTGCGCCTCGAACCGGGCCATCGTCTCGCGGACGAGATCGTCCTTCAACACGCGATCGCGCCAAGGCTCCTTCCGATCCGGCGAAACCGTCGTGGAATGACCTCCGGACCCCGGAGGTCGCCGGATGCCGTCGGGTGGCCTTGCCGATGACGGACGGGGTTCCAGCGGAGCGGCGGCCGTGGCGGGGCGATCGGGTCTGCCCGGCGTTGCGGCGGGGGTTGCCGCAGACTTCGCAACGGCTTCGGATGGCGCAACAAGCGACGTCTGTCGAAGCGAGGCGTGCGCGACCGGTCCGACAGTGGACCTCGATCCCGTGCGTGCGGGACCGGCGTCAGAGGAAAGCCGCAAGTCAGCGGGATTTTTTTTTTCCGCGGACGCCGACACGCGCCCCGACGCGGCAACGCCCTCCGCCGCCCCCTCGACCCGGGCCTGCCCGGAAAGCAGCGCACGGATGTCCGTGAACTGCGACGCCATCGCCAGCCGAACCAGCGCCGCCTCCGCCAGCGCCCGCCCCGACCCGCTCGACCGCACCGCCCGCCGCAGATCCTCCAGCAGCGTCAGCATGTAAACGTACACGGGCGGTTCATACGCGGCCGCCTGCTCGACGAACCGAGGCCGCAGCGCCTCGGAGACGTCCAGCAGATCCGTATCCGTCCCGCACACCCGCACCAGCATCAGCTTGCGGACGTGCTCCAGCAGCAGCTCGCACGTCCGCTCCAGCGTCTCGCCGCCGGTCAGGGCGCCATCCAGCCGCCGCAGCGCCGCCCCCGCGTCCCCCGCCGCCAGCTCCGCGACCAGCGCATACGAGAACTCGTCGAGCGCCGGGGGCAGAAGCTCGTCCAACGCCGCCGACGTCAGATCGCCCGTCGAAAACGACAAGACCTTGTCCAGCAGCGACAGCGCGTCGCGCATCGACCCGGCCGCCAGCCGCGCGACCCGGCGGATCACGTCGTCCTCCGCGCCGACCTTCTCCGCGTCCAGGATGCGCCGCAACTGCTCGCCGATCCGCGCCTGCGGAATCGGACGGAAGTCGAAGCGCTGACAGCGGCTCTGGATCGTCGCCGGGACTTTCTGAAGCTCGGTCGTGGCGAGAATGAACTTGACGTGCTCGGGCGGCTCCTCAAGCGTCTTGAGCAGGGCGTTGAACGCCCCGGTGCTGAGCATATGCACTTCGTCGATGATGTAGATCTTGAACCGCGACCGCGTCGGGCGGAACGCCGTGTTGTTGCGCAGCTCGCGGATGTTGTCCACCCCCGTGTTGCTCGCCGCGTCGATCTCGACCACGTCGAGGTCTTCGCCCTCCGCGATCAGCGAGCAGGCGTCGCACGCGCAGCAGGGCGCCGCCGTCGGCCCGTCCGACGACAGGCAGTTCAGCGCCTTGGCGAGAATCCGCGCCGCCGATGTCTTCCCCACCCCGCGCGTGCCCGTGAAGAGGTAGCCGTGATGCACGCGCCCCGTGCGGATCGCGTTGACCAGCGTCGTGGCGATCGCCTCCTGACCGACGAGCTGCTCGAAGGTCGCGCTGCGGTATTTGCGTGCGAGCACCTGGTATGACATCGCCGTGACCTGACCCTTGATTCGTGACGGCCCAACCGAGCCGCGACCGTGAGGGAGCGAGAGTTCAGATTCAAGATTGAGGATTCAAGAGTGAAGACCCGCGTGCTCAGACCCGGCACGCCGGGGAGGACGCTGTTTCGGAATCTTGAATCCGAATTCGTGAATCTTGAATTCCCTGGTCTCCTGCCGACGCTTGAGATTGCGGCCCGCCGTTACAGGCGGGGGCGGTGCGGTCTCGGACAGCGACTCCGCCCTTCAGCGACTCAGCCCTTCTCCCGCCCGCATCGCCGGGCAACCCCCCCGGCGCCGGTTTCCCTCGCCCCCGCCGCGGTCGATCCCCTCTGACGACCAGGTTGACCACGGCACCTGAGCCGAATGGATGGGCTGCTCTGTTTCCAGCCTGACCCGTTGCCCACGCAACCCACTGCATGGGACCTGGCCGTCAGAGGAGACCGACCGCGAACCGAGGATCATAACCGGACCCGCGGGGAAGGGAATACCTCGGCGCGAGACGGTGCTGCGGGGTCATGCCCGCACGGCGGCCGTGTGCGTGACGCGCGACGGCGGCTCGGGTCAACTGCGAAGCACCCGGTTCATCCGGAGGAAACGGGGGGACGGAGGCGTGCGTCCGCGCGTTCGCAACCCGGCGCAGGGAGCGGTTTGCGCCCCTCCGCCCCAGGTCCATCCGTGTCCTTACGGGAAGATCCCGCGCTCTTTGTACACCGTTTCGAGGCGCGTGAGGGCGATCACGTAGGCCGCCGTCCGCCAGTCGGTGTCGAGTTCGACCGCTTTGTCGCGCACCTTCCGGTAAGCCGTCGTGATCCGTTTGTGGAGCTTGGCGTCGACTTCCTCGATCTCCCAGAACTCGCTGCGCTTGTTCTGCAACCACTCGAAGTAGCTGACGATCACGCCCCCGGCGTTGCACAGGATGTCGGGGATCAGGTCGATCCCGCGGTTCCTGAGAACCTCATCGCCTTCAGGATCGGTCGGTCCGTTGGCGCCTTCCGCCACGAGCCGGACGTTCAGCCACGGCGCGGATTGCCCGGTGATCTGGTTCTCCATCGCGGCAGGGATGAAAATGTCCGCCGGCGTCTGCATGAACATGATGTGGTCAATGAACTCGCCGCGCGGGTAGCGAAAAACCCCGCCGTGGACGCGGGCGTAGCGCAGGAGATCCTCCGGATCGAGACCTTCCGCCTGACGCACGCCGCCGGTCACATCCTCGACCGCGATCAGGCGGGCGCCGAGTCGCGTCAGCAGCCGGGCCGTCCACGAACCCACGTTGCCGTACCCTTGCACGATGAACGTCAGGCCTGCCAACGATAGACCGGCATCCCTGACCCACTCCTGAATCGTGTAGACCACGCCCTGCCCGGTGGCCTTGTCGCGCCCCACGCTGCCGCCGGCCTCGATCGGTTTGCCCGTGACCACGTGGATGTTCCGCTGGCGCTCATGCGGAGGCACGGTCGAGGCGTACGTGTCGAGGATCCACGCCATGATCTGGGCGTTGGTGTTCACGTCCGGCGCCGGAATGTCGTATTCCGGACCGATGTTGTCGCCGAGGGCGTAGGCGAACCGCCGGGTGATGCGCTCCAGCTCGGGCGCCGAGTACCGGGACGGGTCCATCTGGATCCCGCCCTTGGCGCCGCCGAAGGGAATCCCCGCCACGGCGCATTTCCACGTCATCCAGGCGGCCAGCGCGCGGACCTCGTCAAGTTGCACGTCCGGGTGAAAGCGCAATCCGCCCTTGAACGGACCGAGCGCGTCATTGTGCTGCACGCGGTAGCCCGTGAACATCTCGACGTGACCGTTGTTCATCTTCACGGGGAAGTTGACCACCAGCTCGTTCTTGGTCTGCGCGAGGATCTTCCGCACGTCGGGATCGAGGCGCATGAGGTCCGCGGCGCGATTGAACTGGGCCGTCACATTCCGGTACAGGCTCTTCCCCTCGACCGCCCGCGATCCGGACGACGGGACCGCGGCGCCGGCGCGGCGATGCGATCCGTTGTTCCGGGAATCGTCGGGCTGTTCCTCTCGAATCCGGGTCTGCGTGTCGGGAATGGCGATAGTCATGGCGATCCGCTCCCTTCCGCCGATTCAAGGCATCGGGTCTGGCTTGGCTACTCAAACTCATCGCAACTGAAGACGCCGCCTTCGGGGATCGGGAAGACGCAGTCCTGACGCTTCGCGCACGTCCGACACAGCCCCGGGAACCACTCCCGGTTGGCCATCGTCGCCCGCGCGCTCGACCGATCGGACGGGGTTTCGGATCCGTCCAACTTCGCCGCCGGCTTTCGCACAGACGTCTGCGGCGGCGCAAATTTCGGCAAAGCCCGCGTCGCGGTTGCCGCGCCAAGCGCGCTCAACCCCGGAAACCACTCCCGGTTGGCGGTGAGGAACCGATCGCTCGGACGATCGCCACGCAGCGCGTCATCCGTGCAGCGGCAGGCGATGTCGCGTTCCTTGCTTGCCGGTTGGGCTGAGAGTGTGCTGGCCGTCATGGGTCACCTCCTTTATCATCATCCGTCGTTCACACGCCCCGCGGACACGTCGCCCGCAACAGCGCCTTATGAAAGGGCATGATCAGGGCCGGAATGTGCGGCGCTGGACGAGGGAGCGGTCGTCAACCCCGGAAACGCCTTAACGGCATGTTTTTCATAGGGTTGCATCGCGTTGCGCCTCGACCGGGGCTTCCGCATGCCTTGGGAGTTTCCCGGTGGGAGGTGGGGAGAATCGTACCGGTGGGGAAGTCCGCCTCACCCGTGAAGTCGAGGGGCGGACAACAAACCGTCGCAGGAAGCCGTCTGAGGATGCCGGTCGAACCACCGCTTCAGTCGGAGTTCCTTGCGTCATCGAGGATTCCGAATCGCTTCAGGTTCTCGCGCAGCGTCTTCCGGTCGATTCCGAGAATCTGAGCGGCCTGCGTCTTGTTGCCGCGCACGGAGGCGAGGATCTTGCGGATGTGCGCGGCCTCGACCTCGGCGAGCGTGCGGGGCGCGGCGTCCGGATCGGGAACGGAGAACCGCATCAGCGACGGCAGGTCAGCCGCATCCACGTCCTGGCGGTCCGTCATGACCACCAGGCGCTGGATGATGTTCTCAAGTTCGCGCACGTTTCCGGGCCAGTGATACTCGCGCAGGCAGCGCCACGCGCGGTCCGAGAGGCGCGGCGGCGCCTTGCCCGCCTCTCGTGCGAACTTCGCCAGGAAGCTCCCGACCAGCGCCGTAAGGTCGTCCCCGCGGTCCCGCAGCGGGGGAAGCTCGAGCGTGATGACGTTCAGGCGGTAGAAGAGGTCGTCGCGGAACGCCCCCCGGCGGACGAGAGCGGCGAGGTTCTTGTTCGTCGCGGCCAGAACCCGGACATCCACGCTGCGCGGGCGCGTCGACCCGACCATCTGGACCTGCTGATCCTCGAGCACGCGCAGCAGCTTCGCCTGCATGCCGGAGGTGAGTTCGCCGATCTCGTCGAGAAAGATCGACCCCTGATCGGCGGCGATGAAGAACCCGGCGCGCGACGTCACGGCGCCGGTAAAGGCCCCTTTCACATGTCCGAAGAGTTCGCTTTCGATCAGCCCTTCGGGAATGCCCGCGCAGTTGACCGGAACGAACGGCGCCGCGGCTCGCGGGCTGCGATAGTGAATCGCGCGGGCGATCAGCTCCTTCCCCGTGCCGCTCTCGCCGGTGATCAGGACGGTGGCCGACGTCGCGGACGCCTTCTCGACGGCCCGGTAGACGCGCTGCATGGCCGGAGAATCTCCGATCAGCCCCAGGGCGGCCCCGGCGGAACCTTCCACCGCGGACTCGCCGGCGCGCCGCAGTCGCTGCTTGTCCAGCGTTCGCCGCACGGCGGCGAGCAGTTCGTCTTCCGTGAACGGTTTGGTGAGGTATTCCTCCGCGCCTTCCTTGATCGCTTCGACGGCGCTTTCGATCGTTCCGAACCCGGTGATCATGATGACGGCGGTGTCCGGCGCCTGCGCACGGACGTGGCGGATCAGCTCGAGCCCCCCGACTCGAGGCATCTTGAGGTCGGTGATGACCAGGTCCGGCGATTCCTGAGCCAGAAGCGGGATCGCTTCATCGGCGCCGCGCGCCGTAAAAACCACGTAACCGGCGGCGCGGAGGTTCCGCTCGATCACCTCCAGCGTGTTCGCCGAGTCGTCCACAGCCAGGATGCGGGTCGTCGGTGCGCTCATGACAGGCTCGCGCTTCTCGTTTCGCGCTCAGGGGGAACGGAGGGCAGACGCACTTCGAACCGCGTTCCCTTTCCCGGTTCGGTCACAAACCCGATTTCACCGCCGTGAAGCGTCACGATTCCGTGAACCACGGACAGCCCCAGCCCGGTGCCCTCCTCCGGCGGTTTTGTCGTAAAGAACGGTTCGAACAAACGCTCGGCGACGTCCGGAGGGATGCCCGTCCCGGTGTCTTCGATCACGAGGGAGACGCCGTCGGAACCTCGGCGCGTCCGGATCGAGAGGCGCCCGCCGCCTCGCATGGCCTGGATGGCGTTCACGCACAGGTTCACGACGACCTGGTGAAGCTGCACGGCGTCGGCCGGCAGTTCGGGATCGGCGGGGTCGAGGTCGATCGCGGTTTCGATCCCGCTTTCCCTCAGTCGATGCGAGAGCAGACCGAGGCTCTCCTGCACGATCGCGTTCAGCTTCACGGCGGCGCGCACGGGCGGAGATTGCCTCGCGAAGAGCATCAGCTTCCGCACGATGTCTCGGGCGTGCAGCGCTGACCGGATGATCTTGTCGATGTCGCCGGTCACGGTCGCGGGGAGGTCCGGGTTCCTGCGGACCAGTTGCGCGAAACCGAGGATTCCTCCCAGGGGTTCATTGATCTCATGCGCCAGCCCGGCTGCGAGCTGGCCGAGCGTCGCAAGGCGATCCGCCTGGCGCATCTTCGTCGTCAACTGCCGCCTCTCCGCCCGTGCCTCGCAGCGCTGGACGTGCAGAGCGGTTTCGCGCGCGACGGCCGCAAGGAGGTGATGCTCCTCCGTCAGGAACGCGCCCTCGATGAACTCCGGGCGCTCCTCCACGTAACCGACCTCGACCGTGCCGCGGATCACGCCTTCGATCACGATCGCAGCGGCGTGGCGATGCGCCGCTCGCCCGAGATCGCCGAGAGCCCGCTCATGATCGTCCACCCGGAGACGCGCCGCCACGATATCCGGGAACTGCCACGCGGGCGGCAGCAGCCGGACGACGCGCTCCAGCGTTTCCTCGATCGACCACTCCGCCTCCTCGAGCACCCGCGCGATTCCGTAAAGACAGGACAGCTCCTTGACGCGCTCCCGAAGCGCGTGCTGCGCGCGGCGGTCGTCGATCGCCAGACCCAGGGTCTGCGCCAGCGCCTCGTGCCGGCCGATTGTCTCACCGGTGAAGACGTGCCTGCGTCCGCTCTGCAGGGCGATCACGCCGCGACGGTTCGGCGCGATGTCGAACGGAATCACGGCAAGCGAAACGATGACGCCTCCGGCGCCCCCCCGCGCCGGCTCCGTCGGACCGGTCAGCGCCAGATCGACCGGGGCGTCGCCCGTCCAGAAGCTCCCCGCCGAAGTGATGCAACGTCCGCGCGGACCCAGCGCGCCCGTGGCGGCGCTTTCCATCAGATCCTCGTACCAGGGGGCGCCCGATCCGAGGTCGCCGCGGGGCGGGGCGGCATCCCCCGCGAGCGCGGGCGGCGCGGACGCGCGCGGATCGGGGAATCGCAGCGGTGCAAACCGTTCCTCCCCTGTCCGGGACGCCCGCCAGCGGTAGCCTCCGGAGCGATCGTCGGCGCCAATGCGAAGATCGAGCGCGTCGCATCCGGAGAACTCCAGGAAAATGCGGGAGACCTCGCGAAGAAACTCCAGCCGCCCCGGTCCACGGTTGGCCAGGTGGAGAATCCGCCGGGCGACCGCGATGACGTCTCGCGGCTCCATCCCGGTCGCCTCATCGGAGGGACTCATCGTGTGCGTTTCCGCCCCTGCTCCCATCATCACCGGGATTCTACCGCGTTCCGGGCGGCGGTTCCTTTCCGCCGGTTTTGCCCGACCGGAGGCATGTCGCGGCGCACCTGGATTCCGGTCTGTTGGCGGCCTCTTTCTCATCCGATAGAAGAAGCATCATGAGCACGTATCTGGTCACCGGCGGGGCGGGGTTCATCGGGTCGCACCTGGCGGGCAGGCTTGTCGCGCTCGGGCACAAGGTGCGGATCCTCGACGACCTGTCGTCCGGGCGGCGCAGCAACTTGACCGCGGTGAAGAACACGCTGAGCGAGTCCGGCGCGGCGCGCGGCGCGACGCTCGATTTCGTCGAAGGCGACATGCGCGACCCGGCCGTCTGCCGCCGCGCCTGCGAAGGCGTCGAAGTCGTCTTTCACGAAGCCGCCGTGCCCAGCGTTCCGCTTTCCGTCGAGAAACCGGAGAACAGTCACACCGCCAACATCGACGGCACGTTCAACCTGCTGATGGCCGCCAAGGGCGCGGGCGTGCGCCGCTTCGTCTACGCCGGCAGCAGCAGCGCCTACGGCGACACGCCCGAGCTGCCGAAGCGCGAGTCGATGCCGACGAATCCGAAGAGCCCCTACGCGGTGCAGAAGCTCGCCGGCGAGCTGTATTGCCGCGCCTTCGCCGAGTGTTACGGGTTCGAGACGATCACCCTCCGCTACTTCAACGTCTTCGGCCCGCGGCAGAATCCGAAGAGCCAGTACGCCGCGGCGATCCCCGCCTTCGTCTCCGCGATCCTCCGCGGCGAGTCGCCCACGGTTTACGGCGACGGCGAGCAGACCCGCGACTTCACCTACATCGACAACGTCGTCGAGGGCAACCTCCTGGCGGCGCGCGTTCCGAAGGCGTCCGGCGAGGTCATCAATCTCGCCTGCGGCGATCGCATCAGCGTCAACGAGGTCATCGCCCGCATCAACGCGATCCTCGGCACGCGCGTCCCGCCGAACCACCTCCCCGAGCGCGCCGGCGACGTGAAGCACAGTTGCGCCGACGTCGCCCTCGCCCGCTCCTTCCTCGGGTTCAAACCCGTCGTCAGCTTCGAGGAAGGGCTGCGGCGGTCGATCGAGTATTACAAGTCCGCCACGTAAGCGGGCCGGCGGCGCAAGGCTTGCCGTCGTGGTCCGTCGTGGGCGACGTCCGTCGAGGCGGGCGTCGCGGGTTACTCGCTTCGATACCGCAGCGCCGCCGCGATTCCCGTGCCGTTCCGCGGATTCTCGTAGGTTTCATACCCGCAGCGCCCGGCGACCACGTCCCGCCACACTTGCCCCAGATAGGCGTGCTGCGGGTGGTTGATGTCGTCAAAGAGGAGCACGCCGCCGAGGCGCAGACTGCCGATGACGTCCAGCAGATCCTGTCGCGCACCGTCGCGCGAGTGATCGCCGTCCACGGTGATCAGATCAAACTGACGCCCGCTGGATCGCAGAAAGGCTCCCACCAGCTCGTGACTGGAACCGCTGAGGAACTCGATCTTCGGATCTAACCCGAGACGGCGCAACTGACCGACCACAAAGTCCGGTCCGGGGTTCTCCGCATCCGCGTACCCGGCGATCCACCTGTCGCACGACACGACCGCCGGCAGCGCCGGTCCTGCGGAGTCGCTCCGGTCCGCCCGCCCGTCGGCGGACCCCGCCAGCACCGCCGCCAAGCTGTGTCCGCGCCGCGTTCCGATCTCGAGATAATCCGCGAGTCCGGTCAGGCGGGCGCACGCGTAGAGCATCGACCAGAGATCGACGTACCGCCAGGCGTCGCCGAAGCGATCGACCCCCTTCGCGTATCCGTCCGCCAGACGTTTCGCATAAGGGTCGGCGTCCATCCGGTTGAAGACTTCCGCGAGGCGCAGCTTCGTCGCGGCGCTTCCGGCGACCTGAACGATCGTCTCAAGGTTCACGAAGTCGCCGGGACCGCCGATCGTGTCAATGCCCGCGGGAAGCTCCCCCTGCTTGTCATAAGGTCCGGGCGGGAGGCCTTCATAAAGACGCAGCACCTTCAAGCGCGGGAACGCCTCTGTGGCGCGAACGAAGATCCTCTCCTCAGCCGAGTCGGAGGACACGACCACGGCATCGAGGCCTTCACCGCCTCTTACAGAGGCCGCATCCGGACGGATCACGGGAATGCCCTTGATCTCGCGGATCGCTCCCGCCTTGTCGTCGAGCAGGAACTCGATCTTCGGACCGGGAAGCGTCTGAACGAGGTCCAGGAGCCAACGCGTATGCTCGCCTGCGCCGAACAGCGCAATGCGGCGCAGCCCGGCGAGCCGCGTCGTCCAGACTTCACGGATGTAATACGGCCAGAAGTTCAGCATGATCCTTCTCCGGTTCCCCACAGCAGTCTCGCGCGGCGTCCAGGGGGCGTGAGTCGTCCGTTCCTTGGCAGTCCGTTGAAAAAGGGTAACGCCTCCCTCCGGGAGGCGAATTTCGCCGGGAAAAAACCGGTATCACGAAAGCCGATCGTGAGTTCTTCAACAGGCTGTTAGGATCCAAATCAGATCGCGGCGTTCCGCCGGGCGCGCGGACCTCCGGTCCGCGATCCGCGTGAGTGCAGCGAACTTGCAACTCAGGACATGAGAGTGTTTCGACGGGAAAGACCGCGATGCTTGAGGATCGGGCGGGGCGCGGGCGCCGCGGCGCGACCGCGGGGGGGCTCGTCACGCCCCGAACGTCAGCCGCACCTCGCCGGCGTCCCCGCCTTCCACCCGGATCGGAACCGGCAGAAAGCGCGCGATCAGATCTAAGTGCGTCCGGGCGTGGCGGGAAAGTCCGGTCGAGCGGAACGCTCCGGACCCCGCGGCTGCAAGCGGCAGCATGAGCTGGTCGGTCAGATACTCGCCCGCGGGGGCGCTGCGCTTAAGATAACTCTCGCACGCCTGGGTCGCGTCTGCGGCGACCGTTTCGGCGGTCCGCCCGATCTCGCCGAAACCGGTGAACACTTCGGTGACGTGCTCATGCTCAAGGAGGAGCGTCAGGACGTTGCCCGGTCCGGGGCTGGCGCGCTCCTCGTGCGTTTGCAGCTCGGCGTCGCGCCACCCGAGGCGTTTCGAGACGACGCGCAGCTCGCGCTCGGCGATGTCGACGGGCAGGCGGCTCACCGTCGCCCGCGCGAGACGGCTTCCCAGCGCGCCGCGCTCCAGCAGCTCGAACCCGGAGAGCGCCGCGGCCGGCTCGACTTCGACGACGAGGCGCCCGCCGCCCGCCGGGAAGAACCCGGCTCGCTCCAGCGTCGCCCGCACCTTCGGGCCCATCCGGTTCACCAGCGGCAGGTACGCGCGCTCCAGGAAGTCGAACGGCGGCGCGTGCGGGTTGTGCGTCCCGCCTTCCAGCACGATCCGGCTCGGCGCCTTCGCGGTCAGCAGCGGCAGGAGCACCGTCTGAAGCACCAGCGTCGTGCTGCCCGCGGTCCCGATGCTGAAGCAATATTCCCCGCCGCGGACCTCGCCCGGCTCGAACGTGACGCGCGTGGACCCGATCCCGTCGCCCGTGACGCGCGCCTGGCACACCCGCGCCGCCGCCTGCACCGCGGTCAGATGCTGCCGCAGCAACCCGGGTTTCTTCCGCCCCGCGCGGATCTTCTCGATGCGGAAGGGCGTCCCCGTCCGCATCGACAGCGCCAGCGACGACCGCAGAATCTGTCCCCCGCCTTCGCCGTGGGATCCGTCGATGCTGATCATGTCATGAACGTCCCGCCGTTGTCCGACGCTGACAAGGGTCCGCCGAGAGGGCAGCTCCACCCGAAAGACGCGGAACGACCGATCCCGCCCCAAGCCCCGCACGTCCGAGGCAATGCTAAGTTCCGATCCGGGCTGCCGCCTAACGTCAGCCGCCCGGCGGTGTCATTATCCGGAACGACCCGTACCCGTCATCCGCGGGACGGGTTGGAAGAACGACCGCGGACATTAGAATCGGGTCGCCCCGGGTTCGGAAGGCGCGGTCGCCGTGACCACGCTCCGGAAGCGGCGCAGCAGCGGTTTAGAACAGGAAGATCAATGACGTATTCAATTCCAACGCGTTCGTGTGCGATCATCATGGCGATCGCATCTTTCAGCATCGTGATCGGATGCGCTCCCGGCGGTGGCGGCGGGGGGGGAGGCAACGCAAACGACAACGGCGCCGGAAACGTCAACAACAACAACAACGACAACGGCGGCGGAGGCGGCGGGGAGCCCGTGGAGAACGACCGCGTCGCGTTCGGAGCGGACACGGGTTTTGTCGGACCGGTGACCGTGGCGGTCGGCGTTGTGGACTGGAACGGGGACGGGTTTCCGGACGTGGTGACCGTCGGAGCCAACACCGCCGGCGACGACGCAGGTGACGTGTTCGTGTCACTTAACGACGGCGCCGGAGCGTTCGGAGGGGCGACGGCGGTCGTCGAGGACGCGGGTCTGACCGGGGGCAGCGAAGTGATCACGGCCGACCTCGACGGCGCGGGACGCCTGGAGGCGATTGTCCGCGACGGCGGCAGCGACTCCCGCGACGGCGGGGTGCTGATCGTCTCGGCGGCGGGCGACGGAAGCGGCGACGCCCTGCTGCTGCCCGGAAGCACGGACCGCCCCTTCGCCGTGGCGGCGGGCGACGTGACCGGCGACGGTGACGCGGATGTCCTCGTCGTGATCGGCGAAGACGCGGACCGCCTGTTGATCTACGCCGGCAACGGCGACCTGACGTTCGCAGCGCCGACGAGTCTGGACCTTCCGGCGGCGGTCGGCGGCATCGCCCTGGCGGACTTTGACGGCGACGGCGCGCTCGACCTGTGCATGAGCCTGGTCGCGTCGGACTCGCAGACCGGGCTGAACCAGGCCGGCGTGATGCTCGGCGACGGCGACGGCGGGTTCGGCGACGCCCTGATTCTCGATGCCGGTCTGACGCCGCTGGACGTCGCGGCGGCCGACATGAACGGTGACGGTCTGCTCGACCTTGTCGTCGGGCATGCGCTGGACTCGGCCTACGTCTTTCCCGGCAACGGCGACGGCACGTTCGACGACCCGGTCCGCGCGGACGGCGCATCCTCCACCGCTTTCGACATCGCCGACATCGACGGCGACGGAAACCTCGACCTCATCGGCAAGGCCGTCGGCGCCATCCTGCCGCGCATCCTTTACGGCGACGGCGAGGGGGCGTTCCCCGAGTTTCAGGAGCTGGGCTTCAGCGCCACCACGGCGATCGCGGACTTCCGCGTGGCCGACCTGAACGGCGACGGCCTCGTGGACTTCGTCGGCGTCGGCACGTTCGTCGACACCAGCGGCGGCGGGGCGGACGTGTTCGAGATCGTCGTGAAGCTGCGGCAAAGCGCGGGAGAGTGACCTGAATGCGCCGCGCGCCGCGTGCATTTCAATCCTCGTGCGTTCAAGGAGCGCCGGGGGGTCGATGAGCACCGCGCGGTTGACGGCTTGCTGGATTCCTCGAAGGCCCGGGCTTGCTTCAAGTCCGGGCCTTCGCCGCTTGCGGCCTGCGGTCCGCGCAAGATCGGGACTCCGGCTGCCGGGCGTTCAGTTCGCATGAGCTTACGATCCTGCGGAGACATCGCCGCGAAAGGTTCCGCCTCGCCGGGGCAGCCGACCCTCACGGATTCCGGAGAGGCATCTGAGCATCGTTGTCTCCAGCATCGTTGTCTCCAGCAGATCATCCGAACGTCGTCGTCTCCGGCAGATCCCCCGAACGTCGTCGCCCCCGAGGATCCCCCGAACGTCTTTGACGCTGTTTCAAAACCGAGCCGCGCCCGTCAGGAAGCGTTCTTTTTCCCGTCTGCACCGGTGATTTTGCAACAGCGTCGTCGTCTCCGGCAGATCCCCCGAACGTCGCCGCCCCGGGAGGATCCCCCGAGCGTCTCAGCCCCGGCAGGGGCGCTGGAAAACAGCCCAGCACGCCAGTGCTGGGAAACCGTCGCCGATGACCCGGAAGTCCCGGAGGGACGACACAAGCTCGGGAGGACGACATAAGAACGCTTCCTTACCGGCGCGACCCGGTTTTCATCGGCGTCACAAGGCTGCGCGAATCCGCCGTGGATGACCGCACATGATCGGTAGCGGAAAACGGTTCCGAAGCAGCGTTCCCTCCGTCGCCGCTCAGGGGGCCGGCTCCCGACCGCGCATCGGCGGCGGCGCACAAAAGGTTCGGATCCCCGGCTGCGGCGAGCAGCTCGGGATGCGTAGCGTCATCCCGGCGGAGAAAGTCCGCGATCCCTTGCTCGACGTCCTCGTTCGACGCCCCGGCGCCGCTGAAGACGCACGACGCGGCGCGCAGGATCGCGTCGACGGCGGGTTGCTCGAGACGGCGCTCCCGCAGAAGCCGCCCCTCGACATTGACGCGCCACAGAACGTGATACCGGTCGCGGACGAGGTTCTCCTGCGGCGATCCGCCGAGCAGATCGTCGCGGCGGAAGGCGAAGCGCGGGTTCACGACGTCCGCGGCGTGCAGCAGCTCCCGGCGCAACGCGTCGCAGCACATCCGCCTTGACGCCAGGCGCCGCGGCGTGATCTGAATGACGAGCGTTCGCGCGGCGTTTCCGGCGTCCGACGGCGGCGCGAGGATCTCGACGCTTTCATCCCGCGCCGACGGGGCCTCGCGCACGATGCACCGGGCGACGCGCCGCTCCAGCTCCGGACGCTCCGCCAGGTAGTCGGCGATCTGCCCGTGCAGTCCGAGGCGGTGAAACCACTGCATGAAAACCGCGCGGAACGCCTCCTCTCGCCGGGGATCGTCGCCGACGGGATACAGCGGATCGACCGCCTTGTGCAGTTCGCATTCCGCCGCCTCGTCCTCACGGCAGGCGAAGAACACGGCCTTTTCAATGAGGACAGGGTCGATCTCGACGCGCATGCTGTGTCTCTCCGGCGGTCATCGCTTCTTGTCGATCCCGAGCGCCACGAAGCGCTCGCGCCCGTCATCCCCGCCGTCCACGCCGCACTCGAACTCTCCGGTCGCCTCGGGATCCTCATGACACAGCGGCAGATACGTCGGTCCCAGCGACAACTCCCGCCGCGCGGCGTCCAACTCGATCCCCGCCGCCAGAAGCTTCGCCGCGCCGCCGAAAAACCCGTCCGGATCGGCGTCGCTCACCTGCCGGGCGAAGGCCGGCGCCCACTTCCCGAGGTGGTCCGCCAGAAACGCACGGTGCGCGTCGGCGGCGACCCGGGCGCGCTCCGCGTCATCCGCGACGGCCGCCTCCGCTTCGAGGCAGCACAACCTTGCGAGAAAGTCGCACTCGACGCTGACGTGGTCCAGCCGCTCCCGGGCGGAATCCTCCAGCGACAACCCGAACGCCGCGTAGAACCCGCCGATGTCCGCAAGCTGCGGCGACTGCTGGAGGATGTCCCGGCGACCGTACTCCAGCTCATAAGGCGGACAACTCCCGCGGACGGCATGACCGAAGAGCCGCGCGTAGTCCTCCTGCAAGGCGGAAAGCGCTCCGGCGTCGCCCCTTGCGCTGCGGATCCGGCGCAGGCGCCGCTCGGCCTCGCTCACATGCGCGGCCAGGGCGGCGTCCGCGTCGGCGGCGCGAACCCGGACCGCCTCCCAGCAGGATTCCCGACGGAAGCTCACAAACCACGCCGCGTCGGGAAACGTGAAGGCGTTCGACAACAGCGCATACAGACCGCCGAGCAGCTCGCAGGTCCGCGCGTCGCATTCGTTCACCGGCGCCGTCAGGGTCGAGTCGCTCATGTTCGTGATCTCGCATGAGAACGTGGTTTCAAAACCGAGCCGCGCCCGTAAGGAAGCGTTCTTATTTCCCCCTGCCCCGACATGTTCGTGATCTCGCATGAGAACGTGGTTCCAAAACCGAGCCGCGCCCGTAAGGAAGCGTTCTTATTTCACCCTGCTCCGAAAATTTTGAAACGGCGTCCACGAGTTTTCCGCGCTCGGACGCGCCGCGCTCGGACGCGCCGCGCTGCTCCGCGTGGAGTCCCGCGCCCGCTCTCTGACGCCCGCCGCCCCGTCATGTCCCCTCAGATCGAGTTGGCGTGCGCCGCCGGGCGGACATGCACCGGCTCCTCGACTTTCGTGCGGAACATTTCCTTGCCCAGCCGGTTGTAGGCGATGATCGTGTCGTCATACATCTCGAACTGGCGCCCGTTCACCGACGTTTGATAGACCTTCCTGCCCTCCTGGATCTCATACCGGGCGATGATCTGGTTCGAGCGGCGGAAGAGCTGAAGCACGGCGAGCAGTTCGCGGTCCGGATTGCGGTAGCGCTCCACCGCCGCCTGCACGCCCGGTCCGAACATCTGCTCCAGAAATTTTGTCGGAACCCAGCGGGGAGGGATGTAGAACCCGTTGGGCTCCGTGCCGAACTGCGGATACAGCGGCAGCGCCACCCTGGCGACGTGGACGAGGTAATACAACGGGTTGTGACGATCCTCGATCCACGTCGAGTCCGGACCCACCTTGACCAATCCCTGCATGCGCACCTGCCCGATGCATGCCGCCATGCAGCGCGTCTCCATCGGCGCCCCGCCGCACTCGGGGTCGTTGCCTTCGACGCGCGGGTAGCAGGCGATGCACTTCTCGCTGGTGCGCGTCGTGCCGCGGTACATCGACTTCTTGTAAGGGCACGCCTCGACGCACTTGCGGTACCCGCGGCACTCCTGCTGGTCGATCAGCACGATGCCGTCCTCGGGTCGTTTGTAGATCGCGTTCCGCGGACACGCCGCCAGGCACGCCGGGTACGAGCAGTGGTTGCACAACCGGGCGAGGTAGTAGAACCACGTCTCGTGCTTCTTGTCGCCGTTGAGTTCCGTGCCCGCGCCGAAGTCCATCGGTTTCGACGGACCGTGCGGCGGGTGATCCTCGAAGCGGTTCGGCGCGTTCCACTCCTCATCCGTCGGCAGATACCCGAGCACCAGGTTGGGCTGACTCCCGCGGGCCACCATCTGCGGCGCCTCGAACACCGTCTTCCCGGAGAATTGTCCGTAGGGGCGGTGCGGGTCGTCGCCGGGCTTGCCGTTCCAGCGCTGCGCGCCGGGGTTGGCCTGCTCCAACAGATCGAGAATCCGGACGTCCCAGTGATGGGGATATCCGCCGTAAGGCTTCGTCTCGACGTTGGTCCACCACATGTGCTCCTGTCCCTTGGCGAAGGTCCAGGTGCTCTTGCACGCCATCGTGCAGGTCTGGCAGCCAATGCAGCGGTTGATGTTGATGACGAAGGCGAACTGCTCCTTCGGCGACGCCTGTTCATACGGATACGGCATCGCCCTGCCGAGCTGCCAGTTGTAGACGGATGGCATGAGTGTGACTCCCGCGATTCAACGTTCTCGTGATGCGTCTCGAAACGAACGCAGACGGTTGTTCGCCGATTCAGAGGCGTTTCAGGCGCCGAACGCCTCCTGGTGCAGCTTCTCCGCGAGCTTCAGGTAGCGTTCGTGCTTCCCCGCGTCGCCGTTGTGGTGTTCGGCGCGGTCGAACGCCTCGAGCATGAGGCGCTGCTCCTCCTCGCCGAGCACCTGGTCGGCCATCCGGAAGAGAATCGTGTCCTCCTTCTGAATGTGGAACCGCAGCATGTGCGCGTAATCCGCCGCGGCGGAGCGCACGACGGCGTCGGCGCGGGGTTCCCCCTGCGACGCGGCGTCCAGGTGCTCCTCCATCCGCCGGATCAGGCGCCGCCCCTCATCATGTTCGTGCAACATGCACCCGATCGGACCGCCGACGCGCGGAATGCCCGCCGACTCCAGCACCGGAAACAGCTCATCCTCCTCCTTGTGATGATGACAGCCGTCGGCGAAGTTGCGGAAGAAGTCGATCGCGTCCGTGACGAACCGCCGGCAGACCCGCGGCTCGCGGCGGAGCTTCTCCTCCAGCGCGTCGAGCACGCGCTCGATCACCCGATGCTCGTCCATCAGGATCCGCGTCGCCGAAGTCGGCGCGCCGCTTCCGCATCGGCAACGGCAACAGGTCGTCGTCGTCTCGTGTCCGGTCATGCGTTTACTCCAATACCGGCAGGCCCAGTCCCGCCGTCGTCTGATCCATCCGCAGGCGGCCGGGAGCGCCCGGTCCCCGCTTCGCCATCTCATCTTTCACAATCCGCGCCACCGCCTCCTCGCCGAGCACGCGCCGTGCCAGCGCCGGTCCGGCGAATCCCGCGGTGCGGAACATCTGGAGGATCCGTTCCTCGCTGAAACCCAGGCGCGCGTACTCCTCGATGAAGCACGCGGCCATCTCCACCATCGCCGAGTCGTCCTCGGTCGCCACGCCGACGCCGTGCAGCGTCATCGGATCCGTTGCGTCAGGATCGCCGTAAGGCATCGCACGCCTCCTGCGTCAGTCCTCGATCATCTCGTCCGCCGCCGATTGAAACGCGCCGATGAAACCGCCGGCCAGATACCGCTGCATCACGTCGTTCTCCTGCCCCGGCGTCAGTCCCGTCGTCGCCGGCGCCCAGACGCCTTTGCCGCCCAGCCCGCCGTCCTCCGCCTTGACCACGCGCACCAGCGTCTCCTTCGGAACGGTGTTGACGGCGTGATTGTCCGCCTCGCCGCCGAAGATGAAGCCCATGAACACCTTGGCCTTGTGGAAAAGCGTGTCCGTCTGGTGCATCGGCATGTGCCAGTTGCGCGTCACGCTCTGCTGCGAACCGTAACGCAGGTTGGCCTGATACCCGTCATCGCACAGCGCCCGCCCGTCCTTGCGCGTCTCGTGGGCCTTGACGCTCTTTTCCGTCGCCACGTACGGCGCGTGCTTCATCATCACCACGCTGTAGGGGTACGCCGGGTTGTACGTCACGCGCACCATGCAGCGGGCGACCTTGTAGAACGGGTCCGACGGATCCGCCCCGCGGTAGGGGCGGTCCGCCGGGTTGGCGTCCACGTAGACATAGTCGCCGTTCTGGATGCCCAGGTCGCGCGCCGCCTGCGGGTTCATGTGCAACTGGTGCTCCCCGACGTAGGGCGCGCGCTTGTCCACGCGCTGCGGGTCGCCGAAGTTGCTGTCGTAGACCATGTGCCAGTCCACGTTGCTCCAACTGCTGTGAACCCGGTGCCGCGTCTTGGGCGTGACGCAGTAGAACTGAAATCCCTTCTCCCACAGAAAGTTCCGCGACCGCTTCACCTCGCCCCACGACAGCTTGATGTTCCGCACCGTCCGCTCATCCCAGTGCTCGGCGTCCGCCGAAAGACCGTAGTCGTCCGGTCGGATGTAAGGGTTCGTCGAGACGATCGCGTTCGGCAGAAACGGCGTCGCCTCCGGCGCCTCGCGGTGAACGATGAAGTTCTCACCGTACTCGACGGCTTCCGGGACATCCGAATAGGCGTGAAGCCGCCCCGTGTCGGTGTGAAACGGCTCGCTCTCATGCACCTGCTCCCAGAACGGGATGCGCGGATACGTCCGGAAGAGCATGAGCGCCGCGCCGGGCGTCCCGTACTGGCCGGCCAGGATGTCGTCAAGCTTGTATCCGATCGTCGTCGTGCAACTGTCCAGCAGCCGCTGAAGGTAGACCTCGCGTTTGCCTTCCAGCTCGAACTTGAAGTAATCGGCGAAACGCCGGTCGCCCGTCTCCTCCGACAGCGCCTTGGCGATGCCCGCCAGGATCGTCAGATCGTCCTTCGTCTCGAAGATCGGCTTGATGCCTCCCTTCCAGATCTGCAGGAACGGGTTCGAGCACGACGCCGTGATCTCCAGCCCCTCGAACTCGACCCAACTGTTGGCCGGAAGTCCGATGTCCGCGTACTGCACCGACGACGTCATCACGATGTCCTGCGCGATGATCATCTCGATCATCGGGTTGACGTTCTTGAACATGTCGTAGCAATGCTTGGCGTTGTTGAAGAGATTGACGTTCGTGAAGTGCAGCGACTTCGTCGGCGTCGGCATGTGCGTCTTGCCGGTGAAGCACTTGCGCCCGTACTTCGGCGTCTCGACAATCAGGGGGCGGTCGCCGTGGTTCCAGTAAGCCGGCTCCTCATCCTTGGTGTACGCGTGTGCGTGGACTTCCCTGCCCGGCGTCTTTTCATCGAGGCTCGGCTCGAAAGGATCCTCGGCGACCCACCCCTTGAATCCCGGACCGGCGATCTTGCTGCCCTGAAAGAGGGCGGCCTTGTAGTTGCCGGCCCAGGTGTGACATCCCGCCCCGGGCTTGCCGATGTTGCCCGTGAGCATCAGCGGCAGGTACGCCGCGCGGTTGGCTTCGGTCGCGTGGAACCAGTGATTGATCCCCTCGCCCTGGTGGATCGCCACCGGCCCGCCGTTTCGCGTCGTTTCCCAGATGTCGCGCGCCAGGCGCTCGATCATCGCCTTCGGACAGTGCGTGATCTCGGCCACGCTGTCGAGGTCGTAATCCTTCAGATGCACCCGGTAGAGCGACCACAACGTCGCCACCTCGACCTCGGACCCGTCCGCCAGTTTCACCGTCCACCGCCCGTCGAGCACCGGGTCGACGCCCTTCTTCTCCAGGTGCTTCCCGACGTCGTCGCGCGTGATCGCCGCCGGCCGGTTCGTTTTCGCGTCCCAGACGACCCGGTCGCCGATCTTCTTGTGCTGCTCCTCGGTCAGTCCCTGCACTTTGTAGCTCGCGCCGTCCTTCCCCATCGCGCTTTGGTAGTTCCCGACCAGCTCGTCGGCGCGCAGACGTTTGAGATTGTCCAGGCGCACCAGCAGCGGAAAATCCGTGAACTGCTTGACGAACGTCTCGTCGTACCACTGGTTGTCGAGCATGAGCCGCGTCACGCCCAGCCACAACGCCGCGTCGGTCGCGGGGCGGATCGGCATCCAGGTGTCGGCCTTGGTGCTCGGCGCCCCGTACTCCGGCGCAATCACCACGATGCGCCCGCCGCGCTCCATGCACTCGATGAACCAGTGTGAATCCGGCAGCTTGTTCTCCACCAGGTTCTTGCCGTTCATGATGATGAGCTTGGAGAAGCGCAAGTCGTTGAAGTCGCAGTCGGACGCCTGAAGCCCGTGGACCCACGGATGCCCCGGCGCCTGGTCGCCGTGCCACGTGTAATTGCTCCAGTTGCGTCCGGCCTTCGCCTCCGCGGGCTTCACCTTGCGGACGATCGTGTCCAGGATCGCCATCGAATTGTTGAGGCGGTACATGCCGTACTTGCCCAGGACGCCGAGCAGGCCCATCCCGCCGCGCATCTTGAACGTGCGCGTCCCCGCGCCGCCCATCTCCGCGATCATCTCCTCGGGATACCCCTGCTTGCGGAGCTTCTCCGCGCCCGTCTCTCCGCTGTAGGTCCGGGCGATCTTCACGTAAGCCTTGGCGATATACCGGAGGATCTCCTCCCACGAGATGCGCACGTGGACGTCGCTTCCCCGCGCGTCAAACTTGTATTTCGAGCGGTTGCCGTCCGCGTCGAGATCGGGGAACCCCGCGTCGGCCCACGCCTTCCATCCCTTGCGGACGATCGGGTACTTCAACCGGTAGGGTCCGTAGACGATGCGGTGGAACGTGTAACCCTTCGCGCACTGGCGCGGGTTCCAGTTCGCCGTCGCGTGATTGCCGTAAAGGTCGCGGTACTTCTCATAATCGTACTGCGTCCCCATCCGGGTGATCACGCCGTTGCGAACATAGGCGAGAACCCGGCATGCATGGGTGTCGTTCGGAGAGCAGACCCAACTGAACCGCGAGTCGTAGGCGTACTGATCGCGGTAGATCTTCTCCCAACCGCGCGCCGGGTACCCGGCCAGCGGGTTCACAATGTCCGGCCGCTCCGCAAAGGCCCGCAGAGGCCAGCCCAGCGCGCTCGCCGAACCGGCGGCGACGCCGCCCGCGACCAGAAATTCCCGCCGAGTGTGTCCGTTGGACGTGTGCATACGGCCGCTCCAATGTTTTCCTTCGGAGGTGAATCCGTCAGTCAATCACGAGTTTCTGCCAGATGCTGATGCTCTTCCGGCCGTCCCGATCGCCGCTGGCGCCGTTCCAGATCGCAAACGAAACGGGGATGTAGTCTCCGCGCCGGAACACGCGCTCGTCCGCGGTCCCGTGCTCATGCGGCAGGTCCATCGCCCGCTGCATCTGCACGGACCAGACCCCGCGGTCGTAAACGGCCTTGCCCGACACGATTTGAACGTTCGCGGGCTTTCCGGCGAGCGTGCCCGGTCCGCGGGCCGTGAGACATTCGACCGGAGTCTTCAGAAGCGGATCGGCGACGAGGTTCCCCGCGCCCCACGCCGTGAGGTACAAGGGATTGTGCTGCGCGATCGGCGCCGACGCGGACAATTCAGGCGTCGGAGACGTCTCTGTCCCGAACGCCGGGTAGGGGTAGTCGTCCACCGCCCGCCGCGGAAACGCCGCGTCCACGTCCTGATAGCCGCGCTCGATGTTCGTCTGGCGGTCCGCCTTCCACATCCAGATGTTGACGCCGCCGTGCTGGCCCGGACTGCCCATGTAAAACGGCGGATCGCTCTCGAGCGAGAACTGAACCGCCACCGCGTCGCGGAATTCATCGTGACGCACGGCCCGGTCGTCGCGCGTCGGATCCAGCCACGCAAAACGCAGCGCCAGTTCCTTCTCATTGTGCAGCGCCTGCACGACCAGCCCCTCGATGCGCTCGTCCTCCCACCACAACGGCGTCAGCCCCACGTAAAGGGGACGCGCCTGGTCCCACGCTTCGGCGTCCGGTCCGTCCGGCAGGGCGCCGTAGGTGTTCGCGGCCACCAGCGTCCCCTGACGCAACTGGGCGCGATCCTGCGCTCCGGCCCGCGCCAGGGACTGCACGTAATGCACCAGATCCCAGATCTCGTCCGCGGAAAACGCCGTCTCGTAGCTGGGCATCGGGGTGCCGCGCATGCCTTTCAGAATCCGGCAATAAAGCTCCGACCCTTCCATCCCGCCCTTGAAAATGCCGGCGGCAAAGGACCGGGGCGGAACCGGATAACCTTCCCCGTCGAACTTGACCGCTTCCGGCCGCGGGTGGCCGTCGGCGCCGTGGCAACTCGCGCACCCCTCGAGGTACAGCGTGCGTCCGCGGAACCAGCGCACGTCATCCTGGACCGGCTCCGCGGGCACGACGATCGGACCGCCGGGCGACGTGCGCTCCGCGACGAGCCGGTTCTGCTCTTCAACGCTCATCTTTCCGTCGCGGACCTGCGGCTCAAAACGTGCGCGGGCGCCTTCGACGCTGAGCTTTCGCACGTGAACGACGAGCGCCTTGAGGTCCGCGTTCGGCAGGTGTCCCCACGGAGGCATCGCCGAACCGGGCATGCCCCGCGAAATCGTTCGCAACAGGTCGTCGTCCGACGGCACGAGGTTCTGTGTCGTCGAGAGCTTGAAGTCGTCGCGCAGGAAGTTGCGAGGCCGTGGATTCATCAGATAGGCGAACTTGCCCGCGCCGTCGCCCTTGTCCCCGTGACACAGCGCGCAATACTTGAGGAAAAGGGATTCCCCTCGGGAAACTGCCGCGGTTTCGGCCTTTGCAGCCGCTTCCTGTCCGGCTGCGGCGCTGCCGCGTTCCGTTGCGGCGGACCCCGCAAGGCACGTGATCGCGCCGGAGAAGGAAACCCACGCAATTGTCCGAACGCGGCGTTTCTCAATCATGTTCGTCTTCCTTTCCGCAGGGGCGCCGTCCTCGCCGGCGCCGATGAGGTCGCAATCGCCGCGAGCGTCATGTCCTGAACGAAATTCCGGAAACCGTCCTTCACGATCCGCCACTGGTCATGCCCGGGGCACGGCGAACGCGAACTGCATTCGCCGTGCCGGAACGGGCACGCCGTGTCGTCGCGAAGCGACGACTCAAAGGGAGAGAGAATCTCGAGAAGACGGATGTCCGTCGGGGGGCGACGCAGGCGGAACCCGCCCCCCTTGCCGCGGGTCGCATCCAGCACGCCCACGTGGACGAGATCGCCGAGGATTTTCGAGAGGTATTTCGCGGGGATGCCGGTCCGCCCGGCGATGCGGGCGCCGGAACAGGCGGCGTCCCCCGCCTGCTGCACCAGATAAACGCACGCCCTCAACGCGTACTGCCCGGTCTGGGAAATCATGCGAGCGAGTCCCTCCGTTGCACCTTATGACTATAAACCTATCTTTATATCGTCATTTGTCAACCCCCCGGCACGGCTTTTTTTTTGAAATTTTTTCCCCCTCGGGAGGAGAGGGGGAGAGGCCGCCCGCCGTCACGCCCGCCGCAGGCGCAGCGCGTTCAGCACGACGGTCAGGGAGGACGCCATCATCGCCCCGGCCGCGATCGCCGGGGGAACGTGCCCACCCGCCGCCAGCGGCAGCGCGACGACGTTGTACGCGAACGCCCAGAACAGATTCTGCCGGATCACCCGCAGCGTCCGCCGGGCCAGCCGGACCAGCTCGGGTATCCGGCGCAGGTCGTTCGCCAGGATCGTCACGTCCGCCGCCCCCGTCGCCACGTCGCTCGTCCCCGCCAGCGTCACCCCGAGGTCCGCCGCCGCCAGCGCCGGCCCGTCATTGACGCCGTCGCCCACGAACCCGACGACGGCGCCCCCGGATTGCAGGGACCGGACCTTCTCAAGCTTCTCCTCCGGCAGCAGCCCGGCGTGAACTTCGTCGATGCCCGTCGCCCTCGCCACGTCTTTCGCGCCCGCTGACCGGTCCCCGGTCAGCAGGATGACCCTGATGTGGGCATCACGCAGCGCGCTCACCGCCGCGGCGGCGTCCGAGCGCAACGGATCGTCAAAGCTCAAAGTCGCCGCAACGCGCCCGTCGATCGCCGCCAGAACCGAACCCACGTCATCAAGCTCCGCATCCGGCTCCGCGCCCGGAACGTCGCCGCGCGCCTCGGTCGTCGCGCAGGCCTCGTTCATCAGGCGCCGACTGCCCACGATCACGCGGCGCCCCTCCACGTCCGCAACCACGCCTTTTCCCGGATGCGACTGCACGCTGCTCGGAGGCGTCAGGACCAGATTCCGCTCTCGCGCCGCCTGCACCAGCGCCTTCGCAAAGGGGTGCTGCGATGTCGCGTCGGCGGACGCGGCGAGGCGAAGCACCTCATCTTCACGCAGCGCGAGGGGATCCGGCTCGGACTGCGGCGTGCGAGGCGAGGCGCCCGGCGCCGCGGGCACGACGCGGAGCTTCCGCAGATGCGGCTCGCCCCGCGTCAGCGTGCCCGTCTTGTCGAAACAGACCACGTCGAGGCGGCCCGCGCGCTCCAGCGCCGCGGCGTCGCGCACGAGGATGCCCCGCGTCGCCGCCCGCCCCGTCGCCACCGCCACCGCCGCCGGCGTCGCAAGACCCATCGCGCACGGACAGGCGATCACCAGCACCGCCACCGCCGCCCGGATCGCGTCCGCAAAGCGCCCCGTCGCCGCCGCGCCCGTGACCCGCGCCATCCCCTCCGGCGCCGCGATCCAGGCCGTGAACGTCGCCGCCGCAAGCGCCAGCACGATCGGCACGAACACGCCCGCCACGCGGTCCGCGAAGCGCTGCGCCTCGGATCGCGCGGCCTGCGCCTCCTCGACCGCCCGAAGCACGCGCGCCGCCGTCGACTCCGCCCCCACCCGCACCGCGCGCACCGTCAGGTCGCCGTCCACGACGAGCGTCCCCGCGCGCACCGCGTCGCCCGGCGACTTGTGAACCGGAACCGCGTCGCCCGTCACGCTGGACTCATCCACCGCGGCTTCGCCCTCAACCACCACGCCGTCCACCGGGACGGAGGTCTGCACGGCCGCGCGCACGAGATCGCCCGCGCCGACCGCCTCGACAGGTACACGCTCAAGCCCCCCGGCGGTCACCCGCAGCGCCTCCCGCGGAATCCGTTTCGCGAGGGCGACGACCGCGCCGGCGGCGCTGCGGCGCGCCCGCGCCTCCAGATAGCGCCCGGCGCACACCAGCGTGACGATCATCGCCGCGGCGTGAAAATGATAGGAATGCAACTCGGGCACAAAGAGGGTGGCGACGCCCCCGAAAAACGAGGCCGCGACGCCGAGCGTCACCAGCAGATCCATGTTGCCCGTGCGGTGCAGCATCGCGCGCACGCCGCCCGCCAGGATCGGCCCGCCCGCCGGCGACATCAGCAGCATCGCGCAGAGCAGCGCCTGAAGCACACGCCCCCAGACATGCCCCCCGGCGTGCGGCGACGCCAGCGGCGCGACCAGAAAATCCAGCAGGATGATCGGCAGGCTCAGACCGACCGCCTGCACCAGCGCCTGACGATGCCGCCGCCGAAGCTCCGCGTCCTCCCGCTCCAGCGAGTCAAACGCGCCGGCGCCGGATCGCGCCGGTTCCGCGTCATACCCCGCGCCGCGCACCGCCTCGACCAGCCGCGCGGCCGTCGCCTCCTCCGCGCCGCGCACCGTCGCCGCGTGCGTCGTCAGATCCACGTGCGCCGACGCAACGCCCGGCGTCCGCCGCAGCGCCTGCTCCACGCGCGCCGCGCAGCCGGCGCATGTCATCCCCTCGATCCGAAGTCGCGTCGTTCGCTCAAGCTCCCCGCTCATCACCGGGATGTTAGGCGCGACGCGCGGCCCGCCGTCAACAAGGCGATCTCCCGAGCCTTGTCTTCAACCTGTCCCGCGAGCTTGTCTTCAACGGGTTCCGTCCCGGTTGCGGGACGGAACCCGCGACGCGCCGCGTCACGGACATTCCGCCGTCCGGCACAGCGCGCATTCGTCGAGGCAGACTTCGTGCGATCCCGTCTGATCCTTCCACTTCGCCTTGCCCGCGCCGCCTTCATCCAGCATGATCTCGCGCACGCGCCCGCCGTCGTTCGACACGGAGACGATCGTGCCTTCGACGAGGTTGCTGCGGATCACCGCCTTGAGCGTTCCGCCGCTCGAGCAGCGAACCTTGAACTTCGTCACCGCTCCGCAGACGACCTTCGGCAGCGGCATGTGCCACGCCCCGCGACCCTGCGTCGACGCGACCAGCCTCCCCTGAACCAGGTCCACCACCAGATCCACCACCGGCGAGTGCGGCATGCGCAGTCCGGACAACGTCCACGTCCCTCCGTCGTCGGCGGTGACGTAGACCCCCGCGTCCGTGCCCGCGAAGATGAACCGGTCCGCGCCATCGTTATGCACCGCGACGCAGTTGACCGGCACGTCGGGCAGGTCGCCGTCCAGTGTCACCCAGGTGTCACCGTGATCGAACGTCGCCTGAACCTGATCCACCCCGAACCACGCCGTCGCCAGCACCGCCGTCCCGTCATCCAGCGGATCCACGGCGATCTCGCGCGTCACGCGAGGCCAGCCGGGACGGTCCGTCAGCTTCAGAGAGAAGTTCCGTCCGCCGTCGCGGCTGACCAGAACGCGCCCGTCGTTCGTCGCGGCGTAGACCGTCTGCGCGTCGCTCGGCGCGATCGCCAGCGCCCGCACCGCCGCGGGCGATCCGCCGGTGATATCCCCGCTGATCGCCGACCACGACCCGCCGTTGTTCACGCTCTGATAGATGCGGTGCGTCGCATAAAGCATGCGCCCCGACGTCTGCGGGTCGAAGGCGTGCGGCGGCAGGAAGCAATTGCGGTCGCCGGTGCTGATGCCGGACCCGCTGAAGTTGAACGAGTTTCCTCCGTTGGTGGACCGGAAGAGGTTCCCCGTCCCCTGATATTCCGCAAGCATGATGTCCGGATTGAAAGGGCTGAGCGACGTGTAACCGCCGTCGCCGCCCACCCGGTTCACCCACTGAAGGTCGCCCGTCCGGATGCACGACCCGTTGTCCTGAAACCCCGCGAGCAGGAAATCCCGGTTCGTTGGATGCACCGACAGTCCGGCGTAGAACTGAATGACCCCCAGCCCCACGTTCAGCGACTGCCAACTGTTGCCCAGGTCCGATGTGCGATGCAGACCGCCGTCATCCGCCACCAGCAGACGCCCCGAGGCGTCCCACGCGAACCCGTGCAAGTCCACGTGCGGCGGCGTGCGGTTCGCGTAGCTTTGCCCGGCGGCGGTCCCGCGCAGCATCTCCAGACCGCCGAGAAAAAACGTATCCGGATCGGTCGGGCGGATCGTCACGGTGGACAGGTACCAGCCGTAGGTCGCCTGAAAATTGCCGGGACTGACGTCCACCCACGTGTCGCCGCCGTTGTCGCTGCGGAACACGCCCCGCGTGCTCGCGCCGCCTCCGTTGGCGTCGCTGCGGTTCACGAAGATCGCGTACAACCGGTTCGGATTCGACCGCGCGACCGCCAGCGACACACGACCGACGTTCGTCGTTGGCAGAATGCTCGTCAATTTCGTGAACGACGCCCCGCCGTCCACGCTTCGGTAGATGCCGTTGCCGGTGTCGCCGAAAATGTGCCCGATCGCCGCGTAGACCCGGTCGCCGTCCGTCGGATCGACGACGAGGTCCGTCGCCGCCAGCGCCGGAATCCCGGTCGTCAGCGGGGTCCACGTCCGCCCCGCATCGGTGGATTTGAACACGCCGACGCCGGCGCCGCCGTCCGGGTGTCCCTTCGCCGCGACCCGCGCGGGGAACCCGCCCGCGTATCCGACCGCGGCATAAAGGACGTTGCCGTCCGTCGGCGACACCGCGATCTGGGCGAACGTCCGTCCCGAGAAGGTGTCGGCCGCGAGAATTTCCCAGGTGTCTCCGCCGTCGGTTGTCTTGTAGATCCCGAGACCGTAAACGCTGTGATTCGCGTAGTTCGCCTCGCCCGAGCCTGCGTACACCACGTCGTCATCCAGCGGATCCAGCGCCAGCGCCCCGATCGAGCAGATCGGCAGATGATCCGTCAGCGGAATCCAGCTCACCCCGCCGTCGAGGGTCTTCCAGACCCCTCCGTCAGCCCCGCCCACGTAGTATTTATCCGGATCCGTCGGGCTGGCGACGACGCAGGACAACCGTCCCGTGTACGTCCCGTTGGTGATCGGCGCGGGCCCGAGTTCGATCCAGTCGTTGGCCCGGACCGCTTGCCGTGGCGCCCACCCCGTCAGAAAAGCGAGCAAACCCAGAAAAGGGGCGACGCTGCGTGCTCGTTGGGTGCGGTTCATGATTCGTCTCCCTTCTGCCGCGACTCCTCGGCGACCCCCGGGGCGGGCACGTCGAAGATCAGTTCCGCCGTGTACGTCACGCCCTCCACCTCTCGCTCGAACCGCACCGTCCAGCGCCCCGCATGTGTCACCCGGAAGTGCGTCGCTCCGACCGCGTCCGTGTTGCCGCTCTGCAACGTTCCGTCCGGCGCGATCGCGGTCACCGGTTGTCCGACGAGCTTGTCCCCCTCTAAATAACATCGCACCGGAAGGTCGTCCCCGGACGACATCCGCGTCGGGTCCATCAGCGGCACGATCTCCGCCTTCCCCCCGACTTTCGCGGTCAGCCCGGTTCCCGGCGGCGTCGCCTTCCGGCTGCCGTCGGAAACACGCACGATGAACTTCGTGCAGTGCGTCGTCCGCTGCCACGAATCCCGGAAGCCCTTCTGCGACGCGGACCCAACGCCGACGGCGACCAGCGCGTACCCCGGTTGTTCAAACACCAGAACGAGTTCGCGCGACGCCGCGGCGTCCGTCTCGACCGTCCGCTGCCCGCCCGACTGTCGAACAATGAACTGGCCGACGTTCGCCTCGGCCCAGGTTGCGTCGTCCGGCAGCGCCAGCGACAACGTGATCGGCTGACCGACCGTTGTCGCCAGCCGATCCGCTCGCACCCCGCCGGAGGACTCTTGCGCGGCGATCGCGCCGGAAACCCACATCAGGGAACAACAAAGCCAAGGCGTCATCATCAGCCGTCCGCGCACGTTGCGAGTCAACACCGGCGCACCTCCTTTTCTGAAAAGGCCTCCCCGGGAGCGATTGCGGTACGCCTCTAGTGTAACAACCTCAGAACCGCCGCGATACCGCCGCAGAAAAAAACGACGCAGGCGAGAAGCGACTTTCTCCTCGCCTGCGTCAGATAATCTCCCCGAAGGATCTCGGCTCGCGGGACGCGCCGACGCCTCTGCTTAGACGCGGTTGAAAACCGAGCCGCGCCCGTCAGGAAGCGTTCTTTTTCCGCTCTGCCCCGGAGGTTTTGAAACAGCGTCTTAATCCCTACCGGCAACCGCCGTTGCCGGGGTGGCTTTCCGGATCGGCCGGGTTGCAGCCCGCGTCCAGCTCATCCCGGTCGAAGTATCCGTCGAGGTCGCGGTCCACCCCGAGGCGCGTCTGCGTTCCGGACGCCACGACCGTGAACGTCAGTTCGCTCCCGTCCGCCGCGGACGCCGCAAGGTCTCGGAACCGGACAACCTCGCCTTGACGGTCCGACTGAACCTGATGGCGCTCCACGAGGACATACCCGCGGGCGATGCCCCCCTGAACGCCCTTCACGATCAAGCCGACGGCGCCTCGGTCCGCCAGCCGGCGCAATTGCCCCAGATGTCCGCGCGTCGCGGGGTCGCGGTGGTTCGCCGAGTTGAGCGTCACCTGGACGCCGACAGCCGCGTGCGCGTCCTGACTGTCCGGTCCGCGAAGCTCGCGGAAGTTGTTGTTGCCGCCCACCGGAAGGTCCGACCCGGAGAACGCCAGCATGAACGCGACGAAGTCCGCCACCTCCTGATCGTCCCGCATCCGGAAGATCGGCTCATCCACAAAACGCGCGATCGAGTCCACGCTCCCGTCATGAATGAAGCCGAACCCGGACGCGTTCTCCGCAAGCGTGAAGTCGCATCCGACCTTCTCGTACACGTTGCGCAGGTGCGGAATCTTGATCGCCTTGTTCGTCGATCCGTCCAGCGACGTGACCGCGTGATGCTTCTCTCCGTTAGGCCCGATCGGAAAGTCCTCGAACCGGTTGGAAACGCGGCGCAGGTTGCTGCCCATCCCCGTCGGAAGCGTGTGACACGACACGCAGTCGATCACGCCGTCGTCCATCAGACCGCGGCGGTAACGGTCCAGCGCGCGCCGCGCGTTGCCTGAAGGCAGCGGATCGCCCTCGTCCAGCCCGCCCTGGTTCCTGAACCGTCCCGTCGCGTGATGCCCCGGCAGCGGAAGATCCTCGGGCAACGAGTTGTCCAGGTTGCGGAACGGGTTCGGCGGGAAATGAATCGTCGCCAGGAAATCCTCGAACTCCTGCATGTCGCCGCCCTTCAGGGGACGGTCGCCGCCCTGAAGCTGAACGAACGCCCCCGCGAATTCCTCGATCCCGTCCCGGTCGCCGCGCCAGTGATGCGGCTCCTTGCCGATGATGTCCTGAAGCGTCTGCGTCATCATCGGTCCCTTCATCGGGTGAAAGTCCTCGCACGCGTTGTCGAACACCGGCAGGCAGTTCTGATTGAAGTCCTTCATCTCGCCCGCCGGGTCGCCCAGATCCCACGCCAGCCGGTCCATCCTCGCGTCCACGTGGCACGAGGCGCACGCAATATGCCCCAGTCCCGAGTTGCGGTGCGTGTCATACAGATGCTTGCGTCCCGTCCTGATCGCCTGCGGCGTCGGGTCAAACGACAGCGGCGCCCGCGACGACTCAATCAGCGCGTCTCCGTCGAGCCCCGTCAGCACCGAGATCGTGTTCTCGAAATGATTCAGGACGTAAAGCGCGCCGCCGTCTCCCGACAGAACGACGCCCGACGGCCCCTCCCCGACGACGAAGGGCCCGGCGACGCGCACCCCCGCGCCATCCACGACCACCACGTTGTTCGACCCCTTCCCCACGATGTAACCCCGCGTGCCCTCTGCGTTCCACGCGATGCCCCGCGGGTCGCCGATCGCCTGCGGGCGAAGCTCCGGGGCGATCCGCGGCTTCTCATACGTGAGGTGCGGATTCAGGTCGCGCACCGTCGCTGCGGAGCCCGACGGATCCGCCAGCGCGAGGTTGACCCGCAGAAACCGGCCTTGAATATTCGGCTCGAAGCGGATCTCGTTCGTCGCGTCCGTGCCGACGACGGTGATTTCGCCCGTCGTCGGATGCACCGCCAGCGACATGCAGAGGTTCATCAGGCGGTGGAGGTAAGTCACTTCCAGCGTCGCCACGTCGATCACCGCCACGTCCCGGTCCGGCAGATCCCAGCCGATCGGCCGGTCCGAGTGATCCGCCAACGCCCCGCTGACCAGCTCCGTCCAGTCTCCTTCGTTGTCGTCGAGCCAGCGACCCTCGTTGGACTTCCGCACAATAAGCCCCACCCCCGGCGGCGGCGGCAAGTCCGGGTTGATCGGCGGCAGAAACTCAGTTTCGTGGTTCGGCGGCGGATTGACCCCGCCGTAAGGCCCGAGCGGGTCGTTCACCACGTTCTTCGGAAACGCGATCGTCCCGTCGCCGGTGCTGCCGCCGCCCAGGATCGTCGTTCCGTTTCCGGACTCAAAGATCGCCACATATACCTTCGTCCCGTCCGCGCTGACCGCCAGCGCACGAGGTTCCTCTCCGAGGATCGGCGCCGTCACGGGAGGCTGCTCCGGCTTGTCCGGGTCGAACACCTGCACCGCGTTCGCCTGCGAGCACGAGACGAACGCCCGCAAGGGCGTCCCGGCGAACACCACGTCACAGGGTTCGTCCAGCGTCCGTAGCGTGGCGATCACGTTCAGCGATTCAAGATCGACAACACTCACCGAGTCCGAAACGTGGTTCACCACCCACGCACGATCCTTGCTCAGCGCCCGCACCGACACCGGATCCACCCCGACCGGCACGGACGCCAGCCAGACCGGCGCCGCAACGCCGTCTCCGGTCACGTCGAATATCTCCAGCCGGCCGTCCGCGGTATTGACCGCCAGCAGCCGCGACCCGTCCGGGGTCAACGTGATCGGGTGTACCTGAGGGGTCTCGAAATTGACGTAAGCATCGTCGCCCGCAAAAGATATAGCCGGACACAGCAGGATCCACCCCCACTTGGCAGTTAACATTCCCTTATTCCTCCTCTTTCTTGCGCTAACGCGACCCTCGGGGCGACGTTGCGACGCGATCGCATGTGAACTTGACAGTGTACCGGGGGATTCCGCCCGCCGGAACCGCGCGACGGTTATTGACAACTTGAAACCGGGCAAAATACCCGGATCGCGTTGCCGCTCTGTTTCGGTTCAGGTGAATTCGGCATTCCGAAACCGAGCTGCGCCCGTAAGAAAGCGGGTGCTCCCGATCCCGAACCAAGCCGTGCCTGCCCTTTACGTCGCACCACGATGTCAAGGACCAAGAAGCGCTCTTCGTCCCACCCGTGCCGTAGGTATTGCACCAGCGTACAAGCCCGAAGCTCGCCGCGATCCGTCATGACAACGTTGACACCCCACGGCGCGGTTGCGTGAGGGGAAATTATTCGGTCTAGGCCGCGGTTACGATGTGCGGCGTCAGAATCCCCCGAGGTGCGGCGCTGCGGGAAGCGAGGTCTCCCCGACGGGTCGGGACGCGGGTAGGATCCCGGTCCGGGTCGTACCTCAGGACGAAAATCTAAGGAACAAGGAACTTCTCAATGAAGACGGCACGCATTCTGGCGGGTCTGATGATGCTGGCCTGGGTATCAGGAGCCTCGGCGCGGCAGGGGGCGCCCGGGTCTGACGCGGACTGGCCTCAGTGGCGCGGACCCCTCGGGATCGGAGTGGCGCCGAAGTCCAACCCGCCGATCACCTGGTCGGAGACGGAGAACATCCGCTGGAAAGTCGAACTCCCGGGACGAAGCCACGCCACGCCGATCATCTGGAAGGATCGCGTGTACATCCTGACCGCCGTGCAGACGGACAAGGAAGTCGCCCCGCCTGCGGACGCGACCCCCGCCGAAGGCGCGCCGCCGGCGCGACCCGGAGAAGGTCGCGGTCCGGGAGACGGTCCTCAACCGCCTCAGCGCGGCGGCCCGTCCGCGCTGGACGCCGCCGCTCAGGAGCGCCCGGAGGGGCAGGATCGTCCGCGCGGCGAGGGACAGCCGCCGCCGGGTCGGGGTGAAGGCCAGCCTCCGCCGGGCCGCGGCGACGGTCCCCCGTCGGGACGTGGAGGTCCGCCGGGCGGGTTCCCGGGACGCGGACCGCGCCGACCGACGCACATCTACAAATTCTCCGTCCTCGCCCTGGACCGCGCGACAGGAAAGACGGTCTGGGAGAAGGTCGTCAAGGAGGAACTTCCGCACGAAGCCGGACATCAGGACGCGTCGCAGGCCTCCTGCTCCCCGCTGACGGACGGTCAGCATCTTTATGCGTTTTTCGGTTCGCGCGGGTTGTACTGCCTGACGATGGACGGGCAGGTGAAGTGGGAGAAAGACCTCGGCGATATGCGGACCCGCAACGGCTTCGGCGAGGGCAGCTCACCGGCCCTGCACGGGGACACGCTCGTCGTCACCTGGGACCACGAGGGGGATTCGTTCATCGTCGCCCTGGACAAGAACACAGGCCAGGAGAAGTGGCGCAAACCCCGCGATGAGAGCACCTCGTGGGCGACGCCGCTGGTCGTCGAGCACAACGGAAAGGCCCAGGTCATCGCCTCCGCGACCAACCGCGTCCGCGCCTACGACCTGGCGACCGGCGACGTGCTCTGGGAATGCGCAGGCATGACCGGAAACGTCGTGCCCACGCCGATGCATCGGGACGGGACGGTCTACGCGATCAGCGGGTTCCGCGGGGCGGCGCTGCTGGCGATCAAACTCGCCGAAGCGCGGGGCGACATCACGAACTCGCCCGCGATCGCGTGGAAGTACGACAAGGACACGCCCTACGTCCCGTCGGCCGTGCTCACGCCCGAGCGCCTGTACTTTGTCCAGAACAACAACGGCATCCTCACCTGTCTGAATGCAAAAACGGGCGAGAAAGCCTTCGGTCCGCAGCGGCTGGACTCGATCAAGGGCGTGTACGCTTCGCTGGTGGCGGCGTCGGATCGCATCTACCTGACGGGGCGCAACGGGCGCACGATCGTCTTCAAGGACGCGCCGTCGTACGAGCAGCTTGCGGACAACGCCCTGGACGACGTGTTCAACGCCTCGCCGGCGATCGCGGGCGACGAGTTGTACCTGCGCGGCGAGAAGCGCCTCTACTGCATTGCGCGGCCTTGACCCCGAAGACCCGCGCCGTGCGTGAATCCGCCCGCACTGGGCGTGAATCCGAAAGAACCCTGTCCGCAGCGGCCGGCGGACGTGCGGGTCACTCGGGAGCGCGGATTCATGTCGCGCCGGCCTGGGGTGCGCTCCGGGGGTTGCGTGCGGTCTCCGCCGGCTCCCCGAAATGTCCCGCCGTGCCCCGAAACTTCCTCAATTGCGCGACTCGCGTCCGAGAACTTCGTTGAATTCAGGGCTTGGGTCGCCTACCGTTTCTTGGGACACTCCCCGTGCGCCGATAGACCCCTGCCGAGTCGGTCGGCCCGGGGTTCCGCAAGTTTCGGAGATTCGTCATGGCGGACGCAAAAAGCCTTGTATCGTTGATTGAAAGCCGGCTGGACGCCCAGGCCTTCCGCGAGCAGCACTGGGAAGGCTCGTTCGAGGAATACCTGGAGCACGTGGCGCGCAATCCGCGCATCGCGCGCAACGCCTTCCAGCGCATTTACGACATGATCCTGCACTTCGGGACGGAGCGCTACATGCGCAACCGCGAGGAGATCATCCGCTACAAGTTCTTCTCCGACCCGATCGAGAACGGCGCCGACGCCGTCTTCGGACTGGACCGCCCTCTGATGAACCTGGTGGACTTCTTCAAATCCGCCTCGCACGGATACGGAACCGAGCGGCGCATCCTCCTCCTGCACGGACCGGTCGGATCCTGCAAGAGCACGATCGCCCGCCTGCTCAAGAAAGGCCTCGAGTATTACTCGCGCCTCGAAGAGGGCGCGTTGTACACGTTCTCGTGGCACCTCCACGACGACGCCGGGAAACCGCACATCCACCCGTGCCCGATGCACGAGGAACCGCTGAAGCTCATCCCGATCGAGGCCCGCCGCGAGGTGCTCCGCAAGATCAACGAAGGCCTGACCGAGGGCAAGCAGGTCCGCATCGACGGCGCGCTGGATCCTTTCTGTCGCCGCATGTTCGAAGACCTTCTCGTGAAATACGAGGGCAACTGGCGCAAAGTCATGTCCCACGTCCGCGTCCGCCGGTTCATCCTCTCCGAGAAGGACCGCCGCGGCATCGGCACGTTCCAGCCGAAGGACGAGAAGAACCAGGACAGCACCGAACTGACCGGCGACATCAACTACCGCAAGATCGCCGAATACGGCTCCGACTCGGACCCGCGGGCGTTCAACTTCGACGGGGAGCTGAACATCGCCAACCGCGGCATCGTCGAGTTCATCGAGGTGCTCAAGCTCGAGGTCGCGTTCCTCTACGACCTGCTCGGCGCGTCGCAGGAGCACGTCATCAAGCCGAAGAAGTTCGCCCAGACCGACATCGACGAGGTCATCATCGGACACACCAACGAACCCGAGTACCGCAAGCTCCAGAGCAACGAACTGATGGAGGCGTTCCGCGACCGCACCATCAAGATCGACATCCCCTACAACATCCGCCTCGATGACGAGATCGCCATCTATCACAAGGACTTCAACAAGGAGAAGATCCGCGGCATCCACATCGCCCCGCACACCATCGAAACCGCCGCGATGTGGGCGGTCCTGACGCGCCTCGACGAGCCGAAAAAGGCGGGGCTGACGCTCCTTCAGAAGCTCAAACTCTACAACGGCAAAAGCATCCCCAACTTCACCGAGGACACCGTCCGCGAGCTGCGCGACGAATCCCCGCGCGAGGGCATGCAGGGCATCAGCCCGCGCTACATCCAGGACAAGCTCTCCAACTGCCTCGTCGGCGACCAGGCGATCCAGGAGAAGTGCATCAACCCCTTCATGGTGCTCAACGAGATCGAAGGCGGGCTGGACCATCACAGCCTCCTCAACGACGAGGACACCAAGAAGCAATACAAGGAGCTGCTTGGCGTCGTCCGCGAGGAATATGAGGACATGCTGAAATCCGAGGTGCAGCGGGCCATCTCCGCCGACGAAGACGCCATCAAGCGCCTCTGCACCAACTACATCGAAAACGTCCGCGCCTACACGCAAAGGGAGAAAGTGCGCAACAAATACACCGGACGCGACGAGGAGCCGGACGAGCGCCTGATGCGCTCCATCGAGGAGAAGATCGACATCCCCGATTCGCGCAAGGACGACTTCCGTCAGGAGATCATGAACTACATCGGCGCCCTGGCGCTGGACGGCAAGCGCTTCGAGTATCACACGAACGCCCGGCTGCACAAGGCGCTCGAACTGAAGCTGTTTGAAGACCAGCGCGACACGATCAAGCTCAAGAACGTCGTCAGCGGCGTCGTCGATGACGAGACGCAGGCCAAGATCGACGTCGTCAAGCAGCGGCTCATCAAGTACTTCGGGTACAACGAGACCAGCGCGACGGATGTGCTCAACTACGTGGCCAGCATCTTTGCGCGGGGCGACAGTAAGAAGGACGATTGACGATGGTGGTGAAGACGGTCAATTCAGCCGGTGAGTTAGAGGACAGGTTCTTCGCCGTCCGCTACGGCGCCACGCCGCAGGACTGGGAGGAAGCAGCCGACGAAACGCATTTCGTCGAACTCATCGACGGGAGGTTGATCATGCATTCACTGGCGGGACTTGGGCATCAGCGGACGTTCGGTTTCCTGCACCATCTGCTGAGGTCTTTCGTCGAGGCACGTAAGCTGGGTGAGATCCTGACCGGTCCGTTCACCATGGATCTCGCGCTGGAACGGAAGTTCGAGCCCGATCTGATCTTCATCACCCGGAAGACGATGGCCAACCTGGCGGAAGATCGTCTGCTCGGACCTGCCGATCTGGCCATCGAGATTGCTTCGGCGAGCACGCGCGCTTATGACCGCGGCGAAAAGCGCGAGTGTTATCGGGTTGGCCGCGTGGCGGAGTACGTCATGATCGACGCCTTCTCGAAACTCGTCACGCTCGACCGGCCCGCCGGGCGGGAAATCCTCAGCCTTCAAGAGGGCTGGATTGCGTCGGAATCCTGCAAGGGTTTTGCGTTCCGCGCGGAGTGGTTGTGGGCGGACCCGTTGCCGGAAGTAGCCGATTGTCTGCGCGAGATCGAGAAGCGGGGTTAAGACGAGATGAGTGAGGGGATCGACAACCTGCCATCGACGCTTCTTGACCAAGAGGTGCATACCTCCTTAGTCGATCTGCTGAAGAGCCGCGGTTACACCGACGAGAAACTGCGCATTTGTTTGCAAGCGCGGTGCTGTTGCGAATACTGCGATGAGTACTTACTCCACTCCGTGCATTCCTGGCATTCCTCGCAGTGGGATCACATCGTTCCCGGCGGTCCGTTTGATCACGAGAACATCGCATTGAGCTGTCAAAAATGTAATTCAATCAAGCGCGACAAGATCCCGCCTCAGTACTGTGGGAATCGGAAGGAGTTCTCGAGTCTTTCGAGGCCTGACAAAATCCGTTTGCTCAAATCTTGGCTAACGGATGCCCGAAAGGAATACCATTTAGAAGAGGAATTCAATGCGTTCAGAACCTTGAATGAGTCTGCGAACCCTGGAACAGACAGGAAATACCGCTCGGCCGCGCAGGCGTAGGTTATGCTGTTACAGATTGACAAAGACCATGGCCGCTTTCGCCAGATCGTCCGCGGGCGCATCCGCAAGGATCTGCGCAAGTTCCTCACGCGCGGCGAACTCGTCGGGCGAGAGGGCAAGCACCTCGTCAGCATTCCGGTTCCCGGCATCGACACGCCGCATTTCCGCTACGGCGACAACAATGACTCCGGCGTCGGCTCCGGCGACGGCAAGAGCGGCGACAAGCTTGGGCAGGACGGCGAAGGCCTCGGACCGGGCGGCACGCAGGAAGGGCAGCACATCCTCGAAGTGGACATCAGCCTCGACGAGCTGGCCGACATCCTCGGCGAAGAACTGGAGCTGCCGCGCATCGAGCCGAAGGGGCGGCACAACCTCACCAGCGAGAAGGACCGCTACAGCTCGATCCGCCAGTCCGGCCCCGAGTCCTTGCGCCACTTCAAGCGCACCTTCCGCCGCGCCCTGCGCCGCTACATCATGACGGGCGCGTACGACCCGCAGAACCCCAGCATCATCTTCGAACGCTCCGACAAGGTCTACCGAAGCTGGAAGACGATCAAAAACCCGCAGTCCAACGCCGTCATCGTCTACATGATGGACGTCTCGGGGTCGATGGGCGCGGAGCAGAAGGAGATCGTCCGACTGAAGGCCTTCTGGATCGACGCCTGGCTGCGGCGGAATTACGACGGGATCGAGAGCCGCTACATCGTGCATGACGTCCGCGCCGCCGAAGTGGACCGCGAGACGTTCTATCACCTGCGCGAGGATGGCGGCACGCGCATCAGCAGCGCCTACCGCCTCGCCCGCGAACTCATCGAGCGCGACTACCCCGGCGCCGAGTGGAACGTCTATCTCTTCCACTTCTCCGACGGCGACAACAGCAGCGAGTCCGACAGCCGGGAGTGCTGCAAGCTTCTCAAGGAGCACCTGCTCCCGCAGATCAACGAATTCGGCTACTGCCAGGTCGCCAGCGCCTACGGCAGCGGCAACTTCATCAACGTCATCCACGAACACCTCAACCGCGAACCCAAGGTCGTCACCGCCCGCGTCAACAGCAAGGATGACATCTACGACGGCATCAAGGCGTTCTTCGCGCAGGGACGATAGGGAAAACAGGCAATAGGCAGTAGGCAACAGGCAACAGGCAAGACAGGCAGTGTTCCGTGTGGTCAAATTGCACGGACCTGGGTAGCGATACGGAAAAGGAAAGCAGAATGGCAATCGAAGGATTTCGAGATTTGGTGGCTTGGCAAAGGCCCATGCACCTTTGCAAGGAAATTTATTCGGTGTCCAGGCTGTTTCCGGATAGCGAGCGCTTCGGACTTACAGCGCAAATCCGGCGCGCTGCGGTGTCGGTCCCTCGAATATTGCCGAGGGGTACGCTCGCAAAGCCACGGGAGATTACTTACGTTTCTTGAATGTGGCTCGCGGTTCGCTCGCTGAAGTGGAGACGCAATTGATACTCGCTGATGAACTTGGGATGGCGGCGAGAGAATCGCTTCAGCCGAGCTTCGATGTGCTGCACGAACTGAACCGTGTGCTTTTCGGCCTTCTGCGGTCCATCGAAGCCACAAGAATTCATTAACCGGCGCTGACGCCTATTGCCTGTTGCCTATTGCCTATTACTTATGATCCGCATACTGCCACGCAATATCGCCGAGCAGGTTGAACTGATCGCGGAGCACGCGCGCCGCGAGGGGTTGGACTTTTTCCCGACGATCTTCGAGATGCTCACCGCCGAGCAGATGTCGCAGGTCGCCGCTTACGGCGGGTTTCCGCAGCGCTATCCGCACTGGCGTTTCGGGATGGAGTACGAGCGCCTCCGCAAGCAGCAGCGCTACGGCCTGTCGAAAATCTACGAGATGGTCATCAACACCGATCCGTGCTACGCCTATCTCCTCGAGGACAACACGATGACCGATCACAAGACGGTCATCGCCCACGTCTACGGCCACTGCGATTTCTTCAAGAACAACATCTGGTTCAGCCGGACCAACCGGAAGATGATCGACGAGATGGCCAACCACGCCACGCGCATCCGCCGCTACATCGACCGCTTCGGTCTCGACAAGGTCGAGTCGTTCATCGACACCTGCCTGGCGCTGGACAACCTGATCGACCCGCATTCCCTCTTCATGCGCCGCGAGCCCGTCAGACCGCCGAAACCCCTCAACCAGGCGGCCGCCCCGCAACTCACGCGCTTCCCCGCCAAGCGCTACATGGAGCAGTGGATCAACCCGCCGGGAGAACTCGCCGCCGAGCGCGAGCGCCACGAGCAGAGGACCGAGCGATTCGAGGGGCGCTTCCCGGCGTCCCCCGTCCGCGACGTCATGCTCTTTCTCCTCGAGAACGCGCCGCTGCCCGACTGGCAGGCCGACATCCTCTCGCTCATCCGCGAGGAGGCCTACTACTTCGCGCCCCAGGGGCAGACGAAGATCATGAACGAAGGCTGGGCGAGTTACTGGCACTCGACCCTCATGACCGGCTACATCCTCCGCGACGAGGAAGTCGTCACCTACTGCGATCATCACTCCGGGACGCTCGCCACCAGTCCGGGTCGCCTCAATCCGTACAAGATGGGCATCGAACTGTTCCGCGACATCGAGCACCGCTGGAACACCGGGCGGTACGGCAAGGAATACGACGAATGCGACGACATGGCGGCCCGCCGCGCCTGGGGGAAGGACAAGGCGCCGAAGGATCGCGTGGTCGGGCGCGGTTCGCCGGGGCGGGAGAAAATCTACGAGGCCCGCCGCGTCCACAACGATCTGACCTTCATCGACGAATTCCTCACGCCCGAGTTCGTCGAGGATCAGAAGCTCTATCACTATCGCTACGACCCCGCCACCGGCCGGATGGTCGTCGTCAATCGCGACTTCGCCAAGATCAAGCAGCAGATGCTCTTCATGCTGACCAACCACATGCAGCCTTACATCTACGTCGCGGACGGCAACCACGCCAACCGCGGAGAGCTGCTCCTGGTTCATAAGCACAACGGCGTGGATATCGACATCCGCTACGCGCAGGAGACCCTCCGCCAGATTCACGTCATCTGGAAGCGCCCCGTCCACGTCCAGGCCCGCATCGACGACACCCTCATGCTCTTCACCTTCGACGGTGAACAAAGCAGCCAGCAGCGCCTCGACAAAGCGGTGTACGATATCTGAACGCGCGGCCACCGGGGCAGAGGGAAGCCCAGGTGGCCGGAATAGGGCATGCGGCGATTGCCAGACGGACCTCGCAACTGGGATCCAACTCAGGCGATCACCGCCGATGGCCTGCGCAACGCCGATCACGTCGAGCGACGGATTGTTTGTCGTAACATCATGTAAACAAATACTTTACGACTATTTTGCGGTTGAATGTTTTCGTGCCCTTGACAGGTTTTGGAGGGTGCTTATTATGGCGTGCCCGGCTGAGGTAGCGGAAAGCGAGTCGGTCGGGAACGTTCTTTGACAAGTGAACAGGTTTGTCGCCGAGAGGGTGCGAATCGCCTCGTGACCACGCCAAAGGGTCGCGGGCGTTTGAAATCGCGGGACGTTATCACAGACGGGTCCGCGTCTTCACGAAACGGGTTCAGCCAGAACCTGTTTCAACTGCATTCTCATCGGCGTGTGAGAGTGTAGGCCAACGTTAACATCGAGCGTGCATCCGGAAACGGAGGCACACAGGATGATGAAAAAGAAGTGAAGAGTTTGATCCTGGCTCAGATCGAACGCTGGCGGCGTGGCTAAAGCATGCAAGTCGAACGGTGTCTGTAGCAATACAGGCACAGTGGCGGACGGGTGAGGAATGGAAGGATAACGTACCTGGGACTCGGGGATAGCGGCAGGGGCAACCCTTTGCGAAAGCGCCGGTAATACCCGATGACCCCGCGAGGTCGCATGATCTTGCGGGCAAAGCTCCGACGGTCCCGGATCGGTCCTTTCCCTATCAGCTTGTTGGTGAGGTAACGGCTCACCAAGGCTTCGACGGGTACCGGGTGTGAGAGCATGACCCGGCACATCGGAACTGAGACACTGTCCGGACACCTACGGGTGGCTGCAGCAACGAATCTTCCGCAATGGGCGCAAGCCTGACGGAGCGACGCCGCGTGCAGGAGGAAGTCCTTCGGGATGTAAACTGCTGTCAGGGGTCAGAAACACAATGATCGGCCCCGGAGGAAGCCCCGGCTAACTTCGTGCCAGCAGCCGCGGTAATACGTAGGGGGCAAGCGTTGATCGGAATCACTGGGCTTACAGCGCGTGTAGGCGGGGCGGCAGGTCTTCTGTGAAAGCCCCCGGCTCAACCGGGGAATTGCAGGGGAAACCGCCGCTCTTGAGGCAGGTAGAGGTGACCGGAACGTGTGGTGGAGCGGTGAAATGCGTAGATATCACACGGAACGCCGGTGGTGAAAACGGGTCACTGGGCCTGTCCTGACGCTGAGACGCGAGAGCGTGGGGAGCAAACAGGATTAGATACCCTGGTAGTCCACGCTGTAAACGATGTGCACTAGGTACGAGAGAGTCTGACCTCGATCGTGCCGAAGGAAAACTGCTAAGTGCACCGCCTGGGGAGTACGGCCGCAAGGCTAAAACTCAAAGGAATTGACGGGGGCTCACACAAGCGGTGGAGTATGTGGATTAATTCGAAGCAACGCGAAGAACCTTACCTGGGTTTGACATGCACGGATGGTCTTGGTGAAAGCCGAGTAATCTGCCTTCGGGTGAAACGTGCACAGGTGCTGCATGGCTGTCGTCAGCTCGTGCTGTGAAGTGTCGGGTTAAGTCCCTTAACGAGCGAAACCCTTGTCGTTAGTTGCCAGCGGGTCATGCCGGGAACTCTAACGAGACTGCCGGCGTTAAGCCGGAGGAAGGTGGGGACGACGTCAAGTCATCATGGCCCTTATGCCCAGGGTATCACACGTACTACAATGCCCGGAACAGAGCGAGGCGAGACCGTGAGGTGGAGCAAATCGCAGAAAACCGGGCCCAGTTCAGATTGGAGTCTGAAACCCGACTCCATGAAGTTGGAATCGCTAGTAATCGCGCATCAGCCATGGCGCGGTGAATGTGTTCCTGAGCCTTGTACACACCGCCCGTCAAGTCATGGGAGCTGGGAGCACCCGAAGTCCGCTTAGCTAACCGCAAGGGGGCGGCGGCCGACGGTGAGACCGGTGACTGGGACTAAGTCGTAACAAGGTAGCCGTAGGGGAACCTGTGGCTGGATCACCTCCTTTCTAGGGGATAATCTAGAGAACCGGAAACGAAGCTGGATCGAGCGAGCCGCGGACTTTCGTCCGCGCGGTCCCTCGACACCCAGCAACCTTCCGACTTGCGTCGGATCGGCGTTTCCAGTTTCTACTTGTCAGCGCAATCTCTTGGGGTCGGCTTGCCGGCCCCTGCTCGGCGGGGAAACCCGCAGTCCGGCGACAACCTGTCCTTGATACACCGACACCCGGCCGGCGCATCCGCGCTTGCCGGGTGTCTTTCTTTTCCCCCTCCCCTTGGGAGGGGTAAGGGGAATTCTTCCCATTGCGTGCGACCGAACGTGGACCGGCAAGCCGATGCTGGCGACTCGCCGGTCAACAGGGAAGCTGGCTGCCCTTGGGCACTGGCTTTCCAGCCGGTCAGACCTTCTCCTTGCTTGAGTGGGCGCTTTGGCGTTATCATCCCCTATGCCAAGCCGACAGCTTCGGAGTCCAAAACCATGGTTCAACCCGCGCCTTCCAGTCCGAAATCTCCGGATGAATTGCTCGCCGCAGCGCTGCGGGATCCCCACGCTCCCGACCTCTACGAAGCCGCCCTTCGAGCATACCTGGGCCTCCTGGCGGCGTCACCTTCTGATTTCGATGTTCAATATTGGGATCAGGCGTTTGCGGAGCTGCTTTCCAAGAGGCTCGCTCTGCGGCTGACGAAATCGAAAACCGGCCTGCGGAAAGCCGCGGACGGAGGCGCGGGGGTAGCTAAGCCGGTCAATCTCCCGCTCGGGAAAATCGAACGTGGCGAACTGCTGTCTGAAACCATCATTCGGGAACGCCGGTGAGGTGAATGCCCAGCTACTTTCTCGATGCCTCCGCACTGGCTAAGCGATACCTCGAGGAACCGGGGACGCGATGGGTGAACCGGATCGTGGAGGAAGGCGGACGCGTTTCCGTCTCCGCCATCACTCAGGTGGAAATCGCTTCCGCCGGCGCGCGTCGCAATCGAGCCGGGGAGCTCAGCGGTGAAGTACTGCACGCGATGGGCAGGCTGTTGGCGGAAGAGTTTCGCGATGTGTTCGATGTACTGCCTCCCTCAAGCGCGATCCTGACCCGCGCCGTTGACCTTGTTGAGACGCATGCCTTGCGCGCCGCCGACGCAATCCAACTCGCTTCAGCACTCCACGTAGCGGAAGGGGCGGTCAGGACTGATGATTTCGCGTTCGTCTCCTCCGACGCGGAGCTCAACGACGCCGCTCGTGGCGAAGGTCTGACTGTTCTGGATCCCCGGCTCGAATGACGGTTACCGGCCATGCGTGCTCCGCTTTGCCGAGCCATCAGTCTTTGGGTCGGCTTGCCGGCCCCTGCTCGGCGGGGAAACCCGCCTTCCGGCAGGAGATGAGGCCAAACCACCGGAGGTATCGATTCCGGACACCGGCTTTCTCCGCGAAGGGGATCAAACGTGAACAGCCGTGGGTGAAACCCATGGGAACGTCAGCGCCCCATCACCACCGACCCTGAAGGGGTCGAGCGGGCACGCGACGGGATCAAGTGGGCCGACCCGCGGGGTTGAACCGTCGGCGGTCTTGTCGCCTGGCCGGAAGCCGTTCGTGCAACCCGTTCTTAGGTTGCACCCTCGCGGCAAATCGGACCCGGACATCGATGGAGACGCGCATCCCAGAGGTTTTGGATGTCCCAACATCACATCTGGCAGGTCGCCGCGTTGGTTTTTCGCACTCGCTCCTCGCGCCGGTCTGGTGCATGCGCACTTCATCGATTTCCATTGGCCCGGTTGTGGGTGCTACGCAACATTTCGCAGTTCTTGGCCGAGCTGTCGCCGCCTTTGCTCCATGTGGAAACGTGGTCGGCGTCCATGTCTTTGAAGTCGTAGATGCGCGCCTTGTTCGCGTTGTCGCCGACGGCGCACAGCGGGCAGTTGGATTTGTTCTTCCCCTTCACCGCCTGCGTCTGCTTGGCGTACGAGACTTTCTTCGTCTTTTCGTCGAACACGCGAACGGTCGGCGGCATTTTGGCGGTCCAGCCGCAACTAGTCAGTGTGCAAACAGCGACGTTTCGGTGTTCTTCAAACTAGCAACCGGCTTGACCTTGGCTTGAGTCTTCGCTGGCGGAACGAATCCATTCAAGACAAGAGAGGACTTTCCGCTGCGAATTGCGTCATACGTTTGCCTTGCAGACTCGACATTTGTGGGGTCAACGAACCTGAAGGCCGAAGTTGCGACATATTCAGCCTCAAGCTCAAACGCAATCCATCGGCGTTTCAAGGCTTGGGCCGCTGCACCGGTCGTATTCGAACCTGCGAAGAAATCGAGGACTGTATCACCTTCCGTCGTCAGGAATTTGATGAAGAACTCCGGTAGCCGTTGCGGAAAACGCGCAGGATGTCCTGTTGCCCCCGTCTGTTTGCAAAGCCGCAGATACGGAGAGTTACTTTCAGTATTCGGAATTTGCAAAAGGTTCGATGGTATCGCCCCCTCGCCAGCCCGTCCGAATCCCTTGCTTATGTCATGTCCTGACGGCCGTTTCTTCGGCAAGTAAAAGCTCTCGGCATTTCTCAGCAGGGTTTTCATGCGCTCTGAGTATGGCGATAAGACCCGCGATACGTCAGCCTTCGGATTGTCCGACTTCGACAACCACCAAACTGTATTGACTGCGTCTTTAGCCCTGAGTTTTCGCTTGTTGACCCATTCAATCGGAGATGGAAGCTTCGCAGGATTGAACCAGTAGAATTCTTCAGCGAGCCTAAATCCGAACTCGTCGCATGCTCGAAGCAGGAACCGATACTGATAAAGCGAACGTACCGGTTTCCCTTTCTTGTATGCCCCACCCATGTCGATGACAAAGCTGCCTGTCTCCTTCATAGCGGGAAGAATCTTCGGAAGGAATGACAAAAGCCAATCAACATACTCAGATTGATCCTTGTTCCCGTAGGTTTTCTGTCGCTGCAACGCAAAGGGCGGAGAGGTGAAAACCAAATCAACCGATTCAACCGGCAGTGCGGGCAAAAGGGAGAGGGAGTCGCCGATGTAGGCGGCTCCGAGGTTAGTCTTGTACGCGGGCGTCGGAAGCATCATCCGTACTCTTCTAGGTGGTATATGCCTGATGTCAGCATCTTCCAAAGCAGCGTCGCCGCGAAGAACACCTCCCGGTCGAGCTGTTTCAGCTTCTCAATCTCTTCGATACTCTGCCCGGTACCAATCACGTACGCAACCCACTGGCGCATGTCGTCGGTCTTAAGCGCGTCCTTCAACTCGGCTGTCGTCGCCCTGGCACCGCGACGAAGAGCAAATGCCACGGCTGGCCGTGCCATGTCGCCAACTTGCTTGAAGAGTTCGACGGTGGGCATTCGGTGCTCTCGCGCCAACTTCGTGAGGGCGCGAGCCGCCTCGACGCGAATCTCCTCCCGGCGGGCGGTGAACGCGTCCGCCAACGCACTCATCGCCTCTACGCTTCGATGCTCGCCCAATGCCCATGCTGCTCCCGCGCGGACATCTACATGCTCATCCTCTTGTTGCAGCTTCGAAACGAGCAAGTCGCGCGACCGTGCGTCTCGCACTTCCGCAAGGACGATGCAACACTCCAATCGGTTCTCGGCAAATTGGTCGCCGATCGTATTCTCGAAGAAGCCCCATCCCGCAGAGCTCCCGTGTCGCGATAGGCTGGCGGCTGCTTCCAGGCGGACGAAGACGTGTTCATTGGCGTCACTAAGACGAATTCCCAGTGCCTCGTCGATGTTCGATCCAGTGAACCCCGACAACGCCTTTGCCGCTGCAAAGCGGACGCGCTCGTTCGACGATCGAAGCTCGTCAATGTAGTGATTCGCGCCGACCCGCGCTCCAACCGGCACCGCTCGGACAACCGGGACGACGCTCGCGAGTACCTGCCCCTCGACCACAGGTTCGGCTACCCTGACCTGAAGCGTCAAGGCGATTCCGCCCTTTCTCGTGAGCTTGTAGGGGATCTTTCGGTTGTCACCGTCTCGTTTGAAGACGAACCTTTCTGAAGTCCCCTCGACTACCTCGCCATTGGAACCGGCGACGACCACCGGCCAGACAACTTGTTTCTCAGAACCCTGCGAAGCGGCTTTTGCGTCGGTCACCTGGGTCATTCCACCCTCGAATGCGCTTTTGAGGTCGCCAACGCGTACGTACTGGATCAGCGGTAGCACCTCCCAGTCGATGATGCGCGCACCGACTAGACGGCATACGGGAAACGCCATGTAGTCGTTGTCGCTCAACCCATAGGACCACTGCCGCTCCGCTTTACCGGTCGAATGCGACCCACTGATACGAAACTCGCTCTTGGCGCGAACCTCGACCCGCGTAGCGTCGTTTACGCAGAGCACGTCCGGAACGCGCCACCCCTTAATGCGCGTACTTTTCCAGAGCTTGAAATCATCCGAGCCACGCTCAAGAATGAGGGGCTCGTGTCCCTGGTTGCGAAGGTTCTGTACTACGGCGCGCACGCCCGCAGCGCCCATCGAAATGTATGCGAGAAACTCCTTATCACTCTTGAATGAGTGTTTCTTCTGAGGCTCCGCCTCGCCAGCATTATTGTCTACCTCGATCGCCATGAACATTTTCTCTAAGCCGTTAGGCTGCGGAAGTCCCCGCCGGGGTATTGGTCGTTGCCCTTGAGGGCGATGCGGTTGGCCTTGTTCTTCTTGAGGAAGAGCTTGACGTCTTCGATGTCGGCCGCGCCGTCGTTGTTCTCGTCCTTGACGTGATCGACGATGACGGCGATGGCCTTGGGCTTCTTGCGATGGCCGTTGCCCGCGTTGTATTCGTCGAAGAGCGTCATCTGCCCGGCGAGGGGCGAGCCGTCGTAGCTGGTGCAGATGAGCCGCTTTAGCCTTAGCTTGTTGAAGTTGGCGGCGAAGACCTTGAAGAAGTTGCTCTCGAACGGGTCGTCGCAGTTGCAGTAGACGGTCTTGCCGCGGAAGGTGTCGGGGTCGAACTCAAGGCAGGCTTCGACTTCCTTCTGGATGTCGACGTACTGGGTGTGGAACTCGTCCTGCCTGGCGGCCTTGGCGGCGCTGAGGCTGCGGTTGAGCGGGGTTCCCGTCGCTTTAGTCCCTTCCAGGAGGCGCAGGCTGACGCGGGCTGAACCGTGACGCCGTTGGGCGCCGGAAGCAGCAGACACGGGAGGTTCGGCGTCATGCGCTTGGCGCCTTCCTGCGCGTGTCATCGACCTGGCTTTTTTCCTGCGGGCAGCCATGTTAAGGCAAGGTTAGCCCATCCTCGTTGGGCGTCAAGCGTGGCGGTGTCGCGTGCTTGGCCGCGGCCGCGGCGCAGGTTGTCGGCCGCAGCGGAGACGGCGGGATCGACGGCGTCATTCCCGAGGATCGCGTTGGCTTGGACAGGGTCTATGTGGAGGCCAAGAAGTGGGACAGCGGAGTCGGGCCTGATGAAATCCGAAAGTTCGTCGGCTCGCTGGGTGAGCAGAAGGGGGTGAGCAGAAGGGTGAGCAGAAGAAAGAATCTCGCGGGCCAAAGCCCGTTGAAGAACTCGCGATCGGCTTTCGTGATCCCGGTTTTTCCCAGCGAAATTCGCCTCCCGGAGGGAGGCGTTACCCGTTTTCAACGGACTGCTAAAGCCCGCGGCTCGGATTTGAAATGTCACAGCGGCGTGTTCATCACGAGTGGTTCATTCACAAGTGGCTCGCGACCGCAGGTCTCATGGCGCGGATATCTGGTTCGACGATGATCCGCGCATCGGCCGCGAGGCCCGCGAGGAGGCCGCCCGGTTCAACGAGATCCTGATCTGCCCGGTCGCCACGGACGCGAAGGGCCAGGCGTCAATCGAGGCGACGATCAAGCTCGATTATGCAAACGGCACGGGCAAGGTTTCAAGGTGACGGGCGTTTCGTTCAGCGCTGCGGCGTCAGGGAGCGAGCCGCAGTCGCGCCGTGCCGCAACCGGTTCCGGACGACGGCGGACGCATCACCGCTGTGTGCGGGTCGCTTGCTGATGCGCGCGGCTCTGCGAATCAAACTTTACCAGCCCCGACCGGCGGGGCGGGATCGCGGAAGCCGACTCAGGTCCGCACCCGGTCCATCAACACCATCGCCACCGGACCGAACACGATGATCGGCAACCACGCCGGCAGCGCCGAATTGACGCCGGGGAGAATGCTCTGGCAGGTGAACGTCGCCGCGTAACACGTCCCGCAGCACGCCAGGCACCACGTCGCGTCGCGCAGGATGTACAACGGCGACCGGTTCAGGAAAAACGGCAGCCCCAGCAGCAGCAGCACGAGGTTCACGATCGGCGTCGTCACCCGCACGTGTCCCGCCTGTTGCACCTGCGCCAGGTTCGGCGGCGACGACCCCTCCAGCGCGCGCAGTTGCGTCAGACTCAAATACCGGATCCACTGCTCGGACTGGCGCAACTGGATCGACGGCGGATCCAGCGACGTCTCCAGCCAGTGAATCTGCGCGAGCGTCTGCCGACCGCGCGGTCCGGGCAGCGACGCATCCGCCTTCTCCACCGCCCGCTCACGCCCGCGGTTCAGCTTCCACCGCCCGCCGTGCGGGTGACCGGGGATCGCCTCCCATGTCGCGGTGTCCGCCTCGACCAGCCGAGACAGCGCCCCCTCCTCATCCCGGCTCAGCGCCACCAGGCGGCGAAGCTCTCCGGCCGCGGGGATAAACTCCAACCCCGACAGCAGCGTCCCGTCCGCGTCGCGCATCAGCGCCACCGAGTATCCCCGCAACGTCCCCACCTCGTCGTGACGCCGCGCCAGCAGATGCGCCACGCGCGGGATCAGAACCTCCGTGTCCACCACCAGCAGCGAGGTCGTCAGCGCTCCGAACACCAGGATCGGCGCCGCCACCCGGTACAGCGAAACCCCCGAGGCGAGGATCGCCGTCAGCTCATTGAAATGCCGCATCCGCGCCACCGTCATCACGCACGCGAAAAGCGTGATGACCCCCGAAAGCTGCGAGAAATAAAGCAACAACCCGGGCAGGTAATAATCCGCGATGTTCCGCAGCAGGACGCCGACCGACGGACCGTGCTCCGTGAACTCGTCAAGGTTCACGAACAAGTCCATCACCACGTAAAGCCCGATCATCACGCCGAGCGACACGACGTAATTGAACGCCAGCATCCGCAGAATGTAACGATCCAGTATCGACAAGGGTTACGCCGTCCGCGCCTCAGTCACTCGTGTCCCGAAACCCCGGGTCGTCTCAACGCCCGCGGCGTCGCAGGGGTTCACGGCGCACGTTCGCCCCCCGCGCCGCTTTGCAGCACGACCCTGATCGTCGCCCGCCCCGAAGGCGTGAACGCCTCCCGCGCTCCTCCTACCGGCGCACCCGACGCAGCAGGACGTAGGCGTCAAGCGCCGCGATCAGCCCCAGCCCCCCCCACATCACCGCCAGTCCCGCCGCCTCCGTCCCTGCGTTCTCCGTCAGTTGTTTGCCCATCAGGATCGTGACCAGCACCAGCGCCCCCGGGATCATGCTGATCCCCACCGACACCAGAAGCTGCGACTGACTGAACACGATCCCCAGCCCCGCCGCAAGCAGCGCCAGCACGAACACGCTCACCGTGAACGTCAGACGCTGGTGAATCACGCCCGTGATCTTCCGGCCGGTCGCCGATATCTCCTCCGCCAGCGCCGCCTGCTGCCGGCCGACGCGCGGATCCAGGTTCGCCGTCAGCGACGGATCCAGCAGTTCCTCGTCGCTCATCGCCATCGTCGATCTCACCCCCTCCGCCGGCAACGTCGCGGGCTTCAGACGATAGGTGTCTCTCGGCACGGCGCCGCGCGCCTCACGATCGCCGGCCGTCGCACGCACGTCGCCGTAAAGGTCCACGCGGATGCGGCAGTCCGACAGGCGCTCCGCCGGCGTCACTTCGATCGTCCCCCGGTCCGACGTGATCCGCCGCCGCTCTCCGCCGACCGTCTCGACGACCTCCACCGCCGTCAAGGTCACAGACCCGTCCGCGTTTCGCGTCACCGCGGAGCCCGGCGCCGCGCCCCCCCGAACCCGAACCTCGTAACGCAGGTCGGGCAGGTCGAGACGCACCGTCCCGCCTTCCTCCAACGACTTCGCCAGCGCCCGCGCCGCCGCATCTCGTCCGACCAGCACCCGGAAGGCCTCGATCATCTCCCGAACTTCCACCCACGCCGACGGATGACGCCGATAGTGCAGCAGATCCCCCAGGTTCAGGAACTTGATCCGCGGCGGAAGCGAGATCGGCACGCTCATCGGCTCGATCCGCTGATGCTGCTCCGAAAAAAACTGGTTCGCCTCGCGGTCGAAAAAGTGCGTGTCCCACATGTCCCCCGAGAGTTGCGGCACGGACCCGCTCCGATCGATCTGAAAGTCCACCCGTGCCGCCGTCCCCACGCGACTGACCTCTTCGTCGCCCATCTCCAGGAACGCCACCCCCGACAACACCAGCTTCGTCACCTCGCCCTCCGCCGGCGGGATGTCGAACGCGTCCGTGTAAAGCCGGTAGCGGCTCAACCCCGGAAGACCTCGCCCTGGCTGGTTCAGCCGCTTCTTCAGCAAAGCGGGGATGTCCGCCCCGACGATCTGATCCAGATTGCGGACCAGCGACGGGATCAGGAAATTCAGGCACCCGAACGTCACCGTCGCCGACAACCCCGCCAGCGCGATCGTCGGCGTCAGCAGGCGCAGCAGGTTGATCCCGCTCCCCCGGCACGCCGTCAACTCGTTGTCCGCCGCCAGCCGCCCGTAAGTCGCCGCCGCGCTGTACATCGTCGCCAGCGGCAGCGTCAGCGTCGCCGCCACCGGAAGCACCAGCATCATCAGGTGCGCCAGATCCTCGACGCTCACCTCGTCAAGCCGGATCATGTTCAGGACGCCGCCGCCCATGCTGAGCACCGCCGTCAGACCCGCCAGCGTCAGCAGAAACGTCTTCCCGATTTCACGCAGAACGTAAAACTGAAGCGTCTTGAGCATATTGCCTATTGCCTGTTGCCTATTGCCTATTGCCTATTGCCTGTTGCCTATTGCCTGTCCCCCTCCCGCGCCGCCTCCAGCCTCACATAATCCAGCCCGAACATGTACTTCACCACGGCCTTCTCGTTCGCTCCGACGACCTCGACGGCAAGTTGATTCTCCCCCTGCCGCAGTTCGAACCGCCCCAGCCGAATCTCCTCGGAGACGATCACGCCGTTGTTGTAGAAGTCGATCGGCTCGCCCGCCTTCGCGTCGTTCACATGAAGCTGATGCACGCCGTAATCGGCGGCCTTGACGAAACGCCCGATGATCTCATACGCCCCCGCATTCGGCGCGGTGAAGGAGAGCACCAGCTTGTCGCCGACTTTGTGCCCTTCGCGCCACCACAGATGCGCGTCGTTGCTCGTGCCCCAGATGTTCTGCGGCTCGGCCGCGCCCGCCTTCTCGACGATCGTCATCTCCTCGCCCTCGATCGCCCCCGGCGTGCGCGGCGGGACATAAGGCGGAATCTCGCGCACGACGAGGTCCGCCGGATCCAGCGGAGGGAACCCGTCCGTCGCGCCGGGCTTCGCATACCAATACGCGGTCACGGCCAGGTCCACGTCGGTTTCCTTGTTCCAGTGCCAAAGCTCCATGTCGAACCTGAAGCTCTTCTCGAAGGGAATCTTGTCGAGAATGTGCCAGCGGTTGACCGTGGTATGCCCGTAATTGTAAGGCCCGTCGCATCGCGGCTGATTGTGATAAGCATGTTGGAACGGCACGTTGCAGCACCAGGCGTAGCCGAAGTAGTCCTCCGTGCCCGTCCCGAAGTGCGACGGGAACGCCTCGCCGTCCACGTAGATCTTCTCATCCCCCTCGCCCCACCACTCGCGCACCGGGTTGGCGATGCTGAACGCCGCTCCGACGAAGACGCCCTGACCGGTCACCGTCAGGTAGTTCCAGTCGATCTTCGGCATCGTCGGCACGCCGCGCTGAATGCGCGTCTTGGCGTGGAAGTGCATCGAGTCGTTGGTCCACTCAATGTAACTGTCCACCAGCGAGCAATAAAGCGTAACAGGCTTGTCGCCAAGGTTCTGAAAGCTGATCTGTATTCGGTTCTTGTAGGGCATCACCCAGTCCGATCGCATACGCCGGTCATCGCCGACAACGCTGCTCGGCAAACTGATGTAAGTTGTGCCCGTCGGTCCGCAACCGAAAAAATCAGTCAGAGGCGCAAGAACAGTTTCCTTCCCGTCAAACATAATTCGCAGAAGGACGTGGCGGGCGTACGCGAAATCCTCCGGCTTTCCAAGTGTGATCTGGAAATCGTTGACCGCGCCGGATTGCGTCGATTCCCAAGCGATGCTCGGGGGACCATGAGGATGGAGCTGCGCTTCAAAGTGCCGCTTCCCAAATCCGCATCCCGGAATCAGCCAAACGTAGGAGCTATCCAGATAGTCGGCGCAGCTGGATATGTAGTTATAGCTCGGCCAGGTGTCGCTCTCACGCGTGGGAAGCTCAGTCACCCTAATCGTCTTGAGCGGGGTGTTGCTCGGATACGTGCGGTAATTGACATGATAATAAAACTCCTTCTCATCGCACGTCACCTTGCAATGCTTCGCATACGGGATCGGGAAATAACTGTTCCATCCGCGGCTGCGTTCGCCGGAGATCGGCGACGGATTCCACGGGAGCTTGCCGCCGAGGAAATCCTGCATCGGGCATTCAATCTCCGGCTTCTCGTTTCCGTCGAGATAGATGCGCAGCGTCCCCTTCGGGTTCGCCGACCAGATGCGCACGATCGCGCCGGGTCCGGCCATGTCCGCCATCACGTACTCGGTTCGCTCGCCGACCTTCTCCTCGCGGATGAACTGTCCCCAGTCTCCGTTGGCGAACCACGTCTCGGCGTCGTCCGGCCTCACGGATGCGCGGTCGTAGCTGGAGAATTGCTTGCACGTGAACGGCGGATCGGGGTATTGCGCCAGCGCCCGCAGGTCCGTCATCTCGCGCAACAGCGACGGCGTCGTCACCCCCTTCGAGGTTCCCGCGCATCCGCCCGCCAGCAGCGCCAGCACCGCCGATCCGATCCCCGCACAACCAAGCCCGCGATGCGCCGAAGATGGCAGACTCATGTGATCCCCTTTCCGAAACGAACGCGCCTTGCGATCTTCGCGACCGAAACCGCCGAACCCGCAGCCGGACCTGACCCCGGTCTGTGCGGTCCTCGCTTCCGTCGAGGCTGCACTCGCGCTCGCGTCTGCCGACGCCGTGTTCACCCTCGGCGCGACCGCGCCACCGCCGCCGTCTCTGCGACCGTCGTTCGCGTCCTTGTCGTCCTGTTGTACTACGATCGCCCAGGCCTGACCACCAGCCGCGGCGCTCCGCCGCGCCGCGTCGCTCGGACCGCGGGTTCACCCATCGCTTGACGGCGCCGGCGAGACCGGGATAAGTTCCTCCACGGACCGGACACGGGGAAACAGGGGAGGCGAATCATGATCACCGTCGGGATGAACTACGATATACTTCCGGGCAAGGAGCGGCAGTTCGAGCAGGTCTTCGACAAGGTGCTCGGCGTCATGAAGGGCATGAGCGGGCACAAGGAGTCGCACCTCTACCGCAACGTCGCCGCGCCGCAGTCCTACCTCATCATCTCCGAGTGGACCGACCCGCAGGCGTTCCAGGGCTTCATCGCCTCGGAACAGTTCCGCAACGTGGCCAACTGGGGCAAGGAGCAGATCCTCGCCTCACGCCCCAGGCACGAGATCTACGGGATGGAGTCGAACACCCCCGCCGCCCCGGCCGCATCGCCCCCGCCGCCCGCAGCAGGCCGCTGCCCCGTCGCGCATTAGACGCGGTTGCAAAACCGCCGTGCGGACGGGAAAAAGAACGCTTCCTACGGGCGCGGCTCGGTTTTGAAACAGTGTCTTAGCGTTCGCCGCGGCAGGTGACGCAGGTCGGACCTGAATCGGGGGCAGGTCGGGTTTCAAAGCAAAAAAACGCGTCGGCCGTGCAAGGTCAGCCCCTGCACGGCCGGCGCGAACTGAGTTGAGCATTACAGGCCGAGGTCGGTCAGGATCTCGTCGGCCTTTTCAAGCATGTCTCGGACGTAGTCCGGGTTGTGCATGCCGAGGCTCCCGTCGTTCAGGGCGTAGTAGTACAGGAAGCGGACCTGCTTGATCTCGTTCGAGATCAACGCCTGCTCCTCTTCCGGCGGTCCGCCGTTGGCGATGTACTCCCACGTCGTCGGGTCGCCCAGGCGCGTCAGGATGTCGTCGAGGCGTCCTTGAATCTCGGTCTGAAGCGTCGTCAGGCGAGCTTCGGCCTCCCCCTGGCTGGCGTGGCATCCGGAGTTGGCGCATCCGGCGGTGTTCACCTGGAAGTCGTGCCCGCTGATCGCCGGCGCCTCTTCAGATTCGAAGTCCTGGCGATACATGTGGCACGTCGCGCACTGCTCGGGCGCGCTGGCGTGAACCGAGACGCGGCTGAACACCAGAAGATCGGTGTCTTCCGGGATCGGCATCTCGCCGACATAGACGTTCGCCTGGTTGCTGTGATGCGGCGGACGTGAGTTGGATTGCCACGTCCGGCCGCGGTCGTGGTGGCACTGTCCGCAGAGGTTGAACCGCTCGGGGTTGGTCGTGTCCTCGACGGTGTTGGACGGCGTGGGGTTGGCGACTTCCGGGTAGCGGAGCTGGTAATCGCGCCCGTCCTCGGTGAACGGGGCGTTGCCCGTCCGGGCGTGCGGATCGTGGCAGATGGCGCACGTCACGGCGTTCATGTCCTCATGCGCGACGCCAAGCAGGTAGTCGTCCGGAACCGTCTCGCCGCGAATCAGCGCCAGGTAGCGGAAATCGCCGGAGTGACACGTTCCGCAGTTGTTCAGCGCCAGCCCCTCGGCGAACTCCTCCGCCGGTCCCTCCGTCACCGACGCGTGTCCCGACGTTTCCCACTGCTCGAAGTTCGGATGATGCTCGCCCGTGTGACACGCGCCGCAGACGCTCGCCGCGATGCTGATCGGCGGACGCAGCGACTCGTCGTTCACGTTCTCAACGTGATCAAGCCCCGGACCGTGGCAGTTCTCGCATTGCACGCCGGCCAGCGCGTTCGTCGTCGCGCGATCGACGAACCCGCCTTCCTCGCCGAACCCGACCGTGTGACAGGGCAGGCACACCGCATTCGATCCCTGCCCGATCGCCTCCAGCGTGTCCAACGCCTCGGCGTGCAAGGTCTCGGCCCAGTCATCATGAATCCCGCTGTGACACTCGGCGCATCGCGCCGCGCCGACGAACTTGCCCGTCAGGCCGCTGTTCCCGCCGTTTTCGTTTTCGTTATCCGTCGGCGGCGTCGGCGGGCAACCGATGATCGCCATCAGACATACCGCAGCCGCCGAGGCCGCCGCCGGCGTCCACGCCGCCCGCCAGATCGAACTCCTGTTGCGACGCATGCGCAATCCTCCTGATAAGAAACATGGACGGAAGTTGAAGACCGATGATTTCCCGCCGACCCTCACCCGGGGAACCCGACCGCGCCGTCGGTGATGTTCTTCACCCGCCCGAGTGCGTCGCCGATTCCGTCAGGCTAACCTGCCGCGGATCGTTTTCAAGACCTTCGGCAAATTTTGATAATGACATGGGCAATTCACGTGCCACGCCCGCGTCCGCGCGGGGGTGTCACGTGTCGCTTGCGTTGTGTGAGAATACGCAGTTCGGCACGCTTTAAGAGTGCGCATCGTGAGTTCGACGCAAATCCTGATTGAGGAGAATCAACCAGCCGTCTTTTGCCGCGAGAGACCCCCGCTCGGGGTCGCTCGATCGTCTTTGAGTTCGAACCTCGTCAAATCCCCCGGGAAATGAGCAAAAACGCCTCTTGTTTCATTGTCCGGGGAGGCGTCGGCCCGTCGGGTTCGTTGTAAGACCTTCGGGCTGGGAATTCCGGCGATCCGTCGCGAAGTGCGCGGTTTTGCGCTGCTGACGGGTATTACAGATACAGGCGGGGGTTGCGAAATCTCCCCTCCCGCGTTTCCTGTCGAGAGTCACGGAATCCGACCTTCCGGAAAAGCGCGAAAGTCGAGATTAGACGCTGTTTCAAAACGGTCGCCCACCGGTTCGGCCGGCTGGAATCCCTGGCGGAATTCGCGCGGGCTGAAGCCGCGCGGCTCGGTTTTGAAACCGCGTCTTACAATCCTGCGGCGATATCGGCGGGCGTCAAGGCTCGCAGCGTCACCTCTTCAAGACCCTCAAGGCGATGCGCACCGGAGTCAAAGGCGCTGCGCCTCCGAGTCCGTTAGAGACTCGGGTGTTGTCGTTGTGACTCGTTGCTTCCCGTGCGGGCGCGTTGCGGCGGAAACCGTCAGGATCGGCTGATTGCCCGCGACCGGACTGAGACGAATACGGGAGGGTTCGATCGGTGAGAACCCTGCGAGGGGGCGCGCGGGTTTCCCTCGGTTCGCCACGTGCGATATATTGAGCGCGAGAGTCAGGCATCGTGATCCCGGCGGATCGTAAACCCGACAGGTCAGACATCCTTGAACACGAATTCGCATCAGGAGGAGCTTCAACGCCTTGAACAGGAGGCCTCGTCGCGCGCGGGCGCGGTTCAAACCGCGGAGGACTTGAGGCGCGTCGAGTCGTCGCTGCTGGGGAAGGACGGTCCTTTCGGCGGGCTTCTGAAGCACCTGAAGACGCTCCCGCCCGAGCAGCGCGGCGCGTTCGGACAGGCCGTCAACGGCGCCAAGGCGCGGATCAAGGCGCTGCTGGAGGAGCGGCTCGCCGCCCTCGAATCCGCCGCCGCCCGCGCGGAAAACGACGCGGCGCATGCCTTCGACCCCGCCTTGCCGGGGGCGCAGCGTCCGCTGGGCGGCGTCCACCCGGTCACGGCGGTGCAGTGGGAGATCGAGCGGATCTTCGTGCGCCTCGGGTTCACGATCGAGGCCGGTCCGGAGATGGAGACGGAGCATTACAACTTTGAGGCGTTGAACATCCCGGCGGACCACCCGGCGCGCGACATGCAGGACACGTTCTGGCTGAAGAACGGGAGGGTGCTGCGCACGCACACGTCGCCGGTGCAGGTTCGGGCGATGCACAAGTTCGGCGCGCCGTTGCGGACACTGGTTCCCGGGCGCTGCTTCCGCTACGAGACGATCGACGCCTCGCACGAGAACACGTTTCATCAGGTCGAGGGCCTGATGATCGACCGCGACATCAGCATCGCCAACCTGATCGCCCTGGCGAAGCTGTTGCTGTCGGAGGTGATGCACCGCGAGGTCGAGCTGCGCATCCGTCCGGGGTACTTCCCCTTCGTCGAGCCGGGCATCGAGATCGACATGAACTGCCAGATCTGCGGCGGCCAAGGATGCCCGACGTGCAAGCACTCGGGGTGGGTGGAGATTCTTCCGTGCGGGATGGTGCATCCCAACGTGTTGCGGGCGGGGCGGATCGACCCGGAAGCGTGGACGGGGTTCGCGTTCGGACTGGGGCTCACGCGCCTGGCGATGATGAAGTACGGCATCCGCGACATCCGCGTGCTCAACGCCGGCGACCTGCGCCCCCTGGTCGGCGCAAGACGCCTGACCGGTCCGGTCATCAAAGGTTGACCCCCGCCGACGGCGATCCCCGAGCGCGGACGCGGATCCTCCCGCCGCGCCCGCCTGCTCTTGACGTCGCGCAGCGATGTCAAGGGGGGGAGGCGTTGATGGAAAGGCAATAGGCAGCAGGCAACAGGCGGCAGGCAGCGAGGCGAACGGATCCCCGCCCGCGACTTCGTCACTCCTCACGTCCGCCCAACCCGGCTAGAATCCGCGAACATGCCCGCGTGGATGGAAAACGGTTGGGCCGTCATCGGGTTCGTCGCCTGGTTGTTTCTCGCCGGTCTGGCGGCGGGGCACGCGATCATTTTCAAGCGTGACCCGCGCAGCAGCGCCATCTGGGTGCTGCTCATTCTGCTGCTGCCTTATGCCGGACCCTGGTTGTACTGGGTTCTGGGCATCAACCGTCTCGAACGCAAGGCGCAGCGCATCCTGGGCCAGCGCGCCAGACCCTTCAACGTCGACGGCGAACCCGAGCGAGTCGCCTCCCCCGAGGAAATCCGCCGCATCGTCGGCCATCTTGAGCTGCTTCGGCACGTGACCGACCGCGTGACCCCGATGCCCCTGCTCAAGGGAAACCGCCTCGTTCCCCTGCACAACGGCGAGCACGCCTACCCCGACATGCTCGCCGAGATCCGCGGCGCGCAGCGCTCCGTCACCCTCATCAGCTACATCTTCGATTGCGACGACGTCGGGTACGAATTCGCGGACGCGCTGGCGGAGGCGGCCGATCGCGGCGTGCATGTCCACGTCCTGGTCGACGGCATCGGCGCGCTCGGCCAGGTGGCGCGCATGACCCGGCGCCTGCGCAGGACGCGCGTTGAAACGGTCCCGTTTTTCCCCGTGCGGATCCCCTTCGGACGGCTGCGCATCAACCTGCGGAATCACCGGAAAATCCTGGTGGTCGACGGGCGCGCCGCGTACACGGGGGGGATGAACATCTCCGCGCGCCACCTCGTCGCGCGGGACACGCCGCACCGCTGCGAAGACCTGCACTTCCGCATCACGGGCCCCGTCGTGAACGAGATTCAGCACACGTTCATTGAAGATTGGCGCTTGGCGACCGGGCGGATGCTTGACGGTCAGGACTATCTCTCCGCCCAGGCGCCGATCGAGGGCGCGGGCGCCCTGTGCCGAGGCATCGCCAGCGGTCCCGATGAAGACCTCGAGCGCATTCACTGGTACCTGCTCGCGGCGTTCGCGGCGGCGCGATCCAGCGTGGACGTGGTGACGCCGTATTTCGTCCCGACGATGTCGCTCATCTCGGCGATGGTGATGGCGTCGCTGCGCGGCGTGCGGGTCAGGCTTTTTCTGCCTTCGGTCGTGGATCATGCCTTCATGCGCTGGGCGGCCGACGCCTATCTGTGGCAGGTGCTTGAACACGGCGTCGAGGTCTACCGCCGCCGGCCGCCTTTCGTGCATACCAAGCTCGCCGTCGTGGATGACGTGTGGACCCTGCTGGGCTCCGCCAACCTGGATCGCCGCAGCTTCCGCCTCAATTTCGAGTTCAACGTCGAGGCCTATGACCGCGACCTCGCCCGCGGATTGACCGGCTGGCTCACCTCGCTGATCCCGGACTGCTCGCGCGTCACCCTGGAGGAAGTGGACAGCCGCCCGATCCCGACGCGACTGCGCGACGGCCTCGTGAAGCTGTTCTCGCCGCACCTTTGACGGTAAAACCCGCGGTCGGCGCCGCGGAAGGACCGCGGCGCGACACGATGATGAGCCACTCCGGCGACAGATGAGCCACCCCGACGACACCGGAAGAGATGACGCAGGCATCCTCGCACGGCGGCGGATGATCTTCGATGACATCTACCGCCGCGGCGTCCGCGACGAGCGCGTGCTGCGCGCGATGGAGGACGTCCCGCGCGAGCAATTCCTCCCCCCCGAGTTGCAGGACGCCGCCTTCGAGGACCGGGCCTTGCCGATCGGCGCGGGTCAGACGATCAGCCAGCCCTACATCGTCGCGTACATGACCGAACAGCTCGACGTGACGCCGGAATCCCGCGTGCTCGAGATCGGCACGGGCAGCGGCTATCAGACCGCGATCCTCGCCCGCCTTGCCCGCGAGGTGTACACCCTCGAGCGCATCGACCGCCTTTGCGAACCGGCATGTCGCCGGCTCGAAGCCCTCGGCGTCGCCAACGTCCGCTTCCGTTGCGGCGACGGCACGCTCGGCTGGCCCGACGCCGCGCCCTTCGACCGCGTCATCATCACGGCCGCGGGACCGAAAGTCCCCCCGGCCTTGCTCAATCAACTCGCCGACGGCGGCATCCTCGTCGCCCCGATCGGCGATGAACAGGATCAAAGACTGCTGAAGGTGCAGCGCTACGGCCCCCGCCTGATCGAGACGCCCCTCATCGCCGTCCGCTTCGTCCGGCTCATCGGGGAGAGCGGCTGGAAGGAGTAACGCCTCCGTTTTTTCACGCCCGGTACTCGACGCTCATCAGCAACTCGGTGAAGCGCTCGAAGGATTGCCAGCAGGTGTACCCCGGCCAGCCATAGATGGCCTCGCGGGCGAGGGGGCGGTAGGTGGCGGTGTAGAGCGTGCCCCAGCCCTGGGCGAAGGCGGTGGAAAACAGCGGCGGTTCGAGGAAGCGCGTGGCGAAGCGCTCGGGCGTTTCCTGCGGATCCTCCAGGCAGGAGGCGAGGAAGCGCTCGCGTTCGAGGCTTGCGGTGGCGTGGGCATACTGGCTCCACTCGACCGTGCGTTGATGATTCGTCGCCAGGGGGCGGCGAGTGACGATCGCGGAGCGATCGGGTGCGACGAACACGGTGGCGAAGTTTCCGGCGGCGTCGACCGTCGTGACGTTGTAACTCATGTGCGACGGTACGCGGCGAAGCACTTCGACCGCCTGCGAGACGCGCCCGCACGTCTCCAGGACATATCGGAGCACAAGCGGGATGCCGAATCCGTCGCCGACGACCTTGCGTCCGCCGAACGACAGCGACACGACGAGTCCGTCTTCATTGATTCCGTCGAGCACGCCCCAGAGGCAGTCGCTCATCGCGATCACCTGGCGACCGTTCCACGCGGTATGCCACAATACGCCGTCCCACAACCTGGGGTGATAATCATAATTGCGGACCAGCATCGGCTCGCGCCGAGACCAGACCGCCTGTGAGCAGCCGGTCAGGTAGGGCGTCGGGCGGTACAGGCTCAGGCAGCGCGCGACGGAGTCGGACCCGCCCGCGATATCCACGAGGCGCTCGAACGTGGGCACGATCTCAGGCATGTGCCGCCGCAGGGCGGCCCGGCATGCCGGATACGAGGGGCGAGCGGCGTCTCCCTCTTTGAGGAACCACGCGTGATAGGCGGGCCAGAGCAGTTCAAACAGCTCCTTCCACTTCGGCCCGGGGTCCGACTCCTGCGCTGCCCTGAAAGGGACGATCATGCGGGCGGGAGCATACCGACGCGCCGGGGTCGCGGACAGGGGAAAGGTGCGGGGATCCGCGTCTGACAAACATCGTGGACACGCCTCCACCGTCTTGTGGCGCGGGCGTCCCGGCCGGCGAAGGCCCCCCGGCAGCGTCCCGTGGTATACTGGAAGCGGTCGGGGCCTTCGCGGGCCGGGGGAGGTCGTTCTGAACATCAGGAGGGAAGTCATGCGCCGATATCGCATCTCGTGGATTCTGGCGGCGAGTGTCACGGCGATCGTCGCGGCGTCGTCCGCGGAGGCCCAGCGAATCCGGGTCGAGTCCGTCTCGCCGCTGCCGGGCGTCAATGACGCACCGGTCAACGCCCCGATCGTCGTGCGTTTTGATCGCCCGGTGAACCGGGACACGATCATTCCGCTGCGCACGTTCTGGGCGTTCGCGCGGTGGAGCGGGACGGTGCAGGGCACGTTCAGTTTTTCGGACGACGACCGGACGGTGACGTTGCGGCCGGCCCGGCCTTTCTCGCACGGCGAGACGGTGATGGTGATCCTCTCGAACGAGATCGAGGGCGCGGACGGAACTCGGCTTCGCAACGCCGGAGCGTCGTACACGTTCTGGACGAACGCGCGGCCTTCGCCGATGAACTTCACCGAGATCGCGCGGATGACGACGCGGACCAACCAGAATCAGACGACGCGCTCCTACGGCGGTCTGGGGACGGACGTGGACGGCGACGGGTTCCTGGACCTGACGATCGTCAACGAGGACACGGCGGATCTGCGGGTGTTCATCAACAAGGGCGGTCGCAGCGGGGAGTTTCATCCCTTCCTTCAGCCGACGTTCCCCTGCGGGCGTCGGGCAAGCCCCAACGAGCCGGCGGATTTCAACCGCGACGGAATCGCGGATGCGTGCGTCGTGGCGATCGACGACGACACGGTCTCGGTCCTGCTGGGCAACGGCGACGGGACGTTCGCGCCTCGACAGGCGATCGGGGTCGGGATTGCTCCGCGCGGCATCGCGGTGCTGGATGCGGACGGCGACGGCGACCTCGACATCGTCAACACGAACTCGGGCGGGATCGGCAGCCTGTCGATCCTCCTCAACGACGGCACGGGGCGGTTCGGTCCGGCGACGACCTTTGAAGGCGGCGGGTCCGGAGAGTGGTCGCTGGGGGCGGCGGACATGAACGGCGACCTCATCCTCGACCTCGTCATCGGCACGCGCGGGTCGCAGACGATGATCGTCATGACCGGCAACGGAAACGGGACGTTCACGCAGGCGTCCTCGCGAAGTTGCGACGGGCGGACGTGGATGCTGGCCCTGGGGGATCTGAACGGCGACCGGACCTTCGACGTCGGCACCGCCAACAGCACGGACAACCGCGTCGCCGTCATGTTCGGCGACGGCGCGGGGGCGTTCTCCGCGGCGGTGCGTTACAGCGCCGACGCCTTCCCGCTGGCGACGGACTTCGGCGATCTCGACGGCGACGGCGACCTGGACTGGATCAACTCGAGCTACTCCGGAGACTGGTGGTTGTACGCGAACAACGGCGCGGGCGTGTTCAGCTTCGTGCGGGAGTTCGACGCGCCGCAGGCCGCGTCCTGCGCCGTGCCGTTTGACTTCGACAACGACGGCGATCTCGATCTGGCGCTCATCGACGAGGAGGCCGACGTGGTCATCTTCATGAAAAACAGCGGAACCGCCCCGCTTCCGGGCGACGGCGACGGGAATTGCCGCCGCGACCTGGCGGACTACGCGGCGCTTGCGGATTGCCTGGGCAACCCGGACGCCTGCGCGGATGCCCAGTGCCTCGTGTTTGACATCGACGACGACTGCGACGTGGACCTGGCGGACGCGGCGCAGTTCATGAGCGGATTTACCGGCGAGGATCAGATTCCGGGCTGCGGACCGTGAGGCTTGGGGCGGCGGCGGGCGAGGCCCCGCGGCGCACGTCCGCTCAGCGCTCGGCGCTCGGGCAAGATCAGGGAAGGTCCGCGGCGCGGCGCGGGTACGCCGGCTCCGTCGTGAGCCGCGCGTCTTCGACCGGTCCGCCGACGGTGAAATGATACATCGACTGCCACGCGTCGCCGGTCAGGCCGAAGACGTCATGCACCGCGTCGTCGAAGTAACACCCGATGCCGGTGCCGCGCAGTCCGGCGGCCTCGGCTTCGAGATAAAGGGCCTGCCCGACGAGTCCGGCCTCCCAGAAAAGCCGGCGGTACGCCCACGCTCCGAGGCGTTCGAGGGTGTCCCGGAAACGCGCGATCATGCCGAGGCTGAACACGCCGGCGCCGGCGATGAACTGGCGGCAGCTGACCGCCGTGGCCGCCCGCCGTGCGTCGCCTTCAAGGAGGAAGTAAAGCGGAAATCCGCCGGGACAACCCGGAGGCGCCGTCCAGGCGAAGTCCGGTCTCATGCTCGACGCCAGCGCCGCGCGATCCGCGGGATCGCGCACCAGCGCGTACAACCCCGGCGTCAGACCGGTGACGCGATGCACGAAGAGCGCGAGGTGGATGGCCGTCGGCGGACCGAGCGCGTCCCACGGCGGTCGCCGTGGATCCGGCAGCAGGCGGTGCATCATCAGGAAGAACTGTTCCACCGGAAGCGTGGCGACGCCGTCGAAGGCGACCGCGCTGCGCCGCGTGCGGATGATCTCACGCGAGGTGCGCACCGGGCGAGCCGCCGACGCCGCGACACACGCTTCGTCCTGGGCGTGTTCGCGGGGCGCAGAAATGCCCTGCGGATCGAGGGTCGCGGGCGCGCCGCGCGGCTTCCGCCACGCCTCGGCGACGGCATACACAAGTTCCCAGCGCAGCGCCTCCCGACTCAGGACGTTCGGCGTTCCCGCCCACATCGCCCGACCCGGCTTCAGCGCGTGACCCTCCAGACCGAACTTGCCGGCGCCGTCGACAATGCGCCGCCCGGAAGGATCGATCACGGCGAGAAGGTCCGCGTGCTCGCGGTCGACGTCCCTCGGCCAGGGCGTCGCATCCAGGCCGAGCAACGTCTCCACGTCCTCGTCCGACGCCGCCTCCAACACGTGAAGACGCCACCCCAGCGACGCCGCGGAGAACCGCAAAGCGCCGATCGCATGACCCACGTCGTGCTGACAGTAGCGCAGCGCCCGCTCGCCGTATTTCCACGCCTCGCGCCACGCGATCGACGTGAGCCCGACGAGGAACGCTCCGGCCGACAGACCTTCCATCAGCGCTCGCCCCCCGTCCTCCGGCAGCTCCCCTCGCCGCTCCAGCGCGTGCTCCGCCGGCAGGTAGTGATAAACCGCGGGCCGGTCATGCAGTCCCGATATCGCGCCGAGTACGACGTACCCCTCCGTCGGGTGCAGGTTGCCGCTGGAGGGATTGCATCGCAGCGCCCAGCGCGATCCCTTGAAGGACTTCCACGCGGACAGCCCCAGCGCGCACTCCAGGAAAACGCTGATCGTCTCCAGCGCAACCGGTGCGGCTGCCGACGACTCCGCCGAGAACAACGACTCGTACGCCGGCGAACGATCAGTCGTCGCCGGCGGGAGCGTCACGCGCGGCGCGCCGGCGTACACGCGGAAAGGATCAGGCTGGTTCGCCCAGTCCAGTTCGCCCGCGGATCGCGCATACCGGTGGAAATGATGCTTGGTTTCCTCGTGACAGCGGATGATGAATTCGACCGGGTTCATGCGCGGCTGCCGAGGTTACTCGACCACCAGCGCCGCGGCACGCGCGGGAATCCAGCCTTCCTGCCCGTCGGCGAACGTGACGCGCCACCAGTCCCCGCGCCGCTCACGCAACGTGAATTCGACTCCGGCCTGGAGGGGCTGGGCGAACTGCCGCTCGTAACCCGCGCCCGGTCCTTTATGAACGCCGACGTCGGCCGCGAGCACGACGCCCGGAGGGGTGCGGCGTTCCTGCGCGATCTGCGCCAACGCGGATCCGCCGGCGCCCGCCGCGATCCCCCACGCCGCCAGCGCCGCCTGAAGCCACCCGCGCCGGCGACGGAACATCCAGACCGCCGCGCCCGCGCACGCCGCCGCGTTCGCGCCGACCGCGACATGCGCTCGCGCCTTAAGCGAGGTCGTGTGATGCCAGAAAAAAACGCTGCGAAGCACGGACGAAGTCCGCGAGGGCGCGATGTACGTCAGACATCGCTTCCGCGCCGTGGCGAGGTTCTGACGCAGGTCGTCGTTCAGCGGGATCAGACGCTGCGCCTGCCGGTAGTGCAATACCGCCTCGCCCAGCCGACCCGCCTGAAAGTACGCATTGCCGAGGTTGTACTCCGTGTAACCGTTGCGCAGCCCCGCCGCCAGCGCGGACTCGAAGTGTTGCGCCGCCGCCTCAAAAAGCAGTCGAGCGCCCGCCGAATCCGTCGCCAACATCGCCGCGGCCCGATCGTACGCCGACAGCCCGGCGCGGATCGCCTCGCGCGGGTCGTCGTCCGCCAGCGCCGCGGAGGCGGCCAGATTCAGCGCCGCGAGCATCAGCGGCAAGGCCGCCGAACAAGCCCGCGGCGCACGCCTCGACGCTCGCGTGAATCTCTCGATCTCGTCGATCAGCGCCAAGGCACGCGCCGCGTCGATGTCGTGGCCCACCTCCGCCGCGGGCGAGAACCGGGCCGCCTCGCACGCCGACAGGAGGTCGCGGACGCGCTGCGTCAGCGCCGGCGGCGCCGCGAAGCGCTCCAGCGCGCGCCGGGCGTCCTCCGACGTGACCTGCCCGACCGGCAAATCAAAGCGGTCCGCCAGGTATCCCGCCAGCGCCGCGCCGATCATACCGGCCCGCGCAGGCGCCGTCGGCGCCTTCGCTGCCGCAGACATCACCTCAACCGCATGCCGCCGGGCCCGGCTGCGCCGTGCAAGACCCGGGGATTCCCGCAGCATCCTCCGCCGCCGGGCGACCACGCCGAGCACGATCAGCAGCGCGGGAGGCGCCGCCAGCGCCGCAACCAGCGCCCCTCCGCCGGACAGATCCTGATCCGCCAGCAAAAGCGCCGGGTCCGCCACGTTCGCGGCAAGCCCTCCCGCAACCACCGTCAGCGCCGTCGCACGCGGCGCGGACTCGTGAGCGGCGCTCGGCGGCGCGCTCGACGACAGCCGGTTCGGACGCGACGACGCCGGCAGCACGTTGACCTCGATCGGCTCGGTTGCACAGGTGACATACGTTTCCCGGTCCGGGTCGAAATACGCCCAACGCAGCGACGGAATCGTCTGCCGCCCCGGCTGGCGCGGAAAAACCGCCGCGCGAAAGACCTTCCCTTGCGGAGTGATCTCGCCGACGAGGTCGTCGTGGCTGAACTCGAACCGCCCCGCAAGGTCCGTCTGCTCCTCCAGGTCCGGACCGAGCACGCCTTCGATCGGCTGCCCGCCGATCGCCAGACTCAGCGTGATCGGCTGCCCGGCCTCCACTTCGGTCGGGACCGCCGACGCCGTGAACGTGTACACGCCGATCGCGCCGTTGAACTCCGCCGGGCGCCCTTCCCGCGGCGGCGCGGCGACCGCAACCGTCACGGCTTCGCTCCGCGCCGACACACGTTCCGTGCGCGTCGCCTCTAACTCATAATCAAAGAAGGTGCGGCGCAACTGCGCCTGCGTGGGGTACTCAACAAACGCCGAAACCGGCCCGATCCGCAGCTCCCCCTCCTCCTCCGCCCGGATCACCTTCTCAAATACGACGACGTCGTAGGTGTGCTCACGCCCCGCGGAATCCTTCAAGACGCGTTGCGTCAGCCGTTGTTTTTCCCCGGCGAAGATCGACAGGTCGAATTTCCCGTGCGCCCCGATGTATTTCAGCAGCGTTCCGCGGTCGTCCAGCACGCCGCCGCCGCGCTCGATCTTGCGAACGCCGAGACGCAGACGCGCCGTGATCATCTGCGTCAGATAGACGCGCGTCCGGTCCACCTCGATCTCCGTGTACACGAGGCGGTCGCCGGGATGGTCGGATTGCGGCGGCGGGTCCGTAATCGTCAGCGCCAGAGGTTCCGTCCGGTGCTCGCGCGACCCGGCCTGAAGCTTCAACGCAGGGATCGTGATCGTTCCGGCTTTCGCTCCGACGAAGCGGTACACCAGCGTGTACGTCACCTCGCGCGAGCGCCGTCCGCCGATCAACTGCACCACCTCCGAACGCGACGGGCCTCCGACAAGACGCAGTTCGCCTCCGTCGATCGGAGGAATCTCCGGCGTCGCGGGATCGTCGGTGTTTGTGAAAACCAGCCGAAGGTCGATCGGCTCGCCGACCTGCGCCGTCGTCACCGGCGCGTCCCAGCGCACTTCGCCTTTCTCCGCCGGAAGCGGGGCAAGCAGGTTCAAGATGACCCCGATCGTCAGCACGTTGCATCACTCCCGCCCGTGCGAATCCGCTTCATTACCAGTCCTTCCCCCCCGTCGGCGCGCCGGGCTTGATCCCCGGCTGAGGCCGACGCTTCTCATTGATCCGCTGACGGTCGATGATCCGGCGCAACTCGCGCGCCGCCTGCTCCAGCGAGTCATCCGCCTTCTCCTCCCCGCCGGACGCCTCTGAAGGCTCACTCGGATCCTCTCCGCGGGTCTGCTGCTCCTTTCCGTCGTCAGACGGCTGCTGCTGATCCTTTGCCGTCTCGCCCCGCCGCTCCCGCTGCTCCTGCTGCTCCTGTTGTGACGAAGGTTGACCACCTTCGTTCGCATCCTGCGGCGGCTCGCCGTCGGGCCGGGCTTGAGGCTGTGCATCTTCCTCGCCCCGGTCACCGCCCGCAGAGGGGGACGGCGGTTGCGGCTGATCTCCGTCCTCCGGATCGGATTCCTGCTTCTCTTCACCACCCTCCCCGCTTTGTTCCTGCTGAGGCGGAGGCGGTTCCTCGGCCTTGAGCCGCTGCCAGAACGCGGCCGCCTTGTTCCACGCATCCCGCGCTCCCGCATGTTTCGGATCCGCCCGAAGGACGTCGTGATACCGGCGGATCGCGTTCTGCGCAAGCTCCAGCCTCTCCTTGCCGTCCAGTTCGCCCCCGCCGAGCGCTTCCGCATGATCGCACACGCCGAGGGCATAAAGCGCGTCGTTGACGAGCCTCGCATCCTCGGATTGAAGCGCCTTGATCAACTCTTCCCGCGCAGCCGCGAAATCCCCGAGCTTCAGATGCGCCAACCCCAGGTTGAACGCCAGTTCATGCGAGTCCGGCGCCGCAGGCAGCGCACGCTGATAAAGCTCCAGCGCCGCCGTCGGATCGCCCGACGAGAACCGCCGGTTGCCCTCGCGCACCAGTTCGGCCGCCGGTCGATCCTCTGACGCCGCTTCACGTTCCGCACCCTTGACCTGACCCCTCGCGAAGCCGGGAATCAGCGCCGTCATCGCAATTCCGGCGACGACGCAGACCGCTCGGCCGAATCCGGACTCTCTGCTCTTTGTCAGCCGTACCACGCTTCTCATCGGTCCTTGCTCCGCAGCCGCCCTTGTCACCCCGTGATGCGCACCAGCACGTCGCGCCGACGACGCGGTCTCTCCCCCAGCAGCGACTGCAACGTCAGCGCCCCCAGACCCAGCGCCAGAAACACCTGATAACGAGGCGTGTAACGCAGCCGCTCCTCGTCCACCAGCTTTCCCTTTTCCAGCCCCTCGATCCGGTCCACCACCGTCCGGAACGCCGCGACCTCGACCGCCTCCCCGCCTCCTGTCTCCGCGATCCGCGCCAGGGCCGGCATGTTCAGTTTCGAGAACACGATCTGCCCCTCATGAACCAGCGGCTCTCTGCTTCCCGCCTCAACCGGCACCGGCGATCCGGCCGCCAGGTCCGGGTCGCCGACGCCCACCGTGTACACGATCGCCCCGTATGCTTCGCGCACCTCCTGCGCCGCTCGCACCGGATCGCCCTCATGATCCTCCCCGTCAGTAAAGACGAGGATCACCCGCGTCGCCCCTTCAGGCGACGCCGCGAAAAAATCCCCCGCCGCGTACACCGCCTCCGCGATCGCTGTCCCCCCGCGCGGCGCGGACGACGGATCCAGCTTCTCCAACGCGCTGCGAAAAAAGGCCTGATCCAGCGTCAGCGGAACTTTCATCGACGACGCCCCGGCGAACGCCAGCAACCCCAGCCGGTTCGACGGATTCAGCGTCAGACGTTCGATCTCCCGCTTCGCCCGCGTCAACCGGTCCGGCGCCACGTCCCGCGCCCACATCGACCGCGAAACATCCAGCGCCACCACGATGTCCACCCCGAACCCTGTCAACCGCTCCGTCCCCCGCCCCCAGCGAGGCCCGAGAAGCGCCAGCGCCGTCAGCAGGATCGCCAGCACATTCAATCCGCCGCGCAGCGCCGATCGTTCGCAGTCCAGTGTCCCGGTCAGCGCGGGCGCCAGTTCCCCCCCGAACCGCCGCACCGCGCGCCGTCGGCGCACAACGCTCCAGATCAGAAGTCCCCCCGCCGCGGGAACCGCCGCAAGCCACGGCGCGTACGCCGCGCCGTCCAGCGGCAATTCGGACGCGCCCGCCAGCGCCCAGACCGTCACCGCCGCTCCCAGAAGCGCGCAAGGAAGCACAACCGCGTACACGATCGGACGCCCGATCGGATGCACTTCACCCCTCATGACCTCGCCTCGACTCTGCACAGGCTTTCCCGAAAAATTCGCGGCGCGTTGCATCGCCTCGCCGACGGATCAAGGTCCCTTCCGGTACCACGTCACGGACAGCAGCAGCTCGCCCGCCAGCAGCACCAACCCGATCAGCATCGCCCGACGCGCCAGGCTCGTATCATCGTTGTAGACCCGCTCGCCCGTCTTCCGACGCTCCAGCTTGTCGATCTCGTCGTAGATCGTCGTCAGCGACTCCACGTCCTCCGCCCGAAAGTATTTTCCCCCCGTCGCCCGCGCCACCTCCTGAAGCGTCGCCTCGTCCACCTCGGCGCGCCGCTGAAAAAGGCTCGAAAGCCCGCGCGCACGCCCCGCCGGAACCCGTTGCGACCCGACCGCCCCGATCGTGTAAATCCGGATGCCGAACTTCGCCGCCAGCTTCGCCGCCTCGATCGGCGGGATCGCGTCGCCCTTCAGCGCCGGCGCCGGGTTGTCATACCCGTCCGTCAGCAGAATCATCACCCGGCTCCGCGCCGCTTCCGCGCCCGGAACGCCGGTCACCGCTTTCTCGCCCGCCTTCCGCAACTCATCCGTCGCCCGCGCGATCGCGTCCCCCAGCGCCGTGTAATTCGCCTCGGGATGCTCGTACACCTGCCGTCCGCGCACCCATCCGGGGAGGTCCGTCTCGCGCAGCAGATTGACCAGGTTCGCGTGATCCGGCGTCAGCGGGCAGCGCACGTCGGGATACATCGCGAACGTCGTCATTCCGATCAGGTCGCCCCGACGCCCCGAAAGCCCCCCGGTTCCCAGCACGAAGTCCTGAAACACCTGCTTCACCGCGTCCATCCGGCGCGCCGGACGACTGTCGATCACAAAGTCCGCCTCCGACATGCTGCCCGAGACGTCCAGCACCATCTCGATCGCAATCCCCTCGCCCGTGTCCCGCGCCACCCCCGTCGACTGAGGCCTCAGCAACGCGAACACCAGGCACAGCACCGCCGCCGTCCGCGCCGCCGGCGGAACGAACCACGTCCGCTGACGCCACGACCGCGGCAACTCCTCGACGCACCCCGCCGCGCTGAACCGCACGCTCGGACGCCGGCCCGGACGCACCGCGTCGATCCACGTCCACGGCAGCGCAAGAACAAAAACAAGACACCACGCGCCGAACACCGCGCCGGGCGCAAACGACGGAATCTCAACCCACCCGATCATGCTGCGCCCTCCCGCGCCGCAACGGGCATGCCCGCCGAAGCCTCCGCCGATCCCTCGCGGTCCGCCTCACCACCGCCTCGCATCGCCCGCACGAACGCCCGCGCCGTCTCGACCGACTCCCTGATCGCAGCCGGGTCCGGCTCGAACCGGGCGAACTTCACCAGGTCACATGCCGAAAGAAACTGTCCCAGCGCCGCACGGTTCTCCTCACCGAGCACCGCCCCCGTCATCGCCGCTCGCAAAAACTCCTCCGTCGTCATCTCCGGCGCGTGCAATCCGAACCGCCGCTCCGTGAACTCCCGCACAATCCCGCTCAACCGAAAGTAAAACTCCCGCACCCGCCCGCTCTCGACCAACCCTTCCGCAAGCAACGCCTCCAGTGCCGAAAGCGCCCAGACATCCGCCGCAGGCGGCGCCGGCGCCTCGTGCATTCGCGTCCGACGCATCATCAACAGGCGGATCCCAACGAGCGCGCACCCCGCAGCCGCCGCCCCGACGATCCACCACGCGGAAAGACCGCCGGTTCCAGGAAGCTCGACCGGCGACGGGGTCGAAAGCTCCCCGAGCGCCTCCTCCGGCATCTGCATCGCCTCCGTCGCACGCACGGTCAGCGGAATTGACTCCGTCTCCAGCGCTTCCTCTTCCGGCGGAGCCTCCGCCTCCTCGCCGGACGTCGGCGACGGCGGCGGACGAACGAACGTCAGCTTCGCCCCGGGAAGCGCGTGCTCCCCGGGCACCAGAAACGCCAGTTCATACTCACGGATCCAACGCCGCCCTCCGTCTTCGTTCGGCGCGGCGTCCGACGCTTGCACCCTCGTCGCGACGTACCCGAAGGGCTGCCGCTCCAACGCCGCCGCATAATCCTCCAGCCGCACCACCGTGTCCCCATCCGCCACGGCTTCGACCTGCACGCGGACCTTCGCATCAAACGCCGGCGCATCATCAGAAACGCTTAACGTGAGCGTGACCGCCCCGCCTCGCGCCGTCCGCTCGACGCGCCGCGCGACATCGTTGTCGTTGTCGGCCCCCCCACCCCCGTCGCAACCCGACACCCACGCCAGCGCCGCGGCCCCTGCGGCGAAGAACCCCGCTCTCAACGTCCGGCCCGCCAGGCCTGCCCGCCAGAACGTGCCTGCAACCCCGTGTACGTCACGCCGCCGGTTCACGGGCGCGCCTCCCGTCTTCGGAAGAACGCCGCCAGCGGTTCGACGTACGACCGGTCCGTGCGCACCTCGATATGATCCAGCTTCATCCGCCGCAGAAGCGTCGCCCGGTTCTCGTCGATCCGCCTCGCCCGCGCGGCGAATTCCCGCCGCACGCGACGGCTCGACGTGTCCACCGCCGCGCGACGCCCGGTCTCCGGATCATGCACTTCGATCAGCCCCGCGTCCGGCAGCTCTCGCTCGCGCGGGTCCGCGACGATCACCGGAACCAGGTCGTGCCGCCTCCGTGCGATCCGCAGCGACGCCTCGTATCCCGTCGCCTGAAAGTCGCTGATGAGGATGCACACGGCCTTGCGCCGCGTCACCCGGTTGAGGAACTGCATTGCGCCCGCGATGTCCGTGCCGCGCCCGGTCGGCGCGTGGGAGAGCAACTCGCGGATGATCCGCAGGACGTGACGGTTGCCCTTCCGCGCCGGCACGTACTTCTCGATCGTGTCGGAAAAGAGCATCAGCCCGACCTTGTCATTGCTGCGGATCGCCGAGAACGCCAGAACCGCCCCCAGTTCCGCCGCAAGGTCCAGCTTGAACCGCCCGTGGCTGCCGAAAAACCCCGACGGACTCACGTCCACCACCAGCATCACCGTCAACTCCCGCTCCTCGCGGAAGATCTTCACAAAGGGTTGCCCGTAACGCGCCGACACGTTCCAGTCGATCGCGCGCACGTCGTCGCCGATCTGGTAGTGCCGGACTTCCTCAAACTCCATCCCCCGCCCGCGGAACGCGGAGTGATACTGCCCCGCGAACACGTCGTTCACCACCCGCGACGTGCGGATCTCAATCTGCCGCACCACTTTGAGAAGGTCACGGGTCAGCATGGCGCTAGGGTACCGGGACGTGATCCAGGATGAGTTGCACGGTGTCCTGCGGCGTCTTTTCCTCCGCCTCCGCCTCGTACGTCAGGATGACGCGGTGACGCAGAACGTCCATCGCCACGTTCTTGACGTCCTGCGGCGTGGCGTACCCCCGACCGGAAAGAAACGCCGACGCCTTCGCCCCCAGCGCCAGCGCGATCGTCGTCCGCGGCGACGCCCCGTATTGAATCCAGTGACGGATGTCCAGCCCCACCACCGACGGATCGCGCGTCGCCGTCACCAGATCCACGATGTAGTCCTTGATCTTGTCGTCCATGTAAATCTCGTCCACGACGCGCCGCGCGGAAAGCAGGTCCGCCGGAGACATCACCGGTTGAATGTCCTCCATCGCCGACGTCGTCGCCATCCGGTCGAGAATGACGCGCTCCTGCGCCTTCGTCGGGTACGTCACCACCACTTTCATCATGAACCGGTCCACCTGCGCTTCCGGCAGCGGATACGTCCCCTCCTGCTCGATCGGATTCTGCGTCGCCAGCACCAGGAAAGGCTCCTCCAGCGTGAACGTCTCCTTCCCGATCGTCACCTGCCGCTCCTGCATCGCCTGAAGCAGCGCCGACTGCACTTTCGCCGGGGCGCGGTTGATCTCGTCCGCCAGCAGCACGTGCGTGAAGATCGGCCCCTTCTGAACGACGAACTGCCCGTCGCTTTGACGATAAATGAGCGTCCCGATCAGATCCGCCGGAAGCAGGTCCGGCGTGAACTGAATCCGCTGAAACGCCGTGTCAATCCCCCGCGCCAGACACGACACCGCCAGCGTCTTCGCCAGGCCCGGGACGCCCTCCACGAGCAGATGTCCCCGCGTCAGCAGTCCGATCATCATCTGACGCAGAAGGTGATCCTGGCCGACGATCACGTCGTGGATGCGCTCGGCCAGCCGCGCGAAAGGCTCCGCCGCACGCTGCACCTGCGCCCCGATCTGCTTGACGTCCAGTTGCGAAACCGCCATGTAAAAACTCCCCGCGCCCTTCGATCTCCCGCCCCGCCCCGGATATACTGGGGGACGAAGGTAAGGACGCAAGCAACGCCGCGCACCCGTCAACCTGACGGACTTGACCGCGACGAACCCGAGGTGCTGATACGCCGACGGATGCGGATGTTTATGAACAATGAAGGTCTGCCGGCGAAGCCGTTGCTTCCCGGGACGCGGCTGCACCACCGAACCGCGCCCGTCAGGAGGCGTTCTCCATCCCTGTCGACCGCACGAATTTCTCCGACCGCCAGGATTCTCGTCTTCGCGTTCGCCGCTACCGGCTCCTTTACCGCCTCCGCACACGACTTCACCTTCACCGACGTCTGCGTCGTCCTCCGCGCCGACGCCACGTTCGACATCGACCTGACCGTCGACGTCGACGCCCTCGCCCTCGGCGTCCCGCAGGCGTCCGACTCCGCCGTGCTCGCGCAAACGCTTCGCCAACTCCCCCCGGACGAGTTCTCCGCCGCGGTCGAGCAGGCCCGCCAGACGGTCCTGCGCCGGGTGCGCGTGCGCTTTGACGACGCCCCCGTCCGACCGGAAGTCGCCTTTCCTCATTACAACACGGCCATCGCGGAACTCGCCGCCATCCCCACGGTGCTCGGAACGACCGTCCGCCTCACGGGGCGCATTCCGGACGGCGCCGCGAACTTCACCTTCGGCGCCTCTCGAGCGTTCAACGCCCTGCACGTCACGATCCTTGAACAACCCACCGGGACGTCCGCAAAGCACGTCCTCGGCGCCGGCGAAGATGCTCCGCCTTTCCGGCTCAATCAGCCCCCCGACGCCGCGAGGCGCGCCGCCTCCCCCGGACGCACGTTCGCCCGGTATCTCGTCCTCGGTTTTGAGCACATCCTCCCGCACGGCTTGGATCACATCCTTTTCGTGCTGGGCCTTTTCCTTCTAAGTCCGAAGGTCGCCCCGCTGCTGTGGCAGGTCACGGCGTTCACCGTCGCGCACTCCATCACGCTCGGACTCGCCGCCTTCAACGTCGTCTCGCTGCCGCCGTCCGTCGTTGAACCGCTCATCGCGCTCTCGATCACCTATGTCGCCGTGGAAAACGTCCTGACATCGAACCTGAAACGCTGGCGACCGGCCGTGGTGTTCGCCTTCGGACTGCTGCACGGACTCGGCTTTGCCGGCGTCCTCGCCGACATCGGACTTCCGCGAGGGGAATACATGCTGGCGCTGGCGGCGTTCAATCTCGGGGTCGAGGCGGGGCAGGCCGCCGTCATCGCCCTCGCGTTTCTGGCCGTCGGCGCCTTCCGTCAGCGGACGTGGTACCGCCGCGCGGTGATCGTTCCGGCCTCCGTCCTGATCGCCGCCGTCGGCGCCTGGTGGACCGTGGAGCGCCTCTTATGAAGACGTATTTCATCAACAAACACGGGTCGCCCTGGAGGGCGCAAGGCGTCGCCGGACTTGCCCTGCTCGTCAGCGCGGCGGGATCCGCTCTCGCTCAGGCGCCGCCCGCGCAACCCCCTCCGGACGCCTCCTCGACCCCGCCGCCGAAATCCCCCGACGCTCATCTCCTCAATGAGGTGAAGATCTCCGAGGAGCGCAGGACGGAAGCGGACGGCTGGATCGCCGAACTCGCCTCCCCGCGCTTTGACGTCCGCGTCCGCGCGTCGCGGCGCCTGTCTGAGTGCGGCGTAAGCGTCCTCCCGCGCCTTCGCCGCGCCTACCTCGCGTCGCGCGATCTGGAGGTCCGCATGAGGATCGAGGAGATCGCCCGAGAACTCTACCTCGACGATCAGCTTTACTCGCGCAACGCCTTCCTCGGGATTTCGATGGGCTGGCCCACCATCACCCACGCGATGGATCCGCGCGTCCCCCTCGGCGCGGAGGGCATTCACGTCGAGAACGTCGTCGAAGGCGCCGCCGCCGAGGAAGCGGGCCTGCTCCGCGGCGACGTGATCATCCTCCTCGACGGCGAACCCGTGCGCGGCAACCGCATCGGCGGCGATCCCGGCAGCTTCTCCGAAATCCTCCGCCGCCGGGGCGTCGGCGCCGTCGTCACCCTGACGATCCTCCGCTTCGAGCACACCCTGGAGATCGACGTCACGCTTCGCGCCCGCCCGCGAGAGTACTACGACCGGGATTCCCCCGCCCTCGCCGAGCAGCGCCGCAACGTCGAATCCGCCCTGCTTCGGTGGTGGACCGAGCGATTCATCACGCCGGACCCGCCGCAAGACGCGGACGCTCCCCGCCCCTGACGACGCCGGCCTTTAACCCCACGACCACGCGAACCGGTCCTTCAGGTGGTGGTAGTAAAGCCCGATCGCGCGCATCGCCACCACGTCGAGGTAGATGCTCACCATCAACATCACCGCCCCCAACGCGAGCATCGACGTCCCCGGACGCCCCGCCAGAAAACTCCCCCCCAGCGCACTCAGGAAGAACGCCCCGTAAATCATCACCACCGTCGCAAGATACGCCGGAAACGTCCGCGCGATCGTGATCGCAATCAGGTCCACCCGCACCAGCGCGAAAAGCCCCCCCAGCCCCGCCACCAGCAGCATCATCGGCCAAAGAAAAAGCCCCAGCAGGATCGACGACGCCAGCGCCGCCGTCCGCGCATCCAGCGTGCTCACAAAAGGCGACCAGTCGTCGTAGACGATCGCCCCCATCGCCACGTCGGCCAGGTCCATCGCCTGCGCTTGCGACACCCGGCTGGCAATGTACGCCACGCACAGCGCCACCGGCGCGACCGACAGAACCCAGCACACGAAGTACCGGAACAGCGGCAGCGCCGCCCCCTCCCACAAATCCTCGAACGCCTGACCCAGCTTCGGCAGATCGTCCTCGCCGTTGGCCGCCGCCCCGATCGTGTTGAACAGAAACGCGCAGTACCAGCCGTTGACGAGGATGAAACCGATGATGAAGAGGAATCCGCTGAACGACGCCAGCCGCAGCAGCCCCATCACAATCCACGCCCCGAGGATCACCGCCACGTTGTGCGGATTCGCAATGAGGAAAAAATTCCACCCCAGCGCCTTAAAGAACCTGGCATACCGGCCGGACGGCGCCGCTCCCGCCGCGGCGCGCGGCGCTCGCCCCCCCGGCGCCTCCGGTTCTTCCCCCGGCGCGTATCCGAAATCCTCGGGGCGCGCCGCGAACCGACGCTCCGCACGCGACTTCAGTCCGCGCTCCGCCTCGACCGATCGCTCCGCCGCCGCCGCGATCTCATCCGCCAGCGGCGACGCCTCCGCCAGCGGGATCGGTTCCGTCTCCTCCTCCCGAACCCGCAGGAGCAGCATATGACCGCACTTCGAGCATCGAGCCGTCCGCCCGAGCTTGTGATCCTCAACCCGGTACTTCGCGCCGCAGGAACAAAAAACCGTGGCCACGGGGCTTCTCCTTTTCCGGACCGCTTGTCAGAACCGGAGACATTCTACCGTCCCGTCTCAGCAATCATGCGCCGCCCGCCCTCACCCGTCGCCGCCTTTGCCGCGATGTTATGTCTCCGGAACACGGCGGAACAAGGACGCTTCCTGACGGGCGCGGTTCGGTTCTGACGCAGCGTCTCATTTTGCACGGGCGCAACGACCTCGCCAGTGAATTTTTCGAGGTTTTTTGGAATCAGCGTCCGCGACGTTCACTCACCGTCATCGCGCCCCAACGCTCCCAGAACGCCGGAAACGTCTTGCCGCAACACTGCGGATCCCGGATCGCCAACCCGTCGATCGCCAGCCCCGCAAGGGCGAAGCTCATCGCCATCCGGTGGTCGTCATACGTGTCGATTTCAGCGGAGACGGGATTATCCGGAGGGGTGATCGTCAGTCCGTCCGGACGCTCCTCCACCTCCGCGCCGAGCTTCCTCAATTCGCACGCCAGCGCCGCCAGCCGGTCCGTCTCCTTCAGGCGCAGGTTGGCGACGTTCCGGATCGTCGTCGGCCCGTCCGCGAAAAGCGCCAGCACCGCCAGCGTCTGCGCCTGATCCGGCATGTCATTGAGGTCCGCGTCAAACGCTCGCAGTCGGCCCGCATCCGGGTCGCGCTCGACCGTCGTCGAGTCCGCCGTCTGCTGCACCCGGCATCCCAGCCGCGCCAGCACGCCGGCGAACCGCGCGTCCCCCTGCACGCTTCCCGACCCGATCCCCCGGACCGTCACACGCCCGCCCGCGATCGCCGGCGCGGACAGGAAGTAACACGCATTCGAGGCATCCGGCTCGATCGCGTACGACCGGCCCGTGTAACGCTGCGGCGCCGGCACGATGTACCGCGCCGCGCCGACCTTGCGGGAACCGGTCCCGCCGCGGTCCGCGATCACCCCCGCCCCGAAGTCGTCCATCACGCGGCAGGTCATGTCCAGATACGGCGCGCTGACCACCGGTGGGGCGATCTCCAGCAGCACGTCGTCCGACGCCTTCGGCGCCGCCAGCAGCACGCCGCTGACGAACTGACTCGACTCGGAGGCGTCGACGCGGACCTGTCCGCCGTGCAGATGTCGCGCATGCACGATCAGCGGCGGATACCCCTCCCGACCCTCGAACTGAACCCGCGCCCCCAGCCCCCTCAGCGCCTCGACCAGCGCTCCCACCGGACGCTCACGCATCCGCGCCGACCCGTCCAGGCGGTACGTCCCGAACGCCGTCGCGCACGCCGCCGTCAGAAACCGCAGCGTCGTTCCGCTGTTGCCGCAGTAAAGGTCCGCCTCCTCCGCGGGAAAGTCTCCGCGACCGCCGACCTCGATCCGCGCATCCGTCCGATCCGCCGTGATCGGAACGCCCAACGCGCCGAGCGACTCGATCATCCGCTCCACGTCCTCCGCCAGCAGCGCCCCGGAAAGCAGAGACGTCCCGTCCGCCAGCGCCGCCGCAACCAGCGCCCGGTTCGTCAGGCTCTTGCTTCCGGGGAGACCGACCTCAGCGTCAAGCGGCCGGGACACACGATGACAGACGCGCGTTGGCATGTGCGGATCAGGTCAGACGTCAGGCGGGGGCGGTTCAGCCCCGGCGCATCCGTCGGCTACGCGCCGCGAAGCGCGTCCTTCGACCGCTGAAGATACTGGATCGCCGAAAGCGCCGTGACGATCACCGTCAGGTACACCAGCGCGAGTTTCACGACCTGGATCCACGCCCCGGTGAACGTCCGTCCCTGATGCGCGACGATGATCAGCAGCGTCGGCGCGGCCACGCTCTGCACCCACATCTTGATCTTGCCGTGCAGCGACGCCGCAAACGCCGTCCCCTGCGACTCGTTGAACCCGCGAAGCCCCGTCACCAGCAGCTCCCGCCCGACAATCACCACCACCATCCACGGCGCCACGCCCGTCACGTTCACCTGCTCCCGGTTCACGAACCCCGGACCCGCCAGCAGAATGAACGCCCCGCAGATCAGCATCTTGTCCGCAAAGGGATCCAGCACGCGACCCAGCGGCGTCACCCAGTTGTGCTTCCGCGCCAGGTATCCGTCCAGAAAATCCGTCGCCGCCGCCACGACGAATATCACAAACGCCGCATACAGCCACCCCGTCTGCGGCGCCACGTGCGTGTACTGCGACAGCACGAAAAAGAAGGCGATCGAGAGCACGATCCGCGCCAGCGTAAGTTGATTGGGTACGTTCAGCGCCATCCCGGATTCCCGACGAACCCCTCGCAGGCCGCAAGCGCGCGTAAGAGCGGCCTCATTCCTTCTCAATGTAACATGAACCGCCGGACCGCGCGAAGCCCGCGCCGCCGATCACAACACCGTCAGCGCCACGCGCGTCGGAACCGCCGTCAGGTCATACCCCTCGCTGCCGTCGCAGCGCACTTCGACGAACTCGCCCGCGCCCGCGTCGCACCCGCTGACCCACGTCACCCCGTCCACGCCCGGCGCCTGACCCGCGTGCCGCGCCATCGTCCGACCGTCCCCCGACCGGCCGTCCACCAGCACCGTGAAGCGCGACCCCGCCCGGACCGCCGCCCGGGCGAACGCCGCCTCCTGCTGAACCCGCATCAACCGGTCCACCCGCGCCTCCTTCACCTCCTGCGGAACCTGCTCCTTCATCCGTCCCGCCGGCGTCTCCGCTTCCCGCGAGTACGCGAACACCCCCAGCGCGTCGAACCCGAAATCACGCACGAACGCCGCCAACTCCTCGAATTCCGCGTCCGTCTCGCCCGGAAACCCCGCGATCATCGTCGTCCGGATCGTCACGCCCGGAATCCGCTCGCGCAGCTTCGTCAGCAATTGCTCCGTCTGCGCCCGCGTAATCCGTCGGTGCATCGCCTTCAGCACCCGGTCATGGATGTGCTGCAGCGGAATATCAATGTACTTCACCACCTTCTCGCATTCCGCCACCGCGTCGATCATCTCATCCGTGAACACCGACGGATATACGTACATCAGCCGGAACCACCGCACCCCGTCCACCTCGTCCAGCCGCCGCAGCAGACCCGCCAGACCGCCCGCATCGCCGACATCCTGTCCGTAGCTCGTCGTGTCCTGTCCGATCAGGCTGATCTCGACCGCCCCGTCCGCCGCCAGCTCCCGCGCCTCGGCGAGGATCGCTTCCGACGGTTTCGAGTGCATCGGTCCCCGGATCGACGGGATCGTGCAGAACGTGCATTTCTGGTCGCAGCCCTCGCTGATCCGCAGATAAGCGTAATGCCTCGGCGTCAGCCGCAAGCGACCGGTGTCGAGCTGCGTGATCTGATGATACGAGCTGAGGAAGAGGTCGGGCTGCGACCGACGGGCGCGCCGCTTGTCGCTCCCCAGCACCGCCAGGACGATGTCGTCCCGGTTGTTCACCCCGACCAGCGCGTCCACCCCCTGCACGCGCTCCCGGATCGACTCCCCGTCCCGCTGCACAAGACACCCGGCCACGACGACGCGCTTCACCCGCCCGCTGCGCTTCTTTTCGACCGCGTCCGCGATCTCCGCCAGCGCTTCCGTCCGCGAGGCTTCGAGAAACCCGCAGGTGTTGATGACGATCACATCGGCGCGCGACTCGTCCGCCGTCACCGCGCAACCCGCCTCCGCGAGTTGCCCGAGCATCTTCTCCGAATCCACGAGGTTCTTCGCGCACCCCAGGGATACAAACGCCACCTGCGTCGCCTTCGCCATCCACGCCCTTCCCGTACCGCCGGTCCCCCGGAACGTTGACCACACCCCGAACCCGATCAAGCCCCGCAGGACATGATAGTGAGCGGAACTTCCCCGGCAAAACCGATCCGGCCTCCGCCACGCCGCGCATCCCGCAAGGTCCGTCTCGATCCGGGTCAGCCGACACACGGCCCCTCTGATTCCAACGCCGTTCAGATGCGGTTCCCGGACCGATTCGTCCTGAGTAACATGGTGCGGGACATCAAGGTTTCGAGGACCATCGGGCGGCGCATCCGGATGCGCGGCGGCCAGGTCGTGCGTATTGGGAAGGTTTCGGTTTCAAAGGCGTTTTACAAAAGGGCAGCTCATGACGATCCATGATGATGTATTGAATCGCTGGCGCGAAGCGTGGACGAGCGGACTGTGGGCTGCTCCCTGGAGCCGCGTGATTGCCGACGTGAACGCCGCACAAGCCGCCTGGAAACCCTCGCCCCAGCGGCACTCGATCTGGCAGATCGTCGCTCACGTCGTCTTCTGGCGCGAGGAGGCCGCTCGGCGCATTCGCGGACAGGCAAAAACCCCGGACGAAAAGATCGCCCCGCTCAACTTTCCCCAGCCTGACGCCCCGACCGATGCCGCCTGGTCCGATCTCCGCGACCGCTTCGAGACGACCCACCGCCTCCTCGAAACCGCCGTCACCGAACACCCGACCGCCGAACCGCACCTGTCCTGCCTCCTCGCCCACGACGCCTACCACGTCGGCCAGATCGCCTACCTCCGGGCGATGCAGGATATGCCGTTGTGCGAGTGACCTTGGAAGAACCGCAGAATCGTTGACCCGAACCGCGTGGCTTCAGCCCGCGCGAAGCATCGACCCGAACCGCGTGGCCTCAGCCCGCGCGAAGCATCGACCCGAACCGCGTGGCCTCAGCCCGCGCGAAGCATCGACCCGAACCGCGTGGCTTCAGCCCGCGCGAAGCCTCGACCCGAACCGCGTGGCCTCAGCCCGCGCGAAGCATCGACCCGAACCGCGTGGCCTCAGCCCGCGCGAAGCCTCGACCCGAACCGCGTGGCCTCAGCCCGCGCGAAGCCTCGACCCGAACCGCGTGGCCTCAGCTCGCGCGAAGCATCGACCCGAACCGCGTGGCCTCAGCCCGCGCGAAGCATCGACCCGAACCGCGTGGCCTCAGCCCGCGCGAAGCATCGACCCGAACCGCGTGGCCTCAGCCCGCGCGAAGCATCGACCCGAACCGCGTGGC
>JAJVHU010000022.1:85916-151810 GCA_022072505.1 Phycisphaerae bacterium
ACCCGAACCGCGTGGCCTCAGCCCGCGCGAAGCATCGACCCGAACCGCGTGGCCTCAGCCCGCGCGAAGCATCGACCCGAACCGCGTGGCCTCAGCCCGCGCGAAGCATCGACCCGAACCGCGTGGCCTCAGCCCGCGCGAAGCATCGACCCGAACCGCGTGGCTTCAGCCCGCGCGAAGCCTCGACCCGAACCGCGTGGCTTCAGCCCGCGCGAAGCCTCGACCCGAACCGCGTGGCCTCAGCCCGCGCGAAGCATCGACCCGAACCGCGTGGCTTCAGCCCGCGCGAAGCATCGACCCGAACCGCGTGGCCTCAGCCCGCGCGAAGCATCGACCCGAACCGCGTGGCTTCAGCCCGCGCGAAGCATCGCGCGGGGTAAACCCCGCGGCTCGGCGCGGGTCATTCATGCTGCTTTCCCTCTTGGGTCGATTCGTCGTCAGGCGGTGGCGGGGTCCGCGGGTTTTTGCGCGGCGTCGTCGCGGAAGATGCGGATTCGCTTCCAGCGGCCGCCGCGCCACCGCAGCGCCATGTAGACCCCGATCACGATGATCAGGAGCGAGGCGACGATCCACGGCCCGAGGCTGCCGATCTGCGGGAACAGGCGGACCGCCACGTACCCGCCGCCCATGATGATGACCCAGTGCGCGACGATCGAGAACGCCGACGGGACGAACGTGTCTCCCGCCCCGCGCAGCGCCGACATATAAACGATCGCCAGCCCGTCAAAAAGCTGAAACACCGCGGCGCAGATCATCACCCCGACGCCGATGCGGAGCACCTCCGGGTCAACCGAATAAAAGGACAGAAGCCGCTTCGGCGCCGCCGCGAACAAGACGGTGAGCACGCCCATGTACGCGAGCACCAGCGCCATCGCCCCGCGGACCTCCCGTCCGGGGCGGTCGAAGTCTCCGCGCCCGATCGACTTGCCCACCAGCGCCGCCACGGCGATCCCCACCCCCGCCGTCGGCATGAACGACAGGCGCATGAACTGCCACGCGGAATTGCTGGCGATCTGGTGCGCCGTGCTGAACCGCCCGATCAGGGCGTTGACGAACACCATCCACACGAACACGTCGCTGAGCCACTGCACGCCCGTCGGCAACCCCAGGCGGATCACGTCGCGCATCCGCGACCACGACGGCCTCCACGTGCGCCGCGTGGCGAACCGGGCGTCAAAATCCCGCGTCCGCATCGTCCACGCCAGGCGCGCCGTGCGGAAGCTCGTGCCCGCCACCGTCCCCCACGCCGCGCCCGCGACGCCCATCGGCTCGATCCCGAACCATCCGAACATCAGCGCCGCGCCGACGAGGACGTTGACGACGTTGGCTTCCAAGGCCGACCACATCGTGACCCAGGGTCGGTGGACGCCGTTGAAGAACTGGGCGAAACCTTCGGCGGCGATCGTGGGGGCGACGCTGAGGATGGCGACGCGGCCGTAGGCGTACTTGGCGTCAAAGACCGTCGTATCCGGCGTGAGCATCAGCATGATCGGGTGCAGGAAGGGGATCAGCGGGACGGTCGCCAGCCCGAAGATCGCCGCCAGGTACGCCGCCTGCCACCCGTAAGCGCCGCACTCGTCATGCCTCTCGCGCCCCAGCGACTGCGCGACGTAGGTTCCGACGAGGTTGATGGTGCCCATCCCCAGCACGATGTAGCACCAGACGATCATCTGTGCCGGAAGGATCGCCGCCGCGGCCTTCGGATCGCCCAGCATCGACACCAGCTTGTAATCCACGACGTCGATCAGCGCCCGGGCGGTCATCGTCAGCACGGTCGGGACGGCCATCGCGATGACGCCGCGCAGCTCCGACCGCGCGTCGCGGGAGGAAAGCTCAGGGGTCGCCGTCGAAGTGGACATCGGTTCCGTGCGCTCCCGAAGATCCGGCGTCAGACCGGCGTCCCGTCCGCATGTGACGCTTCCGACGGGGGAGCGGGCGCCTCGCCCACGGTGACCAGCAGCGGCATCAGCAGGTTGATCTTGCGCTGGCGGACCCCGACGAACCCCGCCTGCTCGAAAAGACGGCGCACGAGCGACCACGGCGCGTGATGCACGTTCTTCTCGATCCGCTGGATGATGACGTCGAAGACGAACCAGCCGACGGCGTTGTCCCGGAATCCGTCGATGAGCACGAGCCTCCCGCCGGGGGCGAGCACGCGGCGCATCTCGCCGACGACGGCGTCCTGATGCGGGTAATGATGAAACGAGTTCGAACACGTCACCACGTCGAACGACCCGTCCGCAAAAGGCAGATGCTCGCTGTCGGCGTTGACCACGTCCGCCGGGCGGTCCGGGCGCACGCGCTCCGCCTTGTCGCGGGCCTTGCGGCACATGCTGGGCACGAAATCCAGCGCCGTGATCCTCGCCGGCCAGTCCGCCGAGGCGACCAGGGCCGCGAACGAACCGGTTCCGCAACCGATGTCCAGCAGGCGGAAGGGCTTCGGCTCGCCGCCGCACCACTCCGCGATCTCCCCCAACAGCGCCAGGTACGCGGGACGGAACAGGAACGTATTCAGCAGGGATCGATCGTAGGTCTCCGCCCAACCGTGAAACTGGCGATCGGCCCCGGAACGAAACGCATGCGCCCGGCGCCTGGCGTCGTCGGACCCCGAACCGGCGACCGAGGCGCCGTGCGCTGGAGCGGTGGCGCTGGGCGCGGCGGGGGAGATGGGCGCGGCAGTGGCGCTGGGCGCGGCGTCTTCCTGCGGCGGCGATGAGGTGGAGTTCGGATTGACCACGATCATGACGACCTCTTCGCGCGCCCCGACGCCCCGACCTTTGAACCCTCGTCCCGTGCCTCCGGCGCCATCAGCCGCCCGGATGAAACGCCGCGGAACACGGAGCAAACCCGCGCAAGGGGCTTCAGGAACGTGAACCGACCGATGAGTCTATCCGCACGCATGCCTCTCGCCGAGGGCCTCCAGCCCAACGCGGCGAACCTCGGGGTCAGATAGCGCTATTCAATCTCGATCTGATAGCTGACGACCCACGGTTCCAACTGCTCCAGGCGGACCTTCCAACGGTCCTTGTATTCTTTGACCCAGTTCCGGTTTTCATCAGAATCGGGGACGTCGACGACCACGCGGACAAGGTCATCGCGGTAGGTGACGCTACCCTGACGCCAGTGCCCTTCGACTTTTTGTGTTTCGTAGCTTGCCGCCCCAAATCGCCCCACGATTTCGAGCACGGCTTCGGCAAGCCACTCCGCCGGAACTTCCCTCCCGTCGTTAAACCGAAGTGGAAGCAGAACCTCGAACCGCCGCCAACTGCTGTTCTTAGGTCGCTTTTCCCTTGACCAGGAACGTGATGTTCTCCCCCGCAAGCGCTTCCAACGCCGCTTCCGGAACCAGGTGCTCCCCGGACTGGGTGACACGTCCCGAGAATCGTCCGAGGAGGAAGCCCAGCGCTCGTTTCTCCGTGTCTCGATCAGGGAATGTTATGGTGACCATTGTTCGCCTTGCCTCTCCGGACATTCTCCACACCGCGTCTCGCAAGATCGTTTCGGACGTTTCCGGCCCGACCCGCGAAGATTATACCACGAGCGCCATGAGATTGCCTCAAAACGCCCCATGCCGCGTGATCTCCCGGCCCACGATGAGCCGGTGAATCGACTCCGTCCCTTCATACGTAATGACGCTCTCCAGGTTCAGCGCGTGGGGGATGGGGCAGCATTCGATGCTGATCCCCCCGCGTCGAGCAACTCCCGCGCGTCGCGTTACAGGATCATCAGGAGCTTGTCGGCGTCTTAAGCAAACTCCCGGCCACGTTCTGAACCTTTCTTATCGCCTCGCGATCGTAGACTCGTTCGCCGCACACGGGGCATTCGTAGAACTCGACGCCGGAAACCGAATAGGGTTCCCCGCATCGTTCGCCTTGTACGGTTTTCTTGACTGCGCGAATGCGCGAACTTCCGCAGGTCGGGCACTCTTTGATTTTGATCCTCATGCTGTTTTTTCACTCGCTACGCTTCGAGGAAATCAGAAAGTAATATACGTCGGCCTCCGCATGTCGGACAATCTTGCCCTTGGTGTAGATGGCCATCCCCCCAAGATTGGTGCCTTCGATGACATACAGGTATTCGCGCCGGTGAGTCCGGCGGGAACTCGTTGAGCGAAGTCGTTTATGAATCGCCACGGCGTTAACGATCGCTTCCACCACGTCCAGCTCGGTCAGGCCGTCGGCATCCATCTCAAGCCGGGCCTTCTCGCTGAAAGCGTATCTTCCGGTCAGCACGAGTCGTTTGATTGTAACAAGTGTGTCGGCCAAAGTCGCGTCCCCGCAAGCACACGGTGCGCCGCGCTTCAAAACGCCCCATGCCCGGTAATCTCCCGGCCCACGATGAGCTGGTGGATCGACTCCGTTCCCTCATACGTGATCACGCTCTCCAGGTTCAGCGCATGCCGGACCGGGCGGCATTCGATGCTGATGCCGACGGCGCGGATTCCGTCTGTTCCGCAGCGGATCGAGCTTCCCTAAGTTTTTCCGCGAGGATGAGCGCGAGTTCCGGGCATTTCTCGATCTCGGCCTGCACCCGTCGCTGACGGTCCTCAGGGTCGGCCTTGACCCGTTCGCTCCCGAGACGATCCCTGATGGCTCGAAGCGTGGCAACATAACTCTTCTCAGTCATCCCTCGATCACCCCCACCGGAGTGTCAGTAGCGATCGCAAACGCTATCCATCGGCAGGATGCGCCCGCGCAACTCACTTGGTTCGCGTATTTGGCGCGGGTTCCGGGGCTTGACCGTGATCCTCCTTGGCCCGGCGCAGGGCTTCCAGGAACCGAGCACTGCCCTCCTGGAAGAATTCGATCTCCTCCTGCGGCGTCATGCCTCGTACTCGACGGCGGATTTCCTCCTGTGCCTTTCGTTTCATGTCCACGCAATCAAACGTCTTCGTCTTCATATTCAATGACCTCCGCAGGGGAGCGGATCTCCACCGCCCGATATCCATGAAGCTGATTGACCGCATTATACATGCGGGCCTTGTCGATATGAACGATGTGCCGGAAGTTCCAGCTTACGATCAGGTCGGCTCCGCCGACCACTGCGGAAGCCACATGAGCGGCGTCATCCGCGGATTTGACGCCCAGGATGCCCGCTTTGAGGTACGCATCGCGCAGGGCCATCACTTCCCGTGTAAAGGCAACAAACGTCATCAAATGCAATTGTTGATCGAAAAAACCGCGAACGTGGTCAGGCGCCCGTTCGATCTCCCGACGAAGCACGTCGGAGACCAGCAACCGGAACCGTCCGCCACCCGCCAGATTGAAGAATGATCGACTCGCCTCCGAAAACTCCTCGTCGAAGACGCCTCCATAAACGGAAGTATCGGCATAAGTCACAAGCCCCAGCTTCACGTCGATAGGTCTCCGAGCGTAAACCCCGAATCAGGGCCTTCCTCAAGGGGTCTTGGCACTGAAGAACAACCTCGCCATCAAGAATCCTCGCGGCGTAGCGCATGGGAGTTGGCGCCGGTCCAGCGTACTCGCCAAGTTGCGACGCCCCGATGGGCATCCTCCCGCTCGCGGCAAACACGGCCTCGCCGAGCGAGACCGCGCCACCCGACCGCAACGAGTTTGCATGGAGGCAACCGGGTCACCACTCGTAGCCTTGGTCCTCCGCGATCGCATACAAAGTTATCATGCCGATGAGCAGCATGGTGACGCGGTTGTATCCCGACGCATCACCTGATTGCCGAGCCTCGTTTTGCTGTTTCGCGAGTTCACCCAGGAAAGGCATGGCCGGCAGAGCTTCTTCATATCTCTTGTTCCACTCCGCAGTCGTACCACCTGTTTCTGCTACCACGAGAGAGGTAAATCGTTCGATGAACGAGCGCGAGTCGATCCGGCTAAAAAACTCTCGCAATTCCATTTTCGGTTTCTCCCGCATTTGGGTTCTTGCCCAGGACGTAAACGACTCTTTGTTAAGATTCCCCTCCGCAAGCCGCCTGATCATAGGCTCGGCTTCGTCAGGCGTGGCGTCGAACGCCCAGCCGTTGTCGGCGAGGAAGGCGATCATCGCCGCCGTCGCCGCGCGCTTGTTACCGTCCACGAAAGGATGATTCATGCAGACGTGGAACGCGTACGCCGCCGCCATGGCCTGAATGTCCGGGTGGAGGTATGCGCCGGCGAATTGCTGTCTGGGCATGGCCATCGCCGACTCCAATCCCCCACGATCGCGAATGGATGGGTTACCCCCCTGATCTTCGATGGCAATGGCGTGGAGCGCCAGAATATCCTCGATGGCCAGGAAGCGCGGGCCGGCGTTCACTTGGCGAGCCTTCGCATCAATTCGCCGTGCTTTCCGAACACTTCACGCACATGCCGATCCAGACGCGCGGAATCGCAACCCGGCAGGAGCCGAGCATGGAGGTATCGGATGTAGGCTGAAAGCGACAGGTTCAGTTTGGCGGCCTCAGTTTCGAGTTGACGCCGAAGCTCCGGCGTCGCCTGGAACTGGATGGTTTCCGTGGTGGACATCTCGTTTAGTCTGCCCCTAAATTATCTGAAAATCAAGCCTCGCGCCCCTCTGGCCGGAATGATCCCGCCGCGTTCCCTTCCTCGTGGGGCTGGTTTATTCTAGCCTCCTGATTCCACGCACGCCACGTTCATCCATCCCGATCCCCCCAAACGCCCCTCTACCTCGTGATCTGGCGGTCGCGACGGGCCTCATGGCGAAGAAATTTAAAACGTCGAGGCGACGACCCGACCTACGAAGACTGAATAAACCTCAAAGTGTCGGCTCATGACTCGACCCACGAAGACTTGATCCGGACGGTTCGCAACGTTGGCTCGATCGTTCAAAGCCATGGCATGCGGGTCTTGTCCAAGCTTCCATCGTCTCGGATGAAATCCGCGTGGTTTATGCAAATGCTAGCTTTATGGCCATCACCGCCAGCTTCATACACGAAGCCACAGACATTCCAATCCTGTTGCCCGCTCTTCTGATAGAATGCCATGCAACCACTCATTCCGCTTAGAGAACCGAAGTCCGCCAAATGAGGGTTCGCTTTCCGAATGCGACGTTCGAGTTGCTCGTCGACGAGCATTACCTGACGGTCTGAAACGCTGGACACGAAATCACAGATCGCGGTCAGTCGACACTCAAGTCCCCTTTTCGAGACTTCTCGGTGCAATTCCGGAAATCCGACGAGAAACACGATGTCTCCCTTGCTTGGACGAGGTGGCGGCCAGCCGCCAGGCCGATAGAAGTGCTTTCCCCCTTTCTCGATTCTCTCGATGAAATGAGTATCCGGGAATTCGAGGACCGCCAAGTCGACGCCCAATTCCCTGACGACACAAGCCGACGAAATATCGAGCGGTCGCTGCTCCGACCCACATGTCACCGCTAGAATTGCGGCTGGGTTGTTCCGCCGCTCGTGTTCAAAGGCATCGATGACGTGGGAGTTTGTAATCAGCAGCTTTTTCACGCCCGTGTGAAGAAACGAAATCGTGCCATTCCGCAGCGCGCTTTCCGCCCCTTCCTTGTTGCGAAGGATAAGGGCCATGCCAACATACGGGCTGAATAGCGATATCCCCTTCTCCATTTTGGACATAAACTGATTGTCGTCCACGATTGTTATTCCTTGACCATTCGTCGGTTCTCGATCGACCGAACGATGTCGTCCAAGGTCAGAGGGTCGAGCCACTGATGCCGTTCCGCCGTGTAGTCACCGCGCCCGGGGTCGAACATCCGCAGGAACCGGATCATGCCGGCCGGGCCCAGTCGTTCGTTCAGGGCCTCCAGTCCGGCGCGACGGACTTCGGGGTCGGATAGAACTGGATGGGTCATAATCCAATCACCTCTGTTATCCATTGAACTGGATTCTCAACGCGAACGGACAGTTTACCTCTCATGCGCTTGGCCAACTTCAGCAGAGAATCATCCGTGGTCAGGAAAACCTCGCAGGCCGAATTCTCGGAACACGCAACATGGAGCGCGTCCATCGGCCCGAACCCATCGGCGACGAGCTTTCCGGCGCGTTTCACGATCGAATCCGACAATGTCGCGTTTTCATCGGCCAGCGGAGTAAAGCCAAGACCTTGCTTCGTCGCTCCTCGTCCGGGTTCGCATTGATTTCCCGCAGCACGGCGTCACTGACAATCCAGATGAGTTTCCCTTTCTGCGCGAGACGAAAGATCGACTCAACGGCATCGCTTTCCACGCGAATTCGTTCCTACGACTGATCGTCGAAGGGTCGGCTCAGGCAGCACGGATCGGGCAGCATTCGATGCTGATCCCGCCGGCGCCGAGCAGGTCGGGAGCTTTGGTCTGCGCGCCATCAGATGCGGTCACTCCGCGGGTACACCAGGTTCATCGATCGGTTCAGGTCCGGATGCTCATCGAGAATCCGCCCGGTTACGTATTTGATCCAAGTTCCAAGAACGAATCGCCGTTCCTTGTTCCACGAGTGCTGAATCGCAACAAGTCGAACCTGCTTCGGCGACCAGCCGCCAAGGGCAGAGGACTTCGGGTCGGCGATTCGCCAAATCCCACAACCGCTTACACCGTGGATTCTGGGCAAGCGCACGCCAGTACCGCTTTTGATTTCAACCCCATCCTGAGTAAAGTTCAGCGCGACGTGCACGTTGGGATCGAAGATAGAATCAACTTGAAAACTCCCTTCATAAGGGGTCGAGAAATAAGCCAAGGGCTTCTCCGCGACACCGGTCGGGCAACCGGTCGTCCATGCCCGCGGATAGCCCACGATCATGTACCAACCTTGACCGTCGTCGTTGTGACCAACCCGGTCATGACGAAGAAATGCCTTCGTGGCCTTGAGGTGCTCGACGGTCTCGAGGTCCAACTCGATGGCGCAGATATCGCGTGCTGATCGCTTGGAAGCCTCGGTGCCACGAAACCAGCACTCGGGCCCGCACAAGGGGACTGGCAATGAGTCGAGTTCGCCCCTCGAGACGTAGAGAGGAATCTGAGCATTGATTGCGTCTGCGAAAGTACGTCCGTCGTCTCCGACGTGGGAAGCCGTTAGGATGAAGTGGCGATCAGCAATGGCGTACAGCACGCCACTGCGATCGTGTCTGACTTGATCATCCTGAACGGTCCAGATGCCAACCGTATGTCGTTCGATGCCGGGAAGGCACTCGGTTTCAATCTTCTTGATAAAAGCGGTCATTCGTGGAAATGTTTCTTGTGACATCCTTGACTCTTCAGAACTTCGAGAATTGGACCGCAATTCATCCGATCTCCGTCAACCGCTCCTTCAACCATCGCTGCACAAGCCTCTGCGGCGTCGTGCGTCGTCGCTTGGCTTCCAACAGCACGCGACGCCACACAGCGCTGCCGAGTTCGATCACTCCGTTCTCGGGTCGCACGAACACTGTTGAGGTGTCCTCTTCCAGTTCGTCCAGGAACTCTGTCACCTCGTGCCCGTCCCAGAAAGCGGCCTCTTCGGCTTCGGATTTGAACTTTGGGATTTTGGATTTCATCGTTGTGTACTCCGCCTTCGGTAATATCGCTTTTCCTTGTCGGTCATATTCCGGGCCGTAATGCACCGCGCTAGTCCGTGGGCTTTGAATCGCAGAACGACGACAAGATGCCGCCCGGCGTGCGTCTGTCCAAGTGCAACGTGAGATCCCTGCCGGGATCGCACGAGCATCGGGCGCGCGAAACAAACTTCCTCCACCTCCTCGGGTGAAACGCCGTGCCGGGCGATGTGCTCCTCATTATGCTCATCCCATTCAAGGCGACGTATTCTACGCACGATTGGCCTCGTTCATCCAGAAGCGGGTTCTCAAAACGCCCCATGCCCGGTAATTTCCCGCCCCACGATAAGCTGGTGAATCGACTCCGTGCCCTCATACGTGATCACGCTCTCCAGGTTCAGCGCGTGGCGGATCGGGCAGCATTCGATGCTGATGCCGCCGGCGCCGAGCAGGTCGCGGGCGTCGCGGGCGACGTCGAGGCCCATGCGGACGCAGTGCCACTTCGCCAGCGACACCTGCGAATGGTGCATCGTGCCGGCGTCCTTGAGTCTGCCAAGTTGCAGGCACAGGAACTGCGACGTGGTGATCTGCCGCACCATGTCCGCCAGGCGCACCTGGATGAGCTGCTTGCGGTCCAGCGTCGTCCCGAACAGCACGCGCTGCCTGGCGAACTCGAGGCACTCGCGGTAGCAGGCCATCGCCGCGCCGATGCCGCCCCACGCGATGCCGTACCGCGCCTGCGTCAGGCACCCCAGCGGCGCGCCCAGCCCCTCCGCTTTCGGCAACCGGTTTGCATCCGGCACTTTCACATTGTCGAAGAACAGCTCGCTGGTGATCGAGGCGCGCAGCGAGAACTTGTGCGGGATGTCGCGCGTGGTGTATCCCGGCATGCCCTTTTCCACGATGAATCCACGAATGCCGTCGTCCGTCGCCGCCCAGACGATCGCCAGGTCCGCCAGCGAACCGTTGGTGATCCACATCTTCGCGCCGCTGATGACCCAGTCGCCGCCCTTTTTCACCGCCCGCGTCTTCATCGTGCCGGGGTCCGATCCGCCGTCCGGCTCCGTGAGTCCGAAGCAGCCGATCTTCCGCCCCTTGGCCATCTCGGGCAGGAAGCGCTCTTTCTGCTCCGGCGATCCGTAGGCGTGGATCGGATACATGCACAACCCGGACTGCACGGAGGCGAAGCTGCGCACGCCGCTGTCGCCGCGCTCCAGCTCCTGCATGATGAGTCCGTAGGCGACGTTGTTGAGGCCCGCGCAGCCGTAATCGGTGAACGTCGGTCCGAAGAGGCCCATCTCGGCCATCTCGGGCACGAGGTCCATCGGGAAGCGCTCCTTTTCGAAGCACTCGCCGATGATCGGCAGCACGCGCTCGTCCACCCAGCGGCCGACGGTGTCACGCACCTGGCGCTCGTCGTCGGTGAGGCAGGCGTTGAAGTCGAACAAGTCCGGTTGTTTCGTATCAGGCACTTTCGTTCTCCGTATATCCGAGCCGCGGGATTCATCCCGCGCGATCTTTCCGAGCCGCGCCCGTCAGGAAGCGGTTACGCGCCTAAGACGCTGTTTCAAAACCGAGCCGCGCCCGTCAGGAAGCGGTTACGCGCTAAGACGCTGTTTCAAAACCGAGCCGCGCCCGTCAGGAAGCGTTCTTTTTCCCATCGGCACCGGCGGTTTTGCAACAGCGTCCAAGTCCGAGCCCCGTATCGGGTACGTCCTCTCTCCGAGAGGACGATTGCGCGCGCCGCAAACCAGCGATTCCACCCGTCCTCATCGCATTGAAGAACCGCTCCTCGTCCAGGCGAGTCACGCACTTCACGTTCGCAGCGCCGACAGGGCCTCTCGGAGAGAGGCCCTACCCCGCCCGCGCCCGTCCCTCGCGTTCTCCGGCGCCGACCCCGCATCACTCATCCCAAACGGTCGAGCCATGATTGTACAAGGTCGCGCTCTCGCTTCATCCCGATCCGGGCGAAGAGATCCCGCGCCTGCGTCCAGAGCGTTCGCGCCGCGTCCAGGTTCCCGCGCGTCAGTTCGATCGCCCCCAGGTTGCCGTACTGGATGGCCATGCCCTCCAGCCGGCCGAGCTTCTCCTCGATGGCCAGCGCCTCCTTAAGGTAGGTCTCCGCCGCGTCGAGGTTCCCGCGCGTCAGTTCGATCACCCCCAGGTTCCCGTACTGGTTGGCCATACCCTCCAGCCGGCCGAGCTTCTCGTCGATGGCCAGCGCCTTCTTGACCCAGGCCTCCGCCGCGTCGAGGTTCCCGCGCGTCCGCTCGATCAGCCCCAGGTTGCCGTACTGGTTGGCCATGCCCTCCAGCCGGCCGAGCGTCTCGTTGATGGCCAGCGACTTCTTGTGGTAGGCCTCCGCCGCGTCCAGGTTCCCGCGCGTCTGTTCGATCAGCCCCAGGTTGCCGTACTGGTTGGCCATGCCCTCCAGCCGGCCGAGCTTCTCCTCGATGGCCAGCGCCTCCTTAAGGTAGGTCTCCGCCGCGTCGAGGTTCCCGCGCGTCAGTTCGATCAGCCCCAGGTTGCCGTGCTGGATGGCCATGCCCTCCAGCCGGCCGAGCTTCTCGTCGATGGCCAGCGCCTTCTTGACCCAGGCCTCCGCCGCGTCGAGGTTCCCGCGCGTCCGCTCGATCAGCCCCAGGTTGCCGTAGCTGTCGGCCATCCCCTCGAGCCGGCCGAACTTCTCTTCGATAGCCAGCGACTTCTTCTGGTAGGCCTCCGCCGCGTCCAGGTTCCCGCGCGTCTTTTCGATCACCCCCAGGTTGCCGTACGCGTTGGCCATGCCCTCCAGCCGGCCGAGCTTCTCCTCGATGGCCAGCGCCTCCTTAAGGTAGGTCTCCGCCGCGTCGAGGTTCCCGCGCGTCAGTTCGATCACCCCCAGGTTCCCGTAGCTGTCGGCCATCCCCTCCAGCCGCCCGAGCTTCTCACTGATGGCCAGCGATTTCCTGAGGTACGCCTCCGCCGCGTCCAGGTTCCCGCGCGTCCCTTCGATCAGCCCCAGGTTGCCGTAGGCAACGGCACGCGCAGCGTCATCGAGCGCCAGTTGCAGCACCCGCTGATAGCTGGCTTCTGCCCCGGACAGGTCTCCTTGGAGCCTTAAAATGTGTCCGCGGCGGTTGATGGCGTCGAGGTCGTTGGGAACCACGGAGAGGATGATGTTGAGTGAACGCTCCGCCTGGTCGATCTCCCCGACGAGATAGGCCCACTCGGCGATCTGTCGGTGCAAATCGAGGGTCTGGGCCTGCGGCTGCGCTACGAGATCCAGGAGAGCCTCCACGATGGCCTTTCCGCCGCGCTCCTTGAGGGAGTTGACCAAACCCGCCGCATCCTTGACGGCCATCAGGCCCGCCGCCAGTCGTTCCGCCGCTTCGCGCGCCGATCGCTCCTGGGCAAGCTGCTCGGAGTATTTCCTTTCAAGCTCGTCCGTAAGTCGTCGGCGCAACTTATCCTCGCTGAGCTTCTCGCGCCGCGCATGTTCCAGCAGTTCGGCCAAGGCCGCGCCGTGCTCCCGCTGTCCGGTCTTGATATCCGCCAGTGCCGCGCCTTGCTCCCGCTGTCCGGTCTTGATATCCGCCAGGGCGGCGTTGACCTTCGCGAGTTCAGTGCGCAGGGCAGTCATACCGTCCTTCAGCTCGGCGACGGTTTCGGGCATGGCCGAGAGGCATTTCTTGAACTCATCGAAGTTGTCGGTGAGCAACTGCTCGATGTGTACGAGCAGGTTGTAGTGCGTCTCGCCCTGGTTCTGGATTGCTTTAAGAAACTCCTCGTTCGCGGCGTCGCGATGGCGCATCGCTTCGTCGAGCAGGGCGATGCGCTTGAACAAGCCCTCGCCGGTGAATTGGAGCTGAAAGCCGAGGGCCTCAAGCTCCTTCTCGGCGTGGGCGGAACGCTTGCGGAGGATGTTCAGCGCGGCTTGTTGCTTTTGATTGTCCCGCGCGTCCTTCTTCTGCCCCTTCCAGGACAGCCCGAGGAAACCGAGGATGCAGCCCCCGGCCAGCGCGATGGGGAACCCGCCGCCTGCGGCAGCGCCGGCGATTGCTCCTGTCGTGGCGATGTCCGATGCGGTCTGCCACAACCCGTTGGCGGCGAGGTTGTTGAGCAACCCCTTGACGCAGTCCAGGGAACATGCGACGGCGTGCTTCATCCGTTTTGGCCTCGGCGGAATGAACGGACGATCCGCGTGTCATTTCGCGCCTCCGGTCGGCGCGGGGTCGTGGGTTCTGCGGGGGTATCGCGTCTCTTCTGCATGACGGGTTGAAGTTACCGCGGCTTAAACCACGCTTCAAGCGATGTGCCGCATGCGCGCCCGGTCCAATCTTGTCTATGGTGGTGGCCGGAGGAGGTGACCCGGATGAACCGCCATGCGTCCGCACGGTGCGGCGGAGCCCCCTGGTTCGCCCCGGTAGCGCGGTCTGGCGCCTCCGGCCGCGCAGGGTTCGCGCGTGCATCGGGGCGCATTATAGTCGTCGTCCGGCGATCCGGCGCGGGTTGGGCGCGGAGGCGCGGGGGCGAGCATGAAGCGAGTTCAAAAGGTCTGGCGAACGGCGCTTGCCGACCGGGTTCCGCGCCCCGCGGCGAAGTGGAGCCGGATGTTTCTTCTGGCGACGGTGGTGGGGGTGGTGTGCGGGTCGGCGTCGGCGATGCTGGAGTGGGCGCTGCACCACGGGGTCAGCGCGGCGGTGGGGCGATATGCGCACCTGGGCAGCGCGACGGCGTGGGAATTCAAATGGGGCGTGCTGCTGCTGCCGGCGCTGGGGGGGCTGATCTCGGGGCTGGCGGTGCATGGGTTCTGTCGTGATTCGCGGGGACACGGCACGGACCAACTCGTGCGTGCGTTTCACCGCGATCTCGGGAACCTTCCGCTGCGTGGACCGGTGACGAAGGCGGCGGCGAACGTCGCGGTTCTTTCCTGCGGCGGGTCGACGGGGCCTGAAGGTCCGGTGGCGGCGCTGGGCGCGGCGATCGGTTCGGCGTTCGGGCGCGTGTTTCCAACGACGGCGCATGAGCGGCGGGTGCTGCTGGTGGCGGGGTGCGCGGCGGGCGTGGGATCGATCTTCCGCTGTCCGCTGGGCGGCGCGCTTTTTGCGACGAGCGTTCTCTACCGCGAGCCGGAGTACGAGTCGGACGCGATGGTTCCGTCGGTGGTGGCGTCGGTGATGGGGTATTCGGCGTTCATCTCGTGGATGCCGATGCTGGGGCTTCCGGCGCAGCAGTACCTGCTTCCAGGGGTGCAGCAACTCGGGTTCGACTCCGCGCGGTGGCTGCTGGTTTATGCGCTTCTGGGTCCGCTTTGCGCGGCGGCGTGCATCCTGCTGAACCTGAGCCTGCGCGTCGTGGAGCGCGGCGTTGAGGCGTTGCGGCGCGTGCCATCTTGGTTTGCGCCGGCGCTGGGTGGGCTGGCGACGGGGGCGATCGCGTGCCTGTTGCCGCAGGTGATGGACGGTCGTTACGCGTTCATCCGCAATGCGCTGTCCGGCGAGCTCTTCGCGTTCGGGGCGGGCGACACTTCGGCGCGACAGATGCTCTTCATCGGGCTGGTGCTGGTGTTCAAATGCGTCGCCACCGGTTGCACGGTCGGGTCCGGGGCGTCGGGCGGGGTGCTGGGTCCGAGCGTGTTTCTGGGCGGCGTGGCGGGGATGCTGCTGGGGACGGCCTGCGAGTGCGTCTTGCCTGGCGTGTGCCCGGAAAGCGTCCGGCAGGGGCTGATCCCGGTGGGGATGGGCGGCGTCCTGGCGGCAACGATGCGCACGCCGCTGGCGGCCGTCGTGATGGTCACCGAGATGACGGGGAGCTACGGGTTGATCGTCCCGCTGATGCTGGTGTGCGTCAGCGCGTACATGCTGGGGCGTCGGTGGGGGTTGAACCGCGAGCAGGTCGCCACGGCGGCCGAGTCCCCCGCGCATGCGGCTGACGCGATGGTCCACGTGCTCGAGTCGTGGCCGGTGTCGCGGCTGACCGAGCGCGACTGGAAGGCGGTGGCGACGCCCGCGGCGGGGTTGGAGGAGCTGGCGGCGAAGCTGACGCCGGGGACGCGCCCGGTGTTCGCGGTGCTGGAAGGGTCGCGCCTGGCGGGCGTGATCTCGATGCCCGATCTTTCGCGGATGCTGGACGAACCGGGGCTGGGGTCGATGCTCATCGCCGCGGACGTCATGACGGAGCGCGTCGTTTCGGTGTACGAGGACGACGACCTGTATCACGCCCTCGCCGTGTTTCAACGCGAGAATCACGACGTGCTGCCCGTCGTGACGCGCGACCGGTCGCGGCGCTTCGTCGGGATGCTCACGCGGCGGCGCGTCTTCGAGGCTTTGCGCGAGCACATCCTCGACATGCAGAAGCACGTCTTCCGCGAGCATGAAGGCCTCGCCGCGATGGAGCGCGAGGGGCAGATCGACCAGCTCATCACCGCCGTCGCGCCGCAACGCACCGACCACGTCCAGCGACTCCTCGTCCCGCTCGACGCGATCGGGAAATCCCTGCGCGAAGCCGACTTCCGCCGGGCGTTCGGCGCGCAGGTCGTCGCGATCGAGCAACCCGACGGATCCCTGCAATGCCCGCCGAACATCGATGCCCCGCTCAACTCCGGCCAGCGCCTTCTGGCGATCGTGGATCACGCGGGGACGGGCTGACCGTGAAAGACGGAATTGCCGGATGCTGTCCGCGCTTCGGCACGGTGGGGATGCGGCGCAGTGCGAACCGAAGGCGCGCAATTCGGAGCGGATACGTTCGCGGCGGTGATTCAGGCGAAGCTGAGAGAGCGGTCTTCAACCTGCCTGAGGTTCAACCCGTCCAGCCTCGCAGAAACAACAACCCGCCGAACGTCACCAACGCTGGAACCGACGCCGTGAACCATCTTTCCCAGGACATGCGAAGCCTTCCTGCAAGCAAACTTCGCGAGCCGGACGCCTCCAACGTGCGGTCTGATCATACTCGATCACTTGCGTTGGCGGTACGTCCGAATACGCTCTGATCCGTCGTGTCCTTCGATCCCGTCCAGCTTGTGCGAGGGCTTGTTCCGATCCTGCATCGGGAGCGGGACTTCATCGTCGTGGGGAAGCCGGCGGGCGTGGACGTCGGGCAGTTGCCGGGGTTCGACGCGCCCGGACTGGCTGAGCTCCTGCCGCGGATTTATCCGGATGAAACCTTCGGGGAGCCGGTGAACCGGCTTAGTCGTTACGAATCCGGGGTATTGATTTTCTCCTCGAACGAAGGATTCCGGGAGGGCATCCGGTCTTCCTGGAACGCGGAGAAGGTCAGGCAGGATGTCGTCGTCGTGGTGCGCGGGCGGATGAAAAAACGTTCATACACGTTGAGATCGCCGGTCAGAGAGGCGGTCTTGGACGGGGCGGCGAGCGAGAGGGCAATTCCCGGCAGGAAGGGAAAAACGGAGGTTCGGCGAGCCGTCGCGTCCGGCCGGACCCGAACCGCGGGATCGAAAGTGAAGGGTTCCGCCGAGACGGCGCCATCCGGGGCGCGGATCGATGTCGAAGCGCTTCACGTCGGGGACCGGCGCTGCGTGGTCCGGTGCCGGACGGCAATGCGGTCGATGCATGCGCTCAAGGCCGGTCTGCGGGCGGCGGGGCTTCACCCGCTGGGCGACACACGCGGAGGAACGCGGGGCTTGCGCGACCGTCCGGAACGGGCGTGCGTTCACTTGAGGCGCGTCGTTTTTGAACACCCGGGGACGCGGCGGACGGTGACGCTGATCGCCCCGGACCCGCCGGGGTTCGCGGAAGTCGCGGACGGCGTCGAACCGCTGGAGCGGGTGTTTGACAAGGCGCTCGCGCGGCGGATCGAGTGCCTCTTGGATGACACCACCGACGCGTTCCGCGTGCTGTGCGGGGACGCGGAGGGTCTGCCGGGCGTCAACATCGACAAGTTCGCCGACGTGATGGTGATTCATCTGCTTGACGGACGGAACACGCCGAACCGCGCCACGCGCGTGGCGCTGGCCCGACTCCTGCATCGGACGTTCGGCGCGTCCGCCGTGTATCAGAAGATTGCGCCGAAGGACCGCTCGCATCTGCTGGCGGAGGAGGCGGAAGCGCTGGTGACGGATCGGCCGCTTGCGGGACGGTCGACGGACCCGATCGTTTGCGTGCGTGAGCAGGGGTTGTGCTTCGAGGCGCATCCGCTGGATCCGCTGGCGGTCGGGATATATCTCGATCACCGTCAGAACCGGGCGCGCGTGCGCGAGCTGTCGGCGGGGAAGCGCGTCCTCAATCTTTTTGCGTACACCTGCGGATTCTCCGTCGCGGCGGCCGCGGGGGGCGCGGCGGAAGTCGTCAGCGTGGATCAATCCCGGAAGGCGCTGGCGTGGGGGAAGATCAACTTCGCCCTGAACGGGCTGATTTCGCCGCCGGAAGCGGCGGCGTCGGAGACGAACGACGGCGACGGCCCGGTCGGCGTCTCGGCGGCGTCGAAGGAAACCCCCGGCGATGATCCCTCCGCGCCGCGCGCCCGGTACGCTTTCTATCCGGACGAAGTGTTCGAGTTTCTTCGCCGCGCCGACCGGCGTGCGCGAAAGTTCGATCTGATCATTCTGGATCCGCCGACGTTCGCCCGGATGAAGAAGCCGAAGCGGGAGTTCCACGTCGAGAAGGATCTCCCCGAGTTGATCCGCGAGTCGCTTCCGCTTCTCGATAAGGGGGGCACGCTCTTCGTATCAACGAATTACCGGGCGATGTCGGGGGCGAAACTGGTGGAGTTGATCCGGGCCGGCGCCCGGTCGCGGAAGCTGCGGATCCTGTCCGCGCCCTCTCTGCCCGCGGATTTCGCACCGGACCCGCACCATCACAAAGCCGTGCTCCTTCGGGCGGATTAAGACGCCGCTGCTTCACCGAGCCGCGCCCGTCAGGAAGCGTTCTTTTTCCCGTCTGCACCGGCGGTTTCGCAACCGCGTCTAAGTCAAAGGACGCCCGTGTGTCGGACGTCCACCCTCCCGGGCGACCGCCCGGTCAGCAGTTCTTTCACCCGCCGCCGCCGCGCCGCAGCACCAGCCAGAGGAACACGCCCAAGACCGCCACGAGAATGACCTGACCCGCCGTATCCATCGAAGTCCTTTATATGCCGGAATCAGCGGCAAGTCGCGTGCCGGACCGCGCTGCCCGGCGAACGACGCGATTATTTTGAATTTTTCGCGGAAATCCGGATGCCGCAACTCTCTGAGCGGTTATGATGGGTGCAAGGGGACCGCCCGGGTCGAAACCTTCGACTTGCGGCGGGTAAGACGGGTCGTTCGATCATGCCGTGGTGGGAGGTCAATTATGAGAACAGGCGTGTTGCTGGGATTCTCGGTTCTTGTCGTGGGAGCGCTGGGGGGAGCGTGGTGGATTTCGGGCGCCGGGTCGTCCGACGCACCACCGGTCTCGTCCGAACTGACCGCGGCGCCGGCGACCGCGCCCGCGAACGCGGTCGCGCCGGCGGCGGCGGCGGCGAAGAAGAAGAAGAAGGAAGGGCGCTACGAGCATCCGTGGGACGCGGCGTACACGCGGTATTACCAGCGGGTCAGCGAAGACGGGGAGATTCCGCATGACGCGTTGATGTCGGCGCATCGCCAGCGGGAGGCGCTGCTGGCGGCGCAGGGGGAGCAGGGCGTCGCCGACGCGGGCATCTCTCGCGCGCGCTGGACGTGGCTGGGACCGGGTAACATCGGCGGGCGCATCCGTCCGATCCTGATTCATCCGACGGATCACAACCTGATCTGGGTCGGAAGCTGCAGCGGCGGGATCTGGGCGTCGACGAACGCGGGGGGGCGGTTTGAACCGGTCGATGATTTTCTGCCGAACCTCGTGGTGACGGCGATGATCTTCGATCCGTTTGACCCCTCGGTCATGTATGCGGGCACGGGCGAGGGCGGCTTCTTCCAGAACCCGGATGGCAGTTCGAACACCGCGGCGGTGCGCGGAGCGGGCGTGTTCAAGTCCACCGACGGCGGGCGAACCTGGGTCCGGCTGGAAAGCACCTCCGGTCCGGAGTGGTATCAGGTGTGTCGTCTTGCGGGAAGCCCGACGGAGCCGGACGTTCTCCTGGCGGCGACCGGCGCGGGGATCTACCGCAGCACCGACGGCGGACAGACCTGGTCGACGCGCTCCGCCGAGCGGACGCTGGATATTCGTTTTCATCCGACGGACGGGCAGATTGCAATCGCGGGGCGCGCCGACGGGATCGCGCAGTATTCCAGCGACGGGGGGCAGACGTGGTCGAACGCGACGGGGATTTCGGGTACGCGCGTCGAACTGGCGTTCGCGCCGAGCAATCCGACGACGATCTACGCTTCGGTGAGCCGCAGCGGCAATCTCTTCTGTTATCGCTCGACGGACGGAGGGCGGACGTACGCGCAGCGCGGCGGCGGGTTCAGCACGCTGGCGCTGTATGACGACGCGATCTGGGTCCACCCGACGAACGCGAACTTCGTGGTCGTCGGCGGACTGGAGCTGCACCGCAGCACCAACGGCGGATCGAACTTCACGCGGATCAGCAGTTGGCCCCTGGCGCCCCGGTCGCCGCACGCCGACACGCACGCGATCGTGCAGCACCCGGCGTTCGACGGCACGACCAACAAGACGGTGTACATCGGCAACGACGGCGGGCTTTACCGCACGGACGACATCACGACGGCGACGGAGGACACCGGCTGGTTCGTGATGAACAACAATCTCGGCGTGACGCAGTTCTACGGCGCCGCCGCCGGACCGCTTTCCGAAACGGTGGTCGGCGGAACCCAGGACAACGGCACGCTGCGCTACCGGGGCGACCCGCAGAACTGGGACCGCATCTTCGGGGGGGACGGGACGTACGCCGCGGCGGACCCCACCGACGGCCGGGTCTTTTACGGCGGGTCGCAGCGGCTGAATCTCTTCCGCACCGACAACGGCGGGGATTCGACGCGCAGCATCGTCAACGGCGACAACTCGATCAGCGACCGAGGATCGAGCCGCTGCAACTTCATCCCGCAGTTCGCGCTCGATCCGAACGATCCGAACCGGATGCTGGCGGCGGCGCGGTCGCTGTGGCGCACGAACAACGTCAAGGCGAGCACGGTGGACTGGTTCTCGATCAAGCCTCCGGCGCAGGGCTGCTCGGCGGACCCGCGCGAGGAGCCGGATCACGAGCACGAGCACGGCGAGCAGGAGCCCCGCGGCGATCATTTCACGAGCAATAACCCGTGCAACATCTCCACGTTCGCGGTGGCGCCCGGCAATTCAGACATCGTCTGGGTCGCGCACAACCGCGGCGACGTGTACATGACCACCAACGGAACGTCGGGCAGTCCGACGTGGATCCGGGTGGACGAGAACGGCCCGCTGCCGGTGCGCTGGATCAACAGCATCGCGATCTCTCCACTGGATTCGAACCGTGTGTACGTCTCGTTGATGGGCTACGAGCCGGACAACGTCTGGCGCACGACGGACGCCGGGCAGACCTGGGAGCCGGTTGTCGGCACGGGCGAGCGGGCGCTGCCGGCGGCGCCGGTGAGCTGGATTCTGCATCATCGCACCAAGGCGGGCTGGCTTTACGCGGGGACCGACGTGGGCATTTTCGCCAGCGAGGACGACGGCGCGACGTGGTCCACCACGAACGACGGACCGGCCGCCGTGACGCTGGACCAGCTTTTCTGGAAGGACGATTGCACCCTGGTCGCCGTCACGCACGGGCGAGGCATCTACCGGGCGGACGTGTGCGGATTGTGCGAGTCCGTCTCCCGCGTCAAGGCGAAGTGCAAACTCGCCCGGTCCAAATTGAAGGCCACGTCGATCACATCCTTGCCCGACGGGACGACGGTGTCTTTCATTCTGGACGCCGACCGCGAACTTGCCGCCACGGTGAATGCCCAGGGCAAGGCGAAGGCGGTGTTCAAGGAGGTGTCCGCGGGCAATCACGAAGTGTGCATGAAGGAATGCGCGACGCGCTGCGCGAGCACGGTCTGCGAGTGACGCGAGGAGCAGGTCCGCGCCCGCGTGACGCCCGGGAGGCGTCCGCGGGCGGGATCGAGCGATGACGGGAAGCCGGCGCAGAAAGGCGCGGTTTTCCCAGCAGGTTGCGGCGTCTGACCTGGGACACCCCGATCCTGTCGGGCAGACGGGACGCCCGGCGTTCGGACTGGTCGGGCTCAGCAAGGAGTTATTTATTCGTAAAGCATTGAAAATTAGTATCTTAGATGTAGATTGTGAAATTTTTCCCGATTTCACCCGATAACAGGTATACAGTGTGCGGGCCCAGTGTTAGGATCGGGCAGGTTATCTCGGGTCGGGATGTTGCGGGAACCGGCGGATAAAGCAAGTCATGCTTGAATCGTATCAGATCCTCGCAATTTGCATTCTCGGTGTCGTGGCTGCGGCGGGCGGGGCGTTGATCGTCGCCCACGTGATCGGTCCCGGACGGCGGGGGAAGGTCAAGGATCAGCCCTACGAATCGGGCATGCCGGTCGTGCATGACATCGCACGGCGGTTCAACATCCGCTTCTACATCATCGCGATGCTCTTCCTGCTGTTCGATGTGGAAATCGTGTTCATCTGGCCTTGGGCGGAGGCGTTCTACCAGAGTTGCACGAACGGGACGGGGTCGATCATCGTGGACGACGGGACGGTGGCGACGAAGGGGTTTCTGCTTTTCGGGATGGGGATGTTTTTCCTGATCCTGCTGCTGGGTCTGGTGTACGAGTGGAAGAAGGGGGCGTTTGAATGGGACTAGCGACTTCGGAATCGGCGTTCACGCGCGGAACGGAGTATTCGCTTTCGCGCCTCGACACCTTCACCGACCTCTTCAAGAAGTACGGGATCAACTGGGCGCGGAAGTATTCGCTGTGGCCGATGCCCTTCGGGACGGCCTGCTGCGGGATTGAGCTGATGGCGGTGGGGGCGTCGCGCTACGACATCGGGCGCTTCGGCGCGGAGGCGATGCGGTTCACGCCGCGGCAGTGCGACCTGCTGATCGTCGCCGGTCGCGTGGCGATCAAGATGCTGCCCGTGCTTCAGCGGATTTACAAGCAGATGTCGGAGCCGAAGTGGGTCATCAGCATGGGCGCCTGCGCGAGCACCGGGGGCGTGTTCGACACGTATGCCGTGGTGCAGGGCATTGATCAGTTTCTGCCGGTGGACGTGTACATTCCCGGCTGCCCGCCGAGGCCGGAGACGATCCTCGAAGGCTTGATGGCGATCCAGCGGATCGTGGAGAACGACGGGGTGAAGAGCAGCGCCGAGCGCGGACGCGGGCTGGGGATGGTCGTGGACGCGCCGGTGCAGGTGGCGGTTCCGCTGAACGTGGAGAAGTCGGTGAATTGAGGGCGCTATGGTGACGATCCCGGACAAATCGAGGGAGCCGCTCATGGGTGAGATCAGGGTGAAGGTGAGGCTTACGAACGCGGTGGACGAGGCGCTTGCCCGACGCGGGCGAATCCCAGCCGCCGAGGTTCGCGTCTATGAAGCGGACGCTATGGTTGACACGGGCGCGGTTCGTTCAGTGATTCCAACTCACGTTCTTCAACGACTTGGAATTGAGACACGCGGGGAGCGCGTAGCCGAATATGCCGACGGTCGGTGCGATACGGTCGGCGTTTCCGAACCCATCATTTTTGAGCTTCAAGGGCGGGATACGCTTGAGGAGGCGCTGGTGCTCGGAGATGAGGTGCTCATCGGTCAGACGGTCCTTGAGAAGCTCGATCTTCTCGCGGATTGCTCGGGTCGGCGTCTTGTCCCCAACCCCGCGCACCCGGATCAACCCGTGACCAAGGTCAAGTGATGGTCCGAGGGGAAGGCGCGGTGAACGCGAAATCCGAACAAGTCGTGGCGACGTTGACGGAGCGGTTTCCGGACATTGCTTTCGCGCCCTTTGCGTTGGCGGCGACCCGGCGTCCGGAAGACGAGCAGACGTGCGTGCGCGTTCCGGCGGATCGGTTGCTGGAGGTGATGAGGTTTTTGTACGACGACCCGCGCTGCCGGTTCGAGCAGTTGTGCGACCTGACGTGCGTGGATTACCTGAACTTTCCGAAGGCGCGGGATCGGTATGGCGTGACGTACTCGCTGTTGTCGCTGTCTCTGGAGCAGCGGATCTGGGCGAAGTGCTTCGTGAACGACCCGAGTCCGGAGGCGCCGAGCGTGACGGGCATCTGGCGCGGGGCGGAGTGGATGGAGCGCGAAGTGTACGACCTTTTCGGCGTGCGGTTTGCCGGACATCCAGACTTGCGGCGGATCATGACGTGGGAAGGGTTCACGGCGCACCCGCTTCGGAAGGACTATCCCCTGCGCGGACGCGGCGAGCGGGAGCGCTTCGAGGTTGTGACGACGGAGAGCGCGTGAGGAGAGGCAACAGGGAATAGGCGACAGGGAATAGGCAATAGGCAATAGGCAATAGGCAACAGGCAACAGGCAACAGGCAACAGGCAACAGGCAACAGGCAACAGGGAACAGGGAAAAAACCTTGGCAGAAGTCTGCGTGCTGTTTCTTGACGGTGTGCATTGCAGGAGTCACGGGGCGAAAGCGAACTTCGGGCCGGTGGGAGGGTAGACATGAATCTGTTCGACAATCCACAGAAGACCGGCGAGATCGTGCGTGAACTCACGGTCTCATACTGGATGGAGATGGAGACGATCCAGAATTACCTGGCGAACTCGGAGAACCTGGACGGCGTGCGGGCCGAGGAGATCAAGAAGGCGCTCGCCGCGGACATCGCCGCCGAGCTTGGCCACGCGACGCAGCTCGCCAAGCGCATCCGCGTCCTCGGCGGGCGCGTGCCGGGAAGCATGGAGTTCGTGGCGTCGCAGAAGTCGCTTCAGCCGCCGAAGGACTCGACCGACGTGGTCAGCGTCATCAAGGGCGTCATCGACGCGGAGGACGGCGCGATCCACCAGTACCGCAAGATCATCCGCCTGTGCGACGGGTACGACTACGCGACTCAGGACTTGTGCATCACGCTGATGGAGAACGAGGAGTCGCACCGGCGGGAGTTCGTGGGGTTTTTGAGGGAGTATGAGAAGTAGGGTCATCTTGCTTCAGAAGGCGCGTTTACTACGGGGTTGGAAACCATGCGGAGCTTAAGGAAGGAGAAAGTAGTCGCTACCAGAAAACGACGACGCGAGGTCGCGGAGGAGATGGAGGCTTTGCGATCGGCGCAACGCAACCAGCGCTTCGCGGCAGCGTGGCGCATGTCTGAGTTGACGCACTACATTCAAACCGGGCAGTGCGCAATGCCGCGCCTGGATCGGAGCGTCGCATCTTTGTGGAAACGTACGCCACGGGGGCGGCGGCTTATCCGGCGGATCTCCTTATGACCACTGCCACCACCATCCCGCCCGAACCGTCTACATTCGCCCCGGAGGAACCCGGCGGCGATTTGTGGACGCCGCACTTGGGCCCGTGGTGCCCGGCGACGCATACCGCCCCGCCCCGGGTGCATGGTCGCGGCGTGGAGAGTGTCATTCCGCGTCGCGGGAATAGCGTAACACAGTTGGTTCAGGCGTATCGGAGTTGAGTCGCGATGATCGCGTACAAGACCATTGCCACACTCTCGAAAGACCATTCCGTCACGCTCGAAGCGTTGCCGTTCTCGGCGGGTGAACAGGTGGAGGTCATTCTTCTTGCGAGAACACCCGGCAACGGCGAGCCGACCTTCCCGCTGCGTGGTCGGCCTGTGAAATATGTGAACCCGACAGACCCTGTCGGGGAAAAGGATTGAGGACGGGTTGTCCGCGTGATCCGGTGGACCAGCTCATTGCGGCGACGGCGCGAATCCACGGATGTGAGCTTGCAACAGTGGATAACCGGATCATTCGCAGCGGCGTGGTACAAACGCTGAGGTGAAGAACGAGACGGCATAAATCATGACCACCGCAACCTACAATCCACCTGAACCGTCCACGTTCGCTCCGGAAGAACCCGGCGGCGATTTGTGGACGCTGAACTTCGGGCCGCAGCATCCGGCGACGCATACCACCCTGCGCCTCGTGCTGGAGCTTGACGGCGAACGCGTGCTGCGCGCCACGCCGCACATCGGGTATCTGCACAGCGGGTTCGAGAAGCTCGGGGAGCACCTGAACTACAATCAGTATGTGGTCGTCACGGACCGCATGAACTACGTCTCGCCGATGGCCAACAATCTCGCGTGGCATCACGCGTGCGAAAGACTTTTCGACATCGAGATCACGCCGCGGTGCAAGGTGATCCGAACGATCTGCGCGGAGCTGGCGCGGATTCAGGACCATCTGCTCTGCGTCGGCGCTGCGGCGCTCGACCTCGGCGCGCTGACGGCGTTTCTGTACGGCTTCAACGAGCGCGAGATGATCTACGACCTGTTCGAGGAGATCTGCGGGGCGCGGTTCACGGTCAGCTACACGCGCGTCGGCGGGCTTATGCAGGACATTCCGGCGGAGTGGCCCGCGCATGTGAAGGCGTTCTGCAAACATTTGCCGACAGCGATCGCCGATCTGGAATCGCTGCTGAACCGCAATCGCATTTTCATCGAGCGCACGAAGGGCGTGGGCGTGATCGGGCGCGAGGACGCGATCAACTGGGGTCTGACGGGTCCGCTCGCGCGTTCCGCCGGCGTGCGCCGCGACCTTCGCAAGGATGAGCCGTACCTGTGCTACGCGGCCGACTGGGACGGCAAGGGTTCGTCGGGCGTGGAGTTCAAGGTGCCGATCGCGACGGGCGGCGACGTGCTCGCGCGATACCTGGTGCGCCTGGAGGAGATCAAGCAGTCGCTGTCCATCCTTGCGCAACTGGTGGACAACATTCCGCCGGGTCCGATCAATGTGCTGCCCGACGACAAGAAGGCGCTGCCGGACAAGCGCGAAGTGTACTTCAGCATCGAGGGCCTGATCCACCACTTCGAGACGATCATGACCAACCGGGGCTTCACGCCGCCTGTGGGCGAGGCATACGGTTGCCAGGAAACCGCCAACGGCGAACTGGGTTTCTACCTGGTCAGCGACGGCGGCAACTGCGCGTATCGCGCGAGATGCCGCCCGCCGAGCTTCATCAATTACCAGTGCTTTCCGAAGCTCGTGGAAGGGCACCAGATCAGCGACGTGGTGGCGATCCTCGGGTCGCTGAATATCATCGCGGCGGAGTTGGACCGGTGAGGACTATCCCGGATGGTACAGCACGCACCGAATATTGAATGGCATTTTCGAGCCGTGGAACGTATCGAGCGACTACTCAAGACGGTAACTTCCGCTCTCGACGCGGCCGGGATTGAGTATGCGGTCATCGGCGGCAACGCCGTAGCGACCTGGGTCGCCTCCCGCGACGAGGGGGCTGTCCGCGCCACCAAGGACGTGGATATTCTGCTTCGCAAGAGTGATATCCAACGCGTGGCGGATACGCTCGCTCCGCTTGGGTTCATCAGCGCGGACGTGATGGGCATCCCCGTATTCATGGAGGCGTCGCACCCGCTTCCGAGCCAGGGCGTGCACGTGATCGTCGCCGGCGAGAAAGTCCGGCAGACGTCTTGTCATGTTGCCCCGGATGTTCGCTCCGTGACCCGATCCGCCAGCGGACACCTGGTCCTGGACCTCCTGCCGCTTGTGATGATGAAACTGGATGCATTTCGATTGCGGGACCAGACGCATCTGGTGGATATGCTCTCGGTCGGCTTGCTGGACGCGAGTTGGAAGGACAAACTGCCCGAAGACCTGCGGCCACGGTTCGAGCAGGTACTGGAAGCCTATGAGCGGGAAGAGCGCCGCGGATGAGCGGAATCGCATCGGGTCGCCAGACCGTCAAACAAAGCGTCGCTAGAGGACGTCTCGATGGACGCCTTTGAGAATCTTGTGGCAACCTTGGTCCATGCCGACGGTTACTGGGTGAGGACCTCGTTCGCGGTTGAGCTTACAAAAGATGAGAAGCGTGCGGTCGACAACCCAACCATGCCCCGACCGGAGATCGACGTGCTTGCCTACAAGCCGGCGCTAAACGAGGTTCTCGTAATAGAGTGCAAATCGTACCTGGATTCCACGGGCGTGACGCATCGGAACTTTACAGAGACGAGTAAACATCGTTACAAGTTGTTTCACAATCCGGTCCTTTGGCGCGTTGTCGGAAGGGCGATCATCAGACAACTGGAAAAATCAGGCGCAATCCTAAGCGGCGCACGGGCGACGCTTTGTCTGGCGACGGGAAGAATACGAAATAATTCAGACCGCGAGTTGCTTCACGCCGTGTTCAGCAAGCGCGGTTGGAGGCTGTTTGACGACAGGTGGATATCCGAGCGGACGCAGGGCATGGCGAAGTCGGCGTATGTCAACGACGCGGCGATCATCGCCCTAAAGATGGCCGATCGCTTCCGCGGCGCCTCCTAGAGAATGGCGCGCCGTGGCGGTGTGCGGCTCCTGAAAAGACTAAGTTGATGAGGACTTATGGCCTGGATACCCCTCGATCGTAACAAACCCGCGTTCCCAAAGGACGCGCCGCCGATCCTCACCGAAGCAGTGCGCGAAAAGATACGCTTCTTCTTTTCGCGTTACGCGACGAGGCGCGCGGTGCTGCTGCCCGCGCTGCATGTCGTGCAAGACGCGCTGGGGCACGTCTCGATGCAGGCGATGACGGAAATCGCCGAGCTGCTCGAGATTCACCCGTCGGAGGTGATGGACACGGTTTCGTTCTACACGCACTTCTGGACGCATCCGAAGGGTAAGAAAGTGATCGTCGCGTGCCGGAGCATTTCGTGCGAAGCGCTCGGCGGTCAGAAGGTGATCGACGCGGTCAAGCAGCACCTGCACGTTCGCGAGCACGGCACGACGGCGGACGGGACGTACAGCTTCATGACCGAGGAGTGCCTGGCCGGATGCGACCACGCCCCGTGCCTGCTGATCGGCGAGCGGATGCACAAGCAGGTCAAGCCGGAGGACGTGCCGAAGCTGCTGGCGGACGCGGGGAACGACCGGATCGCGGCGCCGCGCAGCGACTTGTTCGACGCGCCGGCGGCGAAGGGCGGCGCGTCGAACGGACGTCCCGGAGGGGGTTCCAGCGCGGAGACGGTCGGCGCGACCAGCGACATCCGCGAAATGCGTGAGGCGTAGGAATCGCACGACGCGATGGATCCGGCGGCAGGCGAGCACGAGTCTTTCAACGCGCCGGAGCCCGGCAAGCCGTCGCGCGGGGCAAAGGTCGCGCGGACGTCTGAAGCGCACGGTTCCGGCGGTGCGGCGCCGCAGGAGCAGGGGGCATCGGGTCCGCCGATCGCGGGCGCAGGCGGATCAATCTGGGCGTGCGATTACTCCCTGTCGGACGTGAAGACGTGGCTTGTGCGGCGGCCGAAAGCTGCTCGGGCTGGCTGCGGTTTACGTCGTTTATTTTTTTCTTCTGGACGCTCCGCTTTGGCGCGGGCCGGGTCCGTACAACGATCACACGTCCCCGCGTTACGGGCAGACATGCCCGGCGACCTTTTTCGGCAACCGGGTCATCGTCTACGAAGACAATCTGAACATCGGTGAGGCCGTCGGGTGGTGGCGGGGGACGTTCGAGTTGCCGTTCCGGCGGTTGGACACGGCGCTGTTCGAGGGGCGGATTCTCAACGCTTATCCGCCGATGATGACGCTGATCGCGGCGGCGGTGATCCCTTTCTGCGCGGAGGGCGTGCCGCAGGTGCTGCTGGCGGCGCTGCTGGGTCTGCCGCTGCCGGGGCTGGCGTACTGGCTGATGCTGAAGCGGACGCGGCGGGTGTGGATGGCCGTTGTACTGGCGATTGCGCTGGTGTGTGGGACGTCGGTGTTTCCGGTTCTGCGTTGGGCGTTGCGGTCGTCGCAGGTGTATCACGTGAATCATGTGTTGGCGGTCGCGGGACAGCTCGTGATGCTGGCGGAGTTTTTCGGGCGACGACGGGTGGGCGTGATGGGGCTGGGGTTGATGCTGGCGGCGTGGTCGCGTCAGTTGACGGCGTTCTACGCGATCCCGCTGATCTGGGCGGCGTGGCGCGGAAGCGAGGATTCGGTCGGGACGATGGCGCGCGGGTCGTCGCGGGGCGCGCGGATGGCGCAGGCGGCGGCGGTGTGCGCGGTGGTGGCGGGCGTGCCGGCGGTGCTGAATACGTTGAAATTTCACCGGCCTTGGGACTTCGGATATCGGCACCTCTACGAGGGGATCGAGTCGGAGCAGGCCCGGTGCGCGAAGATCGGGATCTTCTCGCCCGCGTTCATCGCGCGGAACGCGTATGTGCTGAACCTCGGGCTTCCGAAGCTGAAGCGCGAGTACTACGGTTGGAGGCTGGTGACGAACTTTCAGGGCACGGGCATCTGGTGGACATCTCCGTTGCTGCTGTATCTGCTGCCGGCGTTCCGAAAGATCGTGATGGACGCGGCGTCGCGCGTCTGGCTTGCGGCCGCCGCGCTGGTCGTGCTCGGCATCCTCATGTATCATACGACGGGGAAGTTTCATCAGGGGCATCACCGGTTTTCGACGGATTTCATCCCGGTGTTGTTCGCGTTGCTGGCGCCGCGATGGAATGCGGCGAGGCGTCCGTGGCTGGTGTGCGTGTTCGCGCTTTGCGGGATCGGCTGGTTCGTGAGTCTCCCGTAAGCGAAAAGGAAAGACGAGGATCCGGGGAGTCGGCATGGCGAATTACGAACCCATCCTGCTGCGCAATCGCGGCGTCGAGGGCTCGCGCACGCTCGGCGTGTACGAGTTGCGCGGCGGGTATCAGGCGGTGCGCAAGGCGCTGAAGATGACGCCGGAGGAGGTCGTCGAGGAGGTCAAGAAGGCGAACCTTCGCGGGCGCGGCGGGGCGGGGTTCCCCGCGGGGATGAAGTGGAGCTTTCTGCCCAAGGACCGCAAGACGACGTACCTGTGCGTGAACGGCGACGAGAGCGAACCGCCGACGTTTTCCAACCGCGTGCTGATGGAGCACGATCCGCACCAACTCATCGAGGGCGTCATCATTGCCGCCTACGCCGTGCAGGCGCAGGTGGCGTACATCTACCTCCGCGTCGAGTTTCACGAGCCGTTTCACGTTCTCCAGCGCGCCGTGGATGAGGCGTATGCGAAAGGCTATCTCGGCAGGAAAGTTTTCGGCAGCGATTTCAACGTCGAGGTGTATCTGCACCGCGGGGCGGGCGCCTACGTGTGCGGCGAGGAGACCGGGCTGATCGAGTCGCTCGAGGGCAAGCGCGGCTGGCCTCGCATCAAGCCGCCGTTTCCCGCGATCGAGGGCCTGTTCCGCAAGCCGACCATCGTCAACAACGTCGAGACGCTGTGCAACGTTCCGCACATCATCGAGCGCGGGGCGGCGTGGTTCACGTCCGTCGGTCCGTCGCACAGCACGGGTCCGAAGCTCTTCTGCATCAGCGGACCGGTGAACAAACCCGGCTGCTACGAGTGGTCGATGGACCTTTCGGTGCAGGAGTTGATCGAGGATCCGCGCTTTGGCGGCGGGATGCGCGACGGAAAGAAGGTCAAGTGCGTGCTGCCCGGCGGGATCTCGATGGGGGCGCTCTGTGCGTCCGAACTGCACATGAAGATGGACTTCGAGGATCCGCGGAAGTTCGGGCTGCTCGGTCTGGGCACAGCCGCGGCGGTCGTGCTGGACGAGAGCATCGACATCCGCATCGTTCTGCGGAACCTCGCGCGGTTCTACGCGATGGAGTCGTGCGGGCAGTGTACGCAGTGCCGCGAGGGGACAAGCTGGATGCACAAGATCGCCGACCGCATCGCCCGTGGCGCGGGACGGTTGGAGGATCTGGATCTGATCCTTCAGACCGCGCGCAACATGGGCATGATGCCGGGGTTGTCGATCTGCGGATTGCCCGATGGGGCGACGTATCCGATCGAGACGGTGGTGAAGAAGTTCAGGGGGGAGTTGGAGGAGCGGATCAGGGCGCAGCCCCGCGAGGAAGTCGGGCAGACGCTCGCGGTGGTGAACTGAGGACAAACTCGATGACGGTGATCAACGGACATTTTGACGGAAGGAATGTCGTTTTGGATGAACCCGTGCCGCCCGGGATTCCGCCGCTGACGCCTGTAAAGGTCATGTTCGAGCCGGTTGGCGGCGCGCAGAACATCGTTGCGGAACTTGCGGAACTGGCTGTTTCCACTGATGAACTGCCCGAGGACTACTCCGAGCAACATGAACATTATGTGAAAGGGACTCCCCGTCGATGAGGACGGCTTTTGTCGACACCTCGTTTCTTATTGCCTGTGTGCTGGTGAAGGATGTCTGGCACGCCCGCGCCATCGCCTGGCAACGGCGGACGGTGGGGCGGCTGGTGACGACAGAGTACGTATTGATGGAATTTGTGGACGCGCTATCGCAGCCGCCTGTTCGTCGCTCCGCTCTCGCTGCCGTCGGGCTTCTTCGACGCCAGCCGGCTGTGGGGGTTCTTACGGCCTCGACCGCGCTGATGGACGAAGGACTTGCTCTCTATGCGCAATCCGCGGACAAGGCGTGGAGTCTGACGGATTGCATTTCGTTTTCCGTGATGCGTCGAGAGGGTCTAAGCGACGCGCTGACGAGCGACCGGCATTTTGAGCAAGCCGGGTTTCGAGCCTTGCTGCGTATTGACGCGCCGGCATGATCCGGCGATTCGCACGCGCGGCAGAGGCTGGCTGGAGGATCTGGCGCTGAATCTTCAGACCGCGCGCAACATGGGCATGATGCCGGGGTTGTCGATCTGCGGGCTGCCCGATGGAGCGACGTATCCGATCGAGACGGTGGTGAAGAAGTTCAGGGGGGAGTTGGAGGAGCGGATTCGGGCGCAGGCGCCGGAGGGGGCAGGGATGGCGCTGGCGGGGGGGGGCTTAATGCATGCACTGCTTTGAGCATTCAGGCGAGTCCGCGATCGGTGTATGCATGGTGTGCGGTCGCGGATTATGTCGGAAGTGCGCGGTTGAGACGGGCAGTCTGTTGGCGTGTCGGCAAAAATGCGAGATCATCGCCACGAGAATCAGCGACCTGCGGGAGTTCCAGAGCAACCAGCCGCTGCTCCAGGAGCGCTTGATCTCGCATGCGCGCAGGACGCGGATGGCGTCCGGCGTGTTCATGACGGCCGTCGGCGTCCTGCTCGTGATTCTGGGATTGAAGTTCGGGCAATGGGCCTTTGCGGGTCCGGGGGCCGGAATCATGCTGGTCTACGGTGCTGTGACGTTGATCATGGAGTATCGAAGAAACAGCAAGACCTCCAACTTCCGCCTGTGCCGGCGCTGCGGTTACAACCTCACGGGGACTTCGAGCGATCGGTGTCCAGAGTGCGGAGCGAAGACGTAGCATGATGGGGGCCATCGAGGTGTCCGTGAATGGATGCGCCGACCGCGGATCGCCGTTTCGAGCAGGCATGCTTGCGAGCCTTGCTGCGTATTGACGTGCCGGCATGATCCGGCGATTCGCACGCGCGGCAGAGGCTGGCTGGAGGATCTGGCGCTGAATCTTCAGACCGCGCGGAACATGGGCATGATGCCGAGGTTGTCGATCTGCGGACTGCCCGATGGGGCGACGTATCCGATCGAGACGGTGGTGAAGAAGTTTCGCGGCGAGTTGGAGGAGCGGATCAGGGCGCAGCCCCGCGAGGAAGTCGGGCAGACGCTCGCGGTGGTGAACTGAGCAGGAAATGCGGGAGAGCGGATGGCGAAGGTCGTGTCTGAGGTCAGCCAGGAGGGCAAAATGGAAGTCTTGAACGGTCATTATGACGGCAAACAAGTAGTGATTGATGAGCCGGTTCCGGGGGATATCCTGCCGGACACACCTGTCAAAATCGTTTTCGAACGTCGTACGAACGAGACCGCATTGGACCGGCTCGCACGCCTTGCAGGACCAGGCCACGGATTGCCTCGCGACTACGCCGAGCAACATGAGCATTACATCAAAGGAACGCCGCGAAAGTGAACGCGACCTTCCTCGACACCTCTTACCTGCTCGCGATCGTCAACCAGGAGGATGAGTTGCATGCGCGCGCGCTTGCCTGGAAGAACCGCATTCGGGGCCGATTGTTGACGACGGACTTCGTTCTCCTGGAGTTCGTGGACGCGCTCTGTAGACCGGCGCTTCGTCATCGCGCGATGGATGTGGTCGTGGTGCTGAGGGCGGACGCTGACATCACGATTCTCCCCTTGTCGACGACTTTGATGGACGAAGGCCTGTCCCTCTTTGGCGCCCATCACGACAAGCATTGGAGCTTAACGGATTGCATTTCATTCCACGTGATGAAGCGCGAGCAGATCACGGAGGCGCTGACCGCGGATCGTCATTTCGAGCAGGCCGGCTTTCGGGCCCTGCTCCGCAGCGATCCGCCGTCCGGTTCTTAGTTCTATTCAAATGGAACAACGCCATGTCGCCGCTACCGCCGCGCTGTACACGCAACTGCCCTATCCCGGCGACGGGGTGGTGCGGACGACGTCGGCGCGGATTCTGCTGAAGGGGTTGCGTCAACATGCGCCCGCGCTCTTGGAGCGGCGACCTTTGTGGATCGCGGATGTCGGGTGCGGGACGGGCGAAGCCACCGCGGGCATTGCAAAGATGCTGCCGGGCGCGCGGGTCGTGGGCATCGACGTGAACCGCGCGAGTCTGGATCTGGCGCGGGCGCTCGCCGCTCGATCGAGGCTCAACCTCACTTATGTCGAGGCCAACGCGGCGTCGCCGTTGCGCGAGGCGCTCCAACGATCCGGAGCTTGGCCGCCGGAGGGAAAGTTTGACCTCGTGACGTCGATGGGCGTTCTGCATCACCTGAGCGACCCCGCGACAGGGTTCGCCCATGTGCGGGATATCCTCCGCGAGGACGGCCTGTTTCAGGTCTACGTGTACTCGAAGCTCGGGCGACGCGAGGTGCTCGCGGTGCGGGATCTGCTGGATCATGCCGATCCCGGGGCGACGTTTGCGGAACGCGCGCGGATGGTCAGCGCGCTGCGCCTCTCGTCGAAGCACACGCTGCTCGATGGGCTGCGGACGTTGCGGAAGCGGCTTCGGTTCGGTCCGCCGCTGCGGATCGGGGAGATCGTGAAGGTCGCGCTGCGGCGCAACCGGGTGACCCACGCTTCGGACACGTTCTCCAACCCGTGTGAACATTCCTTCCTGTTCGAGGAATTGTTCACGATTTTCGCGCGGACCGGTTGGGCGTTCGCGGGTCTGGCGAAGAGGGGCGGGCTGCCCACCTCACCGGAGGAGCACACGCGCGATCCGCGGGCGCTGGAGATGCTGAAGGCCATGCCGCAAGCCGCGCTCTTCGATCTACTCGCCTTCGCGCATCGCGTCGCCGGGTGGACGTTTTTCCTTCGCCCGACAAAGATCGTCGCGTAACGCCATGAACGACGGAAAGGTCATCCTGGGCATTCACGACGGGCACAACGCCTCCGTCTGCGTGCTTGTCGGCGGGAAGGTCGCGTACCTCGTGCAGGAGGAGCGCGTCCGCTACGAGAAGAATTACTGGGGATTCCCCACCGAGGCCGTCAAACACGCGCTGGCGACGGTCGGGCTTTCCGCGAAGGACATCGACCGCGTCGCGTTCTCGACGATCTCCGGCGTCCCGCGTCGGCGCGACCTCAAGGCGACGCTGTACGCCTTCGAGCGACTGCTGAAGCCTTCCGGGTTGGCGCGGATGGCGCTGATCCGCCTCATCGGCAAGCTGCCCTATGCGCGGCTGAAGAACAACATGCGGATGCGTCGCGCGCTGCTCGCGGAGTGCGGAATCTCCGGCGGCGACGTGAAAGCCTACGGGCACCACGCCTGCCACGCCGCCGCGGCGTATTATGCGATGCGCACGGATGCGGAGAGCGATCACCTCGTGCTGACGCTCGACGGCGCGGGGGAGCGTCATTGTGCGACGGTCAGCGTGGCGTCGAAGGGTTCGCTCAATCGCATCGCGGCGACGACGATCCCGCACAGCCTCGGTACGATCTACGCGTTCGTCACCTTCCTGATGGGCTTCATCCCTTACGACCACGAATACAAGCTGATGGGGATGGCGCCGTATTACGACGCCCGTCGCGCGGAGGAAGCCGCCCGGATTTTCCATCGCTACGTGGGCTTGCGCCCCGACGGGCTGGGGTTCGCGAAAAAGACTTTGCTTCCGATGCACATGCAGGGGCCGAGCCTGATGCGGGCGATGCGGCTTGAGCGGTTCGACGCGATCTGCGCCGGGCTTCAGAAGTTCACCGAAGACCTGATGGCGCAGTGGACGCAGAACTGCGCCCGGCACGCGCGGCTGGGGAAGGTCGTCTGCGGCGGCGGCGTGTTCATGAACGTGAAGGCCAACAAGCGGCTGATGGAGCTGCCGGAAGTTTCGCATCTCGGGGTGCTTCCTTCGTGCGGGGATGAATCGCTCTCCTACGGCGCAGCCGCCCTGGCGCACGCGGAAATGGCGGACGCGGATGAGATCGAACCGTGGGGAGCGATCTATTTCGGGCCGGAGGTCGATGACGCCGCGGCGCGGAAATTGCTGGAGGAGAAGGGTTGCGCGTTCAGCCGTCCCGAGGACATCGAGTTGGAGATCGCCCGGCTGGTTCATGCGGGTCATCCCGTGGCGAGGTGCCGGGGGCGGATGGAGTTCGGGGCGCGGGCGCTGGGGAACCGGTCGATCCTGGCCGACCCGAGCAAGCTGGACAGCGTTCGCGTCATCAACCAGATGGTGAAGAAGCGCGACTTCTGGATGCCGTTTGCGCCGATCATGCTGCGTGAGCGGTCGGAGGAGTACATCCGGAATCCGAAGGCGCTGCCCAGCCCGCACATGATGCTGACGTTCGACAGCCGGGAGACGTTCCCGGAGTTCCTGGCGGCGGTGCATAACGCGGACCTGACGGCGCGGGCCCAGCTTCTGGAGGAACGACACAACCCGGACCTGCACCGCTGTCTGAAGCACTTCGAGCGGCTCAGCGGGCGGGGGGTGATGCTGAACACGTCGTTCAACCTGCACGGATATCCGATTTGCCTGGGTCCGAACGAGGCGCTGCACGTTTTCGAGAACTCGGGGCTGGAGCATCTGGCGCTGGGGCCGTTCATGGTGAGGAAGGTGAGCTCGAATGCGCACGAACGACGGCTTGGCCTGTGAATCAGAGCGATCCCCATCGGGGTCCATGGCCCGCCCTGAACCTGGCCAAGACAGGGGCGCAGGGGCACGCGCTCGAGACGAGGGGGGTTCCCGGACCCCGCTTTATCGACTAGGATGCAGGGCGAGTAAGGAGGTTGCGTGGGGCCCGAGGTGGCGTGCGATTGGAGGCTGCGATGAGGTAGGTTCTGAGTCGAGGAACGAGCACACGACCAGGGAATCGACATGTTCTACGCAGGAATCTTGTTATGGGGCTTACTCGACTCAAACTGAAGATCAAGAAGGACGCGCAAGCGCGGGCAGAGAGGGAATTGCAGTTCCTGATTGACTCCGGCGCGATCCACACCGTTGTTCCTCGTGATGTTCTTCGTTCTCTCGGGATCAAGCCCTTTAAGAAAGCGTCCTTCACGCTGGCGAACGGCGGTGAAATCGAGCGCGAGATAGGGACGGCGCATTTCATCTACCAGGATCATGAAGGCGGCGCACCTGTGGTTTTTGGTGAGAAATCGGATACAGCGTTGTTAGGAGCGACGACCCTCGAAGCGATGGGCTTAGCCCTTAATCCCTTGAAGCGAGAGTTGTACCCGCTTCAGATGACTTTGATGGCTGACGCGTCGCTGTGGCTTCCCGGTCCGGCGGGGTCGCCGACGATCCGTCGGCGGCATTGATCGCTGAGATTCGGCGGGTCCAGCACGGTCGGGGAGCTTGGGAGTGCGGCTCATGCAGGCGATTCTGTCTGTTTCGGAATCGGATGTCATTGTGTATTGCCGGGGGTGTGGCGCGCTTGCCGGGAAACCCAGCCAGTGCCCCGTGTACAGCAGATACGAGTATTCATTTGTCGGATCGAGGGTGCCGGTGGTGTGCAGGGGCTGCGGCGCCGTGCCGGGCGTTCCCAGCCAATGTCCGGTCTACAGCAAATACCAACATTCGTTTTCTCCAGTTCCCGTAACAGATTGATCGACATGCCGAAAATCATCATCGACACTAAGGAAATCCAGTCCCGCGACGGCATCCCCGTGCTTCAGGCGGCGCTCGAAGCCGGGTGGGATGTGCCGCACTATTGTTATCATCCGGGCCTTTCCATCGTGGCGTCGTGTCGTCTGTGCCTGATGGAGATGAAGATGCCCAACCCCAAGACCGGCGAGCTTTCCTGGGCGCCGAAGCTGGTGCCGAGTTGTCAGACGCCGGTGAAGGAGGGGATGGAGGTTCGCTTCGACTCGCCGGCGGTGAAGGACAACCAGAAGGACTGCATGGAGTATTTCCTGCTGAATCACCCGCTGGACTGTCCCGTCTGCGACCAGGCCGGCGAGTGTTATTTGCAGGATTACTCGTACAAGTTCGGGCACGCCGAGTCGCGGATGATCGATCCGAAGCTGAAAAACCCGAAGAAGGACATCGGCCCGAAGACGCTGCTTTACCAGGACCGTTGCGTCATGTGTACGCGCTGCGTGCGCTTCACGCACGAGGTGTCCGGGACGCACGAGCTTTGCGTCATCAATCGCGGGTCGCGCGCGGAGATCGACGTCTTCCCCGGTTTTCCGCTGGACAATCCGCTGCAGGGCAACGTCGTCGATGTCTGCCCCGTCGGATCGCTGCTCGACAAGGATTTCCTCTTCAAGCGCCGCGTCTGGGAGCTGAGAAGCGCGGACTCGATCTGTCCGGGATGCGCGGCGGGGTGCGCGATCCGCATCGACCACGCGGACGAGACGGTGTACCGCCTCAAGCCGCGCTTCAACCCGGAGGTCAACGACTGGTGGATGTGCGACGAGGGGCGGTTCGGGTGGAAGTACGTCCACGATCCGAAGCGGATCACGTCGCCGATCGTGCGCCGCGGGATGGACACCCTGACGCCGGAGTGGAGCGAACTTCCGCGGATGGTGCGTTTCCGCTTCGAGGAGCACATGCAGGAGGAGGGCGGCAGGGGTCGGCGCATCGGGGCGGTGCTGTCGCCGTTCATGTCCTGCGAGGAGGCGTGGCTGCTGGCGAAGTTCATCCGCGAGGCGGACCCGCAGGCGGTGCTGGCGGTGGGGCCGACGCCTTATGAGGGGGAGGATCAGAAGTTCCCGGCGGGCGTGAACGGCGATGCGTCGAAGGTGAAGTTCACGATTCTGAAGGAGAAGGCGCCGAACCGGCGGGGCGTGGAGATGGTTCTGGCTGCGTCGGGAGGCGAGGCGGTCGATTTCGCGGCGTTTACGGCACGGGCCTTGAAGGGAGAGTTCAGCGCGGCGTGGATCGTGGGGGGCTATCCGAAGCCCTGGATCGAGGGCGACGCGGCGAAACTGGCGGCGCATTTCCGGCTGCTCGTGGTCGCGGATATATTCCCGAATCCGCTGATGGACGGCGCGGCGATCGTGCTGCCCGCGTGTAGCTGGACGGAGCGGGAAGGGTCGTTCGTGAACGCGGACGGTCTGGTGCAGCCGTTTTCGCGGGCGATCCAGCCGCCGGAAGGCGCGCGGCGGGACGAACAGTTCTTGTTCGAGCTTGCGGGGTACGTGGGGCTGGCGAGCGGCGAGCGGATTCGGGAGTTGATGGCGGAGAAGATTCCGGCATTTGCGAGCGTGTACGTGCCGCCGGCGGTTCCGGAGCATGCGCATTAGGGGATGTCATGATGCAGCGAGACCCAGATTGGAAGTCTTCCCGCAGCGCTGGCGTCCGCACGCCGCCCGCGCCGCCGTCGACCTTCGAGGAGTTTTTCGAGTGGCTTGATGAGGAAACGCGCGCCGAGTGGGTCGAAGGAGAAGTCGTCCTTATGAGCCCCAGCAACTGGCCGCACCAGGATCTGACCTTGTGGCTGGCGGCGCTTATGCGCTTTTTCGTGGATCGTCACCGCCTTGGAAAAGTGGTTTCCGCGCCTTTTCAGATCAAGCTTCCCGGGCCACAAGGGTCGTCGCGCGAGCCGGACATCCTGTTTATCGCTCAGGAGAATCCGGGAGAGCTTCGTCGCACGTTGTTCCTCGGCGCGCCCGATCTGGCGGTTGAAGTCGTCAGTCCGGACAGCGTTGAGCGGGATCACGTTGAGAAATTCAACGAATACGAACGAGCGGGTGTGCGTGAATACTGGGTGATCGACCCGGACGAGCGACGGGCGGACTTCTTCGTGTTGAACGACGAGGGGCACTACCTGGCGGTTTCGACTGTCAGCGGGTGGTTTACAAGCGTCGTTTTCCCCGGCTTCAGTCTGAACGTAGAGTGGTTTTTTTGCGATCCTTTGCCGGCCGTGCCCGAGGTTCTCAAAGCGATGGGTTTGATCTGAAGCGGTAATGACGACCCGTGGCGGATTTTCTCACCAGTCAATTCGGGTTCAGTCTCGTCCTGGCGGTGGTCGTCTTCGCGGCGATCCAGGGCGCGGTGGCGTATTGCATTTACTACGAGCGGAAGATCGCGGCGTGGACGCAGGACCGGTACGGTCCGAACCGCGCGGGTCCGCTGGGGCTGCTGCAGCCGATCGCGGACGGGCTGAAGTTCGTTTTCAAAGAGGACTACATTCCGGGGCACGTGGACAAGGTTTTGTTCGTGCTGGCGCCCGGGATCATGTTCGTGGTGTGCGGGATCGGGTTTCTGATCCTGCCGTGGGGCGGGCGGCTGGATGCCTCGACGATCCCCTGGCTGGGGTCGCACCTTCAGCCGGGCGAGCGGATGCTGGACGTGCAGGTCGTCAGCCTGAACGTGGGGCTGCTGTACCTTCTGGCGGTGATGTCGATGTCGGTCTACGGGGTGGTGCTGGGGGGCTGGTCGAGCAACAACAAGTACTCGTTCTACGGGGCGATGCGGGCGTGCGCGCAGATGCTGGCGTACGAGATTCCGATGGGTCTGACGATCCTGGTCGTGGTGCTGACGATGGGGACGCTGCGGCTGGAGGAGATCGTCGCGGATCAGGCGGCGAGCGGGGTGTGGAACGTAGCGCGGCATCCGCTGGCGGCGCTGATTCTTTTCATCACGGCGCTGGCGGAGGCGAACCGGGCGCCGTTCGACCTGGCGGAAGCGGAGCAGGAGCTGGTGGGGGGGTATCACACGGAGTACGGGGCGCTGAAGTTCGGGCTGTTTTTCCTGGGCGAATACGCGTCGATGATCACGACGAGCGCGCTGGTGGTGGTGCTGTTCCTCGGGGGGTGGCACGTCTGGTTCGTTCCGGCGCTGACGATGGAGGCGACGTCGTGGTGGGCGGTGCTGGCGAAGATGGCGGTGATCGCGGTGAAGGTCGCCGTGCTGATCTTCGTGTACATGTGGATCCGGTGGTCGCTGCCGCGGTTCCGGTTTGACCAACTGATGCGGCTGGCGTGGAAGAGCCTGGTTCCGATGTCACTGGGGTTGTTCGCGGCGTCGGCGGGGCTGCTGTATTTCGGGTTGCACCGATCGATTCCGGCGTGCCTTGCGGTGAACGGCGTCGTGTTGGCGGGGGCGGTGGCGGTGGCGTCGCGGGGACGAACGCCGATCACGGGGCGGCAGGCGAACCTGCGGCGTAGAGAGGCTGCGACGGATTCCGTCGGCATCGGCGATGGCGCGAGGTTCGCGGAATCCTAAGCGCCGGGATGATCGAGTGAGACGATGTCATTCACCGCGTACGTGGAAGCCATGAATCGCGTCCAGGAACGGTTGATGTCCGTCACGGCGGCGTTGAACCGCGCCGGAGTTCGGTATGCGGTGGTGGGGGGCAACGCCGTGGCGAGCTGGATCGCCCGTTACAACCCGTCGGCGACGCGCACGACGAAGGACGTGGACATCCTCGTCCGCAAGGATGACGAGCCCGCGGTATCCGCCGTGATGGAGCGCATCGGTTATCTTCGTGAAGACTTGCGCGGTTGGGTCATCTTTCTTGACCCGGCTGAACCGGATCGTCGTGCGGGCGTTCGCTTGATCTGGGCGGATCAGAAGGTTCGGCCGTCGAGCGTCGCGGCGGCGCCGTCGGTTGACGAGGCCGTTCCGGGTCCGGAGGGTTTCTGGGTGCTGGATCTGCCCGCGCTGGTGAGGATGAAGCTGACGGCGTTTCGAGACCTGGACCGGGTTCACCTGACGGACATGCTCCGCGAAGGTTTGATCGCTGAGTCGGTTCGGGATTCGCTTGAGCCCGAATTGCGGAATCGCCTTGACGACGTGGAGCGCAGGGCACGGGAGACTGAACTTCCGGGATGGGATTGAGGGGCGGTTGAACGATGTTGCGTGACGAGGACATCATCAAGATCGAAGCGCCGGTTCTGTCGGCGGGGGAGCGGTTGTTTCTTCCGGCGATTCTCGGGGGCATGAAGACGACGCTGCGGCACATGTTCGCGCTGAAGCAGCGGCGGACGGTGCAGTATCCCGAGGAAAAGCGCAAGCTGCGCGTCGAGAATTACCGGGGGGTCCATCGGCTGAACCGGGATCACGACGGGCGGGTGGCGTGCGTGGCGTGCTACATGTGCTCGACGGCGTGTCCGGCGCACTGCATTCACATCGAGGCGGGGGAGTCGCCGTGGTCTGACCGGGAGAAGTACCCGGTCAAGTTCGACATCGACGAGTTGCGGTGCATCTACTGCGGCATGTGCGAGGAGGCATGTCCGGTGGACGCGATCGAGCTGACGCCGGATTACTCGCTGGTGGGGCGGACGCGCGACGAGATGATCCTCGGCAAGGAGGAGCTGCTGGCGGTGTTCGACGCGACCCGGCAGATCAAGCCACGGAAGGATCCGCCCATCACGGGGTATCCGAATTCAGGGCGCGCGAGCGTGGGTCGCGTCGAAACGGTCATGTCCGGAACCGCGGAAGCGGCGCAGGACCACGCGGTGCGGGACGGGAACACGGCGGCGGGCGGGGCGGGTGATGCGCACAGCGGCGGCGCGGGCGGTGACGGACACGCATGACTCCCGCGGCGCTTTACACGTTGTATGCGGCGTTCGTGCTGGGGGGCGCGGGCTTGTATTTTCTTCTGCCGAACCCGGACCGGGGCAAGCCGCTCGCCGGGGCGGCGCTGGGCGCGCTCGGGCTGGCGGCGCTGATCGTCGCGTGGGCGCTGGTCGGCGACGCGGGAACCGGCGCGGCGTTCTACGCGCTGGGGGGGGTGGCGGTGCTTTGCACGGTCCGGGTGATCACGCACCCGAAGCCGGTGTACTCGGCCTTGTATTTCGTAGTGACGGTGCTGGCGGTGGCGGCGTTGTGCGTGCTTCAGGGTGCGGAGTTTCTGGCGGCGGCGCTGGTCATCATCTACGCGGGGGCGATCCTGGTGACGTACGTTTTCGTCATCATGCTGGCGCAGCAGTCGGGACCGTCGTCGGCGGACCGGCGATCGCGCGAGCCGTTCCTGTCGGTTTGCGCGGGGTTCGTGACGATGGCGGTGATCACGGTGCATGCGTCGAAGGCGCTGGAGTCGAACGCCGCCGCCGCGGGGCGGGGTCGCGCGGAGGCGAGGTTGGCGTCCGCGGTTACGGAGGCCGGCGCGCCGGCGGGGATCGCGGAGGATGGAGCAACGCTGTCGGACGACGGGGCGAAGCGGTCCGCGGCGACGCCGGGGAACGCGATGGCGCTGGGCGGCGCGGTGATGACGCGGTACATGGCGGCGTTGCAACTGTCGGGGCTGCTGCTGCTGATCGCGATGGTCGGGGCGGTGGCGATGTCGCGGAAGCGCGTGCCGCAGGAAGGCGCGGTCGCGCCGAGGGCGCCGCTGGGGCAGGCGGGGCGCGAAGTGCCTCCGTATTGACGGGCGGGTGGGGGCGGGCGCGGTTTTGTCGAAAGAGCCACGATGCCGGGAACGACGGAGTACGTGATCCTAGGGGCCTGCCTCTTCGCGCTGGGGATGGCGGGGTTTTTCGCGCGGCGGAACCTCATCGTGATGTTCCTCTGCACGGAGATCATGTTTCAGGGCGTGGTGCTGACGGTGGTGGGGTTCTCGAAGTTGTGGGCGAATCTCGACGGGCAGGCGTACGCGCTGTTCCTGCTGGTGATCGCGGCGGTGGAGGCGGGACTGGCGCTGGGGCTTGTCGTGTTGCTTTACCGTCGCCGGGGGACACTGGACGCGGAAGCGTGGTCGGTGATGAGAGGATAATTGCGAGGGGCGAACAACGAATGCGCGTGCTTCGGCTGCGGAGAGGCTGTTTCGGGGGTGGGGAGCGCTTCCTTGCTGCTTCAAACTGTCGGAGGAGAGCGAGAGAAGAGCGCTTCCTGACGGGCGCGGCTCGGTTGTGCGGAAGCGCGTGAAGGAAGAGCGCTTCCTGACGGGCGCGGCTCGGTTGTGCGGAAGCGCGTGAAGGAAGAGCGCTTCCTGACGGGCGCGGCTCGGTTGTGCGGAAGCGCGTGAAGGAAGAACGCTTCCTGACGGGCGCGGCTCGGTTGTGCGGAAGCGCGTGAAGGAAGAACGCTTCCTGACGGGCGCGGCTCGGTTGTGCGGAAGCGCGTGAAGGAAGAGCGCTTCCTGACGGGCGCGGCTCGGTTGTGCGGAAGCGCGTGAAGGAAGAGCGCTTCCTGACGGGCGCGGCTCGGTTGTGCGGCAGCGTCTTATCAACGACCGTCATATATGGACCTGGGTTTACTGAAGATTCTGGGGATCGTCATTCTGCTGGCGCCGCTGGGCGCGGCTGCGGTTTGCGGCGCGCTGGGACCGCGGCGGCTGCGGGATCGAACGCACTGGGTGAGCATCCTGGGGGTGGGGTCGGCGGCGGTTGCGGCGCTGGTTCTGCTTCTGCACGTGGCAAGCCACGGGAGCGGAGAGGCTTCGACACACGGGGGGACGCATGCCGCGGTCGGGGCGACGATTCCGGTGTACGACTGGATTCCGACCGGCGTTGCAGGGGGACGTGCGGCAGGGGCGGTGGATGAGGACGGGCAGGTCGGAGACCTGTCCTACCAGGACAAGCAGGTCGGAGACCTGCTCCACCAGGACGGGCAGGTCGGAGACCGGTCCTACCAGGACAAGCAGGTCGGAGACCTGCTCCACCAGGACAGGCAGGTCGGAGACCTGCCCTACCGATGGTTTCGCGTCGAGTTTCTGGTGGATCCGCTGACGGCGATCATGCTGGCGACGGTGACGTGCATTGCGCTGCTGATCGTCATCTACTCCCGGGATTACATGCGACATCACGATCACGCGGAGCGCGGGTACGAGCGGTTTTTCGCGTATCTGGCGCTTTTTGTGTTTTCGATGTGCGCGCTGGTGCTGGGGGGGAACTTCCTGCTGCTGTATCTGGGGTGGGAGGCGGTGGGCCTGTGCAGCTACCTGCTGATCGGATTCTACTACGGCAAGCCCTCGGCGGCGGCGGCGGCGAAGAAGGCGTTCCTGGTCAACCGGGTGGGGGACTTCGGGTTCGGGCTGGGGATCCTGCTGATCTACCTGACGTTCGGCACGCTCAGCTACGCCGACGTGTTCGACATGATCGCGCGGAACGTGGACGCGACGGGGGCGGCGCTGGAGACGTCGAAGCTGACGACGATCGCGCTGCTGCTGTTCTGCGGGGCGGCGGGGAAGAGCGCGCAGATTCCGCTGTATGTCTGGCTGCCGGACGCGATGGAGGGTCCGTCGCCGGTGTCGGCGCTGATTCACGCGGCGACGATGGTGACGGCCGGCGTGTACATGATCGCGCGGTGCGGGGCGATCTTCGTGCATTCTGAAACGGCGATGCTGGCGGTGGCGGTGGTCGGGGCCTGCACCGCGCTGTTTGCGGCGACGATCGCGCTGGTTCAGACGGACATGAAGCGGATTCTGGCGTACTCGACGATCAGCCAGCTCGGCTACATGTTCCTTGCGCTGGGGGTGTACGCGGCGGATTCGGCGGTGTTTCACTTGTTTACGCACGCGTTCTTCAAGGCGCTGCTGTTTCTGGGCGCGGGCAGCGTGATGCACGCGATGGGGGGCGTGATCGACGTGCGGCAGTTCGGCGGTCTGCGCCGGGTGCTGCCGAAGACGTGCGTGCTGGTGGTGATCGGGTCGCTGGCGCTGGCGGGGTTCCCGATGTTGTCGGGGTTTTTCAGCAAGGACGAGATTCTGCATCACGCGCTGCACGTGCATCCGGTCCTGGGGGCGATGGGGCTGGCGACGGCGGTGCTGACGGCGTTTTACACGTTCCGGATGGTGTTTCTGGCGTTCGCCGGTCCGCCGCGCGTGCCGGAAGGCGTGCATCCGCATGAGTCCGGGGGGTGGATGATCGGGCCGATGAGCGTGCTGGCGGTCGGGGCGGTGCTGGTCGGATACCTCGGCGTCGGGTTCACGGGGAAGCCGTTTCACACGTTTCTTGAGCCGGTCATCGCCAACACGTTCCTCGCGGCCGGACCGAACGCCGCGGGAGCGCATGCGGCGGGCGGCGAGGCGGTCGGTCATGCGGCATCCGGGGGGTTTCTGGCGGAATACGGGCTGATGATTCTGTCGGGGGGGCTTTCGGTGCTGGCGATCCTGGCGGCGTACGTGGTGTACGCGAAAGCGCCGTGGATGGCGGCGACGGCGCGGGCGACGTTTCCGCGGGCGCATGACGTGTTGTGGAACAAGTATCGCGTGGATGAAGCGTATGACCGGATGATCGTGCAGCCGCTGCGGTCGCTGGGGCGGGTTTGCTTTTACCTGGATGAGTACCTGGTTGACGGGATCATCTGGGTCATCTCGTTCGTTCCGCAGGCGCTGGGGTACGGGGCGCGGGGGGTGCAGCGCGGGGCGCTTCAGGGATACGGGCTGGCGATGGGGGTAGGGCTGGCGATCGTGGTGACGGTGGTGTTGACGTGGTAGGGGAATGACGAATTGCGAATGTTGAATAACGAATTGTGAGGGTGACGCGAGACCAACGTCGAGTGAAGGGGGTGACGTTTTGCGGCGGATGCCGGTTGTCCGTGGGTCGCGGCTAACTCAGAGCGCTGAATGATGTCGAGTTGGATTCTTACGTTGGTGATTTTTGCGCCGCTGGCGGGAGTGGGGGCGCTGGCGCTGATGCGCGGGGAGAACAAGCGGGCGATCGAGCGCGTGGCGCTCGGGGCGTCGCTTGCGGCGCTGGTGCTGGCGGCGGTGGCAGCGGCGCTTTTCTTTCAGGACGCGCCGAAGGGCGGATTCGGTCTGAAGGCGACGTACGCTTGGTTGGAGGGCGGAGCAGGGGGGGGAGCGCTGCCTGACGGTGGCGGGTCGGTCGGCGGCGTCGATGTGGCGTACCGGGTCGGGGTGGACGGGATCAGCATCTGGCTGCTGCTGCTGACGGCGTTTCTGACGCCGCTGGCGATTGCGTCGAGTTTTTCGGCGATTCAGGAGCGGGTTCGGGAGTACTACATCCTGATGCTGCTGCTGGAGACGGCGATGCTCGGGGTGTTCTGCGCGCTGGATCTGCTGCTGTTCTACATCTTCTTCGAGTTCACGCTGGTTCCTCTTTTCTTCCTGATCGGGATCTGGGGCGGGAGCGAGCGGCGACGGGCGTCGGTGAAGTTCTTCTTGTACACGCTGGCGGGGAGCATGATCACGTTCGCCGGCGTGTTGTACACGGCGTACTACGCCTACCGGAGCGGGGCCGGGGCGTTCACGCTGAACCTTGAGGAGCTGATGCGGTTGTCGCGCGAGGGGGCGTTCCCGGCCGGGGTGCAGGGGTGGATTTTTCTGTCGTTTGCGGCGGGGTTTGCGATCAAGGTTCCGCTGTTTCCGCTGCACACGTGGCTGCCGCTGGCGCACACGGAGGCGCCGACGGCGGGCAGCGTCATTCTGGCGGGCGTGCTGCTGAAGCTGGGGACTTACGGATTCTGCCGGCTGAGCCTGCCGCTGCTGCCGGAGGCGTCGCGTGCGTTCGCCCCGGCGCTGGCGGTTCTGGCGATCGTCGGGATCATTTACACGGCGCTGGCGGCGTGGGTTCAGACGGACGTGAAGAAGCTGGTGGCGTACTCGTCGGTGTCGCACCTGGGCTTCTGCATGCTGGGGCTGTTCAGCATGAAGCTGGCGGGGATGAACGGCGCGGTGATGTACATGATCAATCACGGGCTGTCGACGGGGGCGTTGTTCCTCGTGATCGGCTGTCTTTATGAGCGATATCACACGCGCGAGTTCGCGAAGCTGGGGGGACTGGCGCGGCGGATGCCGGTGATGGCGTTCTTCCTGATGGTGTTCACGTTGAGCAGCATCGGGCTGCCGGGGCTGAACGGCTTCATCGGGGAATTCCTGGTGCTGCTGGGGACGGCGACGTCCGGATCCACGCTGGACGGGCTGGCGCCGGGTCCGCTGGGGTTCTCGTATGCGGCGGTGGCGGCGACGGGGATCATCCTCGGGGCGGTGTACATGTTGTACATGTGCGGGCGGGTGTTGTTTGGTCCGCTGGTGGAGCCGGTTGGGGGGGGGCACGGCGGGGATGTCGAGCACGGCGGAAGCGTGGATCACGGCGGACATGACGGCGAGGATCATCGCGGGGGGGATCTGACGCGACGGGAGGTGGCGATTCTGGCGCCGATCGCGGCGCTGTGTCTGTTGCTGGGCGTGTATCCGAAACCGATGCTGGCGTCGATCCAGGCTGCGGCGGAGGCGAACATTTTTTCGGTTGACGATCAGAAACATGCGGAAGGGGAAGCGGCGCCGAGGGGACGGCGAGCCGCGCAAGCGAATGCTGAATTCGGAATGCCGAATGCTGAATTGACTTACCGCCGTGTTGAAGATTCGCGAGAGCCTGTTGTGTTCCTGACGCCGCATTTCGCGCGTCTGCTGTCGTTGTCTGACTGCGGCGGAGACCCGCGGGTCGGAAAAGCCGCGTCGCCCGCCTCGACGGGAGGCGCTCAATGACGTTCGCGGCGCTGGGGCACATCCTGCCGGAACTGATTCTCCTGGTCGGGGCATGCGTGCTGCTGATGCTGGGCGTGACGCGCGTGGGGCGGATCCCGGGAGCGTCGGCCGGGGCGACTTGCGGCGTGTGTGCGGCGGCGCTGGCGGCGACGCTGTGGGCGGGCATCCCGGACGGGATGGCGGAACTTCCCGGGTTGTCGCTGTCGCCGATGACGTTTTACGTGCGCTGGCTGACGCTGCTGGTGGGGCTTTTGCTGATCCTGCTGAACTGGCGTCAGGCGGATCCCGCGGAGCAGGGGGAGTACCTGTCGCTGCTGTTGTTCACGATGCTGGGGGTGCTGCTGACGGCGTCGGCGTCGGACATGGTGGTGTTGTTTTTTGCGATCGAGCTGGTGAGCGTTCCGACGTACGTGCTGGTGGCGCTGAGCCGTCGGGACGCGCGAGCGTCCGAGGCGGCGGTGAAGTACTTTTTCCTTGGGGCGCTGTCGGCGGCGCTGCTCGCTTACGGACTGGGCTTCCTTTACGGGGCGGTCGGGACGACGTCGCTGGGGGCGATGGCGCGGGCGATCGGGTCGGGCGCGGAGATCGGCGGGCTGGCGTTGATCGGGCTGCTGCTGGTGTTCGGGGGGTTGTCGTTCAAGATCGCCGCGGTTCCGTTTCATGCGTATGCGGCGGACGTTTATGAGGGGGCGGCGGCGCCGGTGACGGCGCTGCTGGGATTCATACCGAAGTTCGCGGGGTTCGTGGCGTTGATCCGCGTGCTGGACGTGTTCGGGTGGGCGATGTCGCCGGGCGTGTTCTGGCTGATCTGGGGGACGGCGGCGCTGACGATGACGGCGGGGAACGTTCTGGGGCTGCTGCAGCGGAACGTGAAGCGGATGCTGGCGTACTCGAGCATTGCGCACAGCGGATACATGCTGGTGGCGCTGCTGGTGGGTCCGCGGCTGGGCGACGGACCGATGAGCAACGGCGTGACGGCGCTGCTCTTTTACATGGCGGTATACGGCGTGATGAACCTCGGGGCGTTCGCGGCGCTGTCTTCGTTCCGTCGGGGCGAAGACGAGGTTGAGCTGGTGGAGGACTTGTCGGGTCTGGGGCGGTCGCAGCCGGGCGCGGCGCTGGCGCTGAGCGTGTGTCTTTTCAGCCTGATGGGTTTTCCGCCGACGGCGGGTTTTCTCGGGAAGGTGTACCTCTTCAGCGGGGCGTTCTCGGTGGGGGAGGATCACGCTTATGCAGGGGCGCTGACGGTTCTGGCGGTGATCGGGGTGCTGAATTCCGCGGTGGCGGCGGCGTATTACCTGCGGGTGGCGGCGGTGTGCTGGGTCAGCTCGGAGCGCGAGCGGCTGACGCCGGCGTCGGGCATGTCGGGTCGGCTGGGGCTGACGATTGCGGCGGTGGCGATGATCGCGTTGTTTGTTTCGCCGGGCGCGCTGCTGAGCAAAGCGCACGTCGCCTCCGAGTCGCCGGGAGCGTCCCTGGAACGAAGCGCGACGGGCCGTGCGGCAGTGGACGGAGGCGACCTTCTTCGCGTGGCGGATGAACGCTGATTCCGCAACGGTGATGCGCCTGACGCGCGAGCAGGTCCGGCGGGTGGACCGGCTGGCGATCGTGAAGTACCAGATGAGCGGGCTGGTGCTGATGGAGAACGCCGGTCGCGGGGCGGCGGAGGTGATCCGTCGGGAATGCGCGGAGGCGCGGTCGGCGACGATCCTCTGCGGGGTGGGCAACAACGGCGGCGACGGGCTGGTGATCGCGCGGCACCTGCACAACGCGGGGTGGGCGGTTCGCCTGCTGGTGGCGGGTGAACCGTCCGGCATGACGCCGGATACGGCCTCGAATTTCCGCATCACGACGGAGATGGGCCTGCCTTGCCTGGCGTCAACGGACTGGCAGGAGTGTTTCACGTATCTTCAGGCCGGGCGCGGGGGCGAGGTGCTCGTTGATGCGATTCTGGGCACGGGATTCACGGGGCACGTGCGGTCGCCGCTGGATCGGTTGATTCAGACGCTGGTGATGGTGCGTCCTCGGACGGTGGCGGCGATCGACGTGCCGTCGGGCCTGGACGTGGATACGGGTTTCCGGTCGAACGCGACGGTGAAGGCGGACCTCACGGTGACGTTCGTGTCGGAGAAGGTCGGGTTCGTCACCGGTGAAGCGCCGCTTTTTCTCGGGCGCGTATTCGTCGTGGATATCGGCGCGCCGAAAGAGCTGGTTGCGGAGGTGCTGGCGGGATGAGCCCCGGGCGCGCGGTCCTCCGGGGCAGGGTCAGGCGAGGACGGGTTCCGCGGTCAGATACGGTTCGAGGTCGCGGGCGGGCGCGGATTTGAAGACCGGTCGGGCCGGAACGCCGACGACGGTGGTCATCGGGTCGACGTCGCGGATGACGACGGCTCCGGCGCCGATGACGGCTTCACAGCCGACGCGGAGGTTCTGAATGACGGTGGCGCCGATGCCGACGAAGGCGCCGGACTCGATGATGACGCGGCCGGCGATGCGGGCGCCGGGGCAGACGTGGGTTGCGGTTCCGATCATCGACTCGTGATCGACGATGCACCCGGTGTTGAGGATCGTCGAGTCTCCGATCTGGACGTGGCAGCACACGTGAACCCCGGCGGCGATGACGACGTTGCGTCCGAGAGAGGCGTTGCGGGCGACGTTGGCGGAGGGGTGGACGGCGTTGAGGAGCGTGAACCCCGTCGCTTCGAGGCGTGAGGCGAAGTCGCGGCGGACGCCGTTGTTTCCGATGGCGACGACGGCGTGGCGGATCCCGCTTCGGTCGCGGATCGCCGGCAGGTCGTCGGGACCGCCGAGCACGGGCTTGCCGTCGATGCGGGTTCCTCGGAGCTGGGGGTTGGAGTCGACGAAGCCGATGACGTTGCAGGTCCGGGTGTTCTCAAGGATGTCAAGGACGACGCGGCCGTGTCCGCCCGCGCCGACGATGACGCAGGAGGGGCGTCGGGAGTTTGCGGCGGCGGACTGAAGCGCGTTGTCCATCATCCGAGTCATCCGAGTCGAGGTCGGCGTTCGCGGAGGCGTCGCGGCGAGCCGGCAACCCGATCAGGGGCATATCGGATACAATCCCGGACAGGCTGAACGTTCCGGCGGAAACGACATGATTTCGAGTCGAACGAGCGGATCATGAGCGGCGTGAAGCAGGATCAGCAGGGGGGGGCCGCGCCGAATCTGCCGGAGAGTTCCGCTGCGGCGGGGAAGAGCACGGACGGTCGGTCGAGGGCGTTCTTTTCCGCGCCGCTGGTGATCACCCTGGTGCTGCTGGGGGGCGGCGCGCTGGTGCAGGGGCCTCTCGAACGTTGGCTGAAGGTCGTGACGCACAAGGAGGCGGTTCCGCTGCGTGCGGCGCTGGGTTCATTGAACCGCGACGCGCTGGGCCCGTACCGTTTCGTCCGGGCGGAGTTCCTGACGCCGGAGTACGTTGAGGCGCTGGGGACGGATCAGTACCTGATCTGGACGCTGGAGGACGCGCGGGAGGCGCCCGACAGTCCGCGGCGTCAGGCCCACCTTTTCGTCACGTATTACACGGGCGGGCCGGAGTTGGTCGTGCATCGGCCTGACGAGTGCTTCCGGGCAAGCGGTTACACGCTGACGGAGTTCCGTCGGGATGAACGCATTCGGATCGACCCCTTCGGCGGCGGGGGCGGCGTCGACGAGGTTCCGTTCCGGGTCGTGACGTTTCGGAAGACGGGGCTGTTTCAGCAGGCGGAGTTGTCGGTCGCATATACGCTGTATTGCAACGGGCGTTTCACGGTGAGTCCGACGGAGGTCCGGATGTGGACGACGTCTCCGGCGACGCGATCCGCGTATTTCAGCAAGGTGGAAGTGTGTTTCCTTCCGCCGCCGGGGGGGTCGGGCCCGGGGCGTCCGGCGACGGCCGACGAGACGCTGCGCGGAACGGGGGAATTGATGCGTTACGTTCTTCCGCTTTTAATGAACGACATCTGGCCGAACGTTGCGGCGTCCGGCGCGGTTCCGTCTCCGTAAGGGCGCGGCGCCCGAGCGCGCCCCGTCGGCGTGAAGCCGCCGATCCAGGGCGCGATGCCGAAGGCCGGCGGCAGTGAATACATGGCGCGCAGAATCAATAAACCGCTGATCGGGGGTTTGACGGTGCTTTCGGCGCTGGCGGCGATCGCCGCGGCGACGGCGATGATCGTTCGTCTGAGACCCGAGGATCCCCGGCCTTTCATTGAGTTGGCGGAACGTCACGCGGAACGGGGGGACTACCGCCGCGCGGCCGGCATGTACGGGCGCGCGGCGTTGATCAACCGGGACGCGAAGAACCTGGCGCTGGCGGGTCAGATGTGGGTGCTGGACGGGAACCTCGAGATGGCCCGCGCCACGTGGGAGGCGGGCAAGACGCTGGATCCGGCGTCGCCCGGGCCGCGCGAAGCAAGCCTGCGGTTCCTGCTGGATTTCTGCGACGTGACGAGGGCGCTGTCGGGGTGGCAGGCGGTGGATCGGGAGGCGAGAGAGCTGCTGGCGCTGTCGCCGGCGCACGCGGGAGCGCTTCATGCCTCGGCGCTGGCGGCGCGGGAGCTGCCGACGCGAGCCGGGTCGGCGGAAGAGATCCTCGAGGGACTGCGTCGAGCGGCCGAACTGGACCCGACGAACGTGCGCTTCACGCTGGACTACGCGGGAGAGCTTGAACGTCGCGGGCACGGGGTTCAGGCGGAAACCGTGCTTCGGGAGGCATGCGCGCGGATCGGCGAGCCTGCGTTCGATGTTGTGAAACTGTGGTGCGGGCTGGGGATGCTGCTGGGGCGTGCGGATCGGCTGGAGGAGGCGAAGGAAGCGTTTGAGCAGGCGCTATCGCACAGCGGCGCCGAGTCGAAGGCTCGATCGTGGGCGCTTCTTCATCAGGCGCGATATGAGTTAAGCGCCGCCGCGCGGGGGCGCCTCGACGAGGGCGCGGAATCCTCGAAGGCCAGAGACGCGGAGTCGGCGGCGCTGAGCGCGCTTGAGGAAGCGGTCCGCCTCGACCCGGAGGATTATGACGCGTTCATTGAGTTGGGGAGGTTGTACCTGAGGCTGGGGCGGTTTGAGGATGCGCTGCGCCTCGCGGAGCCTCGGCTGGCGCCGGGCGGAACCCCGACGGGACTGGCGCGATATCGAGCGCGGGCCCGGGTTTACGAGTCCGCGCTTCTTGCGGCGGAGGCGTGCATCCGCGGGGGGACGCAGCCGGACCTTTCCGCGGCGGTCCGCGACGGCTGGATCACACGGGCGCTGGGATTCGTGGACCGTGCGCAGGTGGAGTGGGAGGACGGTCCGCGGGGACACCTGCTGGAAGGGGAGATCCGTCTGCTTCAGGGCCGGGTGCGCGACGCGCTGTCGAGCCTTGCAAAGGCGGACGTCCGTTTTGCGCAGACGGGACGGGTGGACTGGAAGGTGAAGACGCTGCTCGCGCGGCTGCACCTGGAAGTGAACGAGCCCGGAACGGCGCTTCAGGTGCTCAGCGCGGTGCGGGATCAGGCGCGGAAGGAGAATCCGTCGGATCCGGTGTTCTGGACGTTGTATGCGGAAGCGCTGGTCCGGAATCAACGTGCGGAGGAAGGCCTGGAGGTTGCGGAATCGGTGCTCAAGGGGACACCGGATCATGAACCGGCGATGCGCGTGAAGCTGGCCGCGCTGACGATGTTGAACCGGGCGCCGGAGGCGGAGCCTCTTGCGCGGGAGCTGGATGAGTCGGGTGCGACGGCGGCGCTGCTGCGGGCTCGATCGTTGATAGGCGAGGAGCAACATGCGGCGGCGTACGATGTGTTGGCGGCGTATCTTGACGGCGATCCCGGTCGGATCGTGATCTTGCGGGAAGCGGTGTTTCTGGCGGCGCGGGCAGGGCGCGAAGACGACGTCCGCCGGCGGGTGGCGTCCGCGGCTGCGGCGAAGGCGGAGGAGACGGAGCTTCGCCGGCTGTCGATCATCCTCGATCCGTTGCTGACGGATGCACAGCGGTCGGAGGCGATGCTGAAGCTGATTGAGGAGGATCCGGACCCGCTGTCTCGTGCGCTGCGGAAAGTGAGCTTTCATGCGGCGCGTCAGGAGGATGAGCGGGTGCTGGCTTCGGTGAAGGACGCCTCCGAGGCGCTTCTGGCGCGAGGGCCGGATCTGGCGGAGGCGGATCGGCGGACGATCCTTGAGGTTCTGAAGCGGCGCGAGATGTACGCCGCCGCGCGGCTGAAGGACTGGGCGAGGGCTGAGGGCGCCGTGGAGGCGGCGGCGCGGGAGAGTCTTGATGACGCGGGAGGCGCGATCTTCAAGGGGGAGTTGCGGATCCTGAAGGAGGACTTCGCCGCAGCGGCGAGCGTGCTTCAGGAGGCGATCGCCCGTCACCCGAACCACGCCTACGCGCTGACGCTGCTGGGAGCAAGTTGCTTTGAGTCAGGTCGTCTGGCGGAGGCGAAGGCTTTTTTCCAGCGAGCGGTGGAAGCGAGCCCCAGGTATGCGCCGGCGCAGCGCGGTCTGGCGCTGGCGGCGGACCGGCTTGACGACCGGGGGGTCTACGAAAAAGCGTTGGATGCGTGCGCTCAACTGATTCCGGGCGATCCGTGGGTGGCGGAACAACTGTTGCTGCGGGCGGAATCGCGCGAGCCTCAGCAGGCGCTGGAGCGGCGGCTGAAGATCCGCGAAGCGGATCCCGGGAACGTGCGCAACCTGCTTCAGCTTGCCCGCCTTTGTCAGCGTTTGCAGCGCATTGACGAGGCGGACCGGTACTTCGAGGAAGCGCTGGGCATCGCCCCGGGCGATCAGGAGGTGGTCTTCAAGACCGCGGATCATCGCCTTCAGACGGGTCGTGCCGACGAGGGAGAGCGCGTCATCCGTGCGTTCGTTGATGCTCAGGAATCCGCCGCCGACCGGGCGAATGCGAGGCTGACGCTCTCGGCGTTTTATCTGCGCGCGGGGCGCCTGGCGGACGTGGAGCGGGTGATGCTCGAGGCGTCGAGGCTGGCGGAGACCTTCGAGGTCTGCCTGAGTCTCGGTGATTTTTACTACCAGCAGCGGACGTCGCCGGACGAGGCGGCGGCGTGGTTTGAGAAGGCGCAACGGATCGCGAAGGAGGGGAACAACGCGCGGTGGATCGAGGCGCTGGTGCGGCGGCTGACGTGCGCGCTGGACACTTCCGTGCATGACCTCAGCGGGGCGGAGTCGCTGCTGGAAGAGGCTCGGGCGGCGTACCCGGACCTTCCGGAGTGGTTGTACTGGTCGGCGACGATCGCGGGTCTTAAGGGTCGGCCGGACGAGGCGGTGTCGCTTCTGAACCAGTACCTTCAGGCTCGTCCGGATGACGCGGCGGGTCTTTATGCGCGGGCTCAGCACCAGATGATGCAGGGGCAGTGGTCGGCGGCGATCGCCGACCTGGAGCAGATCAAGGTCCGGAACCCGTCTGCGCTGGATCTGCGTCCGCGGATCCAACTGGCGTTCGCGCATGAGAGCGCGGGGCGTTCGGAGTCGGCGGTTCGGGAGCTGGAGGCGCTGGTGTCCGAGTTTCCGAACTCGTCCGAGGCGGCGCGGGAGCTGATGTTCGCGTATCTTCGGGGGAACCGGGTCGCCGACGCCCTGAGGATCGCGACGCAACAGGTGAACCGCGCTCAGGATGCGCGGGCGGTCCCGTGGCTGCGCTATCGCGCGGAGCTGCACCGGCGGTCGCGGGACGAGTCGGCGGCGCTGGCGGACGAACTGCGGGTGTCGCAATTGCAGGGGCACCGGCCGGAGGACGTTTCGCGCGTGCTCGCCACGTATCTGCGGCTGCGGCGCGCGGCGGACGCGGTGAGCTTCTTCGAGACGGCGGCGTCCGACCGTCCGATGACGAGTCCGGTTCTGGTGCTTTATGCGCAAGCGCTGGATGCGGCGGGGCGGCGCGATGACGGACATCGCATTTTCGCGCAGGCGCTGACGCAGGCGCTGGAGGAGTCGTTTGCTTCGGCGATGCGCGTCATGCGCGCAGCCGCGCAAGCCTACGCTTCGGACGATCGCCGCAGCGCGTTCTTTGCGGCGCTGGCGGAGTCGAGCGCGTCGGCGACGGTTCGCGCGTTGTTTGAGTGCGCCTTGACGGAGGGGTCGGGAGACTGGCAGGGGGCGGTCAGGAGGCTGGCGGAGCTGATTTCGACGACGGAGGGCGCGGCGCAGCGGGCGACTCTGCGGCGGATTCTCGCAATGACGCATCATGCGCATGACGATGCGGCGGGGGCGATTCCGGTTTACGAGACGATCGTGGCCGAGGATCCGCGCGACGTGGTGTCGCTCAACAATCTGGCGAACCTGCTGGCGGCGGACGACGCGAGGCTGGCTCGTGCAGAAGAGGTTGCGAGACAGGCGGTTTCGGCGGCGTCGGGCGGGGAATTTCGCGCGGATGCGCAGGACACGCTGGGGTGGATTCTCTCCCGCCGGGGGCGTTACCCCGAGGCGATCGCCGCGCTGAATCTGGCGCTGCGGTTGAAGCCCGACGACGCGACGTTCCGGTTTCACCTCGGGGAGACTTACCGCCGCGCGGGTCAGTTCGAGCTTGCCGTGGCGATGCTGAATGCGTCGGCGAAGGATGCGGAACGCTCCGGGGACGCGGACGTCGCGGGTCACGCGAGAGCGTCCGCCGCCCGGGCTGCGGAACGAGACGCCGCTCCCTGACGGACCTCAGCGCGGTTCGTAACGTCGGCCGAGCGTCACGGTCAGCGTCAGCGGGGCGCCGCTGCGGATCACGTCCAGCGTCATGTTCTCGCCCGGCGTCCTCGCGGCGATCAACGCGATCAGGTGGCGGGCGTCACGAACGACGGTTCCGTCAACCCGCTCGACGAGATCCAGTTTCTGCAATCCGCCGGAGTGCGCCGCGCTGCCTTCGACGACGCCGGCGATCAACACGCCGACGGAAGCCCCGGTGCGGCCGGACTGCGAGGCTTCGCGGGAGCGAAGGCGGTCGACCGGCTGAACCCCCAGGAACGCCGGACCTCCCGTGACCAGATCGTCGAGCATCGCGCGGACGCGGTTCGACGGGATTGCGAAGCCCACCCCCTGGTATACGCCGTCGGTCGTTGCGATCGCGGTGTTCACGCCGACGACCTCGCCGCGCATGTTGACCAGCGGTCCGCCGCTGTTGCCGGGATTGACGACGGCGTCCGTTTGAATGAGCCCCTCGTAGACCCCGGGTCCGATCGTCACGCTGCGCTCGCGGGCGGAACTGATGATGCCCTTGCTGAAGGTTCCGACCAGTCCGAAGGGGCTGCCCACCGAGAAGACCTCCTCGCCGACGCCCAGCCGGGAGCTGTCAGCCAGCGTGAGGGCGTGAAGCGGGCGATCCTCCACCTCGAGGACGGCGAGGTCGCTGGATTCGTCCATCCCCAGGACCGCGGCGCTCGCCTGTCGCCCGTCGGCGAAATGCACGGAAAGACCCGATGCGCCCGCGACGACGTGCGCGTTCGTCAGGATCAACCCCCGCTCCCCGTCGAACACGAAACCGCTTCCGAGTCCGTGTGCCGGACGGCTGGGTGCTCCTCCGCGCAGCGTCGGCGCTGAAGAAGGGAGGGAGTCCTCGGCGGGATTCCCGGGACGGCGCCCGGACCCGCGATCCGATCGCTCTGCTCCCGCGGCGGGACGGTCCGAGACGATGCTGACCACCGCCGGAGCGACAAGTTCCGCCACCCGCCGACCGTCCAGGTAGCGGCGTTCAAGCTCGTCGGCCGAAGGCAGCTCCTCGCGCACCGCCTGAAGCCGTCCGCGTTCGATCTGGTGCGCGAGGCGGTTCGGCAGATTGCTCTTCACCAGCGCAATCAGGCAGGTCAAGGTGACGACAAAGGCGAGGATCAACTGTTTGAGGTTCGAGATCACGCGCATGCCTCCGGCTGGGCACGACCCGTCAACGCCGGTATTATACGATCGGCGGGCGACGGAGTTCAATCATCCGGCGCCGCTGACGGAATCCGACGATCCGGTCCGGCGCCGGGCTGCGTCCCGACGGGCGTTGGCGGTCCGGACGGCGGCCCTCCGCCTGCGGACGTCCTCGACCCACGGAACACCCGGAACATGCGACATGACGTTTGACGACTTTCAGGCCCTGATCGAGACGATGTATAGTCACAAGGATCGGGCCCGCGGCACGCCGATCACGTTCATGTGGCTTTGCGAGGAGTTCGGAGAGTTGGCGACGGCGTTGCGCGAGGGATCGCACGAGGAAAAGTGCGGCGAATTCGCGGACGTGCTCGCGTGGCTGGCGACGGTGGCGAACATCAACAACGTCAACCTCGACGAAGCGCTGCGGAAGAAATACGGGAGCGGGTGCCCAGGTTGCGGGAAGTGGGTTTGCACGTGTCAAAGCAAGCAGTGAACATCCGGTGTCAGCCGGTTGCCGCGTTCCGACAAGGCGGGTCGGCGGTCGGTTTCATTCTTCTGAGGCGGTCCGGAAACCTGAAGGCGCTGGCGCTCGGGTTGGGCGTCATCGTTGCTGCACCGGCGTTTTCCGCGGCGACGGCCTGGGCTGAGGACGCGACGAAGACCTCTGCGTCGACGGAGGACATCAACAAAGCGAGCGGCGTCGTCATTCAGGCGGCGGTGCAGGCGCTGGCGCCCGGGCTGGTGCGGATCGAGACGGTGGGCGGAGCCCAGCCGCGGGAGGGGGTTGACGAGCAAGACCCGGAGACGGAGGCGCCGCGTCCGCGAGCCGTCCCCTTCCGCGACACCCCGGGTTCGTCGTTCAGGTTGGCTGACGGTCCGACGACGGGGGTGATCTGGTCCGCGGACGGGTTGATCGTGACCAGCAGCTTCAATTTCGTGCGCGATCCGCTGGTCATTTCGGTCGTGCTGCCCGACGGTCGGCGCGTCGCGGCGGATCTGGTGGCGCGGGACCAGGTTCACAAGGTCGCCCTGCTTAAGGTGGACGCTTCGGGGCTTCACGTTCCGCGCTGGGCGCCGACGGCGGAGGTTCGCGTCGGGCAGACAGCTTTAGCGCTGGGGCTGGGGTTCGGATCGCGCGACCCGGCGGTCAGCGCCGGCGTCGTCAGCGCGCTGGGGCGCATGAGCGGGACGTGTGTTCAGACCGACGCCTTGCTCAGCCCGGTCAATTACGGAGGACCGCTGGCGGATCTTCAAGGGCGCATCATCGGCTTGTGCGTTCCGATGGCGCAGCGGCCGGGCGAACTTGCCGGAATTGAAATGTATGATTCCGGCGTCGGTTTCGCCCTGACGGCGGAGCGCGTTCGGGCGATCGTTGCGGGACTGGAGACCGGGCGGAACGTCTACCGGGGCTGGCTCGGGATTCAGGTGGATGCGAGACGGCCTGATGCGGTCATTCTCGATCGCATTGCCGATCCGTCGCCGATGCGCGACGCCGGCGCGCAGCGCGGCGACCGGATCATCGAAGTCGGCGGTCGAAAGATAAGACATTACGGGCACTTTGTTCAGGCGTTGGCGCTCGCGCCCGCCGGGATGAGCGTTCCGTTGCGGATCGTTCGCGGCGAGGAGACGCTCGAACTGACCGTCACGCTCGTCCGTGCGGAGGAACTCGGTCCGCTTCCGGAGGATCCGCAGGAGCCTTTTGATCCGGCCGATCCGCACGGTCAACCGTCGCCGGAACAACCTTGACGGATCGCCGCGGGTGTCGCCGGCGGCGGGCTTCGGGCTTGCGTGCGTTGACGTCTACCTTCCTCCGAGCGCGTCGGCGGACCTCGGTTGATCCAGTTCGACGCGGATCATCCAGTCTCCCGCGTCGAGCGGCGATCCCGGTTTTCCGGGGACGGCGGTCTGCGAGTTGCCCCGGGTCGAGGCGTCGAACGAGACGTAGACCCCCCTCGTTCCGGTCGGGCGGAAGTTGAAACAGACGTGGAACGCGGGAGGAACAGCGGTCGGCGTCACCTCGATCTTCACCCACCGGGCGTCGCCGCGATCAAACGTCGAATACGGTTTCTCCCACGTCGCGATCGGCCGCATCTGCTCGTCGCAGAGCGAGACCTCGAACGTCTCGTCCGGCGCCTGCGGGCTGCCGTAGCGGGAGCCGAAAAGCAGCACGTTTCGCAGATACCACGACCCGCCGCCGGGCGCGGTGAAGCGGCGGGCGTGCCCTCCGCCGGCGATGGATTTCTTGCCGTCAGCCTTGCCGTCATCGCCGGCGACGGTCAGAGGCCGCCCGGTCAGCGAAGCGGGATCGGCGGTTCGCGCGGCGACATCGCTTGCAGGGCGGCGCTCGACGAAGAGGCGCGCGGCGTTCGTCCACCACGCTTCAAATCCGGCGGCATTGCCCGGAAACGCCCGAGCGCCCGACGCAGACAGATCCGGCGCGGGGTCGGCCAGGTCCACGCGCGCGGTGTTCCACGCCGCGAACAACGCGGGAAACCCCTTCATGCCGACGACGGACTCCGCGTCGCGCCAAAGTTCTGCGCCGCGCGTCACGTCATCCGCATCGCCGGACGCAAGTTGCGCGTCGAGGCGAGCGGTCCCGTCCTTGCGATAATCATAAGGGTCGCACCACAGCTTCTCTCCCTTCAGCGCGTACACCCGGTCCACGACGGCGGATCCGGCGAAATGCGCCCAGCCCTCCGCCGCCGCGGTCGTCATCCAGTCTCGTTTCTTCAGCACCCGGTACATAGCGACGTGACCGAGTTCGTGACACAAGCCGTAAACGTGGTACACGCCCGAAACTTCAGGGCGATTCAATTTCGAGGCGTCCGGGAGCGTCAGGTACACGCGATCATTCCCGTCGGTGTAAAGCCGCGAGGATGCCTGACGGTCGATCGCCGCGTCCACGTGAACCGTGCCGGGCATGTCGAAGCCGAACTCGTCACGGTAAACCGTCCACGCGGCCGACAGCGTGTCGGCGATCGCCTGAGCTTGCGACGAACTGAGTCCGCGGTATTCGACGCGGACGTGGGGCGCGACGGCGGTTGATGATGACTGCGCGGGTGCGAAGACCAGCAACCCGACGATGACCCCGACCCCGCTGATGATCATTGACGACTCCTCCTGAACCGAACAACGGACCGCGCGCCGGCGCGGTTTGCGCCTCCGTCCGAATTCGACGCACGGAAGGGCGGACGGTTCCCGCCCGACAGGGATCCTGCCGTCCTTTGTTCATCCCTTCCGCCGCGCGTCGCCCGCCGCGTCACCCGACGGCACAAATTCCGCCGGACCGAACGATCGCAGGATCGTGCGCTCGCCGTGACGCGCCGCGAGGATCGCGGACAAACCCGCCACGCGCCGGCAACAGGCCTCTACCTCGGGGGGGGGAAGAATCATGAACGCCGTCGAGAAGGCGTCGGACATCGCGGCGGAAGGCGCCACCGCCCAGGCGCCCGCCGTTTCCGCCGGCGCGGGCAAGCCGGTGCGCGGATCGAGAATGTGCTCCCCGTGCAGCGCCCGTCCCGATCCGCTCAGCGACTCCTGCCGCAAACGCACCCGCCCGAGCGTGCGACTGTGATCGAGGGGATCGCGGATCGGCGCGGGCCAGCCGGCGCCGGGAGGCGCGTCCGGATCGGGAGCTTCACCGAAGGCGAAAACCGAGCTTTGTCCCGCGTGAACCAGGCCTCGGGGAAGGCGCCACTGCCCGAGGATTTCAACCGCCTGATCGACGGCGTAACCCTTCCCCACCGCGCCGAGATCCACGACGACGCCCGCGGAGCGGACGTGGACCTGCCGACGCGCGGGATCCAGCTCAATCAGCGGCATGCCCACCGCAGCCGGGAGGTTCGGTCCGTGATCTCCGGCGTCCGGTGCATCACCTTGCCTGCCGGCGGCGGGAGGCGAAGCAGCGGGAGGTGACGCGCCGGAGCGCGGCAGAAATCCGCCGACCGTCACGTCGAACGCGCCGCCCGTCTCGCGCCAGACCGCCTCAGCCAGTTGGAGACACTCGAAGGCGTCGATGCCCACCTGAAGCGTGTCGCCGGGGCGCAGAGCGTTGACGCGGGCGATGTCGCTGTCCGGGATGAACCGGCTTAACTCGTGTTCGAGACGGTCGATCTCCGCGAAAGCGGCGTCCGCGGCGGCCTCCGCGTACGTCCGCGATCCGGCCGCGAGGACGACTTCAAACGTGGTCGCCATCGCGTCGTGCGCAAAGCGGTGCAATGTCGGCGTCATGTCCGTCGGCATACAGGTCGCCCTCACCGGTCCGGGCGCCCGCATTGTAAGTGACGGGGCGCGATCCGTCGCCGCTCTGCAAGGGCGAGCGCCCTGGGCAAGCGCCGGGCGCCGATCGCGGACGGCGGATCGTTGCGCGGCAAAACAGCGTTTACGTCCGGCGCGATCCCGGGTCCGGGTGGGTCGGCGCCTTCGCTCGCCGGGAACAGGAGGTTGCCGCGAAAACGTCCGCCGCCGCCGGAATCCTCCAGCGCCGACGGACGCCCTTGCAGCCTCTCGCGCGGACCCGCCGAATCAGTCGCTCGCCCGGACGTTGTCGATGTAGAGCACGTCGCCGCCCAGCGAAAACTGCGTGATCGCGCTGCCCGGCGCCGCCTTGATCGTCACCGCGCATCCGTTGTCGTTGACGCTGAAGCCGAAGGGGCTGCCGTTGATCGCGCCGAACGTCGGTTGCACGAAACAGTTGCCGTTAATGACGAGTTGCACGTTCCCGGCCACCGGTTTGTACCGGAACTTGATGCGGCGCACCGGTCCGCCGATCTGCGCAACGTAGTCGCTGATGTCGAAGTCCAGCAGCACCTGGTCGATGATCATCCGCTTGTTGTTCGGCTGAGGGCCGTTCGTGCAGGGCTGAAACGACTGCGAGACCACCGTGGTCGCGCCGGCGGCGTTCGGATTGCAACTGTTCCCCACCGTCAGATTCACCGGATACACGTCCACGTCGACCGTGATGCTGTTGAAGGACTGGCTGGGCAGATAACCGCTGAAGAAGGCGAGATCGTTGAACGTAACCGTGTGCGACGCCGCCATCGCCGCCCCCGTCGCCACCACCGTCGTCGCCGCCGCGATCACTCCGGTCCGCCGCACGCGACCCTGAAACCCCGAACGAATTCCCTGATGCACGATCGTTGCTCCTTCCTGACCTGCTCCCGGCCCCGCGGGCACGCGCCGCCGGACCTCCCGGTCTTTCCGGGCGTCGGGCAAACGCCGACCCCCGGCATCATGAATCCGTGACGAAACTCCGAGTTCTTACACCAAGGCCGCTTTTTCGCGAGCGGCCCCGAATTCGGATGGAGGCAGGGGGCAGGGCAACCGCATTCCAGGATTTCGGGCTTCCGAGCGAACGTCGGTTGTCCAAGGGATCGGCCTCCGCATGCCGGAATCGCGGATCGCCTGATCCGCGGTATCCGTCAGGACCGGCTCAAGCTCAAAAGTTAGAATGCGGTTGCCCTGCGACCCGTGGCCCCCGACTCGACCGTTCCTTGACACCCCGTCCGCCCCCGCTTATCGTGCCTTCAAGTGCTGCGGGGTGGAGCAGTTGGCAGCTCGCGAGGCTCATAACCTCGAGGTCGGTGGTTCGAGTCCACCCCCCGCTAGTGAACGAAACCGCTCGAAATCCCGTGACCCGCGGGTTAACGAATGACGCCGTCCGAGAGACCCGGCGGCGTTTCGCGTTCTATCGCAAGTTGCCGCAAGGGTTTAGCGACAGGCCGGCGCCACGCGGCGTCTCTCCCGCGGTCGCCGCGCGCTCACGGGTGGGCGCTCGCTACCAGCCTCCGGGGTTCCCGCGGGCGAAAGTCTCTGAGTCTCTCGACGTTGCCGACCCGCGGGTTAACGCGGTCCATAACCGGGCGGGCGAGAGACTGTCGCGCGCCACATAACCCGGCCCGACTCATCGAACAGAATCGCCTCGGGTTATGTCGCGCGCGAATAACCCGGCGCGCAGCATCGAAAAATCGACCGGCGGGTTAACTCGCCTGAGCCGTTCGTCGATTACTGCCGACCACCGAGCGACGGCCATCACCGGTCAGGGAAACGCCGAACGGTGCATCGCCGACATACTTGCAACAGGAGGGGCTGCCGTAACAATGGAGGCGAATGTCCATGCTTCCCGCCAAAGGCTACCGGACCGTTGCGATCGATACTCAGATACCGTGGCCCTCCACTGAGCGTGTGATCAACTTTCGTGGGCGTGAAGTCCACCTGCTCCCCGGGTCGGACACCCTCTCGCGCATGATTCGGGTCGAGACTTCCACCGATTTCACCCAACCGGACGCCGACAGATTGATCTTCGAGTTCCTCAGCGCGCTCGCGTGGGCGGAGCAAGCCGAAGCGGTGACGACCTTCGGGAATTGGTGTACGGCTCCGCTCAACCTAGGCAAGGGGCCAATGGGCATGATCGGCGATGGGCACTTTGACTATCTACCCGATCCACCCGACCCAAAGGCGAAGTTGGCGCTGGCGCTCTACCGCGAGGGGTTATCCGTAAACCTGACACCTTACCAGTTTCTTGGGTTCTTCAAGATCATCAACATCATCTGCGACAAGGGGAAGGACCAGAAGCAGTGGATCAGGAACAACCTCCAGTACGTCACGGACAAAGACGCTCTCGCTCGGATCGCCGCCATTCAACGCAACGAGCCGGATGTGGCGGACTATCTCTACATCTCGGGTCGATGCGCGGTGGCCCATGCGTTCGATCAAGCCAACGTCGTCAACCCCGATGATCCCGCGGACCTTATCCGGTTGTCCGAAGACTTGCCGGTGATCCGTGAGCTCGCACGAGTGGCAATCGAGCGAAAGTTCGGTATCAAGTCCGAGCGAGACTTTCATCGTGAACACCTCTATGAACTGGAGGGGTTTCGCGCGCTGTTTGGCGTTGCGCTTATAGGGCGCATCAAGGCGGGCGAAGAGGTGCCGCCCGGCGACGTGCCGATTCCGAGCGTGCTTTCGCTTCGCTTGCGCGACCGAAGCCGCATCGAACTGTTCGAGTCGATGAGCGCCGCCACTGCGTGGGTACGCAAGGGGTGCGTTTGCGTTCGCCTGGAATCGAAGTGTCGGCGCATCGAGGTGCTCGTGGGGCTCAACTTCGCGGGTGAGAGTCTCGTCTGCGAGCCGCTCACGGACGTTCAATATCACGACGACGGTACGCCAGAGGCGGCGAAGATGATGCTCCAGTGGGCGCAGATTCATCGGTGGTGGTTCGGGAGCAACGGAACCATCGAACTGTGGGACACTGCAACAGGCACACTTCTCGCGAGGGCGCAGCCCTACATGCCGCCGGTCAACTCTCGCTTTCCGCACGATGAGTTCGACAAGATGGAGTCCGAACTCCGGGCGCGGGCCGGCAGTCCCGATCCGCCGAAAGACGCTCACGGCTAAACGCGTTGGCGGACAGTCTCCGGACGAACGGCGTACATAACGGGCAGACGGCCGCGACCCGCGCGTTATGCGTGACGCACGGGCCGGCTCAGGAGTCTGCTCATGTCCGCACGCTCGGATGCGCCGGTCGATCCCGCCGAACGGCGACGACAGGTCGCATCGATCCTCGCACGGGGCGTCGTTCGCTGGCGCCGGCGCGTGAAAGCGACCGGAATCAGCGATGCTCAAGAATCTCCACCCGCCGCCGAAAATCGCCTTGAGCTTCCCCGCGAAACGAGGCTCAGTGTGTCCCGTACCCGCAGGTTACGGCCGCGGGATGATGGAGACAACGCATGAGCCTCAACATAGCAAAAGAGGTGGCCAAGCTCGAGCGCATGACGGTGGGGGAGCTCCAGGCACGGTACGCCCATGTCTTCGGCGAGCCCGCTCGAAGCCGGCACCGGCAGTACCTCATCCGCCGTACCTGAATCTCTACCTGCCTCCGGTGACTAACTGCCTGCGAGTCATGGGGTTAGCTCCCACGGCGTCGGCGATGAGGCGGCTGAATAGGCTTGCTTCCTGCCAGCGGCGGTTGCCGCGGTAGTCGAA
>JAJVHU010000036.1 GCA_022072505.1 Phycisphaerae bacterium
TCTGACGCCCCTGCCGGGGCTGAGGCTCTCGGATGACCTTCGGGGGCACCGATTATCGAGGGTTCTTCGGGGGCACCGATTCTCGGGGACGCTCGGATAACCTCGGATGATTTCCGGATGACACTCGGATGACACTTGGCGACGCTCGGAGGGACGCTCGGGGGGACGCTTGAGGGCGCTCGGAGGCACGTCACAACCTTTCGGACGATCATCCGGGGGCGACGACTGTCGGATGATCTTCGCAATCCTGCGACGCGCAGTGTGAAACGGGGACTTGGGTTCCTCGTCGACTTTGTGCGTTTGTGCCTCGTTGTCTTGTTGTCTTTTTGCTCGAACGCTTTCTTACTCTTGACATCGCCCGCCCTTGACATCGCCGCGCAACGTCAAGAGCGGGCGGTCGCGGCTCGGTTTTGCGCTGTTTGTCCTACGTTTTCCAATACATCACGGCGCTTTTGAAGAAGCGCAGGCCGTCGGGGATGTCCACTGGGGGGCGGCGGGTCCAGAGGGGGTGGTTCGTCGGGTCGAGGTGGCGGTCGGGGTGGGGCATGAGGCCGAGAACGCGGCCGGTCGGGTCGCACAGTCCGGCGATGGCTGCGTCGCTCCCGTTGGGGTTGGCCGGGTACTCGACGGTGCGAAGCTCACCGCCGGCGCCGGGTCTGTTGCCGCCAGCGCCGGGTCTGTTGCCGTCGGCGCCGGGTCTGTTGCCGTCGGCGCCGCGCCTCTCGTTGTCGGCGTCGGGACTCTCGCCGCCAGCGAGGCAGCGCTCGGCGTCGACGTAGCGCAGGGCGACGTGCCGTCCGCTTTCGAGGGCGGCGAGCGTGGTTTCATCGCGGGCGACGACGCGCCCCTCGCCGTGCTCGACGGGCATCTCCGTGAAGGTGGTGTCGAGGAGGAACGGGCAGTCGGTCCGGCAGACCTTCATGCGCACCCACCGCGCTTCAAACCGCCCGGAGGCGTTGTACGTGACGGTTACGCGGTCGGCGGCGATCGTCCCGCCCGGAAGCAGGCCGGCTTTGACCAGCACCTGAAGCCCGTTGCAGATGCCCAGCACGCCGCCGCCGCGATCGACGAGGGCGCGGATTTCGTCGAGGATCGCTCCGGTCAGCCCCGCCGCGAAGACCTTGCCGGCGGCGATGTCGTCACCGTAGCTGAACCCTCCCGGCAGCGTGAGCACGTCGAACTCGCGGAGCAGCGCGGGGCGCTCGATCCAGCGCTCGATGTGAAGCAACTGCGGCGACGCCCCCGCGAGGCGCCACCCGTGCATTGTCTCCTCGTCACAATTCGTCCCCGGCGCTCGCACCACGAGGACTTGTACCGTCGCCATCGTCGTGTTCCGATCCGTATCCGGTCCGCCGACCGGCTCGCCCGCGGTCCGGCCTTCGTCGGGGCGGATTGTACGGGCGACGGCGGACGACGCGAAGTCCGAGGGACGGAGCGGATTTAAGATCGCATCTTGACCCTTGACGCGGCGTCGAAACGTTACGGACAGGCGGGCGCGGTTCGGTCGGCCGCCTCTTGAAGAACGCGCGATCGGCCTTTGTGATGCCGGTTTTCCCGGTGGAATTCGCGTCCCGGAGGGACGCGATACCCCTTTTCAACGGGCGGTCAGGGATCGCCCTTCGCGGGGCGCGCGTAGAAGGCGTCGAGGACGGCGTCGGCCGCGAGGGCGTGCGCGTCGGCGTTCGGATGCGCGTCCCGTGCGCTGACGATCAGCTCCTCCGCGGTCCGTGTCTCCAAGGCCGGGCGAAGATCGACGACGGGCGCGCCGATCGACTCGAAGAACGCCGCGTGCATTCTCGCGATCCGATCTCCGTCGAAGCGCGTCCCTCCGGCGCGCAGAAAGGGGAACAGCGCGACGCGGAAGGGAACCTGCTTCGCCCGGCAGGTCTCGACCAGCGCCCGCAGACGTTCCTGCTGCGCGGTCCACGTCCGGGGATCGGCGTATCCGTCGGCCAGCCAGTCGTGAAAGCCGCTGACCGTCGGCACGCGCGGGAGGTACACGTGGTAGTACAGGTGCTCGAAGAGCGCCGACGAGTCCGTGTTGAACCACGTGCAGCGCGGGGGGCGCTTCGGATCGAAGTCAAGGCGGACCGGCAGCAAGCGCTCGATGTCGTTCGGAACGTGGATCAGGATGACCTCGTCCACGCGAAAGGCGTCCAGCGCGGCGCGAAGCGGATCGAGCTGATCACCGGTGTCCCAACCGGGCTGGGCGAGCGTCATACCCTCGACCGGACAACGCCAGACTTGCCGCAGACCGGCGGCGAGGCGCTCGGCGACGCGGTCCTCGACGCGCTCGACGCCCCAGCCCCACGCGAAGGAGTCGCCGAGGACGAGGATGCGCCGCACGTTGGCCGGCGGAGTCGGCAGCCACTCCCGGTCGCGACAGCCCCAGGAATTGAGGACGACATGGCGCTGAAACCAGCGTTGCGCCGGAAGCGTGACGCCGAAGGAATCCGTCGAGATGCGCATGAAGCGGAAGTACGTCTCGCCGATCCACGCGACCGCACTGAGCAGGGTTGCCAGCACCAACAGGTTGCCCACGACCAGCGCCCGCCGCGACCGCCCCTTGCGCGAAGCGAAACGAATGAACAAGACGGCGTTCACGGCGACGGACAGCAGGAACACGGTCCAGACAAGGTAGTCCGCGACGTATCCGTAACGGCCGCTGGTCAGCACGCTCCACATGATTCTACGCGACGCGCTCCAGCGACAAATCCAGCGCCGGCGCCGAGTGCGTCAGCGCGCCCACCGAAATGCGCTCGACCCCCGTCTCGGCCACCGCGCGGACGTTCTGGAGCGTGACGCCGCCGGAGGCTTCAAGCTCGACCTTGCCTTTAAGTCCCAGGCTGTCGCGCAGTTCGACCGCTTCCGCCAGGTCATGCACGGAGAAATTGTCGAGCAGGACGATGTGAATCCCGACGACGCGGAACAGATCGCGGGCCTCCTCGACGGATTTCGCCTCGACCTCGACGAAGATGGGTTCGTGCGGAAGGGTTCCGATCCGGTTGAGGAGGTTGAAGACTTCGCCGGCGAGGCGTTGCGGCGCAATCCCCGCCAAGTGATTGTCCTTCAGCAATACCGCGTCGTACAACCCGCTGCGGTGGCTGCGGCCTCCGCCGCAGCGCACGGCGTGCTTCTCGATCAAACGCCAGCCCGGCGTGGTCTTGCGGGTGTCGAAGATCTTCACTGCGGTTCCCGCAACGGCATCGACAAACCGTCGAGTCAACGTGGCGACGCCGGAAAGGCGCTGCACGAAGTTCAAGAGAACCCGCTCCGCGGCCAGCGCCGCCGCCAGCGGACCGTCGATCGTTCCCAGCACCGCGGGAACCGACGCGATCAACGCCCCGTCCGTCCCCAAGTCGAACCACGAGATGCGCAACGCGGGGGAGTAGGTGGTCAGCACGGTCTCGGCCACGACCCGCCCCGCGAACACGCCCGGCTGCTTCATCGTCAATTCAAAGCGCGCCGGCGCCTGCCGCTGCGTCAGCAGAAGCGTCGTCAGATCCGCGTCGGCAAGGTCTTCCGCCTTCGCGGCGCGGATCAGGGCGAGGGTTGCACTGTCGAGTACGAGTTCCACCGTCGTCTCCGGACGCCCCGGCGGCGCGGCAGGACTTCTGCACCGCTCGCCCGGTCGGGGACTGAATCCGTCCGTAGCCTAGGCGTTTCCACGCTGGTTTCCACCGTCGGCGGGGAGCCTTGCCTCCAGGCCGACCGTGCCGGTCTGCTTGGGGCGCGGTGGGGCGGTGGGGTTCTGAGGAGAGTCGGTCCGGGGGCCTTCGTAAGGTCGGAAATCACGTTTCCGCCTGGACTGAACCCCGGCCGGCAAGTCTGACCCTCCCGGGAGAAACTGACCTCAGTCGATCACCTCGCCCCCCGCGACCGCTCACGTCGGCGGCGGATTTCGCCGACTAATCTGGTATGCGCTGGGGTGACCACCGGAGGGGTATCGGTGGGCAGAGGTTGGTTCGGCTTGACGGTGGCGGACGTTGGCGTTGGAATGACCGTCATGCGGCTGGACCGGCCGCCCTTTACACAAGCGATCTGACGGCGAACTCGGCGCCCACGGATACGGGTGCGGATCCTTCGCTGAAAACACCTCTTAAGAGTTAAGGAGCTTTTCGCATGAGACGGATGACGAATTGCGGTTGTGCTTTACTTGGTTTGGCGCTCGTGACGGGCGGGGTCGGTTGCAGCAGTGAGCTGGCCCGGGTCGAGTTCAGCTACGTGGTGGACCCGGTGAAGGGTCTTCCGCCGGGACTGGGCACGATCTACATCGCCCCGGCGAACGTCGGTCCGAACACGGATCCGCAGTGGTCGGACCTGACGGCGACCGTGTTGAAGAACCTGATCCAGGAATCCCGTGACAGCTTCGGGACGCAGGTGGCGGTGACGGACCGCCGCGACACGGAAGGGACGATGGCGGAGGCGGACCTCAAGGCCGCGGGCATGTCGTCTCAGCAGGGCGGCGCGCCGGGAATGCTGGAGGCGGCGGACGGCCGCATCATGAGCAACGTCAACATCAAGGTGGACGTTCAGGAGCGGAAGGATCAGACGCTGGACATCACGAGCATCGGCGGGTGGGGCGGTCACGGGGCCGGCGGCGGCGGTGCGGACATGCAGACCCGCGAGGTCACCGGGTATCAGCGGACGATGACCGTGCAGACGGAGTTCAAGCTGCTGGACAATACGAACAACCGGGTCTGGGATCTGAAGGCGGGCACGTACACGGCGACGGACGAGACGGCGCCGGCGAGCCCGGTTTACGGCAGCAGCCGCGGACTGGGCGATCTGCCCGCGGCGGACCGGATCGTCGCGTCGCTGGTGGATCAGGGCGCTCGGGAGTTCGTCAGCGGTCTGATGGCGTGCCGCATCAATGTCACCGCCCACGTCAAGTCGAGCGGGTCGAAGGAATGCAACAACGGCGTGAAGATGCTCCGGGGCGGGTTCTACCGCGAGGCGCTGGCGAGTTTTCAGTCGGCGCTGGCGGAAAAGCCCGGCGATCACCGGGCGGCCTACGGCGCGGGCGTGGCCTGCGAAGCGATGGGCGACGGGGAGCAGGCGCTGAAGTACTACCGGCAGGCGCTGACCGGGGAGCAGAACGCCGAATACGCGGGCGCGAGGTCGCGCCTGGAGGCGTACGCGACCCGGATCCGCAAGGGCGCCTGACGATCGCTCAAGTCGAGAAGCAGGCGCGACACGGGCGCAGGACCGGTCTGGGTCGCCCTAACGTTCGGCAATAAGGAATGTCGTCTACCGGGAGGCTGAGGGCGTGCGAGAGCTTGGAGGGCGACGCCTGCCGGTGGTTTTTCACGGTGAAATGACTTTTTATCGGAGATTGAAGATGAACAGGAACTGGATAGTGCGGGCGCTGGCGATCGGGCTGAGCGCGCTGGCGACGCGCGGCGCGGTCGCGCAGCAGGTCAGCGACGCGCAGAACAAGCTGCTGGCGAAGCGTGCGGCCGAGGCCGACGCCTACCGCAAGCTCGGCGAGACGATCAACGGTTTTCAGCTCAGTTCGCAGACCTTCGTCAAGGACTTCGTGACCGAGAGCGACGAGATCCGCGCGGGGATGGACACGTTCATCCGCGGGGCGCGGTTCGGTCAGCCGCGGTATTACGAAGACGGCGTGTGCGAGATCGACGCCGAGGTGACCGTGGCGCAGCTCATCACAACGATCAAGGAGCTGCACACGCGCCACTACAAGGGCAACAGCGTGACGGGCACGGACATCGAGCAGCTTCAGCAGACGCTGAAGACGGACGTCGTCAAGGCGACGGGCACCGGCGCGCCGCGTCCGGACCTTCCGCCGGAGCTTCCCGCGGGCGTCGAGGCGAACCTGACGCAGGTCGAAGTCACGACGACGACGCTCTATGTCCCGCCGATCTGGAAGCAAGTCTCCGCCCAGGAGCGCCTGATGGCGCAGCGCGCCGCGCACCTGGACGCCGCCCGCAAGCTGCTGGAGCGCATCAAGGGCCTGCGCCTCACCAGCAACACGCTGGTCAAAGACTTCGTCACGGAGTACGACGAAATCACGACCGCGTCGGAGGGCATCGTCGTCGGCGCCAAGCAGAAGGGTCCGGCGTACTTCCACGACGGCGAACTGATCGTCGAGGTCACGCTCGAAGTTCCCGTGCAGAGCGTCATCACGCAGCTCAAGGAGCTGCACACGCGGCATTACAAGGGCAACAGCGTCACCGGAACCGACATCGAGCAACTGACGAAGATCCTCAAGACGGACATGTTCGAGGCCACCGGCACGGGCACGGTCCGTCCGCAGGTCGTTCAGCAGGTCGTGTCGGCGGGATTCGAGATGCCGGCGTGGGTCGCCGAGACGATCTCGGCGGTCGGCGAGGGCACCGACCCGGCGATCGACACGCCGCAGGGCCGCCTCAAGGCCGCCCGCGCCGCGGAGCTGGACGCGAAGCGCAAGCTGTCCGAGCAGGTCTTCGGGCTGCGCATCGACTCGAACACGCTGGTCCGCGACTTCGTCACGGAGCATGACGAGATCAGCACGCAGGTGAACGCCGTGCTCATCGGCGCGGTGGCGAACCCGCCGTCATTCGGCAACGGCATCGCCCAGGTGAAGGTCATCCTTCCCGCCGCGGAGGTCTGGCGCGTCGTGCATCAGCAGATCACGATCATCGAGCGGCGGAACTGATCGACGGTTTTCCGGCGGCGCGGTTCGCCCGCCGGAAAAACAAGCGGATCATGCCTGTCGGAAGGGATCGCCCTTCCTTAAGAAGCACAAGGAAAACCCGACCCCCGCGGTGTCCGGGCGACGCCGCGGGGGTTTCTCATGCGCCAACCCGAACCCGCGGCAACCGAAAATCTGGCGTCGTGTGATGACGAAGACCGCCGGCGCGGCTATCATAGAGGCGGGATTCCCGCGGACGCCGCTTGCGTCCGCCGCACGAGAGACGGCGAAACATGACGCGACGGCGATCAGCGACATTAGCCGCACGGTTCACACGGGTTTGCGTCTTCGCCGCGCTGTGCGCGGCACGGATCGCGCCAGCCGGCGCCGCCCCTCCGGCGAAGATGTCGCCGCCGCGCGTCGCGCCTGTCGCGGGCGATCCGTCCGCCACGGTCGACGAACCCTGTCTTGCGGAGGTGGTGGACGTCGAGGGCCGGGCCGATCGCGCCGCCCTCGGCGCGCGCGCCGCCTCTGACGAGGGTTGGACGCCGCTGGTTGCGGGCGACCGGCTTGCCGGCGGCACGCTGATCCGCACCGGGCTGCGCTCACGACTCGTGCTGCGGTTCGGTGAGGCGAACTACGTCTCGATCGAGCGGGCGACGCTCGCCTGCGTGAACGAATTTCGCCGGTCGGGCGACGTCGAGCGCATCGACGTCGGGCTGGGCTACGGCGCGGTCCGCGGGGCTTCGAGCACGGGCACGCTGCGCAGCGAACTGACGGTGACCTCGCCGGTCGCCACGTTGGCGAAGGAAGGCACGCGGGACTGGGAAATCCGCGTCGAACCGCACACCGGCCGCTTCACGATCTCGCTGGCGACCGAGGGCCTGGTCAACGCGATCCAGCGCCTGCGCACCGGACGGACGCAGGAGCGCCTCGTCCTTCCCGGCGAGTACGCGACGCAGGACAACATCGCCCGCATGTGGATGCGCCAGGCGACGTTCGACCGCGCCTTCTCCTTTTACGACGTCCGCGGGCTTTCCGACGCCGACCTCGGGTTCGTGATCGCGCATCCCTCCGGCGCGTCGCCGGTCGCCCCCGGCGGCGGAACCGAAATCCGCGCCATCGCCCTCCGCGACACCGCCGCCGGAGCAACCCGCGCCGACCGCCCCGCCGCCGTCACCGCCGTCCTCCGCAACCGCCCGGAAGGCAACTTCGGCATCGCACAAGCGGGTTCATCGGAGTAACCGGGCGCCTGAGTCTCTGCCTGACTCTGATTGCGGGGAGCGGGATTCGCATGAACGGACGATCCTGCGCAATCTTGCGGCGCAATCCTGTGACCTGATCGTGGGGCGCGATCCTGTGGCGCAGTCCTGCGGGGAGGGAGCGGCGGGAGGGGTTGCGCTCCGGAACATTCGAGGGTCTTAGACGCGGGTTCATACCCGAGCCGCGCCCGTAAGGAAGCGTTCTTTTTCCCGCCCGCACCGACGGTTTTGCAACAGCGTCTAATCCCACCGCGCTGCGCTTCCGAGGTGTCTTTCGACCAGTTCCCCGTGTTTCCCGGCCAAGGCGCGACTTTCCCGGTCGGGAGTTGTCCCCCAACAAGGCGAAGCTCCTCGGAGCCGCGAAACTCGGCTTGCCGACGCTGAAAACGTGGATTTTTACGCAAACCGTCATAGCGTTGTAGAACCTATCCCAGAACTCAGCGGGCCGCGGACTTCAGTCCGCGCGGAGTCACGAATTCCCGGTGAATTCGTCCGAATTGACAAACTCCCCAGGTCCGATCGTTCGGTTTTGGGATAGGTTCCAGTCTTAGTTCCTGAGGATCATCCGGGAGTCGCAGCCCGGCAGGGGCGCTGGAAAACAGCCCGGCACGCCGGTGCTGGGAAGCCCGTGCGGGAGAAATGAAAGTCCCGGAGGGACGGAAGAGATCCTGCAAGGACGCGGACCCGGCGCGCAACGAAGCGGCGGACGGATCGGAAACGACCCGCCCGCCGCCTGATTGACGGGGACTTTCCTGCGTCGCCGACGCCCGATCGGCGACCGTCCGCGACCGTTGTTACGGGCAATCCACGTTCTTCGACAGGCCGCACCCCGCGGGGTCGATCAGCGAGATCGTGTGCGCGCCGGAGAAGCAGCACTCCTTGTGCGACGCGCGGCGTCCGTTGACGATGAGCACGTGCTCGACCGCGTCGACGGCGATCGTGACGGTCTGCCCGTCGTGCGATTCATCATGCAGCACGACCTTGGCCTTGATCTGCCCGTTGCTGCGGCAGCGGGCGCTGAGCTTCTTGACGTCCGCGCACTCGATCGGCGACTGATCGCAGACGAGCGTGAAGACCTCGAAGGCGTCGATCGCGGCCTCGGTGATCGAGTTGTTCGGATTATCCGCGACGCTGAAGCGGAAGCGCATCGTCGAGGACGGGCTGAGGTAGTCGGCGACGTTGTAGCGCCGGACGGACCAGCCGAACGTGTTGCCGAGGCTCTCGACGAGCGTCCAGTTGGTCCCGCCGTTGTTGGAGATTTCGACGGTCAGGCGGTCGGCGTCGTTGTCGTCGTTGGAGAACCACGCCGCGAACTCGACGTAGCCGCCGTCGCGGATGTCGAGGATGGGGGAACTGAGGCGCGTCGGTCCGCCGTCGACGTCGACGTTGCAACCGAGGCCGGTGACGTACGCGCGGCCCGAACCGTCGAAATCGCTGTCCGGGCTGCCGTCGTTGCAGCCCTGGGACGGGATCGCCCGCGTCCAGGCGCCGGTCGACAGATTCTCATTGACGACGGTCCAACCGAAGTCCGTCTCAAAATTGTCGTTGAAGAGCGTCGTTGTACCCGCGACGACAAACGCGGAGTGCGTGCTGTTCGGGGCGTCGCCGGGGCTTTTGAACTCGTTGCCCTCGATGTCCTGGGCGCTGAAGTAGTAGCGAAGCGTGTCGCCGCAGGCGTCGCCGGGGAAGACGGCCTGATAGTCGCCGTTGCCCAGATCGTTGAGCGTCGCCTGGGCGAAGCCGCCGCCGGTGTCCACGAGGAATCGCTCGGAGCCCGGTTGCACTTCCGCGCCGTTCAGGCCCGAAATGCTCAGATCCAGCACCGAGCCGCCGGACGGCAGCACCGTCTCAGGCAACCCGTTCGGGAACGAGAACTCGAGTCGCCCGCGGTTGACCGTTACGTCGAGGATGAACAATCCGCGCTGCATGTCGCTGGCGATGACCGTTCCGCTGGGGAAATACGGATAGTTGCTCCAGTTGCCGACGAAATCCAGCGGATTCCCGCTCGGATACGTGTCGAAATAGGCGACCTCGACCGGGGCGGCGATGTTCGTCACGTCCCAGACTCGCAGCCCGGAACCGTAGTTGGAGTTGAACACCAGACCGTTGTTGTAATACAGGTTGTGATCCGGAACGTTGATGCCCGTCGTGTACGTCCCCACCAGCGTCGGGCTCGACAGGTTGCTCACGTCGAAGATGTACGTCGTGGTCGAACCGCGGCAACCGGCGAGTTCGTCCAGCTCGTCATCGACAAAAAGATAACGACGATCGTCGCTGGTCCACGCCTGGTGGCAGTAGTTCAAGCAGGAGTAAGTCCGGCTGGAGAGCGTCTGAAGGTTGGCCTTGTTGGTCACGTCCACGATGTAGATGCCGTTTCCGCCGCAGCAGAGGAAGGCGATCTGCTTGCCCGCGTTCGGACCGTCGGTGTACGTCACGATGTGCGCGTCATGCACGTACCGCGTCGTCCACGCCGCGACCCTGACCGGGTTGTCCGGTTGGGCCAGGTCGAAAATGATCAGCCCGCCGTTGTCGGTGTTTGACCCGACGGGGTAGAGAAAACCGCTGTCCGGATCGAGGGCGACGTTGTGACTCGTCGCGGGAGAGGAGATCGAGCGCACGAGCGTGACGACGTTGTTGTCGATGTTGCTCATGTCAATGACCTGGATGCCGCCGCCCGCTTCGTTCACCACGTAGGCGTAATCCCCGTATACCTTGATGTCGCCCCAGAGGCTGTTGCTGTGGCTGATCGTCGTGATGATGCGCGCGTTGGCGGGGTCGGTGATCTCGACGAACCCGACGCGGTTCGACAGCCCCATGATGGCGTACTCGCGCCCGGAGCGCGACACGTAGCCCCAGCAGTCGTTGCCGTTGCTGGGGTTGCCGAAGTCCGCCAGCGTGAACTGCTTGTAAAGATTGACGTTGAGCGACTGATACTGTCCGAACGCCGCCTCGCCGCTGCCCGCGGCGATCAGTCCGCCCGCGCACCACCCCACAATATTGAACCGCGCGCGCATCCCCCAGCTCCTTTCAATGTGTACGTTGCAGGGGTACGACCTCGACCCCCGCGCCCGGACCTCCGCGTCCGGACGACCTTCTCCGACCCGACCACGCCGGCGACGCCGCGCCGACGCTTCCCCAGCCCCCAACCCAGGGTCATCATCCGGCCGCGCGACCGGCTTTCAGGTCGCCCCCACCGGACCCGGATGATGATCCTTTCATCATACCAACCTCCACGAAGCGTTCCTACCCCCCTCCCCCCGCACGGCCAGAACGCTTCGTGCAGGCCCGCGGTTTCGACGGGGGTGTGAAGACTCTCGGGCGGGTGACGAAGATTCTGCGGCGGTTCGACGGGCCTTTCTCCTTCAAGACGGTGTCCGCCGAAGCCCCCGGCCGCTGACTGTTGATCCCTCGGTGGTTCCGCCGCTGAGGGGTCAGGTCGGGCGACTCAAGACCTTTTCAAGGGGCTGCCTCTTGCCGCCGATAAATCAGCCGGATCATGCGCACCGAGCAGATTGAAGGAATTGAGGTCGGCATCGGGGGGGCGCTCGCGCTTGAAGGGACTGAGGCGGCGTGGGCGCCCACAACCGACGCGGCGGCCGCCCCCCGGCGCTACTTTCATCGCCAGGTGCTGCGCGTCCTGAGGCAGCACGTTCGGCCTCAAAGCCGCGTGCTTCAGGTCGGATGCCAGTTTGAGGATTTGCTGCCCGCGCTGGGCGCGGCGTCGGGCGTCTGCGTGGATCCCTGCCCGCAGCGCCTTGCAAGGATGGCGCGCAGTCACCCGCGGTTCCGTTACGTCCGCGCCGGCTCGGAGAGTTTCGAGGTGCGCGGACGGTTTGACGTCGTGCTTCTGTGCGACGTCGTTGCCGACAGCGCGGACATCCAGGCCTGTCTTCAGCGCGTGCGCCACGGGTGTGATCCGTCGACGCGGATCATCCTGTTGCACTACAACCTGCTCTGGGAGCCGGCGCTGAAGCTGGCGAGTCTGCTCGGCTTGCGTCGCCGGGCGCCGGAGCAGAACTGGCTGACCTCCTCGGACGTGGACAATCTGCTGACCCTCGCGGGGTTCGAGGCCGTGCGCCGGACGGATGAGCTGCTGGCGCCGGTGGGCGTTCCGGTGTTGTCCGCCCTGTGCAACCGCGTGCTGGCGCGACTCTGGCCGACGCGGGCGCTGTCGCTGCTGAAGCTGGTCGTCGCGCGGCCCGTCGGCGACACGACGCAGCCGGATCGCTCGCTGACGTGCAGCGTGGTCATTCCGACGCGCAATGAGCGCGGGAACATCGCCGACGCGGTGCGCCGCACGCCCGCGATGGGCGCGCACACCGAACTGATCTTCGTGGACGGCGACAGCACGGACGGGACGGCGGAGGAGATCGAGCGCGTCATCGCCGAGAACCCGGACCGGGACATCCGCCTCATCCGCCAGGGGCGGGGCCGCGGCAAGGGCGACGCCGTGCGCAAAGGCTTCGCGGCGGCGCGCGGCGACGTCCTGATGATCCTCGACGCCGACCTGACCGTCCCGCCCGAGGAACTGCCGAAGTTCTTCGACGGCATCGCCTCGGGCAAGGCGGAGTTCATCAACGGCACGCGCCTCGTCTACCCGATGCAGCGCGACGCGATGCGCTTCCTCAACAAGCTCGCCAACGCTTTCTTCAGTCGCCTGTTCACGTGGCTGCTGGAGCAACGCTTCCGCGACACTCTCTGCGGGACGAAGGTGCTGCGGCGGCGCGATTATGAGCGGATCGCGGCGGACCGCGCGTATTTCGGCGACTTCGACCCCTTCGGCGATTTCGACCTCATCTTCGGCGCCGCGCGGGCGAACCTGAAGATCCTCGAAATCCCGATCCGCTACCGGGCCCGCGCATACGGCGAAAGCAACATCCGCCGCTTCCTGCACGGGCTGCTGCTGCTGCGCATGAGCGGGGTGGCGCTCCGCAAACTGAAGCTGCGGTAACCTGGACGTTGTTTCGAGACCGAGCCGCGCCCGTAAGGAAGCGTTCTTCTTGCCGTCTTCACCGGCGGTTTTGCAACAGCGACTGAATCATTATTCACGTACCTGAAGCGCTTTCCTGCGCCGCGGGCTTCAGCCCGTGCGAACGCTCGCCTCGTGGCGCGCCGCGGTATCGAGAATGACGAATTAGGTTTTTGCTCAGACCGGCACGTCCGCTCAAGCACCCCGGCGCGGATTCATTCGATCGTGCCGGATCAGCAGGGTCAGCAACGCCGCAAGGCACGCGGCTTTCCACGCCAGCAGCCACCACGGTCTCCACCACGCGCCGGTGTCGGCTTCGACGACGTCAGATGCGCCGAACGCAAGAAACGTCACCGAGGCGAGAAGGCGGCGACGCCGGCCGGCGTGCCTCGCCGTCGTCCCGGCGTCACGCCGATGCCGAAGCGCCGCCATCACGAACCCCAGGCCGATCGCGCCCCACAACGCGGCCTCGATCAGATTGCCGGTGCGGTGCATGTCAGGGCGACGCTCGCCGGTACCGGATTTCCATCGCCTTCGATTCCGGCTTCCCCGCGTGCTGGAAGTACATCTCCATCGAGTGCTCGTCGGCGCCGGCGTAACGGATGACGGACCGTTTTCGCATCGTTCCGCCGGTCTGCGGATCGGTCATCGTGCCGATCATCGTGTACACGTCGCCGCCGGCGTCGAGTCGGCCGTGCTCGATCTGGAAGAAGTTGGCCATCACGTCGATCCAGAATCCTTCGTAGCGACGGTCCACGTCGTTGTAGCCCCAGAACCCGCGACCCTCGAACATTCCGGTGTCGTCGCGGTACTCCTGCTGAAGGAAGCGGCCGCCGAGCACCATCGTGTTCTTCATCGTTCCGGTCGAGACGTTGGGCGGCGCGCCCGGTTGAAACCAGAGGCTGACCTCCGCCCGGAACGTCCCCGCGAAGCGCTCCAGCGTCTTGTGTTCCGCGCCGGGGCCCTTCATCCCGCAGGCGTCCGTCGTCATCGGTTCCGTCATTTTTCCCGTGCTCATCCGGCTGCTCTCCTTGTTGCTCCCCGAATCCGCGCCCCGAGTTCTCCCGAGGGCGCCGAGGCGCGCCCGATCAGAAGCGGACCTGACGTTCCCGGCATCCACCGCTCTCCGGCGGTCGCGGTTCGGAACAAGTCTCGCGCCCCGTAAAACATGCTACGCCGGGCGACGCACCGAGAGGGCGATCGCCACCCACTGAAAGGCGAAAACTCCGAGAAGAAACAGCGCCCCCAGCGCTCCCAGCGTCGCCTGGCCCGCTCCGACCAGCCCCAACCCCAGCCCGGCGACGATCAGCAAGCCGAGTCCGGCGGTGTAAAGCGCCAGGAACGTCCTCGCCTTTCCCGGCGGGCGCGCAAAGGTGCCGCTGATCGGCAGGAGCATCAGCCCGCACCCCAGCGACAGATACAGCAGCACGTCGATCTTCGTGGCGAAGTACGCGACGATCGACAACCCCGCGATGAACATGAATCCGCCGAACCAGTTGGTCGCGCGTCGATCATCCTCCGACAGCGCCAGTCGTCCGAAGCGGTTGAGCCGCAGCAGCAGGTTGAAGAGCGGGTCCGCGATCCACGTCATGACCGCGAACGCCAGGTACGCCAGCAGAATCGGCTTCGCGTAGGGATCGATCTGCGGGTACGTGCGAGCGAGGTTGCGCAGGATTTTCTGCCCGAAGTAAAAGCCGAGAATCAGCCCCCACTGCCAGCCGGGACTGAGGCGCGCCATGAAAAGGAAGTATTGAAGCATGAGGCGGTAGATGATGTTCCGCGCCTTCAGCGCCTCGACGATGCCGTCGCGCGCCCACTGCAGCTCGGGGTCGATCCGCAGCGCCTCGCGGAAGTGCTCCATCGCCTTTGCGGGCTGGTTCGCGTGCAGCATCGCCCAGCCCTGGTTCGCGTGGGTCAGGGCGTTCTCCGGGTCGCGCTCCAGCGCCGTCTCGATCGTGTTGGCGGCCTCGGCGCGGCGACCGAGCTTCACCAGCGCCATCGCCCGGGCGTTGGCGCAGCCGTCATGCTCGGCGTCGATCGCCAGACCGTGCTCGGCGGCGTCGAGCGCTTCCGACCAGTTCCGGCGGTGATAAAGAATCAGCGCGAGCAGGCCGTAGTAATCCGCGTCCTCCGGATCGAGTTTGATCGCCTCGCGGATCGCCGTCGCCGCCTGCTCATACCGGTCCGCGCCGAGCAGGGCAAGCCCGTGCGCGTAGTGAACATAAGGCAGGTCCGGCGCCAGATGCACCGCGTGTCGCGCGGACTCAACCGCCTTCGCATGTTGCTCCTGATGCGAGAGGCAGATCGAAAGCAGCGCGTGCCCCTCCGGCAGATCCGGAACGGCCGCCAGCAGCTTCCGAACCTCCTTCTCCGCGAGTTCCGCCCGGGACTGCGAGAGGAGCAGTTGTGCGCGTTCGAGGTAGTTCATGCCTTGAGTTTGAGATATTTGAGGATGTCGTCGTACGTTCCGCCCTGGTTGCTGTAAAGCGCGTAGTTGCGGGCGGTGGAGAACCACTCCGAAGTCGTTGGGCGCAGCGTCTTCGCGGCGGCAAGGAGATCCTTCGTCGACAGCGGCGTCGGCACGCCGCGCGACAGCGCCTCGCGCAGCTTCGCCTCGACGGCGACGTCGACCACGGCCCGCAGGTCCGCCCCGGAGAAGCCCTCCGTCTTTCGCGCCAGCGCGTCCACGTCCACGTCGGCGACGGGCTTGCCCTTCAGGTGAATGCGGAGGATCGCCGCGCGGGCGTCGGCGTCGGGCGGCGGGACGAAGATGATCCGGTCGAAGCGCCCCGGTCTGCGGAACGCCGAGTCGAGGTGCCACGGCGCGTTTGTCGCCGCGAGCACGAGCACACCCTCGTTGTTTGCTCCGATCCCGTCCAGCTCTGACAGAAACTGATTAATCAGGTGTCGCCCGCTGGTCTGGCGCATGTCGGCGCGGCTGGCCCCGAGCGCGTCCACTTCGTCGAAGAAAAGGACGCAAGGTTTGTGCTGACGCGCCTGCTCAAAGACCTCGTGCAGGTTGCGCTCGCTCTGCCCGATCCACATGTCCAGCACGTCGCTGATGCCGACGGACAGGAACCACGCCTTGACTTCGCCCGCTGTGGCCCGCGCCAGGTGCGTCTTGCCGCAGCCGGGGGGGCCGTACATGAGGATGCCGCCGCCGACCTTCTTTCCGTAAGCCTCGTAAATCTCCGGATGCGTCAGCGGGTGGATGATCTTGACCCGGATTTCGTCCTTGACGCCGTCCATCCCGCCGACGTGATCGAACGCGATGTCCGGTCGTTCCAATTCTTTGAGGGTCGGGCCGTCGTCCTCGTCGGCGGAGCGCTGGCGGATGCGGCCGTCGATCACCTCGCGGTCGTCGTCATCGTCCTCCGTCTCCTGCGGATCCGCCCGCACGCCGAGTTGCTCCGAGAGGGCTTCATCCTCGACCGAGGGGTCCGCCTCCAACGCGTCCTTGTACGCCTGCACGGCGCGCTTCACCTCGCCCTGCCGCAGCAGCAGCCGCGCGAAAAGCACGTAAGCGCGGGCGTCGGGACGCGGCGCCTTGATCAGATCCTCGACGATCACCAGCGCGTGACTGTTTTTGCCCTGCTTGTAATACGCCCGCGCCAGCCCGATCTTGACGCCGACGTCCTCCGGAGAAAGCTGAAGCGCCTTGCGGAACTCGGTCTCGGCTTCGTCATACCGCCCCAGGCTCGTAAGCACTTCCGCCAGGTGAACCCGCAGAGGGACGTTGTTCGGCGACAGCCGCAAGGCCTCCTGAAGGGGGCCGACCGAGTCTTGCTGATTCATGTGAAAATGATCCTGTGCGTTGGGGAGGAACCCCGCGACATGCACGTTACGTTATGAAAATCCGGCGGTCGATGTCAAGGACTTGCGACGTTCGCCACGGCGGGGCGAAGATGCGCGGGGGTTGATTATTCCGCGCTGAACGCCGGCGGAAAGGGGCGGGTTGATCATGTTTGTTCAGCATATTGCGTGCTTCTTCTGTGACCGGCGCTACCCCGCGGATCAGCCCCTGAACACCTGCGACTGCGGGAAGTCCTTGCGCGTTGCGTACGACCTCGACCAGGTTCGACGGGCGGCGGGCCCGGCCGACTTCGCGGGGCGGCGTCGGGGGATGTGGCGCTTTCGAGAGGTGCTCCCTGTGCCCTCAGGAGAGGAACCCGTGACGCTCGGCGAGGGGGACACGCCGCTGATCCGGACCGAAGCACTCGGGAAACGCCTCGGCGTGGAACGCCTGTTTGTGAAAGACGAGTCCGTCAACCCGACAGGCTCGTTCAAGGCTCGCGGAATGAGCGCGGCGGTGACGATGGCGCGACGGCTCGGACACCGCCGTCTGTATGCGCCGTCGGCGGGGAACGCGGGCGGAGCGCTCGCCGCCTACGCCGCGGCGGCGGGGCTGGAAGCCAACGTTTTTGTTCCCGCGGACACCCCGGAGGTCAACGTGCGCGAGTGCGAACTCTTCGGCGCCCGGGTGCATCGCGTGGACGGGCTGATCGACCGTTGCGGGCGCGAGGCCGCCCGGGCCTGCGAGGAAACCGGGGGGTTCAACGTTTCAACCTTGAAGGAGCCTTACCGCGTCGAAGGCAAGAAGACACTCGGCTACGAGATCGTCGAGCAACTCGGGTGGCGGTTTCCCGACGTGATCGTCTACCCGACCGGGGGTGGCGCGGGTCTGATCGGAATGCACAAGGCGTTCGAGGAGATCGCGGCGCTCGGCTGGGCCGGCGGACGTCGTTCGCGCCTTGTCGTGGTGCAAGCGGCGGGATGCGCCCCGATCGTCCAAGCCTGGGCCGCCGGGGCGGAAAAAGCGACCCCCGTCGAAGGCGCGCACACGGTCGCCAGCGGATTGCGTGTGCCCTCGCCTTTTGCGGATGCCTTGATGCTGCGTGTCCTGAAGGAGTCACGGGGGACAGCGGTGGCGGTCGATGACGCGCGGATGCTGTCCGCGCTTCGCGAGGGAGCGGGCGTCACCGGCATTTCCTTCTGTCCTGAGGGCGCGGCTTGCATTGAAGCGGTCCGACGGTTGCGAGAAACCGGGTGGCTTCGCGTGGATGAGACGGTCGTCATATTCAACACCGGGGCGGCGACCAAATATCTTGAGGTCTTGCGGGCGATCACACCGAGGGGTTGAGGTTAAGCAGCCGGATTGTTTGACCGAGTCCGTGCGACACCGGTCGGCGCTGGTCGGCGGGCATTAAGAAAAAAAAATGCGCGCACCAGGAAAAAAGGGGCTTGCCTTTCCGGCGGGCACGGGTAATAATGTAGCAGACCTTGGATTGACGCGAAGCATATTCATGCTTTTTCTCGATCACTTCGCGGATTCAAATCTTGAACTCCGAGGTCGGGCCGGCGGGTTTCTCCGCGACGGCGGCTGAGCGTTTGAGGGCTGGTTTTATCGGGTTGGTTAACGCCCGGCGAAGCGTGGAAGCGCGGCGACGGGTTTAGCCTGAGGAGGCGCGGGCGTTCTGCGCCTGCGGAGTGCGTGTTCGAATGCGGCGTTCGTTGAATGAACGCCGGGCTTCTTTCCTCCTGAGCGCGTCACACCCTCCTCGTGACGCGGACGACCACAGTGCCGCTCTCTCACCCCTATGAGAGAGCGGCACCCCCTTTTTCAAAGAAGCATTTGAACGCGGTTCCTCACGGTCGGCGGATGAAGGATTCTTCATGCCTCTCGACTGAAGTGCCCCACTTCGCACGCGGAGGCGAAGCACTCGCAGGAACTCTTCAGCATCTCCCAGGCGTCTCTGATTCGTTCAGCCTCATGCGGCTTGATTTTCCCGTCGTCTTCGATCGCCTGAGTGACCGTGCGAAGCAGGTCGCTGAACTCCTGCACGAGTTGATGAGTGCGGGCCAGCAACGTGGCGTCGGGCCGGCCGGAGGAAACCTGGGGGTTGGGGACGAAGAACCCGTCGGCTTCGTGACACAGCCAGTGAACGATCGAACGATCCGGCGAAATCTTCAGAATCAACTGGAGGCGGTCCAGCGGGTTGCGAGCGCCTCCGGACTGCGGATTCTCGGACTCGGGAGGCTGGCACCACTTGTACACCAGGGCCGCGGAGACTCCGAGCCGGCGCGCGACCGCCTTGACGCCGACGGGATCGATCGATCGGCGGAGAACTTCGTAGGACTGCATCGTTGGCTCCGGGCGGAACCCGGTCGAAGCGACGCGCGGACGGCGCAACGAGGCTTCGTTCGGGCGGCATCACCGCCAGCGCACATCGTAGACGCTTTGTCGCCGAAGGAAAGCGGCGGCGCGGGTCGTCTCGTCCAGCCGTCCAGCCCGACTCCGGGTCAGCGCGCGGTCAATTGCGCGACGGCTTCGGCAAGTTCATCCAGCTCGGACGCCGGACGCGAGGCGGCGCGGTCCAGGAAGGTTTCCGCGGCGCGCCGGGTGGTCTTTTCCTCGGCTCGCACGGCAACGCGCCCGGAGGCGTCGTAGGTGAACGTCACGTCGACCTCCGCGCCCGCGGGAAGCCCGTCGGGAAGCCCGTCGATGACGCAGATGCCGACCTCGACGGACTCGCGGAGGTCGCGGGTCTCGCCTTCGACGATCGGGATGCGGATGCGGCGCTGGTTCGGTCCGTGCGTGACAAAGCGTCGCGTATTGCACGCAGGCAGGCGCGTGTTGCGGGGGATGACGATCGCGTTGACGAGTTTGTCATACCGAGGGGAGCGCACAATGACTCCGAGACTTCGGGAGTTGACCTGCGACAGGCGGATGTCCGCGGCGGCGGCCTTGAAGGCGGGGGTGAAGGCGGGCGGGTCCGCCGGCGCCGGGTCGGCGTCGCGGGGGTCGGCGGCGGGGTGGGTCAGCGGCGGGGCGTCGCCCTGCACGCGCAGGATCGCGGCGTAGACGGCGGCGCCTTGCGCGACGGCGAGGTCGGGCTGAAGGCGCGTGTTCGGCGTCTTGCCCGACAACTGGGCGACGCGGCGACGGATGTGCGGCATGCGCGTGGATCCGCCGACCAGGAGCACGTCCTCAATCTCGTCCCAGGTGAGCTGCGCGTCGTCGAGGACGCCCGAGATGATCTGAAGCACGCGGTCCGAGAGGGGCGATGTGAGGTTCTCGAACACGTCTCGGGTCAGGCGCATCGGCGGCACGCCCTCGTAAGGCGCCGGAACGTCGGCGTCGCCCTTGACGCTCAAGACGTGCTTCGCCTGCTCGGCGTCGCGCTGCATGCGGGCCCGGGCGCGCGGGTCGTAACGGGAGTCCGGTCCGCCGTGCGTAAGCGTATGCCGCTCGATCGCGTCGACGATCCGCTCGTCCCAGTCTCGCCCGCCCAGCGTCAACGCGCCGCCGGTGGCCAGAACGTCAAAGCGCGGACCGCTGATCTTCAGGACGGTGACGTCGAACGTCCCGCCGCCGAGGTCGCAGACGACGCACACGGCCGGCGCGGTGGCGGCGATCGCCGCGGTCCGCAAGTCGCCGGCGTCGCCCCCCGCCTGAACGTAGGCGTCGAAGGCGTACGCCAGCGCAGCCGCCGTCGGCTCATTCAGGATGTCCAGCACCTTCAACCCGGCGAGACGGGCGGCCTCGAGCGTGGCGGTGCGTTCCCGATCCCCGAAGTAAGCGGGGACCGTGATGACGGCGCCGGCAACAGAACCGATCGCATGCTCGGCGTCCTCGCGCAGGCGACGAAGGACCAGGGAGGACAGCGTGGTTGCGTCGATCGACCGCCCCGCGACCGTCCAAGGCTCTTCCGGGTGTCCGATCCGGCGCTTGAATGCCAGGGCGACGTGTTCCGGTCGGCGCAGACACTCGTCCCGCGCGGCCCCGCCGACATGAAACCGGCCGTCATCGTCAAGGTAAACCGCCGAGGGCGTGAGCATCTGCCCGTCGCGGTTCGGCAGGCAGACGACATGCCCGTCCGCATCCACGTAGGCCGTCGAGGAGAACGTCGTCCCCAGATCGATGCCGATGACTGTTCCCGTCATAATCATCTCAAGTTGCCGCAGACCTCGCTCGATGCGACTTCCCGCAGAGACCGATCACACCGGACCTCCCTACTGAACGACGTCCCGGGATCACGCGAAATCTTACCGCGCAGCCGGGATTCCTTCCGTCGCCGAGTTTCATCGACCCGTTTCCCCCGGTGCTGGCGGTTTCGGAAGCGCGGCGGCGAACACCGGACGTGCGCGTGCGGTGTTATCGGGTGGACGGCGCCAGGGACGGTCGGTTGAAAGCGCCGAATGCGAGACGTAAACTCGATCCACGACACATGAAGGCGGCCACGACCGTCACGCTGATTTGCGGGTGATTCACGACACCGACACCATCGAGATTCCTCCCAGCCCCACGGGCGACGGCCTGCCGCCGCTTGCGCAACTCGTCGATGTGACGGCACTTCAACGGTTGCAGAATCACTTTGCAGCGATGGCCAACATTTCGATCTGTGTGTGCAATCCGGAAGGGCGTCTTATCACCGCGCCGACCTGGGCGAGCGCGTTCCTTCGGATCGTGACGCGCACCGCAGCCGGTCGGGCGCTGTGCGAGGAGAGCATCCGTCGGGCGGCGACGCACGCCTCGGCGGAGGAAGTTCCGCTGGCGGTTGAAGGCGGAGTGTCGTTATACGGCACGCCGATTCATTACCGGGGTCACCGTCTCGGGACGCTGGTGATCGGGGTTCGACCGCCGAAGAAGTTCTCGCCCGGGATCGTGCGCAACATCGCGGCGCTGGCGGGGGTTGACGCGATCGAACTCGGTCAGGCGGCGGAGCTGGTTCCCGCGTGGACGGCGCAGGACCGCAAGGCGACGTTTCAGTTCGTCGATCTTCTGGCGGAGACGATCGCGACGCTTTACACGCAGGCGCTTCAGATCCGCAAGCAGCTTCACGACCTTCAGATCGTTCACGAGCTGACGCAGCTTCTGACGGGCGAGTACGACCTGGATTCGATCCTCGATCAGACGGCGCGCCGCGTCGTGACGGCGCTGGGGGTCAAGGCGTGCGGCATCCGGATTCTTGACGAAACGACCGGAGAACTCGTCATCCGGGCCGTTCACGGATTGTCGGAGGAATACCTGCACAAACCTCCGATCCTGCTGGAGAACAACGAGATCGACCTGGCGGCGTTTCAGGGGCGGACCGTGTACATCGAGGATGCCCGGACCGACCCGCGCATCCGCTTCCGGGACAAGAGCGCGAAGGAGGGGATCGTCAGCGGGCTTTGCGTTCCGCTCACGCACCGGGGGCGGACGGTCGGCGTGCTGCGCGTGTACACGGGCGACCGGCGATATTTCGGTCCGGACGAGATCGAACTGGTGCGTTCGATCGCGGCGCAGGCGGCGGCGGCGATCATCAACTCGCGCCTCGCCGACGAGCGGATTCAGGCCGAGCATCTCCAGCGCCAGTTGCGCAACGCGGCGCAGGTGCAGCGGCGGATGATTCCGCAAGAGCCGCCGCGCCACGCGGCGATCGACGTCGGCAGCGTGTACGCTCCGACCCTGGAGGTCGGCGGGGATTTTTTCGATTTCGTGGAAATGCCCGACGGCGGGCTGGGCGTGGGGATCGCCGACGTGGTGGGCAAGGGCGTGCCCGCGGCGCTGATGATGGCGTCGCTGCGGTCGGTGATGCGGACGTACGCGATGCAGGGCCGGCGCCCTGCGGACGTGCTTCTGTATCTGAATCACGCGCTGTGCCGGGACACCGAACCCAGCGAATTCGCCACGCTTTTCTTCGGCGTGATCAACGCGGACGCCTCGGCGCTCTCTTACGGAAACGCGGGACACGAGCCTCCGCTGCTGCTTCGGGGCGACCGCTTCGTGCGCCTCGAGACCGGCGGGCTGGTCATCGGCGCGTTCCACGACGCGCACTTCGCCGACGCGCAGACGCCGCTGCATCCGGGGGATCTGCTCGTCCTGACGACGGACGGGACGACGGAGGCGATGAGCTTCGAGGGCGGCGTCTTCGGGCGGGACCGCCTCAAGGAGTCGATCCTGCGCCACCGGGATCTGTCCGCGCAACAACTGGCGGCACAAGTGCTCTGGGATATCCGCCGTTTTGCGGGACTGAAGGAGCAATCAGACGACATCGCCCTCGTCGTCATCCGCGTGCTCGGATTTGACCGCGGCGGCGGCGTGCCGGTAAGCCCGAATCATCCGGAAGGGTAAGCCGCGCATGAGAAAACCGTGAACGTATTTCGGATCGACACGCTTTCCGAACCTCTCTTCTCGTCAAACCGGCAACCCAGGTCGAGAGTTCCGGGCAGCAAGGCGACCGTGTATTCTCACCAGATCGACCAACATACCCGCGCGCCCGGGCGCGCGTCGTCGATCCCGGAAGGAGATGCCGCACGATTGCGGGGAAGCCGGGTTTTCGTCGTGTGAAGATGCGATGTGTTCAGAAGGCTCTTCAAAAACTCCCGGACACCCGTTGCCGCGGCAAGCGGGTGAACCCTGATCGGGCGGCCTGAGAAACCGTCGGATTTTTGAGTCGGGATTGCAGGAAGCGTGAATGAATCGCCGATATCGTATGTTGCAGGAACACGAGGCGGCGCAAGAATCCGGGCGTCCGGGGACATAAAGGACGCCAGAATGCAGGGGCGGTCATGATCCGCCATCCAGCGCCGTCGAAGCGGGTCGCCGGTTACTCAGAACGCCGAGGGATCGCGTAACACGCGCACACGCCGTGCCGCCGGCCGATCGTCCAGATCGGGAGCGGCGGGCGCGGATGCGCCGGTTTGTTCGCGCGGTTACTTTGACAGGCATCGAGAGACACTGGCATGAGTCAAGGCGCCGGCAAGACGCTCGTGTTGCTCATCACGTCCTCGTTGGGCGGCGCCCTGCTGATCGGGCTGGCCTTCCGCGCTGGTCTTGGGGACTCGCTGTGGGTGAACGAGTCGGTGCGTTCCTGCATCGCGGTCGCCGGCGTGGTCTCGGCGCTGATCCTTGTGTTTCTCCTTGTGCTCCTGAACCGGGCGAAGGAGGGGTCGGCGTATACATCGGTGGTGGCGTGCGGTCTGGCGGCGATGTGCATTCCGGGCGTCGTGCGCAGCGTCAACCCGGTGTCGAACACGACGCTGTGGATGTACAACCTCTCGACGTTCGCCGGGGCGCTGATCCCGACGCTGCTTTTCCTCTCGCGAGAGCGGGCGGCGCGTCTCGGTCACCGGTGGCTTTTCATGATCTCCGTCGCGATGCTCCTGATGTGCGTCGTGCTGCTGGTTCGGAAGGACGCGCTGCCGGCGATGGTGGGCCGCGACGGGTTCACGCCCGTGACCCGGGGCATTCACTTCCTCAGCGGCGTGCTCTTCCTGGCGGCGACGCTCCGCCTGATGCAACTGTGGGCGCGGGAGGGGCTGACGGACGAGTTGTTCTTCAGCGCGCAGTTCCTCCTTCTGGCGCTCTCGTCCCTCGTGTACGCGTTCAGCGACCGGTGGGACGCGCCCTGGTGGACGTCGCACATGCTGCGCCTTGCGGCGTCGAGCGTGACGTTGGCGCTGATCCTTGTGCTGACGACCCGCGTGCGCCGCGAGCGCGACGCGAGCCGGGAGGAGGCGGCGCTGGCCGAGCGGCAGTTGCGCCTGGCGCTGGAGGCGGCGCCGAACCCGATGATCCTGACCTCGTCGAAGGGGCGGATTCTTCATGCCAACGCGCGCATCCACGATCTGCTCGGTTACGACCCGGGCGATCTGATCGGGCGCGAGGTGGAGGAGCTGATTCCCGAGGGCGTCCGCGCGGCGCACGTCCGGATGCGCGAGGCGTATCTGGAGAATCCGCATCCGCGCCCGCTGGGGATCGGGCGCGATCTGACGGCGCTGACGCGCGACGGTCAGACCGTTTCCGTCGAGATCGGCTTGAACCCGCTGAACCTTCGCGGAGAGACGTGTGTTCTCGGATCGATCATCGATGTGTCGGAACGCAAGAAGCTCGAGCAGCGGTACCGGGCGATGCTGGAGCACGCGCCGACCGCGCTGCTGATGGTGGACGCCGCCGGGACGATCGTTCTGGCCAGCCGCGAGACGGAGCGTCTGTTCGGGTACGCGCACGCGGAGCTGCACGGGCGCCCGATCGAGGCGTTGGTGCCGGCGCGCCTGCACGCGGGGCACGTGAAGCTGCGGTCTGAGTACCTGGCGCATCCCGAGCCTGTTCGAATCGGCCAGTCGCGGGACTTGTTCGGCGTGCGCCGGGACGGAAGCGAGTTCGTGGTCGAGATCGGGCTTTGCCCGGTGACGATCCCCGAGGGGCGGTTCGTGCTGGCGGCGGTGGTGGACATCACGGCGCGGAAGGCCGCGGAAGCGGCGCTCGCCCGCCAGGCGACGGAGCTGCTCGCGCACAATGAAACGCTCGCGGCGCGGAACGCGGAACTGGACGAGTTCACGTACGTCGCCAGTCATGATCTTCAGGAGCCGCTGCGGAAACTCATTTCGTTCAGCGCGCTGCTGGAGACGGACCTGGGCGGGAACCTTCCCGATCGTGCGAAGACCGATCTGCACTACATTACGGACGCCGCCGAGCGGATGCGCGTCCTCGTTCAGGATCTGCTGACGCTGTCGCGGGCCGGGCGGGCGGCGATGCGCCGTGAACCGGTGCGCCTGGATCAGTGCGTGGACGACGCGCTCGCCCTGATGTCCGAGCGCATCCGCGATCTGAACGCGAAGATCCGCCGCGATCCGCTGCCGACCGTGACGGGCGACCGCACCCTGCTGACGCAACTGGTGCAGAACCTGCTGACGAATGCGATGAAATTCGTGCGTGAGGATGTGCCGCCGGAGATCGGCATCGCCGCCCAGCGCGACGGCGATGCGTGGATTGTTTGCGTGGCGGACAACGGCATCGGGATCAAGCCCGAGCACGTGGCGCAGATCTTCGTGCCTTTCAAGCGACTGAACCCGCGCAGCCAGTACCCGGGATCGGGCATCGGGCTTTCGATCTGCCGGAAAGTGGTGGAACGTCACGCGGGGCGGATCTGGGTGGAGTCCGAACCGGGCGAGGGATCGCGCTTTTCCTTCTCGATTCCGGACGTGGTGGAGGCAAGACAGTGGACCGAAACCGTCTCAAGCCCGCGGTCGTCCTCCTCGTTGAGGATGACCCCGGCGATCAGGAGCTGACGCGGCGCGCGCTTCAGGAAGACGTGATCCGCACCGACCTGCGCGTCGTCAGCGACGGCGAGGAGGCGCTGGATTACCTTCAGCGGCGAGGCCGGTTCACGGACCCGGTGTCCGCGCCGGCGCCGGACCTGGTTCTGCTTGACCTGAACCTGCCGCGTCTGGACGGCCGTGGCGTGCTGGAGCGCATGCGCGCGGACGAGGCTCTCCGCACGGTTCCGGTCGTCGTGTTGACGACCTCCCGCCAGGAGGAGGACATCCTTCGCAGCTATCGCGTCGGGTGCAACTCCTACCTGTCGAAGCCGGTGAGGATCGAGGAGTTCATTGACGTGGTTCGCCAGCTCAAAACGTACTGGCTGGAGCTGGTCGCGCTGCCGCCGGCGGTCGACGCCGCCCCTCAATAAGGAGTCGCTGAATGCTCTCCGCCGCAGACGTTTATCCTGGTCAGAAGTCGCTGCGAATCCTGTGCGTGGATGATGACACGGGCGATGCCGAGTTGCTGCGCCGCCGGCTCAGCGAGATTCCGGATTATCAGATCGCGTTCACGGCGACGCCCCGTGCGGAGCAGGCGACGGAGCTGGTGTCGCACGGCGAATGCGACGTGGTGTTCGTGGATTATCGCCTGGGGGGAACCACGGGTCTGGATTTCGTGGAGCATCTGCGCTCCGCGGGCAACCTCGCGCCGGTCATCTTCATGACGGGGCAGGGCGATGAGACGATCGCCAGCCACGCGATCCGCGCCGGCGCGGACGACTATGTGTCCAAGGCGGAGCTGTCCGCGGAGCGTCTGCGCCAGGCGCTTCAGAACGGGCAATCGCAGCAACGGCGGCGCATTCTCGAGAACGAGAACCGCCGCCTGCTCGGCGAACTGAGGCAGAAGAACGACCTGCTCAACGGGCAGAACCGGCGGCTGGCGGAGCTTTACGACACGGCCCACCAGTTCGTGGACAACGTGTCGCACGAGTTTCGGACGCCGCTGACGGTCATCAAGGAGTTCACCGCGATCATCGCTGACGGGCTGGCAGGTCCGGTTTCGGGGCAGCAGACCGAGTACCTGCGGACGGTGCTGGACCGCGTGGACGACCTCGCGGCGATGATCGACGACATGCTGGACATCAGCAAGCTCGAAGCGGGCTTGCTGGGGATCGCCCGCAAGCCGTGCTCGTTGCACGACGTGATCGCGCGCGTGCGTGTGACGCTGGAGCGGAAGGGCGCGTCGGCCGGCGTCAAGGTGGATTATGAGATGGAGGAGGGTTTGCCGACGGTGTATTGTGACCCGGAGAAGATCGGCCGGGTCGCGCTGAACCTCGCGGTCAACGCGATCAAGTTCTCCGGCGAGGGGAAGCGCGTGTGCGTCGCGGGACGCAGCGACCTCGCCCGGTCGCAGGTATGCGTCGAGGTGACGGATCAGGGACCGGGCATCGCCCGGGAAAACCTCGACATGATCTTCGAGCGTTTTCAACAGGCGGGCGCCGCGGTGCGGTCGGGTCCGAAGGGGTTCGGGCTGGGGCTGAACATCGCGCAGCAGCTCGTGCAACTCAACCTCGGCGACATCGGCGTGCGCAGCGACGTGGGGCGGGGGAGCACGTTCTCCTTCACGATTCCGGCGTACGCTCCCGCAGCGCTGGTGGACCGGTTCCTGGAGCGCGTGCATCAGTTCCGCGAAGGGCTTACGCAGGTGTCGCTCGTGCAGGTTGAACCCGAGCAGGCGCTGGAGGCCGACGCGCAGGCCGAGGTCGAATACGTCATTCAACATCAGATCCGGCGCAGCGACCTCGTGCTGCCGCGGCGGTCGGGCTGGCTGCTGCTGGCGCCGTCGAACCACGCGGACCTGAAATCGTTCCTGGCGCGCGTGGAGCGGAGCCTTCAGGAATCCGCGACGCGGCGCCGCGGGGGAGCGGCGCCGCGGATCGTCGTGCGGCTGCTCGGATCGTGGAGTCTCACGAACGACCGGGCGGCGTTCCGGCAGCGCGTCCTGGAGTCCTTGGCGCCGGAGGAGGGCGGTGCATGACGCCGAAGGCCGAACCCCCCTGTTCCGAAACCGCTCCGGCGATGCCGGCGGCCATGTCCGCCGAACCGATCTGTCCCCGACCCGCATCGCCAACGCTCACGTTCGCGGCGCCACCCGCGGCCCCCCCTGCGACAACGTCCGCAACAAGGCTTGCATCGACGCTCGCGACCCCGCCCGCATCCACGCCCGCATCCACGCTCGCAACCATGTCCGCGACCACGTTCCCGCCGCGCCCGCGCGTGCTTGTGGTGGATGACGATCGCAACATTGTGACCGCGCTGACCGCGCGGGTGCGGGCCGCCGGGTGCGACCCCGTGACGGCATCCAACGGCCGCGAGGCGCTCCAGCGCCTCGAGGCGCAGAAAGCCGACGCGATCATCCTCGACGTGCGCATGCCGGTGATGGACGGTCTGACGCTGCTGGGGGAGTTGCGTCGGGACGCGCGCTGGAGGGGCGTTCCGACGATCGTGCTCACCGCGTCGGTGGTCGAGAAGGAGCGGGCGCTGGGTCTGGGCGCGCGGCATTTCATGGAGAAACCGTATGACCCGGCGGCCCTGATGAACGCGCTGCACGAATGTCTGACGGTTAACGCCCGCGGCGCGGATCCCGTCTGAAGCCGGACGTCGCGGCCGCACCGCATTGGGGTCGTGAGCATGCGAAACCCAACTGAGACCGTGGGGCGCGCCGTATTCGAGTTTCCGGCGGGGTCAAAGTGCGGCACAAGCCGCGCCGTCCTACCCGCCCGTTGAAAAAGGGTAGCCCCGGAAGGGGCGCTGGAAAACAGCCCAGCCCGCCAGGGCTGGGACGCCGTCGCGGAGAATCCGAAAGTCCCGGAGGGACGACAGAAGTTCGGCCGGGCGCCATCTATATGAAGCAAGAAGTCAAGGCACGGGTGACGGTGAAAGCGACCACGCGCGGCTCCGCGGCATGGGAAGTCAAGGCGGCGCGCGTGCATCTGACGGATGCGTCGGAAGCGCCGTCGCGTCCGACGGATCGACAGTATGGGTTGATTGTGGCCCGCCACTCGGACACGGGCGAGATCCAATACTTCATCAGCAATGCCGCGGCCCGTGTGTCATTGGAGGATCTGCTGACGGCGGCGTTCGCCCGCTGGCACATCGAAATGTGGTTCGAGCGCGCCAAACAAGAGGCCGGATTGGGGGCCTTCGAGGTGCGCACCTATCGCAGTCTCTTGCGACACTGGTTCTGCTCACGACTGGCGATGTACTTCCTGGCCGCCCAGACGCAGCGGCTTCGGGGGGAAAAATCAGGAAATCACGCTGGAGCAGGTGGCGGAAGCGAGCAACGCCCTGGCCTGGACGATCCGGAAGCGGACGTGGCGCTCGCCGGATGAAATCGCCGAGCGCTGCGTGTATTGCCCATCCCGAAACCGAGCGTCGTATGAAAGTCGCCAACGAGCGGCCCCGTTCAAGGCGAACAAACGCGGAAGGCGGGTAGCGCTGTCATGGTAGTAAATACCCGAAAACAAGGGTGTGAGGCAACAGTAGCGGCTTCCATTCCGATCACACAGGCATTGCTCCATGTCGCTCCGGGTTCCGACGCGGGTCACATCCTTTTCTACGCCGCCTCTCGCGAGATGACCAACGGCGGCAACACACGTTGTCGATCCTGTATTCCACATGCCGTCGTTCGCGGCCGTCTCCGGGCGCGGGTTCATGCGTCGATCGAAGATCGCATCAACCTCGCCGCCCGGCGTCGGCGCCGCTGTGCATGCGCGGTCCCGGGGGCTGGTCGGCGATGATGCGGGCTTCGCGTTCGAGCATCCACGACCAGCGCTCGTCCACGTTCGTGTGTCGCGCGGTCCCCTTGCCGCCGCGGCCGCGCCGGCGGTCGGCGGCGCGGGCGTCGCTTTCGTTTTGCGGCAACTCGCGGGCAAGGTTCAGGAAGCTCAGGTAGTGCCCGGCTTCCGACGCCCACAGTCCGCGGTAGACGCGGGCGAGCGCGCGGTCGGCGCAGGTCTCGGCGAGCAGGGCGAAGCGCTCGCAGGAGCGGGCCTCGATCAGAGCGCTGACCAACAGGCGATCCACAAGTTCGTCGGGGCCGTCACCATAGCGGACGAGGTCTCGCAGGGCCGCGGCATAAGGATTGCCGTGCGTGCGGGTGAGCCGTCCGCCGCGTCGGGCGAGGAGTCGCACAACGAGGGCGAGGTGCTCGACTTCGTCGCGGGCGACGGCGGTCATCGCGGCGACCCAGTTCTCCGGCGGGTTGGGTTCGGGCCAGCGGTTGAGCAGTTCGAGCGCATTGGCGGCGGCTTTTTTCTCAAGATGCGCATGATCGTTCAGCAGAGCGAGCGGCGCCTCGAGCACGGCGTCGGCCCAGTCGCGAGGCGTGCGGTACAGCAGCGGAAGGTCGTCAATCTCTGCGATCGTCATCGGAATCTCCCCGCCTTCGTGAGAAGGTGATTCTGGAGTCAAGGTTCAAGGATTAAGATTCAAGATTCAAGAATCAAGAATCAAGAATCAAGAATCAAGATTCAAGATTCGGGATCACGAGTCGGCGAAATCGCAACGCCCCGCGCAGACCCGCAATCCCGGAAACCCAAATCTCAAATTTCAAATCTTGAATCTCAAATCTCAAATCTTGAGTCTTGAATCCAAGGTCAAGAATTCTCCGCCCGCCTGCTGACGCGCGAGGTTCGGTTGGGCTGAAGCGTTTTTCGTGGATCAGCGCGGTTTTCCCTACCGGACGCTGCGGATCGCAGTATGAAGCGCGTCGGCCTGATCCCGCAGTTCTTCCGCCGGGCCGCCGACTTCGATGGTGACGATCCGCCGCGGATCGACGAACACCGCGACCCAGTAACCGGTTTTGCGCGCGGCTTCTCCGAGTTCGAATTGAAAGAGCGTTCCGGCGAGTCCGGACTTTGTGCGAATCTCCTCCCGCGCGGCGAGCGTCAGCCCGTCGAGCGTCACCTTCTGGTGCTCCACGGCCTGTGACCAGTACGCCAGGTCGGCCTTGGCGTCCGGGTTCGGATGCTGCCGCAGCGCCAGCACATGCCCTCGGGAGGAGACGGCCTTGAAATCATGCGGAAAGGGATGCGAAACCCGGGCGAACCCCGGAGGCGTCTGAATCCGCGGCGCCTGGCACCCGGCGACAAGAAGCATCGGCAGCAACCACGTTGCTTGGTTTTTCATGCGTTCGCTCCTTATCTCCAGAGGTCTTCGGGGCGCAGCGTGTGCAGCCAGTAAAACGGCAGCCGGCGACTCTCGGCGAGCGTCTGCGTCCGCGATGCGACGCGCTCGAAGGTGATCGAGATGGCGCTGTAAGCGACCTTGTTCCTGAGCGCGTTCATCCTGCCGGTCAGGCGCTCGATCTCCTCGTTCACGCGCCCCAGCTCGCGCTCCACCTCGAGCATCGCCTTTACGTCGTCGGTCTTCTCCAGCAACGCCAGCAGCCGGTCGCGCAGCTTCTCCGCGCTGCGCAGACGGGCGTCCAGATCGACGTACTCCTCGGTGACGTCCAGGGCTTTGACCTCGCGGTGGGAGACCTCGCCGAGCGCTTCCGCCTGGCGGAGCGCGTCGTCGAACCGCTCGGCGGGAATGCGCAGAACGATGCGATCGCCGTCGATCTCCTGCACGTAGCCCTGCATCGACGCGGACAGCGCTTCGGCCCGGTCCATCGCCTCGCGGATGTCGGCCACGACGACACGAAGCCCCGCCGTGTAGACGACGATGCGCTTCTGCGCCGCGGCCTGTGCCGCATCCTGAACCCCGACGAGCATCAGCGCCGGGAGCGAAGCAGCACCCGCCGCGCCCGCAACATCCTTCCCGGCCAACGTTTCCGGAACGCTCGACGCCAGCGAGGTCGGGTTCTTCAAGTCCAACGAGAAATCCTGCCCTGCGGTTTCTCCGTTTTTGGAGAACTCTCTTGGCAGCCGCAGCCGCGACCCGAGGCTCGGATCGCTCGCACGAAGCTGATGCCGGATGTCTTCATTTGTCGCACATCCCCCGGCCCCAACCAGCATCAGGAGCGCGGAAAACATCCGCACCTTCATCCGTCTTGCCATCATTGTGGCATCCTCCGTCACGGGGCGTTTCAACCGGACCCGGTTCGACATGAATGAATGATGACGCCTCTCCCCCTCGGACGACCCGGTTGCGGGTCTTGAAACGCCCGGCGGGAGCGGGTATCATCGAGCGAGACGGTGCGGGGTGTCAAACACGGACGCCGGATGAGGATTAACCGCCGCCGACGAGCGTCGCATCCTGAAACATGAGTGGTTTTCGCGGAAAATCCTGCTGGTTGACGCGCGTGCTGGCGACGGCGCTGGTCGTCGGGGCGGCGTTTCCGGCGGCGGTCTGGCATCATCACGAGACCGTCTCCGCCTGCGACTCGCGGTCCGAGGCGGCCTCGGACGCCTGTCACTCCGAGCGATCGACGCCGGCGCCGCACTCGCACGAGGATCAAGGGGCTTGCCACCTGTGCCTCGCCGCCCACCTCGTCGCGGCTGCGTCCCCGACCGGCGATCTGGTTACGTTTGAGACGCCCGAAGCCTGCGTCGAGGTTCCGGTTCTGAAGGCTCCCGTGTCGCGCGTTCTCGGCTCGCTGCAGGCCCGCGCCCCGCCGGTCTGACCCATCTTCAACTTGCGTGTCGTTGCCGCGCCTTGAGGCGCGCGGGGTGCGCTGATTCCCGTGAGGGGTTGCGCATTTTCGCCTGCACCGGGTCATCCGGCTGGTTCGACCGGCGAACGCCCGCCGCGACACGCCAACCCGTTACACCGCGTTGTCTCGTCAAGTGATCACCGTCTTCGCAACGGCGCGCGCTGCGCCGGGCGAGGCCGGAGATCGAAAAAAAACGCATACTCGCGCCCGATCTTCTTCGGAGACTCGGCGCGCCGGAGGTTTGAACATGAAACGCACGGACGTCAGGACGCCCGCGCCGCGGCGCGGCGCGTTCACGCTGGTCGAGCTGCTGGTCGTGATCGCCATCATCGCCCTCCTGATTTCGATCCTGCTGCCGTCGCTGCGCGGCGCGCGGGAGCAGGCGAAGGCGGCGGCATGCGCGGCGCACCTGCACGGCCTCGGCATCGCCGTCCGGATGTACGCCGACGCCTACGACGGCCGACTCCCCGGCGCGGGCCTGACGCACGGCGGGTCCGGGAGCGACGAGCACAAGACGTGGGTGAACACGCTCGCGGAGGAATACGGAAAGAACCGCGACCTCGCCCGATGTCCGGCGGATGACAGTGAAATCTGGGACACGCCGCGGGTCGTCAGCGGCGAGAGTTTCCTGCGCCGCACCAGTTTCGCCAGCAACGGATACACCGCGTACGAGATCGGCGACCGCGGACCTTATGACCTCCTCGACCGCATCACCCGGCCGGGCTCGACGATCTTCTGGGCCGAACTCGCGGAGGAGGGCGATTTCGCGGTCAGCGACCACGTCCACCCGGAGAACTGGTGGTTCGGCGACTCCGAGGATCTGGCCGGGCGCGAGATCGAAATCCGGCAACACAAAGACAAGGCGAATTACGGCTTCCTCGACGGACACGTGGACCGCCTGCGCTTCAACGAGACTTATCTCGTGAAGCCGGAGACGTTCCCCGTCGAGTTCCTCGTCAACAAGTACGACCCGCTGATCGGGCGTTGAAGGGTTCAAAGTTCGGCGTTCGGGGTCCAAAGTCGCAGTCGTAGGGCGGGCTTCACCCGCCCTGGGTTTCAGAGGGTTGATTCGGAAAGGAAAGGAGAACGCAGATGAGAAGGGGATTCGGGTTCTTGATGGTGTTGGCGGCGACGGCGCCCGTGGCGCTGGCGCAGCACGAGGGGGATGTCGAGGTCGGCGCGACGGTTGACGGAACGCTCGGGGTGATCTTCGAGCAGGACGCGCCGTCCCCTCTCGCGCCGTTCAGCGAGTTCGGTCTTACCGGCTGGCTGAGCGACGAGCCGGGCTTCGAGGCGATCGAGAAGGAGGAGGACGGCCTGCTCCCGCTCGCCGAGGGTTGCGAGATTCGGCTGCGCGTGGATGCGCTCGACGCCGCGCTTCGCGTGTTCGACGGGGGGCTTAACGAGGTTCCGGTCGGCGGAACGCTCCTGCTCGGCGGGCATGATCTGCACGAGCACGCGATCTGGTTCATCGACGCCGACGATCCGGAGTACGACGCGGATCAGGAAGCGTGGCGCGGAACCTTCACGCTCGTGGACGAAGGCGAAACCCGTTACGCGGACTCCACGCCGCTCGTGATCGCGTTCACCACGGCGTGCCGTCCGGAACAGACGCTGAGCGTCACGTGCCGCGGCGGAAACAAGGTCGTCGCGAAGCTCAAGGGGGGGCGCGCCGACGCGGAGTTGACCGCACGGCTCGACGGCGATGCGAACACGGACGCCGAGCTTCACGTCAACGACCGCGGAAAGGGCAGGGTGAAGTTCAAGAGGGTTGCCGATGGCCCGCACCAGGTTGAAGTCGTGGAATGCGGAACCACCGGCAACGCCGTCTGCCCGTAATGTAACCGAACCGCGCGCGGATGCGAGCGCATGCGCACCGAGCCGCGCGCGTCAGCAAGCGCGTGCGAACCGAGCCGCGCGCGTCAGCAAGCGATCCTGAACCGAGCCGCGCGTCAACAAGCGGTCGTGCGAAGGCTGCAACGCGCAGAACCGCACATGCAACCTGCAGCGCAATGACGGAGGGGGGAGGTCGGCCCGACGGGGCGCGGTTCGCCGCGCCCCGCCGCGGTCCGGCCTGTCCCTGAACATGAGGAATCACGTTCGCCCTGTATCACAAGGAGTCTGATCGTGTCTCGAATCAAATGTGCGTTCGCCGCCGCCGTGACGGCTTCGTTGGTCGTACCCGTCGCCTTCGCACAGCACGCCGACGACGTCTTCGTCGGGCGAAGCTCGGCTGATCAGTTGAAAATCGCCGGCTTCCCCGTCAACCTGAGTCTGGTCTACCTCCCCCCTTCCGACGGCATTCTTCACGGCTGGGCCGACAACAACCCCGGTTTCGACCGCGTCATCACGGACGACCCCGACCGCGACCTCTTCCGCATGCGCAGCGGCGCGAACGTCTTCCTCGTCATCGAGGCGATCGACCCCGCCTTCCGCGTCATCGACGGGAGCTTCAACGTCTTCGACGAGCCTGGCGAGGCCGCCCGCCTCGGCAACGAAAACCTGCACACGCACCTGATCTGGCACATCGACGACCGTGATGCGGATTTCGACCCGGCACAGTGCCTCTGGGATGCGACCTTCTTCCTGCACGACGACAACGGGCGTCACGGCGACTCCGCGTCCTTCACGATGAGCTTCACCAACGTGCCTCTGCGCGACGCCGACGGCGACTTCGAGCCTGACGGCGACGTGGACCTCGACGATCACCGCGCCGCGGTTGTGTGCTTGTCGGGCCCTGCCGTCCGCCCCGCGCCCGACGATCCCGACGTGACGACGTGCGAGACCGAGTGCGTCAACGCCTTCGATCTCGACGCGGACCGCGACGTGGACCTGCGCGACGTCGCCCAGATGCAGAACCGGTTCGGGAGTTGACGGATGTTTCCGCAGACTTGTGCGCTTAACCGAGCCGCGCCCGTAAGGAAGCGTTCTTTTCCCGTCTGCACCGGCGGTCTTGCAACAGCGTCTAAGTAGAACCGCAGAGTCCTTGACCCGAGCCGCGCGGCTTCAGCCCGCGCGAGCGCCGCCGCCGCGTCGCACGAACGTTGCCCCCGTCAGGGTTCCGGCGGCGTTGCCGCGCGGCGCCTCGGAAAGGGTGTCCCGCATTCCGGACATCGAGCCTCGGGCAATCCGTGGAGCGCATACCCGCAGGACAGGCACCGGTTCTGCTTCAACCGAGCCGCGCTGCGCCGCCCCCGCCACCCGCCGCGGATCATATTTCGCAGGAAAAAAAGGATAAAACTCAGAACAAGCCCGCCGAGAACTGAAAGTATGATCGCCCCGGCTGTGTCGACATCGCCGACGGCGAGCGTCAACATCACTGCCGCGAGATAGCCGCCGGCGGCGAGGATCAGCACGACGGCGGTCCGGACAAACCGAAGCGGACCCATCACTGAAGCCGATCCGCCGTCTTGCCCAGAAACTCCAGCGCCGTGCCCGCGAGCAGTCGCGCCTTCGTCGCCGCGTCGAAGTCGGAAATCGACTCGATCATCGCTCCCGGCACGTCCTCGCCCAGCGGGAAGGGATAATCCGACCCGAGCGCGATGCGCTCCGCTCCCAGCAGCCGGACCAGGTAGCGCAGCATCTCGGCGTCGTGCGTCAGCGAATCCACGTAGAACCGCGCCGGCTGCACGCCTCCGCGGCCGTCGGATTTCGCCAGGTAGTCGCGCGGGGGCGCCTCGTTGTCCACCGCGCAAAGATCAGGCCGGGCGCGGAACCCGTGGTCGATCCGGCCCACCGTCCCGGGGAATGACCCGCCCGCGTGCGCGAACGCGATCCGCAGCGCCGGCAACCGCTCCAGCACGCCGCCGAAGATCACCGAGCAGATCGCCAGGCAGGTCTCCGCCGGCATGCCCACCAGCCACGGCGTCCAGTACCTGCTCATCCGCTCGCGCCCGAGCATGTCCCACGGATGCACGAACACGGCCGCCCCGAGCGCCGCCGCCGTCTGAAACACCGGAAAAAGCTCCGCCGCGTCGAGGTTCCACGTCTCCTTGCGCCCGGTGAACTCGTTCGGTCCGACGTTCGTGCCGATCTGCGCGCCGCACAGGCCCAGCCCGCCGCGTGCCACCGGAGTGACGCACCGCTCCAGCTCCCGGCAGGCGAGCTGCGGATCCTGAAGCGGGATCGTCCCCAGCCCCGCAAACCGCGCGGAGTGCTCCGCGACGACCCCGGCGACGTGATCATTGAGCATCCGCGACAGATCCAGCCCGTCCGCCGGCTTCGCCCAGTACGAGAACATCACCGGCACGGTGGACAGCACCTGCGCGGTGACGCCCGTCCGCGCGCAGTCCTCGATCCGCCGCGCCGGACTCCAGCAGTTGTCCTCAATGACCCGGAAGAGCCGGTCGCCGATCATCATCCGCGCCGTGCAGGGACACGCGCCTGCTCCTCCGCTTCGCCCCCCTGCCGCGCCGCCCGCCCCGGCGGCGGCAACGTCTCCGCCGGCCGCAACCGATCCGCTGGCCGAGTCGTCCCGCTCCAACCGCACGAACCCGCCGTACCCGTACCGGGCATCCAGGTCCGGCCAGTCTTCAGGGAGAATGTGCGTGTGCAGGTCGATCTTCATGACGCCGCCGGTCGCGGACTTTCGCTCAGCCTGTCAAACGGACGACCGCACTCCGGACACCTCGGAACGGTCAGCCCCGTCAGATTGTACCGACACTGCGGACAGAAGCCCGCCCGGAGTGAACGTCGCCTGAGGTAGGCCGCCAGAGCAAACCACGCGGGATAAGCGCTGAACACCAGTGCCAGAAACCAGAACGGAACGGCGACGTTTCGCACCATCACAGCCTGGCCGTCCGGGCGGACGACGGCTCCGCGATCATCATACACGCCACCCCACCAACTGAACGCAAATCCTCCGAGCGCCCTCGCGTAGGACGGCCAGCGACCAGCCTGCTGCGAGTATGCCTCCCCGAACACGTTGTACTTTCGTGCATTTACCTTGGTTTTTTCGTCACCCCCGGTCTCGTATCCGATGTATATCTGGCCGAACCTTGCCTGCGCGAAGAATGTGTCCTGATACTCAAGGGGGATCGTCCCGCGATATCCGTGATGAACGATGTGGATCTGTGACCACGCCAGGACGCTGATGATCCCCGTGGATAGCGTTGCGAGTGTCAACACCGACAGAACGACCAACACGCCTGATCGAATCGGCCCAGGCGCCTTACTGTACCTTGGCGGCACGTAGAGCCACGTCATCACGATGATGACAAGAACGCCCAGCGACCAGATCGGAACGTGCGGCCCAAGCCCGCGGGCCGCGCGCCAAGCCGCTGCGCCCGCGGTCATGAGCAGGATCATCAGGCAAATGACGGTCTTGGCGCGCATGACAGGTTCCTCCGGTGTTGCGTGACGCGCCGACCGTAGGATCAATTGCCGCGTGATTCAATTCGACGGCGCCGCCGCCTGCTGCTTCTTCGCCTCGCGAACCAGTTCGGCGAGCACTTCGACGGCCCGGTCGAGCTGCGGGTCACGGCCGGCGGCGTAGCGCAGGTCGCGCTCGACGTGAACGTCCGGCGGCGTCGGCTTGCCCTCCAGGTCGAAGCGGAATCCGGGCAGGATCAGGACCGCGTCCGCCCCGACCCGCGGCATTCCGCCGACCGCCGTCACATGTCCCGGAGTCGGCGTGCCGACGAGCACCGCCCGTCCCTGCTTCCGCGCGTCGTGAACGAGCAGTTCCTTCGCGCTGCGCGTGCCGTCCGCGATGAGGATCACCACCGGTTTGACCCACGTGCGCAGCGGCTGATCGGATCGCGCCGGGTCTTTCTGTCCGAGAAGAAACTGCCGCCCGTGCGCCGGCGTGCCGCCCACGCCGTCGCGCAGATCGAGGATGACGCCGTCCACGCGGTCCTGCATCCCCAGCAGCGCCTGATACTCGCCGCCGTCGCCGAGCATCATCCACAAATGCGCGTAGGCGAACACGCCCTCGCGATGCGGCAGATACGCGACGCTCGCCTTCATCGCCCGCCCCACCGCCTCCGCCAGCGACTCCTTCACCGGCGTCACCGTCACGGTATGTTGCGACTCGGGCGTGCGCCGCACCACCAGCGGCACACGCTGTCCAGCCAGCCCCTCGAACGCCCGGATCGGAGAAAACGGGCGATCCCCCACCGACACCAGCTCGTCGCCCTCGCGCAGGTCGAGCGACTCCGCCGACGACCCTTCGAGGATGCCTCGGATGAACCACCGTCCGTCGATCCGCTCCGGAAACAGACCGATGTGTTCGACGAGCGTGTCCGGCGTGCGATAAAAAGCGCTGAGCAGGTGCCAGTACGCGAACTCCTCGTCCGTGTCGTACGCGAAGTGCGACTGTCCGGTCGCCCCGAACAAGGCGTTGACGCGCTGCGCGAACTCCTCATGCGTCGTCGCCGCCTCGATCCCCGCGCGATGCGCCTCGACCAGCGCCTCCCAGCGCTCCGCGCCGATCAGGATCGTCGCGGGACTCGCCTTGACCGCGTCCAGAATCGCGGCGAACCGCGCCGCCGCGCCCTCCTCCTCGAACCGTCGCGGCTGCGCATCCGCTGACATCGCCGCCACGGCAAAAGAACCGCATGTGAGAACAACCAGAATCCGCGGAATCCGACGCATGAACTGAAGCATGTCCCACCCCCGCCCGGCGAAAGCGCGCCGCCCGCCGGACGGCTCGGCGCATCCAAGGCCGCACGCGCCCGTCCGGGCAGAAGCATCATAACTCAGCGCCGCGCGGAGGAGATGAACCCGACGACTTCAGACAACGCGGACGAGCCGCAGGCGGCGTTACTGCTTCCGGGGAGGCTCGTCGTCTCTCCCGGAGAGGGAGAACCTGACGTTGGTCGGCTTGTTCTCGACGGGATCGAGATCGACATACCGGCCGTCCTCATGCCGGCGATATCCGAGCGACTCGTCGGTCAGCGCCTCGGCGTGCGCGTCCGCGAAGACCGTGCCGACTTTCCCCGCGTGCCGCGGGTGAACGGCGCTGCGGCGGCTGTTGGCGTCGCCCGTCCCGTGGTCGGACGCCGCGGTCAGCCGCGGCGGATCGAGCGTGTATCCGTGGTTTCCCATCGCCGACGCCGTGGCGCCGTCGTTTTCGTAGTCTCCGCGCTCCCGCGCGGCGAATCCGCCGGCCGTTCCCATCGCATCCGCAATGATCACCAGTTGCCCGTTGCGCACGCGCGTGACGTTGACCGGGAAATTGATGAAGCGCCCGCTGGGAAGCGTGCGGCTGTTGCCCAGAAACTGGTAATTGTATCCGTAAGCGAAGTTCCGCTCGTCCGTCCACTCCGGCGCCTCGGGACAGTGATACACTTCGTGAACGAAATCGTCGCGGTCCGGTTTCGACTCGGGGGATTGAAAGGCGTGCGCTCCGACGTAGCTCCCGATCAGGACCGCCCAGCGCGGACGGTATTTCTTCCCGTTGCCCACGTCGTAGTAGTTGTGTTCGTTCCCGGTCCCGCCCCCGAGGTCCGGCGGGCGCATCGGCGCCAGATACCCCCCGTTCCCGTCGCCGTACATGACGAACCCTCGCGCCAGCTCGCGGAGCCGGGACGCGCATATCGTTGCGCGAGATCCCGCACGCGCCCGCGATAACGACGGAATCAGCACCGCGATCAGCAGCGCGATGATGCCGATCACGACCAGCAGCTCAATCAGCGTAAACGCTCTCCGATATTCCCGGCGCATGTCGCATTCCTGTTTCAGTTCGCCTTGCCGACGCTTCCCGTGGCGCGCGGAATCCGGCTTCAACCCGTGGTCGATCCTGATTGACGCCCTTATAATGCAGGAGCCGTGCCGCGAAACTCGCCCGCCGACGAGCATCGCCGCCCGGCGTCGTGCAACCGTCCCGGTGATCCCAGAGGGCATGATGGATCTTTTTGCCGATCAGAGCCGCAGAAACCGGGAGGGCGTCGCGCCGCTGTCCGTGCGCATGCGCCCGCGCACCCTCGACGAGTTCGTCGGCCAGCAGCACTTCGTCGGACCCGGGCGCCTCCTGCGCCGCGCCCTTCAGGCCGACCGCCTCTCCAGCATGTTGTTTTACGGGCCTCCCGGAACCGGCAAGACCTCGCTCGCCCGCATCATCGCCGACGCGACCCGCGCGCACTTCGTCGAGGTCAACGCCGCCGCCGTCGGCGTCAAGGAAATCCGCGACATCCTCACCCAGGCCCGCCAGCGCCTCGAAGCCTCCGCTCAACGCACCGTCCTCTTCGTCGACGAACTGCACCGCTTCAACCGCGCCCAGCAGGACGTTCTCCTTAACGACGTCGAGGACGGGATCGTCATCCTCATCGGCGCGACCACCGAGAATCCCTTCTTCGCCGTCAACGCTCCGCTCGTCTCGCGCAGCCAGATCTTCCAGTTCGAGGCGCTGTCGCTGGACGACATCCGTCTGCTGCTGCGCCGCGCCGCCGAGGACGTCGAGCGGGGGCTGGGGGCGTGGAAAGTCGCGCTCCAGCCCGACGCCGTCGAACACCTCGCCGTCACCTGCGACGGCGACGCCCGGCGGGCCCTGACCGCCCTGGAGATCGCCGTCCTCTCCCAGGGCGACGGACGCCCGCGTCCCGAAGGCGTCGTCGTCGATCTCGATGTCACGCAGGAGTCCATCCAGCGCAAGGCTCTCCAGTATGACCCCACCGGCGACGCTCACTACGACGCGATCAGCGCGATGATCAAAAGCGTCCGCGGCAGCGACCCCGACGCCGCCGTGTACTGGATCGCCCGCATGCTCGAAGCCGGGGAAGACCCGCGCTACGTCGCCCGCCGCCTGGTCATCGCCGCGTCCGAGGACATCGGCAACGCCGACCCGACCGGGTTGCTCGTCGCCAACGCCGCCGCCGAGGCGACCGACCGCGTCGGACTGCCTGAGTGCCAGCTTATCCTCGCCCAAGCCGCGATCTACCTCGCCTGCGCCCCGAAGTCGAACGCCTCAGCCGTGGCGATCTGGGAGGCGTCGAAGGACGTGCGTGAAGGTCGCACCCTCCCCGTCCCGCGCCCGCTCCGCTCAACCGGTTACGCGGGGGCGAAACGTCTCGGATCCGGCGAAGGCTACGTCTACCCCCACGACGCTCCGGAAGGCTACGTCGAGCAATCCTACCTCGGCGTCGACCGCACGTACTACGTCCCCACCTCGCGCGGCGCTGAAGCCCGGCTCGCCGCCTACCTCGCCTCCCTGTCGAAACGGGATTCCGCCGCCATCCCCGCGCCCTCCGATCCGCATCCCCCCGCACCCTAACAATCCGTTGAAAAAGGGTAACGCCTCCCTCCGGGAGGCGAATTTCGCCGGGAAAAAACCGGTATCACAAAGCCCGATCGCGCGTTCTTCAACAGGCGGCTAACCGCGGCTCCGCCTCGGGCGCAACCGTCATCGCCCTTTCGTCGCTTCGGCGGCATACCTCAGCGCCGCCCGGACAAGTCCGAAACCAGGTCGTCCTTCGCGCCGAAAGAGCGGTCGAACTCCCGGAGGATCGTGCCGGATACGGCGCCATCCGCGCTCGGGGGTTCGCCCGGCGGACGCGTTCCGAGGTTTGCGGGCGCACGGCGGCCTCCCCGTCCGCCCCGGAAATCCGCGACACCTCCGGTGGAGGGCGGATTCCCGACCGGACCGCCGGTCAGCGCCGGACCTTCATCCGCGGGCTTCGGACGACGGGTTTCTCGTCGCGGCTGGCCGGTTTGTTGTTCTCGAGCACTTTCATCGCCTTCTTGATGTCCGGAACCTTGAGAACCGCGAGCGTCTTTCCGCCGGCGGCGCCGGTCGTGCAGTAAAGATAGCTGACGTTGATGTGCTCGTTGGCGAGCTTTTCGCAGATGTCCGCGACCGCGCCCGGACGGTTGGCCAGCGTCACCGCCAGGCAGTCCGTCTCGGTGATCGGAAGGTTGAGCGACCCGAGCGTCCGCCGGGCCGTCTCCGGCTCATCCGTGACCATCCGGAGCACGCCGTGTTCGGCGGCGTCCATCATCGCGAGCGCAGAAATATTCACCTTGGTGCGGGCCATCTCACGGAAAATGCGAGAAAGGACGCCCGCCTTGTTGGCCAGGAAGATCGAGAATTGAGTCACCTTTTCCATGTATCGCCTCCGGCTGGAACATGAACCCGCCAGTGATCCGGCGCGACCCCCGGAAAGGGGGAAGAAGCGGCGCGCGGGATGAGAACATCGCCGCCCTCTCTGCCGAAGTCTCGGCAGGCTCCGTCATCGCTTCGCGGCGACCGATCATGCCGCGCGCCGGCGGTCCGTCCTACGGACCTCGCTTGTTAAGGTTAGCGAAGGCGGGTTCCGACGCAAGAGACCGGATGACCGGCGGATTCACAACCGCAAGACAACCGCATTCTAGCTTCTCGGGCGGCGCCGACGGTTGCCGCCGGACGGGCGATCCGTGATCCCGGCGCGCAAAGGCCGAATCCCCGGGCAAACCTCAAGCCCATCGGAAGCCCCTGATCCTGAAATGCGATCGCCCGGGATTGAACCGGCGACGCCGCGGTGAACGTTCGTTCATCCCGACCAGCCGGTTGCGCCCCCCGCGCCTCGGCCTTAGAACCGAGTGCTTTGAACCCGAACCCGCCGCAGCGCCGCGATGCCCCCGCTACAGGGCGGCGGACTTGCCCTTCTTCGCGGGCGTCGCTTCACCCTCCTCCTTCGCCGCCCGGGTGAGGCGCGCCTGAAGGAAGATGGAGATGAGCATGAACACCGCGAAGACCACGATGTTGATGATCGGTTTGTTCGCGGCGGCGGCGGCGAAACCCGGCCACAGCGCGTTGACGCCGCCGATGATGCCCGTCCCGAGCAGCGCCGTTCCGAGCAGCGACGTCGTCAGGATCATCGTGAACCGGATCGTGGACAGCCCCACGAGAAGTCCGAACACCAGCGCCGTCAACCCCAGCGCCTTCGCGTGACCGGCGACCGTGGCGTCCTGCGTCTTGACGTAGCCCCAGAACTCCCCGACGTGACGGCGGAAAGGCTCCCGACGGTAGCCGTTCTGCTCCTCCGCCGTCGGGATCGAGAACGCGGCGCCTTCGTCCGAAGCCTCGGCATGCGCCACCAGCAGCGCCGACTGCCGCTCGTTGTATTCCTGCAAACGCGGTCCGACGCGCTTGTATCCGAACGCCCCGAGCACCAGCGCCGTGATGACGCCGGCCGTCAGAACCCCGACCCAGAACCGGTACGTCAGATGACCGATGACGCCGATCCCCGCCGCAAACAGCAGCGCGCCCGGAACCGGGTGCATCCCCGCTTCCTGCGCCACCCGGTAGCCCACCAGCGCTCCCACCAGCGCCCACGCCCCGGTAAACCCCACCCGCGCCAGCTTCGCCCCCAGCACGCAAAGCAGGACGCCGCCCACGATCGCCCCCAGCGCCCCCAGCCCCGCCCGCTGGACGACCTCCGCGGGAACGTGCTGGGTGAGGAACTCCTGAATCTGAGATACCGTCGCGCTCCACTGGTTCATGTTCTTCGCTCCACGGGACTTCCGCTGAGGGTATTCGCACCCGACCCCCGAATATTCGACCCGTGTCCCGGTCGTGTTGCGGACCGTCCTCCCGCGCCTCAACCCCAGGATTTTATACTCGCAGGCGACGACGGCGGCGGCGGCAGGCCGTCGTTCGACATTTTCCGGCAATCCGCCGCACCAAGCCGACCTCGAACGCGCCGCACCGCCCGCCCGGTTCCCCGCGCCGCCCGGCGTCCGAGACGACCGCGGCGACTCCGGGTAGGATGGCGACGTGGGCGGCGGGAGTCATCCTTTTGACGAATACGTCCGGCGGCCGGCGGACGAAATCCGCCTCGCCCACGCGGCGCTGTTGTTCGCCCGAGACGAGTACCCGGCCCTCGATCAGCGCATCTACCTGCGGTTTCTCGATCACCTTGCCGAACGCGTCCGCGAGCGGAACCCGGCCACCCCCCTGGAGCAGATCGAAGCCCTCCGCGACGTCATTGTCGGCGAGGAGCGACTCACCGGGGCGGCGGCCGAGGATTACCGGAACCCCGAGAACAGCTATCTCAACCGCGTGATCGAACGCCGCAGCGGCATTCCCATCTCGCTTTCGGCGATCTGGCTGGACGTGTCCGCCGCGACGGGAATCCCGATGCAGGCGATCGGAACCCCGGGGCACTTTCTCGTGCGCCACGCCGAGCTGGATGAACCCGCGTACATCGACCCTTACCGGTCCGGCGAATTGTACACTTCGGGGCAGGTCCGGGCGATGCTTTCGGCGACGCTGGGCGGGCAGGACCGCATCCCGCAGGACGCCTTCGCGCCGGTGGACGTGCATTACACCCTGCGGCGAATGCTCGGGAACTTGTACACCTGTTACCGGTCGGCCGGCGACGCGCCGAGGGTCGTCACCGTCCTGCTTCGCCTCATCGCCGTCGTCCCGGAGGAGGTCGTCCTGCGCGCCGAGCTGGCGCGGATGCTCGCCGTGACCGGGGCGTTCCGCAAGGCCGCCGCCGTCATCGCTGAGGCCAAGCCGCTCGCGCTCGACGATCAGGAACGCAACGCGCTGGACGAAGTCGAACGCGACATCGGAAGGCGGCACCGGGAGACGAACTGAGGAAGATATCCGGGGCGGCAGGCTGCCGAGCCGCGCCCGTCTGTCCTTGACATTGCGAAGCCATGTCAAGGGTCAGGAAACGTTCGCCGAAAGGCGACAGGCACAGAAATCAAAAGTCGGCCGGAGCGGCCGTGGAATTGAAGGAGGCGGATCATGAAGCGAGGCAGCGCGACGCGGATCGGGTTCCTGCTGATCGTTGCGGCGGCGACGGCGCGGGCCGAAGAGGTTCCGCAGATCTTCCCGGCGGACAATCCCTGGAACACCGACGTCTCCGCCTACCCCGTCCACGCGAACTCGGACAACTTCCTCGCCTCGATCGGCCTGGATCGCGGACTGCATCCCGACTTCGGCACGGTCTGGAACGGCGCCCCTAACGGCATCCCCTACGTGCTGGTCAACGACGCACAGCCGGAGGTGCGCATCCGCTTCCGCGCCTACAAAGACGAGAGCGACCCCGGTCCGTATCCCGTGCCGCCGGACGCGCCGATCGAGGGCGGCCCGAATTCCAACGGCGACCGCCACGTCCTCGTCATCGACGTGGACAACCTCAAGCTCTACGAGATGTACCGCGCCTTCCCGCGACGCAACGGGCAGAAGTGGCGGGCGGATTCCGGGGCGGTCTGGGATCTCACCTCCAACGACCTGAGACCCTGGTACTGGACCTCCGCCGACGCGGCGGGTTTGCCGATCTTCGCCGGGCTTGTGCGCTATGACGAGGTCGCCGAGAAAGGCGAGATCCACCACGCCCTGCGCTTCACCGTCAGCCGCACCCAGCGCGGCTTCATCCTGCCCGCCACGCACTTCGCCAGCGACTCCCGCGATCCGAACCTGCCGCCGATGGGTCTGCGCGTCCGTCTCAAGGCCGACTACGACCTCTCGACCTTCTCGCCGAACGTGCAGGTGATTCTCACGGCGCTCAAGAAATACGGCATGATCGTCGCCGACAACGGCTCGAACTGGTACATCTCCGGCGCGCCGGACCCGCGCTGGGACGATGACGAGCTGCACGAACTGGGGGGCGTGAAGGGGCGCGACTTCGAAGTCGTCGATACCGGTCCGATCATTTCAGATTGATCCGGCGACCGGGCGTCGGTCCGCAACCGCCGCATTCAGACCTGCCCGTCGGGCGACGCCGCAGCGGCGCCGGGCGACGGAGACGGCGTCGGGACCGGTGCATCCGGATCGGAAGGCGGGTCCGCGTCCGCGGCGCCGAACGTGTTCTTCGGGCGCTTCTCCAGAATGTACGCCCGGCGACGCGCGGCGTAGTCGTCCGGCGACTCCGAGACCAGGCGGCATCCGTCCGGGTCCGCGGCGATCTTCTCCAGAAACGGGATGCACCACCCGCAGCCGGTGCCGGCGCCGAGACACTGAGTCATCCGGCTGGGGCGTTGCGGGCGCTCGCGCCGCGCGAAGTGGAGGAGCTTGCGCAGCGGGACGTGATAGCAGTAACACACCAGATCGTCGGGTTGCATGCTCGCCCTTCACCGCGGCGTCGTGGGTTCCGCCGGAGTTCCGCCCGCGTCCGAGGGCGTCTTTGAGCCTGGCGCGATGTCGCCCGGCTGCGGATCCAGCGCCGCGTTGATCAACAACGCCAGACGAACCCCCGCCGCCGAAAGTCGATCCTCGATTACCGGGCGGTTCCGCTCATAATACGCCTCGCCGACCCGCCGGTCCTCCGGCAGCGCGTAAGCGTGCGACACCGCCAGCCGGTAGGACTCCGTCGCCCAGACGCCGGGGTCCGCGCTCGACCACGCCTTCCGGTTCTCGTCGCTGATCCGTTGATGAAGCTCCTCCGCGTAGTGCGGCCACATCTTCCCGGCGCGGCTGAGCAGCCCGGTGTCCCACAGCGCGTGCAGGTTCATCGGCTCCCCGAGGAACTCGACCTTGATGTCGTTGCCTCCGCGGTCCGCCGCGTACCCGGCGTGCAGCGGTTGATGCAGGTCGCCGACGAAGTGGACGAGGAACTTCAGCGCCTCCACGCGGTCCGGCGGCGCCGCCTTCCCGTCCGCCAGCACGTCCCGGTACTTGCGCACCGCCTCGACCACGCACGCCCCCTTCGGGCAGTCCCGCGCCGCGTCATATCCTTCCGCGTCCTTCGGAATGTTGACGTAGTGCAGCGGCGCGGACCAGCGGTAGGCGGCCTCGTTGCGGACGTCGTCCGCCCACGTGGAGACGTCGGGCAGGCGCTCATCCTTCAGAAGGTTGTTCAACTCCTCGCGGGCCTTCGCCGTCAGATGCCGCGATGCGATCTCGGCCACGATCCGATGCCCGTCGCGTCCCCACCCCAGCGCCCCGGGCAGGCAAAGCAGCACCATCGCCGCCGACACCCGCGCGCGCCGCCGACCGCTCAACGCCAACCCGCGCCGCGAACGCACGCGCATCGGACCTCGCGGAAGGAGCGCCGCCCAGACCGTCTTGCACGCGGCGGCAGAGTCTTCCTGGATCGTCCGAAAGACCCGATTCCTGACCTTCGGCATCGCGGCGCGACGTAAAAGACAAGCGGACGCGGCACTGCTCAGCAACCCCGTCATCGTTGATGGTTCAACAAAAGGCATTCCGCTTCTTTCGGAAACAAATTCGCGCATACGGACCTCGGGAATCCTACCCGTATTCGATGGGTGCGGGCAAAGAACACGCCGAGGGTGCGGGCAAGGAACATACGGAGGGTGCGGGCAAGGAACATACGGAGGGTGCGGGCAAGGAACATGCGGAGCGGCGGCGGAGCCCACCGCAAGCAGCGTCTCCGTCGTGTCTCAGTTTGCGTGACCGAGCCGCGACCGTAAGGGAGCGAACCGCCGTCGCGCCGCGGCACTCCCCCCTCGATCATCCGAACAGCCCGGCGGCTTCCTCTCGCTGAACACACGCACCCAATTCCGTCCATCGCTCAATGAACGCCGCCGCCGATACGCGACCCAGCTCGCTCGGCTCGATCTTGTGCAGCCCGCCGCCGTAGACGCGCCCCTCGCCGCGGAGTTCGTGGCCGGTGATGCGGCCGAGGAGTGCGTGAACACCGGCGGCACGGGCGGGATATTTGCGCAGCATCGTCGCAAGGGCGAGCCTCGGGTAGAGCATCAGATAAAGATTCGTGCAGACGGCCTGCGAGCGGTTGAGAATGAAGCGGAACGGCTGCTTGTCGTCCGATCCGCGGCCCATGTACGTGCAGAGGAAGGGGCACGGCTCGCGCTGTTCCTGCTTGTACCACGGGCTGCGCTTGCCGACGAGGTAGCCATCCTTGACGCCGAGCGCTTCGGCGGTTTGCAGGTATTCCCACAGGGCTGGGTGCCGCGCTTCGACCGCATGCTCGGGAAGGTCGCAGTCGATAACGCAAAGCTGACGGTCGATGCTCGGATAGCCGTCGTCGTCGCTGTCGATGATCGTGGTTTTGAGGAAGCGCGGGCTGGGCAGGATCGGTCGCACGTACCTCGCGGGAAGGCCGCGGCGCTTCGCCTCGGCGCGTTCGAGGACGAAGAACTTGTTGTCGCCCGTGGCGATGCCGCGCTGGATGCGGAAGAAGTCGGAGAGCGTCGGTCCGTGGCCGTCGCTGAGCGTGCACCGGTCATTCCTCGCATGACTCGGGTAGACCGTCCACTTCCGGGATTCGCGCAGGCGATCCAGCGGAATCCGGTTGTTGGCCTGCGGGTCGGTCATCGTGCCGCCGAACGTGAATTCGGGCGCGTGGCCCGACGGCGGCGGGGCCTTCTTGAAAACCAGCACGACCGATGACACAAGCGCATCGCCGAACTGAACATCGTCGGGGTCGAAACGATGGGCACGCATGAGCGTCACGCGATCCGTCAGGTATCGCTTAAGCGAGGAACCGTAGTTGACGTCCATGAACTCCGAAGGGATGAGCCATGCGGCGTAACCGTCGTCCTCCATCCACGCGGTGGCAAGCAGCAGGAAGTAGACGTACAGCCCCGCAAGCCCGTTGACCTCGACGCCGGTCATCTGATACGCGAGACGTTGCAGGCGCTCCTTGTCCTCGCGGTCCATGTGGTGGTGGCGAACATAGGGCGGATTGGCCAGGATGAGATTCGGGGCAGGCGGACGCGAGCCGTTGGCGACAACGCGAGTGAAATCTCCTCGCACGACTTTAAGGCCCGCGTGCGACCACAGGTTGCGCGCAACGTCAGCAAAGGCAGGATCGAGTTCGACTCCGACAGCGCTCTCGATTCGCTTGGGGCCATAAACCGCGAGCGCCGCCGAAAAGAAGCTGCCAGAGCCAATTGCGGGATCGGCGAAACGGATGCCGCCCTTGCGTCTTCCGATCCGCGTTCCGACAAAGCGGGCGATGTCGATCGCGAGGGCGTTGGGCGTGGCGAACTGCCCGAGGCGGTTCCGATCGGCCGCCGACTTGGTTGCATCAATCGCAGTCTGGATTGACTGGCGTTGCGCTTCGGTCGTGATGTCGTGGTGCGCAATCATTCGGTTCACAATCCCAGCTTCGCAAGGTCTTTGATGCGATGCTCCCACACCCAGTCGATACCCTCGGCGGCCTCGTAGCCCAGGTAGTCCGAGCCGAAATATCCGCAGAGGAACAGAATAAAGCACACGCCCTTGCCGAAGGTGGCTTGAAGTTGGTGGACTTTGGTCGCTTCTTCCTTACGCCGCTTGTTGGTGTTGGTGAAGTCGCCCGCCGACTTGGCTTCGATGAGCACGGGCAAGCGATCTCTCCGCAACTTCTTGGGCTGAATCACCACGTCGATGGGCATGTTGACCTTGACGGCCTTGCCGACGCCCAAGTTCATGCGGAACGAATACGTGCCCGCTTCCATCTCCGCGAGCGGCTTCCCACCGGGATGGGATTGCTTCCGGTATCCCCGCTTGTCCAGCCAATCGCCCACGAGGGCGAGTTGGCGTTGCTCCTGAGCGTTGCGGACGATCGGGTTGGCGACGGCACTGCACAGGCGATCGGCAACGATCGTCGAAGCGCGATCGCGCTCGTGACTGGTCGGGTTCTTTGCGGCGTCCAGTCAAGGGAATATGTCGCGGTCGAGCAGTTTCGTGAGAACGCGGCAGACTTTGCCCAAGTTTTCGTCGAGCAGTTCCGCCTTCATGCGAGCGGCGAGTCTGCCTTCCTCCATGCTGCCGATGAGGGACTTGCTCGCGCTGGCAAGCCCGACCAAGCGGTCCACCGCCAGCGGCGGTGCTGTACACATGCGGAGCGTCGGGAGCGCGCTGGGGTTGGCTCGAAGCGTGGCCGCGTCGAGGTTGCGCAGATCATGCGTGGCGAGGAGCGCGGCCTTGACGTGCTCGGTCGTTTTCACACGGGTCGAGCGGAACGCCTGCGGAGCGAACTCCATGAACCACTGGTTGAACCGGTCCACCGAGGCGGCGACATCCGCCTTCCAGAGGTGCGGCTTGTCAGCGTTCACGCGCGTCAGGCGTTGACGCGGAGCGTGGGGCCGTCGTTGATGTTCGCCGGATTTTCGCGGCATGGGCTGGAGGATACGGGATAAGTTTGGTCTTGTCTATCCGATCGCAGGGGGAGGCATTCCGAGCGAGTCGCCCGAGATGATCAAAGTTTGCCCTTGTGAATCGTCTCCACTTGGCCAATCCGTCGGGGAGGCGTGGAACTCGCTCCCTTACGGTCGCGGCTCGGTTCAGCCCCCCCCGGGTCAGTTGGGCGTCCAGCCTTTGTGCCTTGCGACCTCCTGCGGCCAGAGGTTTTCCGAGGTGAAGTAGTCCGGGTCGAGCGGGTCCGGCCACTCATACGTCGTGCTTTCCGGGTAGCGGTTGTTGCCGCCTTCGAAGGGCTGCTCGTCGATGGTGGTCGCGTTGTGGGGGCCGGCGTAGCCGATGTTGGTGTGCTCGCGCTGGCGCCAGAAGAACTCGGTGTCGGGGCGGACGCCGCGGAGGTCGCCGTTGGCGTAGCGGTCGGACGTCCGCACCGTGAGCTTGCGCACGCTGCCGTCGCGGAGCAGGAGGTTGGCGGCGGGGGAGGCGCGGTTGCCGTGGCGGTAGCCGACGGTGTTCGAGCCCCAGTACGGGTAGTCGAAACCGACGCCGTCGAGGGCGTGCGCGCTGAGGCCGTGCATCCACGTCCACCATCCGTCGGCGGCGAGGATGCGGTTGCCGTCGAATTGCTCCCGCTCGAAATCCATGTCGGCGGTTTTCCCGCCCCAGGAGGACAGCGGGACGGCGATGCCGTAGCTGTAATCCGCGCCGCGTCCGCCGCCCAGCGGCGTCGGGTAGTTGAAGTTCCACGACGTCCCGCGGGCGATGTTCACCGGGTCCGGACGGGCGTCCTTCTCGCAGTACCCGATGTCCCACGTGTCGATGTAACGGTTGACGTAAAGCACGTCGATCCAGGTGGACATGATCCGGTTGTGCCCGGGCGATCCGGCGGTCGAGCCGTCGTCCCACTTCGGGTAGGCCTGGTGCTCGTCGAATGCATACTGGAGGCCGAGTCCGATCTGGTGGAGGTTCTGTCCGCAGGCGACGGCCTTCGCCTGCTCCCGGGCGTTCTGAAGCGACGGCAGCAGGATCGAGATCAGCAGGGCGATGATCGCGATGACGACCAGCAGTTCAATCAGCGTGAACGCCGGGAGACCGGCGGACCGGAACGGGCGGAGGATTCGAGGTTTCATGGCGCTTCCTTGGTTGAGGCGGCGCCGGTGGCCTGGCTGCCGCAACGGGTGCAGGCGGGGATCATCGGCTGGCGCGGCGGATCGCCCTCCAGCGGCGGAAGAAAAAGCTCTCCGCAAGCATGACACTTTTTGAGGAACCACGCCTCTTGCGCGCCGCAATCCCTGCACGAAAACGGCGGCGCATCGGCCACGTCGAGCGAGCGGACGACGGTGTGTCCGCACTTCATGCACCGCAGCACGGCTCCGAATTCGCGGGAAACCGTCTGATCGCCGCCGCCCGACCGCCAGGAATACAGGAGGACGGCGACCACGAGGATCAAGACGGCCGCCGCACCGGCAAGCACACGCTTTGAGAGAGGCACGGGCGCCGATGTCGGCAGACCGCCCAGCAGGCGCGTCAGGTGATGCGAGAGGTGTCCGGCAAGCTGACGAATCATCGCTGCCCTCCCGGACGACGCCGCGGGGCGCATCCCGACGCGCCGTCGCCCCCACGGTAGCCAGTTTACCCGGTCCGCGGTTTCAGGAGTAGGCGACCGGCGCCGGCACGGACGCGCCCCGTGCGGCGAGCGTCAGGCGGGATTCTGCGCAGGAGGCGCTTCAGGCGCCCGGGCCTACCCCCGGACACCCCGGTTTCAACGCAGACTGGCACGGTGCGTGCAGCTTTCGTCGGTCGGGACGGGTTCGCCGCGGGAAGGCCTCGGCGAGGTTCGGGATTCAGCCCGGCATCTCTCGTCCGGCAGGGCAGCGAGGGCCGCCCTTGCGATGCCGGCGTGAGCGGGCGGAAAGGAGCGGAGTCATGAATGCTCCGCCGTCCACGAGTTCGTGTCCGGCGCGGACGTCCCTGGGACGCCGCGTCCTGCGAACGTTGTATTTCATCTTCGTCGCCTACCCTTACGGGCTGGTGTCGCTGCCGCTGGCGACGTTCCTGGTCTGGCATCTGATTCGCGGCGACGAGGCGCTGGTTGAACACCTGCGGCGCGGATCGCTCCGCGAGGCGCTGCAATGCGGCGCGGTGATCGCCGCCATCACGGTGTTCGCCCTGCTCGCCGTCACGCATTTCGCAATGACGATGTACACCGGGTGGCGCGAGTCCGCTCAGCGGCGCTGACCAGGATCGCGGCGATGCGTTCGGCGTCCTCGCGGGATCCGCGCGCGGAACTTATCCGCCCTCCACCAGCCGGACCTGCACGTTCACAAACTCGAAGTCATCCAGATCGCCCCGGCAGGCCGTCGTTCGGACGCCGATCGTGTTGACCCCCTCAACGAGCAGACCGACGTCGAAGCGCGCCCGGAAGGGGCCGAAGCTCCCGTCCGACGGCGACTCCTCGAAAGTATACCGGAGGCGCTGTCCGTTGATCTCGATCCGGGGCGGACACTGAACGCCTTTCGCCAACATGCTGATCTCGGCATCGACCGCCGCCGCGCCGAGACGACCGGCCTCGATGACGAACTGGGCGACGAAGGACTCGCCTTGAGCGCGGCGCTGGAACTGGCTGTTGATCGCGCCCTCGAACATGTCGTTGCCGAGGTGATGCACGTCGGGCGTGGCGTCCATCGCGAGCACGTCCGCCGTGAGAGGCTCGAGAGCGAAATCGACGGCGAGCACGCCGCGCCGCAGCCGCCGCGCCGGAACGTTCTGCGAGGTGGGGGCGTAACCCGGAAGCGACGCCGACATGGCGAAATGTTCCGGCATCGGCGGCAACGACATCTCGTAGCGCCCCTCGCCGTCCGTGGTCGTCAGGATCGACGGTCCGTCAACGAGGTCCAACTGAACCGTCGCCCCTGACAGCGGCTCCCCGGTTCCGGCGTCGCGGACCTTCCCTTGAATGCGCCCCACCGGCTCGGGCGGCGCGGTCCTGCCGGGGATTTCGATCGAAGGATCAGCCTGCGGGAGCGAGATGTTCATCTGCGCGACGGACGGGATATCCGGTGCGGGACGAGTCGTCGGGAGCGGCTCGGGGCGCGGCATCGCAGTCGAGGGCGCGATGCCGGTCAGAGGCATCGGCTCAATAACGACGGCGGCCTCAAGGCGCGCGGTGAATTCGGGCGCCTCGGGGGTCAGGATTTCGGAAAGCACGGTCGGCACATCCGCGGCTCGACGCGAGGCCGGTTCAACGATGTGAGCCTCGGCCGACGCCGCAGGAGCGTCCGCCTCGGTTGCAGCCGGCAAGGGCGTCTGCTGACGCGGGGTCCGGACGGCCAGTGCCGGCGCGGGTTCACCGGGAACCTGAAGCGGCTCCGACGGCGAAGTCCGCGGCGCTTCCGTAACCGGCAGTGCCGCGTCGGAAAAGCGCGGCGCACGGGCAAGCGCTTCCGGTTCGATCCGCAACTGCGGGCTTGTCGATGCCGGTTGAGACGGGATCGGATCGGCGGAAGTCAGTGCCGGGGCCGTCGCGCTTGCCCGGGTGGCGTTCATCGGGACTGCGGTCGGATCGGCGACCGCCGGTTCGTTGACGGTCAGCGCGCCCGGCGTCATGCGCGGCGCAAGAGGTTGCAGCAGCGGAGACGCCGGAGGTTCGGCGCTCGGCGTGCGCGCCACCGACCGCGGAAGGCGCGGGTCGGCGACGTCGCGCGGGGTCGTCGAGACCGGGGAGGAGCCTGTCGACGCCTGATCCGGAAGCACCAGGTCGGCCTTGACCGCGGGCGCCGGCGCGGGCGCCGCCAGCGGCTCGATCCGGGGCGCTTCGGCGCGACGTGCGGAAGACTGCGCAAGCACGGGAGGGGCTGACGGCGCGGATTCCGCTGTCGCGGCTGCCGCGGGCGTCGCCGGGGTCGTCACGTCCAGTTCCGCAGACAGGTCCGGCGCCTCAGGCGGCGTCATCGTCGTGGCGGGCGGTTGAGCAGCAGACACGCCGTCGGGCGGCATGACGGCTTCGAGCGTCGCCGGTGCGGGAAGCTCGATCCGCTGAGCGATCGCCGGCGGCTCGAACCGAGGCGCGAGCGACGCCAGTTCGACGAATTCCTTCTGAGACGCTTCCGCTTCGGCATCCGGCAGCGACACTGACACCAGTTCGCCTCGGACCTGCGAAAAAAGATCGTCTGCCCCAACGCTCGGCGCCAGGGACACCTTCACCGAACCGCGTCCGCGAAAGACGTCCGCCACGGCTGCGGTGACGTTCCAGAACGTCATCAGCATGAAGATCAGAAGGTGCGCAAAAAGAGAAGCAAGCAGACACCGCGCCAGCAGACTGAGCTGACGGTCACGCGCCGCCTTGAAGAGCCGCAACAGCAGAAGCAGCGCGAGCAACCCCAGCAGCAACCAGAGCAGATTCGGCCAGATTTCCCGCCAGAACGCCGCCCACGGAAACCCGCCGTCGACGGGTTCCGACTGCCGGAAAACCTCCCGCGAAGCGGTCGCAAAAAGGTGGTAATCCTGCGCCGGATCGGGCGCCGCGCCGTCCAGCAGCCGGTCGGAGCTGAACATCAGGGCAAATCCCCCGAGCGACAGCGCCGGATCAAGATCGTTCGACGCGCTGTTGATCGTCGCTCCGAGAGACTCGGGCGCCTGAACGACGCCCGCGACAATCCGGGCGCGGTAAAGATCGAACCCCCCCAGCCCCGCCGGCCGGTCCGACGCGAAATAAAGAAAGTCGCCCACCGGGCTGACGCAGGGAGCGCCCTCGCTGTGCGGCGTGTTGAGGACGGAGAGCGGAGCGACGGTTGAAGCCGCGCCGTCGTCGTCGAGATGCGCCGAGTAAAGATCATAAGGACGACGGTAGAACGCCTCGCGCAAGGTCGCCTTCCACGCATCCGCGGTCTCGACGACCGTCTCGCCCGGCGCCGGCCGGTTCGACGCGAAATACAAAGTCCGGCCGTCAGGCGAGGGCGCGACGCCGTATTCATTGAACTCGGTGTTGATACGGCTGCCGAGGTTGATCGGCTCCTGCCAGCCGCTCCCGCCACGCCGCGTCATCCAGAGGTCGTATCCGCCGCGACCGCCGGGGCGGTTGCTGTAAAAGTACAGCGCCTTCCCGTCCGTCGTCGGCGCGGGCCCCAGCTCGTCGTCCGGCGTGTTCAGTTCGACGAGGGGCTGCGGGTCAGCCCAGCCGTCCGGTGTGCGCGAGGCGACGAAGATGTCCGCGTTCTCACCGGGTTTTCCGCGAACGAAATAAAGCGTCAGGCCGTCCGGACTGACGCGAGGCTCATACTCGTCGCCGTGCAGATTGATGAGCGAGGGAAGCGGAGTCGGCGGTTGCCAGAGAACATCGCGCAGGGCTGCGCTTTCGGCGGGTTCACGGATCGTGTCCGCATCCGTGTAAAAAAACCGAGCCCGCGGTCCGCTCAGAACCACGACGACGATCACCGTCGCCAGCACCGCCCCCGCAACGCCCAGCCGCCACCCCCGGCCTCCACCCTTGCTCCGCGTCATCGTCGCCTTCCTCCCGCGTCATGCCGGACCTCCAGCGCAGCGGTCGACCAACCCTCGATCTCACCCGCCCAGCACCGTGTCCAGATAAGGCTCCTGAATCCCCGCCTGCTTGCAGATGTCGAGGACCGCGACGACGTGGGCGTAAGCGGCCGCCCGATCCCCGCGCACCGTGACCTTCTGCGCCGGGTTCGCCTCGACGAGTTCAGCGACCAACGTCCGCAAGTCCTCGGCGCCGATCGTCCGCCCTCCCACGAGGATCGACCCGTCGTCGTCCACGTTGATGATCAGCTCGCGCAGCGCGGCGCTGATCGGACCGGAGGATGACGCATGAGGCAGGGCGATCTTCATTTCCCGCTCCTCCTGCTGAAACGTCGTCGCCGCGAGGAAGAAGATCAGCAGCAGAAACACCATGTCGATGACCGGCGTCAGGTCCAACGCGGGGTGATGCCGCGCCTGTTCCGCTTGAATGAGCATGATCGTATCTCCGAAAGTCGTTCAAGACCGCAATCAACGTCCCTCATCAAGAGGCGGCCTCGACGGCGACCGCCTCGATCCTCCCGCGCGACGGCGCTTCCGCCGGGTGATCCGGGCGTCCGTTGCCCTCGACGCGGGCGGTTTCGACGGTCCGCGCCGGCCAGGCGCCCGGTTTCGGGCCGTGGGCCTCGAGGAATTCGACGGTCAGCCGGTCCATCTCCCCGACCAGCCGGTCGATGCGCATCGAAATCAGGTGGTAGCCGAGCATCGACGGGATCGCGACGAGCAGGCCCGCCGCCGTCGTGATCATCGCCTCATAAATCCCTGACGCCAGCAACTCCGTCTTGCCCAGCGCCTCGGCGCTGACCGCCACCGTCTGAAAGGCGTCGATCATGCCGAAGATCGTCCCCAGCAGACCCAGCAGCGGAGCGATCGCCGCCACGACCGACAACCCGCGGAGGTACTTCTGAAGTTTCACCACCTCGCGCCGCCCCGCTTCCTCGATGTGCTTCTCGAGAAGCTCGACGGGTTCGTGCAGCCGCTTCACGCCGGTGGCGAAAATGCGCGCGACCGGACTGTCATGCCGCCGACAGTGCTCGAGCGCCGTCGCCCGGTCCGCGTCCGTCGCCAGCGACGGCGGCAGCCCCCGCGCGAACGCGGCGGGGATGACCTTCTCGCGCCGCAGACTCAGCAGACGCTCGACGATGATCGTCAGCGCCGCCAGCGAGCCTAGCGCAATCGGGATCATCAGCGGCCCGCCTTTGACCACGAAATCCCAGACCGACTGAATCTCAACCGGCGCGGTTGAGGCCGGCGCGCTGCCGCCGCCGGACCCCTCCGCCTGCCCGAGAATCAGGAGAACCGACTGCGCGAACGTCGTCATCATGATGCTGCCTCCGCTTCCACGCCGACCCCGGACGGCGCTTTGATCGATCTGAAACAGGGGATGTCCGCCGTGCGGTCACTCATTGTCGCGGCCGGAGGCGACCGCAGCGCCCGCCTCTCCGAGGCGCTGCTGCGCCAACGCCGCCCACTTCGAGTCGGAAAACCGCTGCACCACGGCGCTGAACTGCTCGCGGGCTTCGGCCGCCTTGCCGAGCTTTGCAAAACACTGTCCCGCCTCATAAAGCGCCGCGGCGCTCCACTCCGGCGAGGCATAAAGAATGTCCACCTTGAGAAACTCGCGCACCGCGTCGTCGAGCTTGTTCTGCGAAAAAAGGCACTCGCCGATCTGAAACTGCGCCCGCGCCGCCGTCGGACCCTGATGCGCCTCGACGACCCTCCGGTAAGCCTTGATCGCCTCCTCGTGACGGCCTTGGTTCTCCCGCGCCCAGCCGACGCCGAAATCCGCCTGATATCGGTGCGCGCCCTGCGGGTATCGATCGAGGTAGTCGGCGAACGCCTGCTCGCTTTTTCCCCAGCGCTGCACCGCCGCCAGCGACTCTCCGAGGCGAAGCAGCGCGGGTTCGGCCGCGGGATCCTTCGGAGACGACTCGACCAGCGCCTCAAATCGCCGACAGGCCGCGTCGTGACGGCCCAGCCGCGCTTCCGCGTCCCCGCAGAAAAACAGGGCGGACGCCGTCAACCGACTCTTCGGATAAGACTCGATCATCAGCGACAGCGCCGCGGCTGAGTCCTCATACCGGGACAGTTTGTGCTCGCAGACGCCAAGCCGATAAAGCGAGGCCTCGAAGACGTCGGAGGGGATGTCCCGGGCTTGCGTGCGAGCCTCCGTCAGGAGCGGGCGCAGCAATCCGGCCGCCGCCTCGAAATCTCCTCGCTCCGCCGACAACTCCCCGGCTTCAAGACGCGCCCGCGCGATCGTTCCCGCATCCCCGCCGTCGCGGATCAGCGACTGATATGCCGCGATCGCGTCGTCAAGGCGCGACTCCCCGCGCAGGCACCACGCCTGCTCATACCTCAGCGCGGACCGTGTCGCGGCGTCCAGAACCGCGCCGCCTTCGCGCAACGCACGCTCGATCGCCTTCAACGCCTCGACCCGCCGGTCCAGCCGGGCGAGCGCCAGCGCGCGTTGTGCCGACGCCCTCGGCGCCAACTCGTGATCCGGAAACGCCTTCACGAACGAACTCAACACGCCCTCCGCCTCCTCGTAGGCGCCGGCGGACATCAGCGCGCCGGCGGCCTGAAGCGTCGCCGAGGCTTTCAGCGGCGCATCCGTGGTGCGTTGCGCGGCCTGAAGAAAAAGACCCGCCGCGTCCTTCGGTTGCTGATCCGCGAGCTTCGCCGCCGCCAGATGCTGAAGCGCATACGCGACCAGCGGAGCGTCGCCGCCTTCCCGCACGACGCGATCGAAGCTCTTGACCGCGTCCTCGCGCCGGTTCAATGACGTGTAACATTGACCGCGCTCGAACAACGCCTGAACCCGGTGACGCCCGCCCTCAAAGCGACGGAGCAGGTCGTCGTAAACCGCCGCCGCCTCCTCGAACCGCGACTGTTTCTGCAAAGCCAGACCGAGCTTCAAGGTCGCGTCCTCCGCCGACGGCCCTTGCGGCTTGCCCTTCAGGTACTCCCGAAAACGTGACTCGGCGCCCTTCCAGTCCGACCGCTGGCTGGCCATCTCGCCCAGCGCCAACAAGGACACGTTGCCGCCGCCCGTCCCTGGCCCCGGGACTGACTCCGTCAGCAGCGCCTCCGCCTCCTCGAAGCGCTCGAGACGGAACAGCGCCAGCCCCCGCCGATGCCGCGCGTCCGCGCCCCGCGCATCCTGCGGAAACGCATCAAGAAAAGCGCGGTAAGACTTCTCCGCGCGCTCAAAACGGCCGGCGAGAAACTCATTCTCGGCGATCAGGAACGCCGCGCCCGCCGCGGACGGATGATCCTTGAAGCGCCGGCTGAACTCGGCGCACGCCGCAAGGCTCGCGTCATACTCGCCGGCCTGATGAAGGACCGACGCGACAAGTAACGTCGCGTCCGCGGCGAGAGCGTGATCGGCGAACTCTTTGAGAAAGCTCTCCGCGGCTTGCCGGGCTTCCGCAAGCTCCTTCGCCTGCGCGAACGCGACCGCCCGGTCGTACGTCATCTCAGGGCGCAGCGACGACTTCGGGAATTCCTTCAGCGCTTTCGTCAGGCGTTGCGCGGCCTCCTGCGCCTCGCCCTGTCGCAGGGCGGTTTTCGCGGTCCAGTACGCGGCGTCGTCCGCGTACTCCTCGGACGACGCCGGCACGCGATCGAAACTCTCGACGGCGCGATCGAACTTCTCCTGCGCGAACCAGGTCAGCCCCCGGTAAAGCTGCGCCGCGGGCGCCAGTTCGCTGTCCGGGAAGCGCTTCAGGAGCTGGTCCAGCGGCGGGCCGGCCTTCTGCGGGTCACCCTCGAGATAATGCACTTGCCCCAGCCCCAGCAGGGCGTCCGCCGCGGCGGGGGAGGACTTGTCCTGAAGCAACTGCTCATACTGATCACGAGCCGCCGCCAGATCGCCCGTCCGCTGCGACGCCTGTGCCAGAAGAAGTCGCGTCTGCCCGAGAAGCGCGCCCTTCGGAAACCGCGCAATCATCGAGCGCAGGCGTGCCGCCGCTTTCACATCCTCCCCGCGACGAACCTGAGCAAGCGCGGCGAAGTACTCCGCCCGCTCACGCAAAGGACTTTCCGCCCACTGCGTCTCGAACCCCGCGGCCTGCCGCAGCGCGTCTTCATCCCGGCCCAACGCATAAAGCGCCTCGACGCGACCCCCCGCCGCGTCGTCCGCGAGGTCGTGACCCGCAAAGCGTTCAAGGACGCGCGCGTAAGCCGCCTCAGCCTCCGCGGGCTTTCCCGCAAGCATCAGGCACTGCCCCAGCAAGGCCGCCGCCTCAGCGGCGAACTCGAACCCGTCCACCGCGGAAAGCGGCGCAAGCTCCGTCGCCGCAACCTCAGGCTTGTTCTGTCGGTAAAGGCTGACGCCCAGTCCGTAACGAGCCTGCGCAGCCTGCGGGTGCGCGCCGTGCGCGGACAGAAAAGCCCGGTATTCCGCTTCGGCCAGTTCATTCAGACCACGGGAGAGCAATCCGTTGGCGGCGTTCAGCGACCGCTGCGCCGGGTCGCCTGCCGCGACGCCGGTTTCCTGCGCTCCCTGTGCGGAGAAAGGCGCGGCAACCAGCGCCGCCGCTGCGCAAAACGAGGATAGAACGCAACCCGCCGACGTCCTCGCGCACCACGTTGACCGCATCATGCATCGCCTCGCAATCTGCGCAAGCCCCCGAAAGACGCTGTTTCAAAACCGAACCGCGCCCGCAAGGAAGCGTTGTTGTTCCGCCCTGTTTCGGACGTATTGAAGCAGCGTCGTTGTCCACCCCTGAATGAGAATCAGCCCGGAACCCCGCGGGATCGTGCGAACTTCAGACCGGCATGACCGAATACGAGGACCGCATTGCCGTGCCCGCGGGGACCGTCGCCCGGAATGTGCGACGAGCGCCCCGGCGGGCACGGCGCCGCCGGATAAGTCCGTCTCCGCTCCACGCCCTACCGGCTGCTCGAAAGCTCGCGCAGACGGTCCTTCGACGTCCGCGACTGCTCCCGCAGGGCGAGCACTTCGCGCTCGAGAATCTGCGCCTCGCGCTCGACGCCCTCGGCCTCATCACGCATCACGTTGGCGCGCTCCGTCAACTCGTCAGCCTGGCGCTCGATCTGGCGCGCCTCCTCCACCGCTCTGCGGCGCTGGGCGTCTTCCTCAAGGCGCTCCGCCTCGGACCGGACGTCTTCGGCGTGACGACGCAACTCCTCCGCCTCACGCTCGATCGTCCGCGCCTCGCGCTCGCGCTCCCGGCTGCGCGACTGAAGCTCTTTCATCTGCTGCTCAATGACCGCGCGTTCCTTTTCCGCGGCGTCATGCATCGCCTGATGCCGCTGGATCTCCTCCGCCATCATTTCGGCGGCCGCGCGATCGCTTGACGTCCCCTTGCCCGACGCCGCTCCGGAAGGAAGCGCCGCGGCGCCGGCGCCCGCCGACCCGCGAGCCCCCCGCGCGGGCGACGGGGCGTTGAACGAGCCGTCCGGGTGGATCAGCCGCAGGAACGCCTGAAAGATCTCGTGCTGGCGGCGCGTTCCGTGTACCGTGATCGTGTCCCCGCCCGGCGAAACCCGGACCGGAACGTCGTCCCGGATCATCAGTTCCGTCAACGCTTTCAACTTTCCGGCAGGGAGTGTGTACGTGCAGGCGATCTCCTGCCCGGAATCCGCATCCGCGGACACGACCTGATCTGCAAGCAGATTCCGCGCTTCCACGGCGCGCCCGGCCAGCCCGAGTTCACGCGCCTGCACGATCGCGTCGCGGACCGCTCTGGCGCGGACGGGATCATTCTCAACCGCCTGGGCTTGCTCCACCGCCGCTTCGACCAGCTCGGCTACATCGGCCTTGGACGCCGCGGACTGCGCCAGGAGCCCTCCGAGGTGGCTGTGCGTCGCCGCGCGCAAGTCCGCACCGTGAGGCGAAAGTCTCGTGAGCTGCTCCTCCAGCCGGCGCAATTGATCTTCGAGCCGGCGAAGTCGCGCCTCCAGGTCTCGGTCATCAGCGACAGGCGCCGTCGTCACCAGCAGCGCAGGCGCCGTGGGAGCGGCCAGGGTCATCGCCGATGGCGCGGACGGCGCCGACGTGTACATCAGCGGCGACGGACCGGTCCGCACCGGAACCGAAAGCTGCGCCGGCGCGCACGTCGCCCCCTCCGGAGCGGGAACGCTCGGCTGGCACGTGATCGCCTCCCCCGCGGGTGTCAGCACGGTCAACGCAACCGGCGCCCGTGCCGACGTCTTTTCAGCCTTGACCTTCTCATCCGGAGGACACGACGCCGCGGGCGACGCCATCCACGCCCCCACCGCCAGCATCGCGCCCAGCGCGACGCCCTGCGCCGACAGACGCGGCCTTGTTCGTTCGGTCATGATCATGCGAATTCTCCTTGCAAGACTGCTCGCCCGCCCCGACATCACCCCCACGCCCAACCCGGGCACGGGGTTGTTCGATCCGTTCATGCTCCGCCGCGCCTTCAGCAGCGACTCCGCGTACGCCCGACGCCCCTGCGGAAGCAGGTGCGTCACCCACGCGTCGCAACACAACTCCGCCTCGTCATGAAGCCGCCGTCGCGCCCACCACACCACCGGGTTCCACCAGTACGCCGCCCCGAGCAGCGTCTCCAGCCACATCACCCAGTGATCCCGACGCTTCAGATGCGCCAGCTCGTGAAACACCACCGCCTGACGCCCCACCGCGTCCAGCTCACGCCACAATGCCGACGGCATCAAAAGCCGCGGCGTGCGCCAGCACAAAATCATCGGAGACAGCGATCCGTCCACGAAGTAAACCTCAGGCGACCGCGAAAGCCCGACGCGCTGCGCCGACTTGCCCACCCACGCCGCAATCGCCGCCGGCGCGGGACGCGCATTGCGCAACACGCTCGCGCACCACACCAGCCGCATCCACAGCAGCACGACGACAATCATCGCTCCGCCCAGCCAGACCGCGTCCGGCAGCCGCGGGACCGCGTACAAGGCGTCCCGCAGACGCACGGCGCTCGCCACGTAAGGACGGGATTTCGCCACCCACGGCTCGACCCGATCAACGACGTCGCCGGTCCAACTCGGGATCGGCGCCAGGTCGCGCGTCACGGGCGAGGCCGCCACGCCGGACGCACCAGCCGCGTCAGCCCCTCCAGGAGAGGCGGACATCGCTGGATCGGAATGCAGTCGGTGCAGCGCGTCGATTGCCGCCGGTCGTGCTGAATCACGCGCACGCATCGTTGGCGGGGACCACCGGGAAAGGTCGAGGGCATCGAGACGCTCCGGAGTTTCAGCGCCCGCAACAACCGGGCTGAAGTCGATGCGAGAAAAATCAACTGATAAATGTGGCGGGGGGGGATACGGATCCTGCACTGGCGTGATAGGATGAGCGGATGAGAAAAACCCCCCGCCGGAGTCCGGTGCCGGGGCGAGCGGGTCCTGAACACGCGGCCCGGCGGGGGAGTTATTCTCATCCGCTCCGCGCCACGCCTCCAACGTCGCGCGACGGAACGACTCGGACGAGGGCATATTTCGATCAACAGACGGTCCGGTCGAGGGGAACCGGTCAGGTTCCGACGATTCCCGACGAATTCGATCCGACGGCATCGCCGCCGAAGGCAAACCGCCGTCATCGGAACCTGAGGGGGTCGGGCGCTCGGGCACGGGACGGTCATCCGGTTCGATGCCAGGGGTGGACGCCGCGGCGTCCGACGGCGACGGAGCAACGACGGGACTCGTCACAAAAGGACTCAGGAAGCGCAGCAGCACGATCAACCAGATGAAGTGACGCGTCGCCGGGCGGCAGGGGAGCACCCGGCAAAGAACCGCGACCAGCGCCGCCAGCGGCATCGCGCTTAACGCCCCGGTCCACATCGCATCCGCGGTTGACGCCGCCCACGCCGGCATGATCTACCTCCGCTGACGACCCGTGTTGCGGTCCTTCCCGTCGAGCCGCTCGATCAGCGTCTGCAGCTCCGCAAGCTCCTGAGGCGTCAGGCGCTCGCTGCGCACCAACTGAAGCACCAGCGGTCCGGCCGATCCGTCATAAAGCTGATGCGCCAGTACTCTCAAACGCGACCGGCTCATCCGCTCCCGGCTCACCCGCGCCCGGTAAACGTAAGCGAGGTCCGCCTTGTTGCTGACCGCGAAGCCCTTCTGCTCGAGGCGGGTGAGCATCGTCTGCACGGTCGTGTACGCGAGATCCCGGCCTCGCTCATGAAGGTGGTTCATCACCTGCCGGACCGTCGCGGGACCGACGTCCCACAACGCCCGCAGGATCTCCAGTTCCGCCGCACCCAGTTCAATCCCGGTTTCTGACATGTGTGTCTCGTCAAACCGGACGCCCGCCGCCCCGAACCGGACGTCCTACATCGGTAGGAGGAATCCTACTACCACGGTAGGAGGCGTGTCAACCGCGGCGTTCAGAAAAAATGTCCGATTGTGTCGGTCCGGCAATCACGCCCCGGTCCGGTCCCGCGACCGCCGTCCGGTCTGCGGGGTACAAGGATCCGGCATGAGGTTCAAAAGCTCGGACAGGGAGCGTGCGCCGCGCGTCGTCCGAAGATGCGGAACGCGCGGCCTTTGCGCGGCCGCGACGACGCTTGCGGGGGTGCTCACGCTGGCCGCACCGCCGCGCGCCGACGCGCAGAACGAGGATGCGCCGACGCTGGCGGAGCGACTCACACGTTACTTCAAGGCCGCTTCCGCACAGGAGCGGTTCGACGCCCTCGCCGGGATCGAGGAATCCGGCGCCGCCCCCGACGCCGTCGCGGCGGAGTTGTCGAAACTGAAACTCTGGATCAATCTCAACGAAGGCGCGTCCGCGATCGAAGTCGAGGCCGGCTGGAGCCGCCCGATCCGCGGCTCCGTCTTCGTACCCCCGGCCTATGACCCTGAGCGCTCGCATCCGCTGATGATCGTCCTGCCCGATGAAGGCGGTGCAGCGCCGTGCGCGACCCTGCCGCGGGATCAACTCGCCGCGCTGTGTGACCCGCCCGCCGTCATCATCAGCCTTGAAGACGTTCCGGAGGCGACCTTTGATGCGCCGGGCGAGGAAGCGGCGGTCGTCGAGCGCCTGCTCGCCGAGTTTCGCCGGCGCGTCCACGTGGACGAAGACCGCGTTTACCTGCTCGGCGCGGGCGTCGGCGGCGACGCGGCGTGGCGGTGGGCGCTTGCGCACCCGGACGCCTTCGCCGGTCTGCTTGTCGAGGACGGCTACCCGCGCCTCCCCTGCGCGACACAGCTTATTCCGCTGCTCTTCGAGAATATTCCGGACCTGCCTGTCCTTTCGGGCTGGCGGGCTTCCGCGGACCTGCCCGACGAGCCGCACCCGGAAGGGGGAATCCTTGTCCGTCGAGACACCGCCGTGGCGGCTCACAACCGCGCGATAAGGGACTGGCCGGGCGGGAGAGTTCGCTTCAGCGGAACGGAGTGGCCGGCTGATGCGGATCGCGGGCAGCGGACGCACGCCCCGGCCGCGCTCAGAGCGTTCTTCAACGCCCGCCGGCCGGCGCCGGCGAAAACCCTGATCCACCGTTTCCGTCACCCGCAGCAAGGCAAGAGCGGCTGGCTCGTTCAAGCGCGTTTTCTCGGCGAAGTCTGGACGCACCCTCAGTTGTCGATCCTGCCCGGTCCGGCGTCGGATGCCGAGACGTACATCACGAGCGTTCTGAAGGAAAAGCTCGCGTCGATGTCGGGGCGGATCGAGGGTCAGACGATCACGCTGGAAGTGACGCACTGCGACCGGATCGAGGTGTTGCTGTCGCCGGGGCTGGTCGACCTGACCAAGCCGGTGACGCTGATCTGCAACGGCAAGCGCCGCTTCGACGGGGTCGTGCGGCCGAGCGTGCGGACAATGCTCGAACACGCCCGGCAGACGTGGACCTTCCAGCGCCCCGTCCTGGCGAAGCTCGCGTTCAACATCGACGCCGCCGCGATGCAACCCTGACTCCCGCGCCTTCCTGAACCGCAGGCTTCAGCCCGCGCGAACGTGCGACCCGGGATGCAATGCGAAGTCGAGAACCCAGACCGGGTTCTGCGCCGTGGAACGTTACTCCGGCGCCGGCGTTGAAGTCTCCGCGCCGTCCACGCTTTCTTCGGCGACAATCTTGAGCGTGCGCAACTCCGGCCGCACGAGGCGGTAACCGATATCGAGCACCCGGCCCCGCTCCTTCGGCGCAGCGACGCTGCCCCCGTCATCGACGCGGTTCTCGCCGACAGAGTAGATGACGATCCCCTCGTCCGTCGCCTTGAGGCGCACCAGCCGCCCGTCGTACATGTCGATCGGCGCCGCCAGCAGGTAGCCCGGCACGAGATCGTCCCAGCTTTCCGGCAACCGCCCCTTCTCAATGCGGAAGCGTTCGGCGGCGATCGCGGCGCGCATCATCTGCATCGACAGGATGATCCGGGCGTTCAACTCGCAGGCCCGCGACAGCGAGGGGTAGAACGTCTTCGCCAGGAAGTCCAGCGATCCGAGTTCCTGCACTCGTTCATCCGCCTGTGCCGCGCACTCCCAGAGTCTTTCCGGGTTGGCGCTGGCTTCCAGCAGGGGGTCGATCATCAGGCCGATGCTGTGCTGGTTGCGACGGTAGATGAACTGCGGCGTAAACCCGCTCCGCACAGCAACCTCGCTCGGATCCGCCTTTCCCGGATCAAACTTCCGGCTCACGACCCAGTCCAGCATGCCGGTCAGGAAGGCACGCTCGCCCAGCAGCGCCAGGCGGAACCGATCCTCTTCCGCGCGTCGGGCGAGCGTTTGCTCGAACACCTGGAGATCATCAAGGTCAAACTGGCCGACCCGCAGTCCGCGCTCGATCGTATCCAACGCCAGCGCATCCGCCGCGGTGCGGATCAGCGCCGCAATCGTCGAGGGCGTGTACTTGTTCGCATCAGCGATCCGCCACTGCAATTGAATGCTCTCGGCGACGCCCTCGGTTTGCCCGTCGATCGCCTTCAATGCCCCGTCGAGCGCGACGAGCTTCGAGGCCGACCGCGACACCTGGCTGCCCGGGAGATCGAGCTGCATCGTCGGGTCGACCGCAGCGGTCGGGTTAATCCGCCACCGTCCCTCCGGTCGATCAATGACGGCGACGAGTCGCTTCAACGTCTCCGCATGCTCCGCGCAGAACTTGCGCGACGCGTCGATCCGCTCAGGATCCACCCCCCGAAACAGGTCGAGCTTGTTGTCGGAAAGGATGTAGACGCCCTTTTCCTTGGCCTCCTGCGCGATCGCTTCCAGCGCCGGCGCCAGTTCGTCGAGGATCAGCGCCGAGTTCTTCTCATCCGGGATGGCGGGCAGCGAGGCCTCGATCTCCTCGAAGGTCAGCGGCTCGCCGCGCGCCCGCACCTCCTCCTGATACCGCTCCCAGCCGCCCGTCGTCGTCACCGAGAAAAGCAACAGGCCGACCACCCCGAGCGTCATCACCGCGGCGACGAAAATGACGACTCCCCGGATCCAACGCTTCGGTCGTTGCATGACCTCTCCCTCCCGCAAGACAGCCCGGATAACTGATAATACCGCGCGCCAAGGCCGGTCGAACCGGTTGCGACCCGGCGACTCCTGTACAAGCCCGTCCGGCGCGCCTAAGAATACTCAGGATCACCGGGACCAACGTCCCTTCACCGCCCTCGCCTTAACGACGGGCGGCGGAGGTCGTTGTCAGCGCCCGCGATGACCTTTTCTGGGAGGAACGGGGAAAGATGATCTCTCGGAGACGGGGCGTGGCTGTGCGCGCGGGAGCGTGGACCGTCGTTGCGGCGGGGCTTGCTCCTTCGCTTCTTCATCCCCTTTCAACGCTCGCCGCCCACGAAGGACGCCCGTCGCGGACCGCCTCTCTGACGCTCGATCCGGTTCCCGGCGAGATTCTCGTGCGCTTTGACGAAATCCCGGACGAGGCGAGGCTCGCGGATGTCGCCGCGGTCCTGCCCGAATTCATTCGCTGGGAGGCGTACGCGCATCCGGCGCAAAGCGTCGCCCGCGGCAATGTGCCCGTCTCGGCGCATCCGCTCGCCCTGCGTCGCCGCCTTCGCATCGACCCTGCGGCGGATGTGACGGCTGCGGCCGCCCGCGTCGCGGGGATTCCCGGGGTCACCTGGGCGGAGCCTAACGGGCGCACGCACACCGCCGCCGTTCCGGCCGACCCGATGTACGCCCAGCAATACGGACCGCAGCGGATCGGCTGTGAAGCGGCTTGGGACATTACCGCCGGCGGCAGCGCGAGGGTCGTGCTTGCCGTTGCGGACACCGGCCTGAACTTCGGGCATCAGGATCTGCAGGAGCACTTCGCCTGGACCAACGTGGATGAAATCGCCGACAACGGCGTGGATGATGACGGCAACGGTTACGTGGACGACGCCCGCGGGTACGACTTCTACAACGACGACGCCACGCTGGACGACGTTCACGGTCACGGCACGCACGTCGCCGGGACGGCCGCCGCCCGCCTCGCCAACGACAAAGGCATCGCGGGCGTCGCGGGAAACGTCACCGTCATGCCTCTGAAGGTCTTCAGTGACACCGGCGGCGGAACGTGGGAGGCGATCGAACTGGCCGTCTACTACGCGGTGGACAACGGCGCCACGCTGCTCAACTACAGCGGCGGCGGGTACTCGGGAAGCGCAGGCCTCGCCGAAGCGGTCGAGTACGCCTACGCCCGCGGCATGACGATCGTCGCCGCGGCCGGCAACGGCGACACCGATCAGCCGTTCTACCCTGCCGCGTACGACCCCGTCCTCGCCGTGATGGCCGTCAACCGCCGCGACAACCGCTACAGCAGCTCGAACTACGGCGCCTGGCTCGACGTCGGCGCTCCGGGCGTGGACATTCAGGCGACGTACGTTCCGAATGCCGACTCTTACGGGTCGTTGACGGGCACATCGATGGCGTCACCGCATGTCGCGGGAGTCGTCGCGCTTCTTTACAGCGTCCGTCCGGACCTGACCGTCGATGAGATTACGGCGCTTCTGCGGGACACGGCGCTGGACCTCGGGGATCCGGGTTTCGACGAGCTTTACGGGTACGGGCGCGTTCGCGCGGACGAGGCGCTCGTCGCGGCCGGTGCAACGCCCATCCCCTGCGGGCACATCGCGCTCGTCAAGGCCGTCTGCCGCAAAGGGACCGTCAAGTCGAAAGTGAGGCTCGCGGACGAGACCTACGCCGGGCATGCGGTTTTGATCGGGATTAACGGCGAGAACCACCGCGCCGCCTTCACTCGCGGACGCCGCTGGACCCGGGCGAAGCTTAACGAGGGGGGTTACGCCGGCGAGACGACGCTGACGCTGACCACGCCGGGGGGATGCGTCGAGCCGATCGTGGTCAATTGCGACTGACCGCGCGACCGTCGGGCGGCGAGGTCATGCGATCGCTCAGTTCCGGCGTTCCAGACCGGGATTCGAGACAAGCCGCTCCGCCTCCCGGACGAAGTTCTGAATCTCCTTGTTGGACATCAGGTTTGTCGCCCGTTCTTGCGCCACGCGCCAGAGGCTTGCGGCCTCGTCAACGCGGCCGAGGCGGTGCAGCGCCATCGCAAGAAAAATCTGGTCCGCGACCTGCGGGGGCTGTCCCCTCTCCCGCGTCAACGCAAGGCAACGCTCGAACGTTTCCCGGGCCTTCTCGAATTCCCCGAGACGGAACTCCGCCACGCCCCGCGTGTTCAGATACGCCGGCTCCTCCGGGAACGCGGCGCAGATCGGCTCGATCAGGCGGCGGGCGAACGCGTACTCTTCCGCCGAACGATCCGCATAAAGAACAATCCCCCACGCCTCGCTGTTCTGCCAGCCGGTGTTGTTCCCCCGGGCTTGTGCGATCCGCACCGCCAGCGCTTGCTCGTGTTCGCTCAGCGCCGGGTCGGTCGCCAGCGCCGCGACGACGTCGTCGCACAAACCGTGCCGCTCGAAGGCCGCATCAACGTGCGCCCGGACGCGGCGCACCTGATTCCGGGCGCCCGCGTCGAGCCGCATCGACCGGCTCTCATAAACCTCGATCGAACTCGAGTGAACGCTCAACAACGCCGACCCCTCCACGGTGAAAGCAAGACCCGTGCAAACGCCGATGCCGTCCCGCAGCGTAAGCCACTCCACCCCGGTCGTCGTGTCAATGACGCGGACCGTCGCGTCGACGGTTCCCGCCGCCACGCGCCTCCCGTCCGGTGAGAACGCCAGCGACTGCACCCGCGATCCCGTCGAAAGGCGCGCCGTCGGACCGCTTCCGATCTGACCGAGGACGTGAAGGCGAACCTCCCCCGCCGCGTCGCCGGAGGCCAGAAGACCCGCCTCTTGCGAAAACGCCGCCGCGGTGACGGGTTCGGAGGACGCGACGATGCGCCCGACCTCGCGCCACGGGTCGATGTTCCAGAGCACGATCCGTCCGGCGCCGTCCCCCACGGCAAGCCGCCGTCGTCCCGCCTCACCGGCGAGCGTCGTGGCGTGCGTCACGGTGTCCCTCGTTTGCACGGAAGACAACGTACGACCGTCGAGAAAATGCAAAGTGCCCCCCGCATCCAGCACGAGCACCTGCGTCGAAGCGGCGGTCCACATCAGGCCGATCACCTCGGATTCCAGCGGCGCCGATTGCGCAAGCCCCCGGCCCGACTCCGCGGAAACCACCACTACCCGGCGATCCGACAGTGCCGCCGCAAGAAGCGCTTCCGCATCATCCAGATCGAGACGCCGCACGTCAGGCCGACCCATCAGGCTGGTCCAGACCTCGGCCCCCGTGCCCGGATCCCACGCCTTGATCGCGCCCCACGCTCCGCAGTAGGCGCGCCGCCCGTCACCGCGAAATACGGCGTGGAAGTTCGGACCGTGGATCGCGCTGATCAGGAAGGGCGCCGGTCCGTTGACGTCGTCCCAGATTCGGAGAAGCCCTCCGTCGAGCGCGTATATGCCCCCGCCGCGCCGGAAAAAGCGGACCGGCTCCGTCGGGGGGTGGACCAGCAGTGGCGTGACGGGTTCGCCGGTTTCCACGTCGTAAAGATAAGCGTTTCCCGTCTCCTCCAGCACCGCCGCAAGCGTGCCTTCGTGGTTCATGCTGATGTCCAGAATCAACCCCGCGGAACGCGGAAGCGATATCAAGCGTCGTCCCGTCGAAGGTTCCAGGATCGAGGCCCGCCCCGGCACGGACGCCGCGAGAAGTCCGGGGGGCTGTCCGTAATCGAACCGGCTCATCTCGCCCGTCCAGAGTTCCCGCCCCGTGGCCGCATCAAGCCCCGCCCCGAAACCGTGGTCAAGCCCCGCCAACACGATCGTTCCGTCCCGGTTGTACCCGACGAACGTGTCCAGCGCCCGCCGCAGTTGATAGGTTTGCACCCGCGCGCCGGTTTCGACGTCGAGCGCCTCCACGCGGTCAGCCCAGGTTCCCACCACGACGCGGCGACCGTCCGGGTGAAACGCCCAACGTGAAATCTGTCCGCGGTGTTCGGCGCGCCAGAGCAGTTCGCCCTGCGGAAAGCGCCGCATCTCGACCCTCCCTGCCGGCCCCCCGATCGCCAGCGCCAGTCTCGTGTCGTCCGCATTGAGCACGACCTGATCGATCGGCTCGCCGCAGGACGCGAGACGCCGCAGGATCCGACCGTCATCGGTGCGTACGACCGCCACGTCGCCCTCGGTCGTCCCGCAAACGAGCGCCGATCCGTCGAGCAAGGCGTCGGCGCAGACGATCTTGCCCGCGCCCGGGGTGAGTACGCGTTCGCCCCGCGTAAGCCGGTAGTTGAGGTACGCCCACTCCCAGCCGCGCAGTTCCGACGGCGTCTCATCCAGCGCGCGGCGCGCCAGGGCGCCGTCGTGGCTTTCGATCGCCGCCTGCGCCGCCGACAGACCGGAGCGGTAGGCCAGACGCGTCGCCGCTTCCGCGCTCCGGTCCGCCAGCATCCGCTGCCGCGTCGCCGTAACCGCGAAATATGACGACAGCACGATCCCGACGATCAGCGTCACGGCGGTCGCCGCGACGCCGCCGACCAGCGCCCGGTGGCGCCGCGCGTACTTGCGGAGCTGGTACAACGCGCTGGCGGGCCGCGCCATCAGCGGCTCATCGCGCAGGAACCGGCGGATGTCCGCCGCCAGCTCCGCCGCCGAGGCGTAGCGCCGCTCCTTGTCCTTCTCGATCGCCTTGCCGACGATCGTCTCCACGTCTCCACGATAACCCGCGTCGAACGTGCTCAGACGCGAGGGGTCTTCCTCGCGGACGATCCGCGCCGCCTCCGCGAGCGGCCTCCCGTCCAGCTCGAAGGGCAGCTTTCCGGCCAGCAGTTCATAAAGCAGCACCCCGAGCGCGTACACGTCCGTCCGCGCGTCGATGTTCCGCGTGTCTCCGGTGATCTGTTCCGGGCTCATGTAAGGGATGGTGCCGATCACCTGGCCCTGCCCGGTCTGAAGCGTCACGGCCGTCGCGTCGTCGCCGACGAGGCGCGCCACGCCGAAGTCGAGAATCTTCGGTTGCGGTTCCGTGACGGGGCGCGGCTGGACGGGCGGAACCCGGCCGCCGGCGGAGGGCGCAGCGACGGCGTCGATGTGATCCGGTTCCGGTCCCGTCACGAGAATGTTGCCGGGTTTCAGATCCCGGTGGATCACGCCCTTCAGGTGCGCGTGATGGATCGCGTCGCAAAGCCGCGCCACCAGCGACAAGCGCTCCACGGTGCGCAGGTTCCGCCGCGCCGCGTACTGCGTGATCGGCTCGCCCTCGACGAACTCCATCGCGAGGAAGGGCTGCTGCTCGCTCGCGGCGGCCGCGCCATCCACGCCGGGCCAGGACACCTCCCCCACGCCGGTTTCGTAGACGTGCGCAATCCCGGGATGATTCAGGTGCGCCAGCGCCTCCGCCTCGTGCCGGAAACGCCGCAACAGCGACCGACCGATCAAGCCCGGACGGATCACCTTCAACGCGACGCGCCGACGAGGAGCCTCCTGCATCGCTTCGTAGACGATGCCCATCCCGCCCTCGCCCACCTTGCGCACCACGCTGTAACGTCCGACGCGCAGCGGAAGCCGGTCCGCCGCGGCGTCGTCCGCGCCCGCGCTGAGCATCCGGGATATCGGGGGAACGTCGAGAAACGTCTCGAGTTTCCGATCCGGCACGGCGAGCAGCCGCTCCACCTCCGCACGAACACCGGCGTCGCCTCCGCATGCCCGATCGAGAAACGCCGCCCGGTCGGCGGTGTCGATATCCAGCGCGTCCTGCACGAGCTGTTCAATGCGCTCCCGCCGAAACCGCTCCACGTCCGACCCGCCCTTCACGTCACTCCTCGACCGCCACGTCCGACAGGCGGACGAACAACCACCGCTTGATGAAGCGCCACTCCCGCTCGATCGTCCGCGTCGAGACCCCGAGCATCGCCGCCGTCTCTTCCTCCGACAGTCCGGCGAAGTAGCGGAGGTTGACGATCTGCGCCTTGCGCGCGTCCGTCGCCTCCAGCTCCTTCAGAGCCTCATCCAGCGCCAACATGTTCTCGACCGGCGGCTCGATCACCGGTTCGACGTCGTCCGCGTCAAGGCGCAATCGGTCGCCGCCTCGTTTCCGCGACGACTTGCGCCGGTATTGATCCACCAGAATCTGGCGCATCGACCGCGCCGCCGCGGCGAAAAAGTGCGCCCGGTTCTCCCACCCGGGGTCGGATGGTCCGACCAGCCGCAGGTAAACCTCGTGAACCAGCGCCGTCGGCTGAAGCGTGTTGCCCGCGGGCAGTCGCCCGAGGCGCGAGCGCGCCAGCGTCTTCAACTCGTCGTACATGAGCGGCAGCAGTTCCGCGGCGGCCTGCGAATTCCCCGCAGCCGCGGCGTTGAGAAGCACCGTGATGGGCCGGCCGGCGTTCATGTGCCAACGAGGATTCTAACCGCCGCGACCCCGACGGTCGCGGGTCCGCGGCGGCGCGGAGCGGACCGGTCGGCGAGGTCCGGCCCGCCGCGGACCCGCGCCCTCCCGAAAACCGGGCGGGCGGAGAGGTTGCGGACGCGGACGCCGGGGCATAAGTTTTCCGCGGAAGGATCGGTTCGCGCCGGCGAGGCGCGAAGCGGAGGGGGCAGAAGGAGATCGGACCATCATGCGTGCGGGAAGCAACCCGGTCGCGGACGTCTCGGTCGAGCGCCCGCGGATGACGCCGGCGCCGAAGCGGTATCCGCTGTATCACGTCGTTCTGCTCGACGACGATGATCATACCTACGAGTACGTCACGCACATGTTGCAGTCGTTGTTCGGCGTCAGCGAGGAGGCGGCGTTCCAGCTCGCCGCCGAGGTCGACGCCTCGGGGCGCGCCGCCGTCGCGACCACGACGCGCGAGGACGCCGAGTTCAAGCAGGAGCAGATTCACGGTTTCGGGCGGGACTGGCGCCTTCCGCGCAGCGCGGGAAGCATGAGCTGCGTGGTCGAGCCCGCCCCGACGGAGTAGGAGAGAATCACATGGACTCAGTCTGGCTGTTCTGGGGGCTTATTCTGTTCTTCGTGTTCCTGCTCACGTCGGGCTGATGCGGAGGCTTGTTAAGCTCCGCGCGTTCTTGCGGGACCGCGGAAATCCGCTCCGCCTCGGAGGTCGTGCGTGAAGACTTTCCGCCGTGCCTGAACCGAGCCGCGCGGCTTCAGCCCGCGCGACCCCTCAGGCCGGGCGAACCCGCCTCTCGGCGAGAGGGCTTTGTTTCTCGCGCCTGTGCGGGTTGGGCCCTCCGGCCAGTGCGCTTTCCGCGATGTCGAGCATCCTCACGGACGCCGCCGCGTCAGAAGGGACCGGGCGATGATCCTCGAAGAAGCCTGTGAACCCATCCTCCTGGGCCTCGTCGCCCGCGAGCGCGGGCTCGACACCGCCACCCTGCTGGACTTTCGCCTCGAGTCGGAAATCGCCGGGCTTCCCCTGGTGCAGGTGCTCCTGCGCCGCGACCTCATCGGCGAGGCGGAGGTCGCCAAGGCCGTCGCCGAGCAGAACGGACTGCGCTTCCTGGATCTGTCGCGGCGCAAACCGTCCGCCGCGTGGACGCTGGTGCTTCCGGAAAACGTGGCCCGGCGCAAGACCTGCCTCGTGTTCGGCGAGGTCTCGGGACAGCTCGTCGTCGCCGTGGCCGACCCGGTGGATCCCTCGGTCCGCTCCGCCGTCGCCGCGCGCTTCCAGCGCCCCGTGCAATACGTCGTCAGCCCGCGCTACCAGATCCTCGAGTGCATCGACGAGATTTACGGCCAGGCCCGCGCCCGCGGAGCGCGCCTCGCCGACGGCGTCCCGATGTCCGAGGCGGTGACCCGCGTCACCGACACCGGACTCAACATGGTCGAGCAGCTCGACAGCATCATCGACGAAGCCGTCGACCGCCGGGCCAGCGACATCCACATCGAACCGCAGGAGGATCGCCTCCGCGTCCGCTTCCGCATTGACGGTCGTCTGATCGAGGCCCGCGCCTACCCGCTGGACACGCTGCCCGCGATGATCTCGCGGATCAAGGTGCTGGCGACGCTGGACATCACCGAGCACCGCCGGGGGCAGGACGGCCGGTTCAGCCACCGCAGCTTTGACCAGCAGGTGGACATCCGCGTCGCGGTGATTCCGGGGGCGCTGGGCGAGCGGGCGACGCTGCGACTCCTCTCGACCGACCGGGCCCACCTGACCCTCGACCGCCTCGGGATGGGGCTTCAGCTCAGACAGTCCTTTGAGCGCCTGATCCGCCGCCCGCACGGCATCATCCTCATCACCGGTCCGACCGGCAGCGGCAAGAGCACGACGTTGTACGCCGCGCTCTCCGTCATCAACACCCCCGACAAGCACATCATCACCGTCGAGGATCCCGTCGAGTACCGCATCGCCGGCGTCAACCAGGTGCAGGTCAACGCGGAGTTCGGCGTCACCTTCGCGTCGGCCCTGCGGAGCATCGTCCGCCACGATCCGGACGTCATCATGGTGGGCGAGATCCGCGACGAGGAGACGGCCCACCTGGCGCTGGAGGCGTCGTTGACCGGTCACCTCGTCTTCGCCACGCTGCACACGAACTCCGCCGTCGGCGCGGTCACGCGCCTGCTGGACATGGGTTGTGAGTCGTACCTCGTGGCCAGTTCCCTGATCGGCAGCATCGCCCAGCGCCTCGTCCGCCGCATCTGTCCGAACTGCAAGCAGCGGTATGAGCCGAACGCCACCGAGCGCCGCCTGCTGGACATTCCGCCGGAACGCACCGGGGCCCGGATATGCCGCGGCGCCGGCTGCGCCCGCTGCCTCCGCTCCGGCTACTACGATCGCGTGGGCGTCTTCGAATTCGTGCAGTTCGACGAGGGGCTGTCCGAGCTGGTGATGCAGAAGGCCCCGACCGAGCACCTGCAAAAGCACGCCGTCGCCCACGGCGCGATCACCCTCCGCGAGGACGCGATGACCAAGGTCCGCGACGAACTCACCACCGTCGAAGAAGCGCTCCGCGTCACCGCCGACGCCGGGCTGGAGTTGTCCGCGTGACGCCCCCGGCGGGCAAGCACGCAGGGCGCAAGGTTCCTGAGTTACAGATCCGCGCACGACCCCGAACCGCGAATCTCCAGTCCGGCAGGTACACTACGCGCTGCGAGGCGTATCCGGGCCGCCCGCAACCCGCTTCACAAAGGGCACGCCTTGCAGCCTTCCGGCGGCGAAGGCGAGCATCAGCGCCGCCCCGGCCCGACACGGGCGAATGCGAATCATGACGTTCCTCCCGCGGGCGCCGCGGGCGCCGGACTTACGTTCCCGAATACGGAACCAGCGCCAGGAACCGCGCCCGCTTCACCGCGATCTTCAGCGCCTGCTGCTGCTGCGCCGTCGTTCCGGCGCGCTTCCGCGACATCAGCTTGTGACTCGCCGTCAGGTATTTTCGCAGAATGTCAATGTCCTTGTAGTCAATGACCGGACCGACCCAGTTCCGGTCCTTCGCGCGAAGCGCGATCGGATGCGAACGATCCCCGCGGTCCATCCCCTGCTGACCTTGTTCCGCCATCTTGCTCGATTCTCCCGGCGCTTCCGAAAGCGCCATCATCCGGCTTTCAACTCGTCCATCCCCGGCGCCGCTTTACACCACGACCCCGGCTCCCCGCATCACTCGACCGAACTCGTTTTCCTCCACCACCTCGGACCGGTCCACCAGCAGGATCGGGATCCCGTCCACGATCGGATAACGACGCCGCGTCCGCGCGTCCGTCGAGTACAACCAGTCTCCGTCCTGGATCAGCCGAGCCTTGGTCTGCGGGCAGACCAGAATCTTCATCAGTTCGTCCGAAACTCGCGCAGCCGTCATCTTGTCTGACATTGACACGTTCCCGCAGGCCAAGAATCCCCGATTATACACCGTCCCCGACTCCCGACAACCCTCAATCCGCCTCAACAGCCGGTCCGGTTCCGACGACATCCCGGTTAGGCCGCGACCGCGGTTTTGACGGACCGCACGCCGCGCATATTCTCAGTCCGAGTGACCTGCGCACCAAATAACGCCGATTCAATACCGGACATTTGCCGGGTGGATCGCGGAATTTGGCGCCGCACTCTCTGTCCGAAGGATCAGAGCCGGGCGCCACGGAACCGGCTTTTTCGCGGGTTTTTCGAAAGCTCAGGGACATCATGAATACCTCGCCAACCGCCGACTCCTTTAACGTCGTCCGCACCCTCTCGTCCCGCACGGGCGGGGTTTCTTACTACAGCCTGCCGGCCTTGGCGAGTCAGAATCTCGGCGACCTGTCGCGGATGCCCTTTTCGATTAAAGTGTTGCTTGAAAGCGCTCTGCGCAACTGCGACGGATTCACGGTGACCCCGACGGATGTTCGCGCCATCGCGGCCTGGAAACCCAAAGCGGATCGCCAGGACATCCCCTTCAAGCCCGCCCGCGTGCTCATGCAGGACTTCACCGGCGTACCCTGCGTCGTGGATCTGGCGGCGATGCGCGACGCGATGAAGAGACTCGGCGGCGACCCGCGCAAGATCAATCCGCTCATCCCGATCGACCTCGTCATTGACCACTCCGTTCAGGTGGACGCCTTCGGACGGGCCGACGCCCTCGGCATCAACGCCGACCTCGAGTTCTCGCGCAACCGCCAGCGCTACGAATTCCTCCGCTGGGGGCAGAATGCCTTCGACAACTTCCGCGTCGTTCCGCCCGCCACCGGCATCGTCCACCAGGTCAACCTGGAATACCTCGCGCACGTGGTGATCGCGCGAAACGTGGACGGGCGGAGGGTGGCGATGCCCGACAGCCTCGTCGGGACGGACAGTCACACGACGATGATCAACGGGCTGGGCGTCGTCGGCTGGGGCGTGGGGGGGATCGAGGCGGAAGCGACGATGCTCGGTCAACCGAACTTCATGCTCATGCCCGACGTCGTGGGGTTCAAGCTTTTCGGGGCGCTGCCGGAAGGGGCGACGGCCACCGACCTTGTGCTCCGCGTCACCGAAATGCTTCGCGCGAAAGGCGTCGTCGGGCAGTTCGTTGAATTCTACGGGAAGGGCTTGTCGAGCCTGTCGCTGGCGGATCGCGCGACGATCGCCAACATGGCGCCCGAATACGGCGCGACGATCGGCTTCTTCCCGGTGGACGACGAGACGCTCCGCTACCTCCGCATGACCGCCCGGCCGGACGACCTCATCGACCTCGTCGAGCGCTACTGCAAGGAGCAGGGCCTCTACCGCACCGACGCCACGCCCGACCCGCAGTTCACCGACACGCTCGAACTCGATCTTTCGACGGTTGAGCCGTCGCTCGCGGGCCCGCGCCGGCCTCAGGATCGCGTCGCGCTTTCGAGCATGAAGAAGGCGTGGCACACGGCGCTGGCGAAGAACTACGGACGCTCCGGGGCGGCGTCCGGCGGCGGGACCGCCGTGGCGGAGGCGCCCGCGGAGGTGAAGATCAGCGTCAACGGCCGAACTTCGACGCTCAAGGACGGCAGCGTCGTCATCGCCGCGATCACAAGCTGCACCAACACGTCGAACCCCTCGGTGATGGTCGGCGCGGGGCTGCTCGCGCGGAACGCGGTGAAGCGCGGACTCACGGTTCCCGCGCACGTCAAGACCAGCCTCGCGCCCGGTTCGACCGTCGTGACGCGCTATCTGAATGACGCCGGGCTGACGCCGCACCTGGAGAAGCTCGGGTTTCACACGGTGGGCTACGGTTGCACGACGTGCATCGGCAACAGCGGACCGCTTCCGGACTCCGTCGAGAAGGCGATCACGGAGCATGATCTCGTCGCCGCGGCCGTCCTCTCCGGCAACCGCAACTTCGAGGGCCGCATTCACTCGCACGTGAAAGCGAACTATCTGGCGTCGCCACCGCTGGTCGTCGCGTACGCCATCGCGGGGACGGTGGACATCGACCTTTCGACCGAGCCGCTCGGCAAGGGCAGCGACGGGCGCGAGGTGTATCTGCGTGACCTCTGGCCGAGCGCGAGGGAGATCAACGACACGATCGCGGCGTGCATTTCGCCGGACAAGTTCCGCGAACAATACGCCGACGTCTTCAAGGGCAGCGAGGCGTGGCGGAAGATTACCGCGGGCAACGACCCGACCTACGACTGGGATGAGAAGAACACGTATATCCAGAATCCTCCCTTCTTCGAGGGTCTGTCACGCGACGCGGGTTCGATCGCCGCGATCCGCGGCGCCCGCGTGCTCGCGATGCTCGGTGACTCGGTGACCACGGACCACATCTCCCCCGCCGGATCGATCAAAAAAGACTCGCCCGCCGGCAAGTACCTGATCGAGCGGGGCGTGCAGCCGGCGGACTTCAACAGCTACGGCGCCCGCCGCGGCAATGACCGCGTGATGACCCGCGGAACGTTCGCCAACACGCGCATCCGGAACCTCCTCGCCCCCGGAACCGAGGGCGGCGTGACGATCTATCTGGGCGACGGTGGGGCAGGTCTGCGACCTGCCCCTGGGCCTGCTTTCCCCCCGGACGACGGTGCGTCTTGGAGAGATGCACTCCCGCTCCCCATCTTCGACGCCGCGATGAAATACAAGAACGCCGGCATCCCCACCCTGATCCTCGCCGGCAAGGAATACGGGACCGGCTCCTCGCGCGACTGGGCGGCGAAGGGCACGTTCCTCCTCGGCGTCCGCTTCGTGCTCGCCGAAAGCTACGAACGCATCCACCGCAGCAACCTCGTCGGCATGGGCGTCCTTCCGCTGCAATACAAACAAGGCGAAACCCGAGAAACCCTGGGCCTGTCCGGTCACGAAGTCTTCGACATCCCCGACCTGTCCGACAACCTCAAACCGCGCCAGGAACTGAAGGTCATCGCCACCGACCCACAGACGGGGAAATCGAAAACGTTCGCCGTCATCTGCCGCGTGGACACGGCGGTGGAGGTGGATTACTACCGCAACGGCGGGATTCTGCAGACGGTGCTGCGGCAGTTGGCGAAGGGATGACTTGACTTTGGCGCCCCCCGAAGACGCTCAAGACGGCTCGCCTGGTCGCAACGATGTCACGCCCGAAGAATCGGCTGATTCGCCGTCGTGCATCGCTCGCCTATCCCCCTTACTCCCTCCGCGCCAGATTGCACGCGATGCGGCAACTCGGGTATAATCAAAAGCGCAAGCGGAGGGGTGTCTATGGGCAGGTCTGCGGTTCCGGAAGAGATGCTCGCCGGGGAGTACCTGTTTCGCCGTTACGGCGCGACGGTGGAGGACTATCTCCGCGCCGCGGACGAGGACACGCGGTTGGAACTGATCGATGGAGTCATGGTGATGCATTCCCCCGCCAACGTCGAGCATGAGCGGCGATTCAGTTTCCTGCTGCGTCTTCTCAGCGGGTTCGTAGCCTCACGGGGCTTGGGCGAGGTTTTCGGTTCACGAACACCGATGGTTCTCGAAGACGACCGGCGTTTCGAACCGGACCTGCTCTTCATCCGTCATGAACATCTGCATCGTCTTGGCGAGGTCGAGCTGCAAGGCCCGGCCGACCTGGTGATCGAGATCCTCTCCCCCGCGACGCGCAGCTACGACCTCGGCGAAAAGCGCCGGGTCTATGCCGAAGCCGGCGTACCGGAGCTTTGCCTTGTTGACGCCGAAGCGCTACGCGTCCTGGTGGACCGACCGGCTGGCCAGCGGGTGCTGGACCAAGAGAGCGGGCGGCTCGAGTTCAGGGCGATCCCCGGATTCTGGATCGATGCGGCGTGGCTGTGGCAATCGCCCTTGCCCGACCCCGCGGCGTGTCTGACGGAGATCCTGCGACGTTGAGGCTCTGCGACGAACATCGTACATGGCATCGCCCGTGGATAAACATCCTTAGTTGGCAACGTCGGACATATCCCAAGACGCGTTAAAAGCCTGAAGCTCTGTTTGGAGTATGCCGATGCGCGGTGGGGTGGCATGCTCTCGCGGTACTCCGCGTGAGCATGGGGATTCCCCGTGAGCTTGCGGCCCCCGCGCCAGCGCTTCACCGTCGGAACCGCCAGCGCTCCGGCGGCGACGGAATCGAGCTTACGTCCGGCGTCAACGGCGGCGCGGACGTGCCCGCGAAATACGCTGCGCTCGACCAGCGCCAGGCTTCCGGACTCTCGACGAGGCCCGCGCGGACGGGGTGCGCGTGGATGTAGTCGAGCGTCGCGTGGATCGTCCCCGGGTCGTGCAGATCGCGGTCGTATCCGCCGCCGCGCTGCCAGAAGCGGTGGGCTGTTTTATCGCCGGGTTGTGCTTCGAGCATGCTCGGCAGAAACGCCGGCGCTTCTCGTTTCACCCAGGCGACGGCGCGCCGGCTGACGGGCAGCTTGATGGCCGCGAGCACGGCTGCGAGGTCAAAGTGGCGGCGTCGCGGCCACAGGATTAAGTGCACGTGAGTCGGCATGAACACATAGGCCCAGACGTCGAGTGCATAGCGCGTGCGGGCGCGATCCATCGCGTCGACCAACCAGAGGCAGGGTCGCTCGCGACTGAGAAATGATTGACACCGGAAGCATGAAAACGTCAGCGCATGGGCGACCGAGGCGTCGTTGGAACTTTGACGCAGCTTGCGGATGGATGGATCGGACAGGCGCACGGCGGTATCCTACTGAGGACACGGCGGCACGGGAGGCGCGACGCCGAGAAAGACATGCTCACGCGGAGTACCGCGAGAGCATGCCACCCGTCGCGAGAGCATGCCACCCGTCGCGAGAGCATGCCACCCGTCGCGAGAGCATGCCACCCGTCGCGAGAGCATGCCACCCGTCGCGTGAGCATACGAATCCTGCGACAAGGAGAGTCCGATGAGACGGTTGGTCCGGTTGATTGCCAGCCATCGGCCGTCATGTGACGGGTACGTTGGGTGGGCCGGTCGACCAGGGCTTGTTCTCCTGAGCCTGGTCCTTCCGGCGTGCGGCCCGATCACGGGGCCATCCGGGAATGATGGCTTGAGCGACGAATGCCGCTCGCAGTGTGAACTTGCGGCCGGGCAGTGTGACGAGCAGCCGATGGAGTCGTTCCCGTCGTTTTCGGAGCAGTTGGACCTGTGGCGCGGCGAAGCGGAGTCGCAGTCGTGTCAAGGCGTATCCCGGTACGCCGCGCAGTGCTCGAACGGCCGGAACGTGCTGGTTGAGGATTTCGTCCAGGTGCAATACTACTCCTTCTACGAGGGTTCGACGGACGTTTTCCTCGGCCTTCGCACGAGAACGGACACGAATCGATACCCGCCGTGCAACTCGGTCGGTTACTGGCCCGAGTGGATTTCGTGCGACGATCCCGTCGTGACGGAGGCGCTTTGCGAGGGAGGCGACTACAACGTCGGCGACGCGCTCGACCTCCCCCGCGCCGGGCGTCCTTGACCTTCGGCGCGTCGTCGCCGCACCTGAGTTCCCACGTGGCTCCGGCCGACGCTCGTTCCGTCCGCCCAACCTCCGTGCATCCGGGCGTGTTCCACAAACGACCGACCCCGCTACGCACACCGCCTCGCAAACCCCCGGACCTGAATGACGCCTCCCCCGTGGTTTCAGGGTATAGCCGTGCCGAAGACGTTCTGAAACGCGGCATAGTCGGCGAGGTCCACGTCCCAGTCGCGGTTGAAGTCGAGGAGTTCGCAGCGGGGAGCGGTGTTGACGCTGGTGCCCCACAGGCGCGGGGCGGTCATGCAGGTGTCGAACTTCGCGTAGTCGGCAAGGTCGATGACTTTGTCATAGTTGAGGTCCCCGGCCGGGTCGCGGAAGGCGTAGAGAAACTTGTCACTGCACATGACGTAAAGCGTGCCGTCGGGAGCGATGATCGGCGAGCCGAAGACGTTGTCGGGCATGGCATATCGCCAAAGCTCGCTCCCGTCGCTTCGGACGGCGTATACGGTATAGGGAAGGCTGGGCGTACCGAAGTAGATCGAGTCTTCTCCGTCCACCACGGGTGGATCGAAGATCGGGTTGTCCACAACATAGCGCCAGATCACTTCGCCGGTGGCGGCATCAAATGCGTACAAGTCGCCGAAGCTCCCGCTGGGCGTTGCATAGAGGACTCCCCGATGTCCCATGGCCACGTTCTGGGTGCTGCTATAAACGGGAGCGTTCCAGATTTCTTCTCCCTTGCGAGCATCCACGCAGTACACGCGGCGATTGAACTGACTGTTGGCGAAGTTGCCGGTGAAAAGCCGGCCGTTCTCGATGACCGCAGTTCCATGATCGAAAGTGCCGAGCATCGGGAAAGCCCAAAGCTGCGTACCGTCTACAATGTCAAAGGCGCGGTACGTGCTTCCTTCAAGCACGTAGTCAAACCGTCGCGCCTCTTCGTCCAATGCGGGCGAACTATGAATAGACTCGCGAAATGTCTTGACCCAGACTTCCGATCCGTCGTCTGCGTCAAGCGCGTACATGGTTTTGGCGCTGCTGAAGTGAACCATGCCGTTCGCATCGACGGCCGGAGAGCTGTTGATGGTCCCGCCCGGGACAAAATAACGCCAGACCTCTTCGCCCGTCTCTGCGATCAAGCAATAGAACGTCGCATCGTCAGCGCTCGTGGTACCGAAAAACACTCGTTCTCGCCAGATCACTGGCGCGTTCTGTACCACCACATCCGTCTGAAAACTCCAGCGCACGTGCTGGGTACATGAATCTACGCATACCAGATAGTCAAGGACGCCAATATACAAACCGCCTGTAGAATCGAGCGTAATCCTATACTCAAAGTTGCCATCCAGGTGGTAGGGGTCCACTCGGAGTTTCCAGCCCAGCGTCGGCGTGCGGGGTCCGAGGTACTCGGTTCGCCCCAACCGCGAATTGGTCCGCTGCCAAGTGGGCCAAGGATCGGTGGCTTCCTCCGCCCTTGTATAGGTCATGGCCCCGATCGAGAAGAATGCCGCCGCAAAGAATATCCGATGCCTTGATCCTAGCATCAGCTGACTCCCGCCCTCGGACATCGTGTTCCGCTCCGTCCATGTAATTTACCTAACTCGATAAGCCCGTTCAATCCCGCAAGGCGTCGCTTGCTGATCTCGTAATTCCTCAATTCGCCGGGTGAAACTCTTGACCGGACACCTGGTTTGCCAGAGAGTCCGATAATGAAACACGCCCCCTGTGATAAGGAACCGCATCGGTAAAGGAGCATATCGTGAAGCCGAACGTCACCTTCCGTCTGCTTGTCTGGAGTGCGGTTCTCTCTTTGGGCGCGGTCGTCTCCGCCCAAGAACCGGACTTCAAGTTCACTAAGGTAGTCGATATCAACGGCACTCCGGACGCCAACTTCACGGAAATTCAGGATGCCATCGACGCCATCACAGTGGGCAGCGGTGAATACTGGACCGTGCTGATTTATCCTGGCGTGTACACCATCAACGGCAGCACGGCCGCGCTCATCGAACTCGGCGTGAACGAAGAACGCATCAGCCTGCGCGGCGTGGATCGCCAGTCGGTGATTATCGACGTGACCACGGCGGGCAGCGGGATCAAGATCACCAGCGGCGACGAGACCCTGCGCGAATGCCGCATCTCCAACCTGACCATCAAGACCAGCAACGGCCACGGCATCGAGATCGTCAAAGGCGATACGCCGGTTCCCAAGGACATCCGCATCGAAGGCGTCACCATCGAAGCCGAGGGGAGCAGCAAGAACGGCATCGACGGGTCCGCCGCCGAGCAGGTCCGCGTCTTCGACGCCCGCGTCAGCGCAACAGGCAGCACTGGGATCGGCGTCGAAGCCGGCAGCTCATGGACGATCGACAGCACGTCCGCCGAGGCTACCGGCTCGGGCGGCGTCGCGTTCGCCATTCCCGGCGAGACCTCGACCGTAACGCTGACCGGATGCCGCGGCACGGGTAAATCCATCGGACTCAGTGCGACCGGCGTCGCGGGGCTGGACGTCCGCAACTGCGTCTTTCAGGGCGAAAGCAAAGCCGTCTTCCTCCAGTCCGGACCCTCCGGCGTCCTGATCCGCGACTGCCAACTGCTGGCCAGCGCCCCCGACGGGGCCGGAAGCGCCAACATGGCGTTTCTGCTGGACAACATTCCCGCGGCCGAAAACGTGATTTTGCGCAACTGCAAGCTCGCGGCGGTCAACAAGGACAATTCGGCCTACGGCGTGTGGCACGAGTTGGGGGCGCTGCGCGTCGAGGATTGTGAAATCACTGTCCGCAAGCTGGGCGACACCATGGGAGAAGCCGTGGGTATCCTGGCTTCCTCGAAGGACGCCGAGACCGTGGTCATCGGCGGATCCGTGGTTACAACCGCGGCCGCGGAGAAGGAAACGGAAGTTTGGGATCTGCTTCAGGATCCGGATCAGGGCGACGGTCTGGCCGTCTCCGGCACGCGCTTCTCAAAATGGAAAGGCCCGATCTTCAGTTCAGAGCGCCCGCGTCCCGTCACGCAGCGCACCGTGACCGTGGCCGCGGCGGATGATGACGGCATTCTCGTCGAAACCGCGCTTAATCCGGGTGAACAATCCCTGACGGAGGGCTTCAGCCAGCCCGACGAGTATCGCTGCCTGTCCATCAAGAGCACCGCCGCCGGCGACACCACCGGCGTCGTACACCTGATCGGCACGAACTGGGCGAACGACGCTGTCACCGAAGCGATCACCTTGAATGGCGCCGCCGAGGTCAAAGGCCGTAAGCCTTTCAAGACCGTCACCAAGATCATCCTTCCGGGATACCACACGCCTGGCGAAAAAGTCCGCATCGGAACGACCGACCGGCTCGGTCTCTACTCTCCGATTGCCGCAGCCGCAAACGTCCTTCAGCAGGGGCGGAAGGCTTCGGCGGCTTCCTCATACACGCTGGAGACCGTGGGTTCGGTTGATGCGACGTATGCTTGGGTCGAGATCGCCAGCCCGGCGGTCACCAGCAACGACAGCTTCGAGTGGGCGATCCTCGCCTCTCAATGACCCGCACCCCGCGCGGCGTAAGGCGGCTGGAGCCCCTCCTCTGGCCTTCAGACGCGCAAAATGATTGACGCGCGCTCAAACGCTCTTTCATCGGGTCCGGCGCATGCTGGAAACAGCGCGCTTCCTTTAGGGCGCGGCCCGGTTGGTGAAACCTTGTCCAAATACGATAGGGGATGGGCAAAGTTCTTGAACCTATCCCAGAACCTCATTCTGTGATTTACGTCATTCTCGTCACCCTGCATTTTCCCGGGAAACTTCAGTTGTCGCTTCCCTGTGCCAACCACAGCTATCTGGTTTTGGGATAGGTTTTTGTGTGAGAATCGTTTGTAGGCGGCCGTTGACGCTTCCGGCACTTCATCGTCGGAGCCGATGGAAACAACCATCATGCCTGATGGATCGTGCGTGCCGGCGAGAAGGGGTTCTCGGGAGGCTCGACGCCGGCGAGGATCAGGCTCGCCGCGAGGCGTCCCACCGCGTAAGAGGTCGTGACGCCGTGTCCGCCCAGTCCGGCGACGTGAAAGAGGCGCGGCTCGCGCGGGTCGAAGCCGATGACGAAGCGGCGGTCCGGGGCGAAGGTGCGCTGGCCCGCCCAGGAACGCAGGATGGAGAGGTCGCCCAACTCGGGCTGAAGTCGCGCGACCTTCTCCGCGAGATCCTCGATGGCGGCGGCGTCCTCCGCGTAGTCGCCCGGTTCCGAAGGCGTTTGATCGCAGGGGGACAGCAGCAGACCGCCGGACTCCGGGCGGAAATACAGTCCGTCGCGCGCGTGCCAGACGAAGGGCCAGTCCGCGCGGATGCCGGGCATCGGCGGCGTCTGCACCAGGTGTCGCTTCAGCGGCGTCAGCGGAAGACCGCCGACGCGCCCCGCCCAGGGACCGCCGGCGTTGACGAGGATCCGACAGGTGAACTCTCCGCGGCTGGTGACGACGCGAAGACGGTCGCCCTCGGGTCGCCAACCCTGGACACGGGTTTCACAGCGAAGGTCTTGACCTGCCAGATAAGTTTGCAGGAGCGCGGCGACGTCGGCGATGCCGTCATGCGGGTTCCACAGTCCGCGCCCGCGCGCGGCCGGGAAGCGCGCCGCGACGTCCTCCTCCCCCATCCCGACAAGCATCAGCCCGCAACGACGGAAGTCACACAGCTCGCCGCGCCGCAGAACTTCCGCGCCCTCGGTCCCGAGCGGCTGCATCGCACGATCGTCCATCAACTCCCGGATGAAGGCGGCGTTGCGCCCGGAAGAGTGCATGCCGGGCAGGGGTTCCTTCTCCAGAAGAATGACGCGAGGCGTTTTCGTCGAGCGCGACCTTCCGGATCGCGCGCCGACGTTCGGCGTGGAATCGTCGGTCGCGTGCTGAAAGCGAGGTCGCGCGAGGTGATACGCGGTGGCGGCGCCCGCCAGTCCCGCGCCGATGATCACGATGTCCGCCGCTTCCGCCGACATGAGTTATTCCGTCAGGGGAGCATGTCTTCGCGGATGACGAGGGTCAAGCGGCGACGCAGAAGACCGCTCAGGGCGTCTCGGACCGCGGAGCCTGGCCCACGAAACACGCCGCCGTCTATCCGCTGCAAGCCGTCGGATCGCATCGGACATTCTTCCGTGTCATCCTTACGTTCAACGCACGAATACGGACACGAATACGGCAAAAGGTTCGGGATCGGCACGGAGCACGAGGAGGATCGGATGCGCAGCGGAAATCGGTGGGGACGGACGACGGGGCTGATGCTGGGTCTGGCGGCGACAGGCGCCCGGGCGGACTGGGTGCAGACGGCGGGACCGGAGGTGGCGTTGCTCGAAGGGATCGCGGCGCGGGGCGACCTCGTGCTCGCGGGAGGCGCGGGCGGTTTGTTCCGGTCGGAGGACGGCGGCCAGACGTGGATGGCGACGACGCAGGGGCTGCCGCCCAACACGCGGATCAGCGAGTTTGCGTTCATCGGCGGGCGCATTCTGGCGTCCGGTCCCTTCGCGGGACTGTTTCAATCGGAGGATGACGGTTTGACGTGGACCCGGCTTGTCGGGCGGCTCCCGAACGACACGGTTGTTCAGTTCCACGTGGACGGCGCGGACGTGTACGCGGTGAACAACCGGTCGCTGTGGGTGTCCGCAAACCGGGGAGACTCGTGGACGGAGATTCCGGTCCCGGATTCGCCCGCGGCCTTTACGATCCACGAAGGCGTGTTCTTCATCGGCTCGGGCAACGGACTCGGCGTCCTGCGATCGTTCAACCGCGGCGAGAACTGGGAGTTCGCGGACGACGGCTTGCCCTTCGACCTGTATGAGCAGTTCACCGCAACGGATACGGCGCTTTTCGTCGCGGGGCGCAGCGGCGTGTTCCGCACGACTGATTCCGGGGATGCCTGGATCGACGCGGGATCGGGCATCACCGGTGGTCCCAGGCCGGTGTCGATCCTCGCACAAGGGTCGGTCCTGTACCTCGCGGGGGGAAACCCGGACCACGTTCATCGTTCCTTCGACGACGGGCGGACGTGGGAGCCGGCGTCCTCGGGTGTTCCGCGCGGGGCGAGACTTCGTCCCAGCGGACTCGCCGTGGACGCGGATCGCCTCCTGTTGGCGACGAATCAGGGGGTGTACCGATCGACGGACGGCGGAGATGCGTGGGGCGTCTCCAACCGTGGGATGATCGGGGCGACGATGCGCGCGCTTTCCGGCGCGGGGAAGACGCTGCTCGGCGCAGCCGCCGTCGCGCATCCGGTCTTCCGCTCGAAGGACGGCGGTGAAACGTGGAAGACCGGCGACGAGGGGCTTCCGTCCGGCGACAACGACCTTCCGCAATACTTCTCCGTCGCCGCATTCAAGCGCGGAGAAGCGCTGATCGGGACGGATCGTTACGGCATGTTTGTCTCCGCCGACTCGGGCCGGACCTGGAGCCCGGACAACGCCGGTTACCCGCAATACAACGGCACCGCGGGAAACCAGTTCCGAGAGGCCGAGGCAATCGCTCGAAACAACGAGCACATCTTCGTCGGCACCGGATACGGGACGGAGTTCTTCAACGGGCGGTTCAACATCAGCGGCGGCGGGGTCTGGCGACGGGCGGAGGGTGGCGGAACGTGGACGGGCGTGAACAACGGGTTCCCGATCATCGCCCGCAATCTCTTCAACGAACCCGTGTACGCCCCGGTCAACGCGATGTACGCCGACCGCAACGTCGTTCTCGTCAGCACGTTCACGCGGGGCGTTTTCCGATCGACGAATGACGGCGGAAGCTGGGCGGCGTCCAACGACGGGCTGCCGAGGGACACGAACGGTTTCCTCCCCGAGTTCGGCGGCTTCGTCAAGGTTGAGGGCGACCTCCTCGGCGCGGCGATGTCGTTCGCATTCGGCAGCGGCGGCGAGGGGGTTTTCCGCTCACGCGACCGCGGTCTGTCGTGGGCGCGAAGCGACTCGGGGATTCCAGCCGGACGCTCGGTCCTCTCGATCGTCGAACACGAGGGCGGCATCTACGCCGCGGTCTGGTCCAGCCGTGAGCCGCTCGCCCAGAACGGCGTGTACGTTTCGGAAGACGGTGGGTTCAACTGGACGCGCACGGACGGGCTGGACGGAGTGATTCTGAACGATCTCGCGTCCAACCGCCGAGGGTTGTTCATCGGCACGCGCGCCGCCGGCGTCTGGCGCTACGCCGGCAAGTGACGCGCGGGCGGAGCAAGACAGGACCGGCTGGTTCAATCAGGGCGCCGGAGGCGTGACGCTTCCGGCGCCTCGTTCATCATTCATCCGTCGGGCCCGGCGCGGTCGCCTTGGCGTCGCTCTTGGTCGGCCAGCGCGTCGCCTGATTGCCCTTCCAGGCGCCCGCGTCATACACGTCGCCGGACTCGATCACGCCCGACGCGGCGGTCACTTTCACGTCCGCGCGCAGCGTGCCGAGCGACAGCGTGATCGTCAGATCCTTCGCCGGCAGACCGTACCCGTCGAACTGGATTGACTTCGACCCGTCGCTGACCGTCTCGATCGCCACGCGATAATCAGGCTCGCATCCCAGACAGAAAACCGAGGGAATCTCAGGCTCGTAGGTGTTGAGGAACCGCCACTTTGAGGACGTTGCGCGGTACCACCAGAGCACGTGGAACTCGCCCGTCGGGTCGATCCCCAGCGCCGTCGGCGCCCCGGTGCGCAACGCTTCGCCCTGGAGCAGTTTCATGTCAAGCCGCAGTTTGTGCGCCGCGCGGCGCAGCTTCTCACGCTGCACGACCTCGACGACGCGCGGCTTGGCGGCGACGGCCACGATCGCCAGAATGATCATGACCATCACCAGCTCGACGTAGGTGAAAGCAAGCCGGCGCGCGCCGCGACCCGTCACCCGTCCGCGCCCCGGAAACCCGCCACCGTTACGTTTTGCGTTCATTCTCCTCATGCCCGGGAAAGAACCGTCCGTCGTGCTCCGCGGAACCGGAAACGGGTTCGTCACCGTGAGAGCTCCTGCGTGGTCCCGCTGACGACGTGAAGCAGTTTGTCGGTAAAGCCCGGCGAGAGCTGCTGGGCAAGCGACGTTCTGCCGTCCCCCAGAACCACCCCGCCTCCGATCGTCACCGTCCCCGCCTGAAGACACCCGGTGAAAAGCCAGCTCGAACCTCCGAGCGTCGTCGACGCGCCCGAAACGTAAACCAGTCCTGACACGTAGGGCGTGAGGGTGTCCGTCTGATCGCCGTCACCATTGAAATCAAGACCGGCGGAACTCTCGTCGAGCCTCTCGTTCGGAATGCTGATGTTCACGGACGAGCCAGCGCCCAGCACGATGATCAGGCTCGGGTACGGCTGCGCGCCCGGGCGGATGATCGACGCCTTGTCCATCGTGATGATGTTTGATCCGCTTCCGGTGATGACGAGCGTACCCTCGATCAGGCATTCCCGCAGGTCGAGGTTCTTGTTCCCGAGGTCGAGCCAGTACAGGCCGTAGGCGTTCACCGTCCCCGTCGTCGCATACGTCGAAGTGTACTTGGCCTTTTCGAGCTTCCAGTTGCCGCCGCCGCTGCCCGTCCGGGAGATCGCGTTCGCCCGGCTGGTGTAATACGAAAGATCGGGAGCGGGCATCGCGTACGACGGGGCGTTGAGATACTGCGGCGTCAGGGTCGGCGTCACGGTCGAGCCCGACGGAACGTCAAACGCCGCCGCCGCGCCGAGATTCACGGTGACTCCGGTTCCGATGATGTTGCCCTTCGCGTAGATCGGACCGTTGACGGTGGACGTGCCGGCGAACGTCACGCCTCCGGACGCCGCGACCGTGTACGCCATCGTGGGGTGAGGATAAGGCCGGGCCGTCAGCGCAATCGTGCGCGTCTGCGTGTCAAGCTGAGAGGCGACGGTGATCCGAGCCGCGTCCGTATCGTCATCGAGCAGATTACCGTCTTCGTCAAAGACCGTGACGTCGACGCGCCCGCCGCCGTCGGGGCGGAGCGTCTGCGTCGGCGTGGTGGTGAACGTGCTGCGCCAGTTCGTCGTCGCGTGAACCGTGGCGAGCGCCCACTCCGTCCCGGCGCGCCCAAGCTGCTGCGCCTGGCGGCGCGTCGTCAGCGTGGACTGCACGCGGCGGTTGGCGAACTGAAGACTGACCAGCGTCACTCCGGCGCCCGCCACGAGGATCGAGATCATCATCGTCGTCGCATAAAGCATCACGCCGCGCCGCCGCACCCGATTGCCCGTTGTTCGATCTTTCATGGATCTCTTACACGCGGTTTCAAAACCTTCGGAGAACCGTCAAAAAAGAACGCTCCCTCACGGGCGCGGCTCGGTTAAGAAACAGCGTCTTATCTGTTGCCGTTGCCCGTTGCCCGTTGCCTGTTGCCTGTTGCCTGTTGCCTGTTGCCTGTTCCCCGTTGCCCGTTGCCCATCCCTACTCATACCCCTCGTGCCGCGTCCGATACCCGACCACCGTCGCCCGCAGCTTTCGGCTCACCAGCACCCTCACCTCGATCACCTTCACCGGCGTGCTTCCGTTTGACGCCACCGTCTTCATGTCCGAGAGCTGAACGTTCCAGACCCGGACCTCCCGACGGTAGTTCGGATAGCCCGTCATCACGGTTCCATCAAGGTTCTGCGGCGGGGATTCGACCCAGCCGTGGTAGTCGTCCACGTCTTCGTAATCCTTGCGCGAGACTTCACCCGCTCCCGCGCCGAAGCTCCCGGGAGCAAGCTCGGGATCCTCGAACGCCCGAGTGAGAATCTCGGCAAGCAGATCGCTGGCCAGGTCCATCGCGGCCTGTTGCTCCTTCTCCGCGACCGCCCCGCGAACGAATGACCCGTAAAGGTTCATCGAGGCCGTGACGCCGATCCCGAGAATCAGCGCGGAGATTGATGCCTCCAGGTACGAGAATCCCCGCCGCCCGCGGACGCGCCGCCCCGCAACGGCCGCCGACGATCGGCTGGCGCGCGGTCGCGCGCGGCGGTCCGCCCACGTCCACCGGTTCCGTGCGGGCGCGAACGCGCGAACCGCCGTCGAAGTGTCAGCGCAACGGTATGTCATCGACGCTCATCCCCGAAAGAAGCGGGCGGCTCAGAAGATTGACCGCGGTGTCCGTCACGAGGGTTTCGCCGTGGTACGGCCGCTCCAGATGCACATGCACGCTGCCGATCGTTCCGCTCTCATACTTGCCTGTGCTCGTCATTCCGGACAGGGTGAAGAAGCCGGAGGCGTAGAAGCGCAGATCCTTGGTCTGCTGAAGGGTCGCCGGATACCAGGCGGCTCCGCTGTTGGCGGTCAGCCGCATTCGTTGATTGCCGTCGTTCCACTCCAAGGTGATCGTGTCGTTGTAGACGACCTCTCCCGTGTAGGCGGCGGTTCCGCGACACACCGCAGCCACGGACTCGCCGTTGTTGAGCGTCACGTTGCCGAATTTGAACTCGACCCAGCTCCACGCCGTCGGCAGGTCCGTCGCCTGGACCGCGATTTCCTGGAGCACGGTCCCGTCGGGGTTGACCGTACTGGAAGCGACGCGCTGAAGAGAGACCTTGAACTCCCCCGAAGGCGTGCCGATGGTCGACCGGCGGACGTAAAGAAAGACGCTCGACACCGTGTAGCTGACGGCGTCGGCGTAGTTCGGTGTGAACGTCTGGGCGTACCAGGTCGTCGTGCTGACATTCACCGACCGCGCCGTGTACACCAGCGGATATCCGTCGTGATACGCCATGACCATCACGTCCGTCGTCGGTGTGGTGATCTCCTCGACGGCGTTCTCCAGCAGCGCCGACAGCGCGAAGTTGTTGCAGGACTCAAGGACGTTCAGCGACGCGCCGTTCAGCGACCGGACCAGGGGATACCCCGACGTCCCCGACCAGGAATACCGGACGGTGTCCGCCATCGCGTCGCCGGTGATGTCGGGACAGGACAGGGTGATGGACCGCGAGGTCAGCTCGGTGATGGACGTCGCCATCCCGATCTCGTCATGCAGGCGCTGCAGCGTCAGCGCCAGGTGATTGTTCGCGTCGCTGCGGGCGATCGTCCGATCGCCCCCGGTCGTGACCAGATATACCGTGGACGTGGTCGCTGCCAGGCACATCCCGCCGATCAGCACCGCCGCCGACGTCTCCACGAGACTGAAGCCTCGTCGCTCTCCTGTTGTCCATCGCTTCCGGTTCATCGTTCCCATCTCAGACCTTCGCCGAGACTCCGGTCACCCATCACGCGCCGCGCGAATGCCGCCTGCATCCGTTCCGTACCGTTACGGCGCCAGGAGCATGTCATCCCGCTTGCCCGGATCGCTCACGCCGCCCTTGCCCGACAACTCCGTGTCCGTCGAGTTCACCTTGAAATCCCCCGTGCTCAGCACCGCGATCCACCCCGTCGACCCCGGCGACGGTCTTGCCGAGGCCAGCGTCTGAATGACCGCCACCGTCGATAGCTGGTTGAAGGGATTCGCCGGAAACGGCTCGCGCAAATAAGGCCCGTATATCCAGGCGCCTCCGTAGGTCGCCCGCGGCGCGCCTGCTTCGTCCGTGAACTGCGTCAACTGCCGGATGAAGGCGTTCCCGCTCGGCGTGCCGTCCGCGGGGTTGTACCCCGGGTAGCGCCCGTGTTCCGCGTAGTAGTGGTCGATCGCCTTCCGCACGTTCGTCAACGTCGCCTCCAGGGCGTGCGTCGTCGCGCCTTTCGCTCCGCGGGAAACCCGCGGCGCCGCCAGCGCCGCCATGATCCCCAGGATCACGACCACCATCACCAGCTCGACCAGCGTGAACGCCGACCGAGGCGCGCCGCGTCGCGCTTGCCGTGGATCCTGGAACATGCTTCACCTGGCGAAAGCCTAGGATATCCGTGAAGCGGGGAGGGCAGGGGCCGGCGTCCGGCCCGCGCCGCCCGGCTCCCGGGCGGCGCTCCGATAAGACAAGGTTCCGAAGCGCTCTCTCGAACGCTTCGGAACCTCGTAATGTCGGACGCATGTCTGGTGCGGCGCGGACCCGCACGTGATCGGACCACGACTCGAGCGTCCCGCCGCCGCACGCAAGAGCGGCGAAAGGCGCTCCCGGACGACATCAATACGTGTTGTACGTCTTGCTGTTCTCGTCCGCGTCGTCGGTGTTGGCGATGAAGTCGCCCGTCGCGTAGTTGTAGACCCAGCCCTTTGTCGTCTGCGCCTCGTCCACCGTCGGACCCGTGTTCGCCAGGATCACGCCCGACGCCGTCTTGTTCGGCCCGACCTGCACAGGCGGAAACGACGTGCCGCGCAGATACGGACCGTAAATGTGGACCCCGGCGGTCGTGCCCACGTTTCCGGAGACGTCCGTGCGCTTCGTCAACTGGTTGATCAGGGTCGCCTCGGTTCCGTCGGCGCCCGGGTAGCTGTTCCCGTGCTCCGCGTAGTAGAGGTCGATCGCGTTGCGGATCGCCGCCAGGCTGCTCCGCAGCGCTGAATCACCCGCGCCGCGCGATCCGCGGCTGATCCGCGGAACCGCGATGGCCGCGATGATCCCCAGAATCACCACCACGATCACAAGCTCAACCAGGCTGAACGCCTTACGATGGTTCCCGATCCTCATGATTCCCTGTCCCTTTTTGCGCCCGATGATCTGTGCCGCGACCGCGCGGCCCGCCTCTCATGCGTTGCTTGGGTATCGTCGCTTACCGACGATCGGTTGAATTCTCAGCGTCCCGTAAACCCCTCATTCCGCTCGCCGACGGGCGGTCCGACCGGTTACGGGGCGTCGCTCGACCCGTCCTCGACGCCCGCCAGCGGTTCCGGCCTCTTGAGCGTCACCACCTCCTCGCCGCGCCGGAAAAGCACGCCGTCCGGACCGATGAACGCCACCTCGAATCCGTCCAGCTTTCCGCCCACCGTCAGCGTGCGTCCGCCGATGAACGCCTTCGCCTCGCCGATGCCCACCAGCGTCCCCTCAAGACGATGCTTCTTGAGGAACTCCTCCGCCGGAAGCAGAGGCGATCCGTCCTCGCTGACCTGCGGCTCCGCCGTCGCCCGGGAAGCGACGCCGCGCTCCTCGGGGCGGGCAAACATGTCCGACTGCGCGTCGATCGACTCGTCAAACGGCGGCAGGCTGCGCGGAAAGGGAATCAGCAGGACCGCGGACGATCCCACGACGTGCGCCCGGACCGCGTCCGTTCCAGAGGCGTCGCCTCCGATCTGCGTGTCCGCAAACGCGAGTTCAGGACCGGACGCGCCGCCGAAGAACCGGTCGGCCGCCAGCGCGACGGCCCCCACCGCGATCACCGCGCCGTAGATCTTGTATTTGCGATGTGCCGCCATGTTTCCAACACAGGCGCCGTTCCGCGCGCCGCCGCCCCCGCCGAACCGCCCTCCCCGCTCAGGCGCCAGGCTGCTTCGGCGGCGCAGCGCCCGGCGTCGCCGAGTACATGCTGATCGCGAACGCCAGCGCCCGCCCCCGCGCATCCAGGTCCGGTCCCACCGGACGCGTCAGCGACAGATATCCGATGTCCACCCAGTGTTCATCCGACTCGATCCCCTTCAGGAACGTCAGCACGTCCTTCGTGGTCCCGCGCGCCTCGAACGTAAACCGCCGCTCCACGATCCCCGGATACTCCCGGTCCGGCAGCGGAAGAAAGTTCGTGATGCGCACGCCGCTCGCCCGCGCAAGCTCCGCCAGCCGGGCCTGACATTGCGGAATCGGCGCGTCCGCCGGAAGACGCTCGGCCTGCGCCAGCGTCGCACGCAGCGACTCCAGCGCCCGGCGCTGCTCCTGAACCTGCGCCTCGACGGCGGCCGCGTCGCGGTGCATCTGACCGATCGACGCCTTCAACTCGTCCATCCGCGCGGCCTTGCCCATCGGACCCTTCGAATACCAGATCAGCCCGGAGGCAAGCAGCAGGCAGACCCCCGCGCCGCTGACGTCGATCCACATTGTCGGATGCTGCTTCCGCATGACCGTCCGCCTCGTGCCGCCGCAACTACCACTCACACACGATCAGAAAGCGGTAGGCTTCGCCTGACCCCGGCGCGCCGGACCCGGGCCCCGCGCCCCCCGACGTCGATCGCCCGAGCACCACCGAGGAGAAGACGCCCGTCCCCGCGAGGTTCGCCGCGTAGGCCTGGATCGACTCGTACGTCCGCGCCATGCCCTGAATGTTCAGCTTGCGCGGCGCCTCGATCGTCACCGACGATGACCCGCCCGGCGGAGCGGGGGGGGTCTGCGAACCTCCCACTGCGGTAATCGCCGAGGCCGGGGTCGCCGGGACCGCCGTCTTCGGAGCCGCCGTCGCCGTGGGCAGGGCGGGGTCCGTTGCGATCGACTCAAGCCAGACATCCTGCGGCATCGCACGCCCGATCAGCGCCAGCAGCGCCGACCACTCCCGCTTCTGCCGGAAGGTCGTCGCTCGCTCGATCTCATTGTGGATCGCCTCGATCTGGGACACCGTTTCCGTGTGCTCGCGGCGCAGCCGCGACAGCGCCCCCGACAACGCCAACTGCTCGCCCTCGAGCGAGGACAGACGCGCCGCCTGCACCGTCGCCAGCACCGCCGGAAGGCTCCCCGCCCCCGCGACCACCGAGACCGCCATCGCCCACGCCAGCACGCGGCGACGCACCGCCTGAGCGTGGCGGATCGACATCGGAATCAGGTTCACGCCGATCATGTCTCATCCCCCCGCAAGGCAAGTCCGATCGCCGTTGCAAAGCGCTCGAGCGACGCAACCGACGCCGTCACGCGCGACGACGATGCCCCGGACCGGGGGATCGGTTTAAGCCGCGACGCCGGCGACGCCGCCGCATCCCCGAGGCGCTGCACCGCAATTCCCAGTTGCGCCGCGAGAAACTCGGGCAGCCCCCGCGTCGCCGCGCCGCCCCCCACCAGAATCACATCCCGCGCCTTCGACGACGGGTAACAACTCAGCACATACGAGAACGATCGCTCAATCTCCGTCACCAGCCGCGTCAGCGGCGGATGAAGCACGCCGAAGATCACCTCCGCAAGCTCTCGGCGACCGCCTTCGGACCCGGCGGATGACGGGACGGACTCCCGCGGCGAAGCGTCGGGGTCGCAGACCCCGGTGACGCCGCTCCGCCGCACGCCCCGCCGCCCCGGCTCGATCCCGACGTCGCACTTATGTATCTCCGCCGCCTCGGCGGAAATACGCAGCTCGTCCGCAATCCGCTCCGTCCACCCGCGACCGCCGTCGCCCACCGCCCGCGCGAGCACCGGCGTCTGATCCACGCAAAGCACCAGTCGAGTCTGCCTCGCCCCCAGATCAAGCACTCCCCAGATCGTGCCGGGACGTGCCCCCACCGCCAGCCCCACCGTCCGCACCACGGCGCACGCCGCCGCATCGACCGTCTCACAATCCAGATGCGCCTCGCGGCACACGCTCAGCAGCCGATCGACCGTGGCGCGCGACGCGGCCACGCCGACCGCGGTCGGAGACCGCCCCACCCCCTTCGGCAGCGCCCAGTACGCCGTCTCCAACTCGCCGTGCTCCTTGCCGGCAAGACGTTGAATCTCAACGTGCGCGATCTGCGCATATTCGTTCGCCGTGTCGGCGCTGAAGGGCGGAAGCTCCAGCGGGTGCAGCTCGACGTCCGGAGACGCCAGACCGATCGCCACCCGTCGTCCGCGCGCCGCCGATCGCTCCAGGCATTCCCGAAGGTGCTCAGGCAGCGCGATCTCCGTCACGGTCGGCGGCGTCGCCACGCCGGGCTTCTTCGTTTCTCCGCTCGGCGCGGGAGCGGACGTCGCGTGACGCCCCTCGGCGAAGGCCCCGAGCCGAAAGTCCGCGCGCACGCGCTCCAGTTGCGCGACGCGCGTCCCTTCCGCGCCGATGTCCAGCCCGACCCGCGTTGTCTTCGACCTCAGACCCAGCACGTCGATCCTTTCCGTCGTCGCCACTCAGACCGCCCCGACGCCTCGCCGATCGTTCAGGCCACGCCGTCTCGTCAACCCAGCGCGGCCGTCACGTCGAACAACGGCAGGAACAACGAAATCGCCACGCCGCCGACGACCACCCCCATCACCACCAGAATCATCGGCTCGACCAGGCGCGTCATTGCGGCGATCAACTCGGCGTTCTCCTCCTCGAGGATGTCCGCGCAATAAGAAATCGACGGTCCCAGCGCCCCGTTCTCCTCGCCGGTCTGGATCGAGTACGCCAGCGAAGGTTCGATAAAGTCGCTCCGCAGCAGCACCGAGCTGATCCGATCGCCGGACGTCAGCGCCTCCACGATGTCGTCGAAAAGGCGGCGGAATCTGCGGTTGCCCGTGATCTCGCGGCTCAGATCCAGCGCGTCCAGCACCCCGACGCGACACTCGATCAGCGTCCCCAGCGTCCGGTAAATCCGGGCCTGAATCAGGCGGCTCGTCACACGTTTCACCAGCGGAATCTCCGTCTGAACGTTGACCAGCACGCGCCGCCCCGGCTTCGACCCGACCAGCAGAAACAGCCCGACCCCCAGCACGATCGCCGCGCCCGCCGGAATCACCCAGTATTGCTCCAGCCATCCCGACAGGTTCAGCAGAAACTGCGTGCTCCACGGTATCTCCACGCCGATCGTCTTGAACATCCCCGCGAAGCGCGGCACGACGAACATCATCATCCCGCACACCACGTTGATCGACATGAAAAGCAGCACCAGCGGATACGTCATCGCGCCGAGAATCTTGTTCCTCAGCGCCCGCCGCCGCACCAGGATCGAGGCCAGCCGGTCCATCATCGCGGGCAGCGTCGCGCTCGCCTCCCCCGCCGCCACCACCGCCCGGTACGCGGGGTCGAACGTCTCCGGAAACTTCCGCATCGCGTCCGCCAGCGGCAGACCGTCCTCCAGATCGTTGATGAGGGATCGGATCATCGCCTCATGCGCCGGCTTCTTGAGTTGACGGCGGATCACCTGCAACGCGGGAACCAGCGCGCTGCCCGCCTTCAGCAGGATCGCCAGTTGCCGCGTCAGAAAGACCAGCGACTTCAGCGGCAGCTTCAGCGACGCCGGCGCTCGCCCCGTCGTCGCCTTGGCGGCCTCAACCTCGCTGATCTTCTTCACGAACAATCCGCGACGCCGGAGACGCTCGATCGCGTCCGCGGCGTCCGTCGCGTCAATGACGTCCGCGACGGCGCTTCCCGCCGCGTCCACCGCTTCATAACTGAGGTTCATAACGTCGCCCTCGAACGATCCGACGTTCCCGCCAGATCGCCCTCGAATCCGTCACGGCTTGCACGGAGCCCCTCGGTTGTCCGTCCGTTTCCGGTCCCGGCCCAACTACGCCGCTCCCACCGGTTCCTCCTGCTCCAGCCCCGTCCCCGTCGGATCCCCCACCTCCACCGATTCCGATCGCGTCACCCGCAGCACTTCCTCCAGCGTCGAGGAGCCGTCCTCCACCAGGTCCAGCGCCTTCTGTCGCAGCGAACGCCAGCCGGACTGCGCGAGATACTCGCGGATCTGGCCCTCGTTCGCGCGCTCATGCACCAGTCTTCGAAGCTCGGCGTCCATCAGCATGACCTCGTAGATGCCGACGCGCCCCTTGAAACCGGAGTTGTGGCACTCCCGGCATCCCTCGCCCTTCTGAAACAGCTCGCTCGTCCGATGCCCCCACCCCACGCTCGCCAGCAGCGGCGCCGGAGGGTAATACGACGTGCGGCACGACGGGCAGATCTTCCGCGCCAGACGCTGCGCGATGAACCCCAGCACCGACGACGCGATCAGGTAAGGCTCGATCCGCATGTCGAACAGACGCGCGACCCCGCCGGGACAGTCGTTCGTGTGCAGGGTCGAGAGCACGAGGTGCCCCGTCAGCGCGGATTGCACCGCCACCCGCGCCGTCTCCTCGTCGCGCATCTCGCCCACCATGATGATGTCCGGATCCTGACGCAGGATCGAGCGGAGCGCCCGCGCGAACGTCAGACCGACATGATCGTTCACCTGCACCTGGTTGATCAGCGGAATCTGATACTCGACCGGATCCTCGATCGTCACAATGTTGTTGGCTTCTTCACGCAGAAGGTCGAGGCAGGAGTACAACGTCGTCGTCTTCCCGCTGCCGGTCGGTCCGGTGACCAGCATCAATCCGTAAGGACAGCGGATCATCGCCTCCACGGCGGCCCGATCCTCGTCGCGCATCCCCAGCGCCCCGAGGTCAAAGCTGAGGTTCCCCCGGTCGAGAAGCCGGATCACGATCTTCTCGCCCAGGATCGTCGGCATGCTCGACACGCGCAGGTCGATCTCGCGCCCGTCCGCCATGATATGCACGCGCCCCTCCTGAGGCAGACGCTTCTCCGAGATGTCCATCCTTCCGATGACTTTGATCCGCGAAACGATCGCGGCGTGCAATCCCTTCGGCGGATTCAGCAGCTCACGCAGCTTGCCGTCGATCCGGTACCGGATGTGCGTCGCGTTCCGGTCCGGCTCGATGTGAATGTCGCTCGCCCCGTCGCGCAGCGCCGTCAGCACCGCGAGGTTCACGAGGTTCACCACCGGGCTGCCGTCCACCATCCGATCGAGGTCCGTGACCGGACCCTCGTCGATCGCCTCGTGCTCCGTGATGAGGACTTCGCTCTCCTCGATCGACGCGAGGAACGTGTCCACCGTCACTTCGCCCGTCAGGTACTTGTTCTGAAACTCCTCGAGGTTCTCCTCCAGCACGAGGATCGGGCGGATGTCGCACCGCGTCAGTTGCCGCAGGCGGTCCTGCGTCGGCAGCGACTGAGGCTCCACCATCGCCACCGTCAGAACGTCGCGCACCCGGAACATCGGGAGCACGCGCAGCCGCCGCGCCTCCTCCTTCGAGATGCACTTCGCCGCCTTCGGGTCGATCAACCCGTGACGCAGCACGCAGCCCTTCACCCCCAGCCGCCGCGAGAGCGTCGCCACCAGCGCCGACGTCGAGATCGCCCCCGTCGACACCAGCGTGCTGCCCAACCGGCCGCCGGACGAAGCCTGCTTCGCCAGCGCAGCCGCGAGCTGCTCGGAGGTGATCAACCCTTCCGCAATGAGCTGCTCGCCGAGTTTGAAGGCTTGTTCGATCATGAGATAGCTTCTACCCGCAGCCTTCCGGCGTTCCGCCGGGCGCGCCCTCCGACCGACAAGGCCCGGAACCTCTCAGCCTCGCCGACAACGATCAGCGCGTGACGGGCAGCCGGCCGCTTGAAGCTCGTAACCGCCGCCTGCTCAAAGAAAGCTCTTCACCGCGTCCTCGACCTTCTCGAAGAACTCGAACCGCTCCGCCAGCTCCGTCAGTTGCAGCACTTCCCGCACCGTCGCCGGAACGCACGCCAGGCGAAGGCGGACGCTGCGGTCCTCGAGCACGTCCGCCACGTCCACCAGACCTTCCAGCGCCGCGCTGTCCACGTAGGGCACGTCCTGAAGATTCAACACAAGACGAACGTTCGCGCTCTGCGCCGTGCGCTTGACGTCGGCCGCGGCGCGCGCCGCGTCGTCCTCGATCAAGGCGCCCTTGACCGAAACCACCGTGACGCTCCCGACCTGTTGCTGCTCCAGCTTCATGATGGACCACCGCCGCGACGCGCCTCAGATCGCCGCGCCCCCCGCCAGAGCCTCCTCCCGCGAGTGAAGGTCGCTGGCCAGGACCGCTCCGCTCAGTCGCGCTTCCTGACACAGGGACACCGCCTGCCGAAGCATGTCGGAGAACCGCGGCTGACCCGTCCCGCTTCCCACCACCCCGCAACGCACCTGCACCTCCGTTCCCGACGTCCGCGCCTCGGCGCACGCCCCGCGCACCCGCTCCAGCAACTGCTCAAGAATCAGCGACGCCAGCGAGGAATCCACCCGGCGCAGAAGGAGCATCATCCGCCCCTCGTCGAACCGCCCGAACCGGTCGTCCCCGCGCAGACGCTCGCGCACCACGTGGCTGACCGTGCGCACCACTTCGTCCGCCGCGTCCCAGTCTCCGGCGTCGTTGAACTGCCGCAGCGGCTCGATCGACAGCACCGCCAGCGCGCAGGGTTCCCCGTCGCGCTTCGCCGCGTCGAGCGAACGCTCCGCTTGCGTGAAGAAGGCCTCTCGCGTGAGCGCCCCGGACACGGGATCGTGCGTCGCGGCCGACCGACCGCGGCAGACCTCCAGCAACGTCATCCAGAAATGCGCAATGAGCAGCTCCGCCGCCCGGTAGTGCTGAAGATCCTGACGTTCATGTCCGTCAAACCCCCCGACGGTCACCAGTCCGATCTTGCGCGCGCCCTGCGTCACCGCGAAGCACCACGCCAGCGGCTGGCCCGAACGCCTTGCCAGGTCGTCCACCAGCGCCCCGTGCGTCGCGTCCCCTTCCAGATACGATCGTCCCGTCGTCGCCACGTGCCCGACGATCCCCTCCCGCGCGCTGGGCATCTCATCCTCGACGAAGGGATGCCCCTCTCGGATCGGCGCCAGCTCCGCCCCCTCGCTGAGAATACGGTAAAACCGCACGTGCGACGTGCGGCAGCAGTCATACAGAACGCCGCGCGCGAACTCGCCGAACCCGGGCCAGGGGTCCGGGTCGTTGCGATGCGCTTCCAGCCAGTCGTCAAACGTCTCCATCGCGCGGGTCAGCGCGGACAGCGCGCCGACCGACGAACATCCGGAGGAAAGCAGCGACCCCGGAGAAACTCGCTCGGAAAACGATCCTCCGGCCCCCCGGCTGCCGCCGGTCATCACGCGAACGTCCCCGCCCCACGCTCCGACCGCCGTGATCGCCAGCGCCCCGGTCAGCAGCGCCGCGACGTTCCACCCTCCCTGCCACGCCACGGCGCCCTCGCGCGCCTGCACCAGCACGATCCAGAACAAACCGCACAGAATCCCCAGCGCCGCTCCGCGCCCACGCCCCAGCAGTCGTCCCCCCAGACCCGAGGCCAGGACGATCGGCAACCAAAGCAGCACCCACTCATGAATCATTTTCGCTTTGCTCCTCGACCGCTCAGGCGCCCCCGCCGGAGGGCGATCCCGGCGCAACCGCGCCGCCGGGTCCGCGGTCGGCGTCGCCGCTCGACGGAGCGCTTCCGCCGCCCTCTTGCGATCCGTAGCGCGTCATCGCCTCCCACGCTTCCGGTTTGCCCTGAAACTCACGCCGGATCATCCGGATGAACACGCGCCCCAACTCCGGATCCACCACCGTCCCGGATTCCTCCGCGATGATCGACAGCGCCTTCTCCCAGTCGAACGCCTTGCGGTAGGCGCGCGAACTCGTCAGCGCGTCAAAAATGTCCGCCACCTGGATGATCCGCGCCTGAAGCGGAATGCCCTCCCCCGCAAGCCCGTCGGGGTAGCCCTTCCCGTCGTAACGCTCATGATGATGGCGGATCCCGTCCAGCGCCGCCCGCAACTGCGGCACGCGCTTCACCACGTCGTAGCTGCGCACCGGATGCTCCTTGATGTGCGCGAACTCCTCGTCCGTCAGTTTCCCCGGCTTCTTGAGCACGTCGTCCCGGATCCCGATCTTCCCCACGTCGTGCAGCAGCGCCGACCACTCCAGCATCTGAAGCTCCGGTCCCTTGATCCCCAGCTCCTCCCCCAGCCGCTTCGCGTAGTGCCCGACGCGCAGCGAGTGCCCCGACGTATACGGATCCTTCTGGTCGATCGTGCAGACCAGCGACCGCACCAGATCCACCGAAATCTGCCGCAGTTCGTGGTGCAGACGGATGTTCGCGACCAGATCCCCGCAGAACGTCGTGAGCACCTCGACCAGACCCATGTCGCTCGCCCGCAGCTCCGGACCGTCGGACGCGCGCCCCAGCAGCACCACGCAGATCGGCTGCCCGTTGCAGGTCACCGGCGCCGTCAGCAATTGCGCGACCTTCGCGCCCTGAAACTCCGCGGGAATCTCGCGGGTCATCACCCGCCGCTCACGCGTCGTCCCGGTGATCACGTCGAGCAGCCAGCGCCGCGCCTCATCATTCCCGGCGGTCCAGCCGTCCGCGCACAGATCCAGCGACCCGTCCGCCTGCACCCAGCACCGCCCGAGTTCATAACGCGCGTACGTCTCCTCGATCGTCGCGCAAAGAAGATCCACGACTTCCCGCTCCTCGCGGATCTGCGGCAGCTTCCGCGCGATCTCGAAGACCGCCCCGAGCTGCTCGTACAACCCGAGAAGCTCGTCCGCCATCCCTTCATGCTCGCGGAGCACGCGCCGCGTGCCCTCCATCAGGTGCCCGAGCACGCCGTCCAGATCTTCCGCCGGGCGCTCCTGTCGGAAGCGCCGGCGCGCCGACTCAATTTGCAGCAGCAGGTCGCCCGCGTGATTCACGACGCAGCACTCCCTTCCGTCCAACCGTGTTGACCGGCGCTGCTCGTGGGGGACGCGCCCGTAGTCACCGAAACCTCAGCCGCTTTTTCCGCCTCCCGCGCCGGCGCGCCGTCCGACGACAGCAACGCCTCGATCCGCTGACACAGACGCGAGGGCACAAAAGGCTTCGGATAAAGATCCACGCCCAGCCCGCGCACGTCGTCCGCCAGTTGCGCATGATCGCACCGCGAACTGAACATCAGGATCGGAATCGTCAGCCCCAGTTCCCTCCGCACCGCCCGCACCAGCTCCAGACCCGTCATCTGCGGCATGTTCACGTCCGAAATCAGAAGCTCGACCGACGTGCAGCGCAGACGCTCCAGCGCCTCACGACCGTTGTTGGTCTCGATCACCGTGTGCTTGTGACGCGTCAGCCACAACTGCATCACGCGGATCGTGTGCGGATCGTCCTCAGCAAGAAGTATCCGGGCCATGTCGGCTTCGCCTTCCTGTCGCTCAGGCGGCTCGCTCGCCGCCCTGCGCTACACCGCCGCGCGCGACGGCTCGTGCGGCATCCGCACGATGAACGTCGATCCCTCGCCCTTCGCGCTCATCAACTCGATGTCCCCCCCGTGACGACGGACGATCTCCCGCGCCGTGTACAACCCCACCCCCGTCCCCGTCTGCTCCTTCACGTAGGGGTCGTCCGCCCGGGCGAACTTCTCGAACACCTTCGCCTGATCCTTCGGCGCGATCCCGATCCCGTTGTCCTTCACCGTGATCATCACCTGCTCGCCGGAAATCTGGGCCCCGACCACCACGCTCCCCCCGCTGAGCGTGTACTTCAGCGCGTTGCCCAGCAGGTTGTTCAACACCACGTTCAGCTTGTCCTTGTCCGCGCGGATCGGCTCGAGCTTCGCCGGCAGCGACACCCGCAGGTCGATCTGCTTCTCCTCCGCCAGACCCCGCACGTCCTGCACCGCTTCGGACAGCAGCGCCTTCAGGTCCACCTCGTCCACCGAGAGCTGGATCGACCCCACCGACATCTGCGACATGTTCAGCATGTCGTCGATCAGACGCGCCAGCCGCCGCGTCTCCTTCGTGATCACGTTGTAGCACTCGGTGACGATCTTCGGATCCTCAAACATCCCGCTCGCCAGCGTCTCGGTGTACGCCCGGATGTTCGTCAGCGGCGTCCGCAGCTCGTGCGTCACCTGCGAAACGAACTCCTCCCGCGCCCGATCCGCCTTCACCTGCTGGCTGACGTCGCTGATCATCACGACGCACGCGCCGCCCCGGTCGCCCCCGCGCTGCGGCAGCACCCGCACGCGGAAATGCGTGTCCGCCTCCGCCACGTCCACGATCTGCGCCCGCGACTCGAATCCCCCTCCCGCCTGACGCGCCCCGAGCAGCACGTCCAGGCACGCACGCCCGCCGCTCTCCGGCGCCAACGCGTCCAGCGCCGCACGCTCACCGTCTTCCGGTATGTTCAGGAGCCGGCGCGCCGCCGCGTTGGCGTACTCGACCGCCCCTCCCTCCACGATGAAGAGCAGCCCGTCCGGAAGCGAGTTCAGCGCCGTCCGCAGCGGACCGCCCGACACCTGCGACAGCGCCGTCGACAGCTCCGCCGTCGCCTGCGATCGCTTCACCTCCGCGCTGAGCGTCTCCACCAGCGAGACCAGTTCGTTCCACTCCCGCGCCACTCCGTCCGCCTCGTCCGCGACGCGCAGCGCATTCAGCGACGTCTCGATCCGTCCCGCGTGCGTCGTCAACTGCCGCGCGATCCGGCTTGCCCCGCGCATCTGACCACGCAGCCGCCGGTACATCAGCAGCAACGCTCCGCACCCCGCCAGCACCACGCTCAGCGGCGCCGCCCACTCCTCCACGCCCGCCGACCCGGCCCGCTCCGCCGGCATCACGAACTCCAGGCATCCCGCCCGGACGCCCGTCTCAGCCCCCTCCTGCTCGCCGCGCAGAGGCGCGCGGTATACGATCAGCGCCTCCCGGTGGCCTTCCTGCGGAACATCAATCACCTCCAGCCGTCGCGGACTGAGCGACCCCGCCCAGCGCGGCGCCGCTTTCCGACCGGTTTCCGAAGCGTCGATCGACGCGAGGACCGTCCCGTCTCCCGCGAGAATCCGCAGCTCTCGCGCCCCCAGCGCCGCCCCGAACTCGCGCAGACGCCTCGCCTCGCTGGCGTCCGCCGCTCCCCCTGAACCGAGCCCCGCCGCGAACGAAATCACTGCCTGCTCGATCGCCGCCGACGCCCCACGATGAAGGCGGTCGCGCACCACCTGCCCGCTCACCGTCGCCACCCCCGCCAGTCCCGCAAGGTAGATGACAAACACCGACACGCCGAACCAGCGCGGAATCTCCTCCTCCACCCAGAACCGCCTCAGCTTGTGCATGAACGCCGTCACGATTCGTTTCCGATGGTTGTCCGCTTCCGCCGGTTTACGCCCGACTCTCAGGCGTGCGCCGTTCTTCGCTCCGACCCGTGGTGCTTCGGCGCCGCGGCGCGTAAGCCGACGACGCGCGCAACGCATCACTCCCTCTATCGAAATCCCCGGATGCACGCTTGACCGGGCAGGCGAACGATGCGCCCCCGCGCGGAATTGCGGACCTTGCGGAAGCGGAAGGGAGCGGGTTGGAGTGGGCGGGAGCGGGCGGAAACCGGGAAACCTGGAAGACTACGCCTGCCGCGCGGGCTCAGGCGACCGATCGTGCGGTCCGCCGTTCAACGCCGCCTGAACGTCCTTCAGCGACATCCACGTTCGGCGTGGCGCAGACCCCAGCACCGCCACGTCGCCCGCATCCAGCGTCCCGACGGCGTCCTCCAGAAGGTCCGGTCCGATATCGACGCGGAAATCCCGGCCCGCCTCCAGCAGCGCATAAGCCGTCTGAACCGCGGACGACATCGTCGGTCCGTCCGCTTCCGCGTCGGAGGGCGTCCCTGACGCTGCGGACGCCGCCGATGTCGCGACGCGGAGGTAGACGGCCTTGCCGCCGCGATGACGCCGCACAAGGTTCGCCACGGCCTCGATGCGCGCCTCGCTCGACACCGTGAACACCACCGCGTCCGACAGTTCACGCACCGCTTCCGCGCGCGGAAGAACCCGCCGCACGCGCAGCGACGCCGTCTCGCGCCGCCGATCCACCTCGCCGATGAGAAACACCACCGCGTCCGGATTCAGCAGCGCCCGATGCTTCGTCAGATCATCCGGAAAGAGGATCGCTTCGATCCGTCCCGAGAGATCCTCGAGCGTGACCACCCCCATCCGGGATCCCGGACTCTTCCCGCTCTTCGTCACCACCGTCCGCATCGACGTGATCATGCCGCCGACCACGACCTCGACCCCGTCCCCGTAACGCCCGAGGTCCGCGATCCGCGCCGTCGCGCACGCCCGGATCACCGCCTCGAACGCCGCCAGCGGATGACGCGTGATGTAGAAGCCCAACACCGCCTTTTCTCGCGCGAGCATGTCCGCCTCCGACCACTCCGCGCTCGACAGCCGCCGCGCCCCTCGTCCCGACGGCTCCAGATCCCCCGAACCGAACATCATCATCTGCCCGCTTCGCCGATCCTCCTGAACGCGCTGGCCCGCGGCGATCGCGTCCTCCAGCGCCTCGACCATCGCCCGGCGCGTCGCCCCCGTCTCGTCGAACGCCCCGGCGCAGATCAGCGCCTCGATCACCGCCCGGTTCAGCGCCGTCAGGTCCACCCGCTCGCAGAAGTCGAACACGTCGCGGAACGCGCCGCCCTTGGACCGCGCCGCCAGCACCGCTTCGATCGCCTTGTCCCCCACCCCCTTGATCGCCCCGAGCCCGAAGCGGATGCGCCCGGCGGGACCGTCGAAGACTTCACGGGGCGCTTCGCCGCCTCGTTCGCTCAGGACTTCGCCGTTCCGCGGCGACTTCTCGTCGCTCCGCGACGAACGACCCACCGACGGCGACCGACCCTTCTCCACCGTGAAATCCCGACCCGACCGGTTGATCGTCGGCGCCTCCAGCGTCAGGCCCATCAGCGCGCAGGCCTCCCGATATTCCGCGATCTTCCCGGTGTCCCCCATCTCGTAGGTCAGCAGCGCCGCCATGAATTCCGCCGGATGATACGCCTTCATCCACGCCGTCTGATATGCGACCAGCGCATATCCCGTGCTGTGCGCCTTGTTGAACGCATACCCGCCGAACTTCAGGATCGCCTCGAAGATATCGCCGGCCGTCGCCCGCGGCAGCCCGTTCCTCTCGCATCCCGCCAGAAACGGCTCGCGGAACGCCTCGATCTGATCCACCTTCTTCTTGCTGATCGCCTTGGCGAGCCGGAACGCCTTCTTCAACTCGATGTCGCCGAGTCGGTTGACCAGGCGCGACACCTGCTCCTGATACACCATGATGCCGTAAGTCTCGGCGAGCACGTCCGTCATGATCGGGTGCGGCGTCGTCCACGCCTCCCCGTGCTTGCGGGCGACGTAGGCGTCGATGTACGCCATCGGACCCGGGCGGTAGAGCGCGTTGGCGGCGATCAGATCCTCGATGCGGTTCGGACGCATCCGCTTCAGCACGTCGCGCATGCCCGGCGACTCGAACTGGAAGATGCCCATCGTCTCCCCGCGCGCGAACTGCGCGTACACCCGCGGGTCCGCCAGGTCGATCGCGTCGAGGTCGATCGCCGCGCGCGCGTTTTCCTCCGCCAGTTGCCGCGCCCGCTCCAGCACGCTCAGCGTCCGCAGCCCGAGAAAGTCCATCTTCAGCAGCCCGACCTTCTCCACCGTCGGACCGTCGTACTGCGTGATGACGAAATTCTGTTTCGGCGACTGATACAGCGGCAGGAAGTTGACCATCGGCTGGTCCGCCACCACCACGCCCGCCGCGTGAACGCCCGCGTTCCGCGCCAGACCCTCCAGCTTGCGGCTGATGTCGATCACCTTGCGCATCTGCTCGTCGGAGTGGTAGAGCTTCTTCAACTCCGGTTCCTGCTCGAGCGCCTTGTCCAGCGTGATGTGCAGGTCCGTCGGCACCAGCTTCGTGAGCGCGTTGGCCTTCTCGAACGAAAGCCCCAGCACGCGCCCCACGTCCTTCAGCGCCGCCTTCGCCTTCATCGTGTTGAACGTGATGATCTGCGCGACGTGCCCGTACTTGCGGCGGACGTACTCGATCACCTCCGCTCGCCCGTCCTGGCAGATGTCCACGTCGATGTCCGGCATCTCGTCGCGGTCCGGGTCCATGAAACGCTCGAAGTACAGCCCGTAGCGGATCGGATCCGGTTGACTGATCCGCAGACAGTACGTGACCACGCTGCTGCACCCGCTGCCGCGCGCCCCGCAGGGGATCCCGCGCGAGCGGGCATAACGCACGAAGTCCCAGACGATCAGGAAGTAGCTCGCGAATCCCTTGCTGACGATGACGGACAACTCGTAGTCGATGCGCTCCCGCAGCTCGGCGCCGATCTCGCCGTAACGCTCCGTCGCCCCGGCGTAGACGAGCTTGCGCAGATACGCCGCGTCCGCCGGCGTCTCCGAATGCTGAAGGCGGAAGGCGGAAGGCGGAGTGTCATGATCGACCTCGCGGGTTGGCGCCGACGGCCGCGCCTTCAATTCCGCATGCCGCGCTCCGTCTTCCGCATTCGCATCCCCCACGCGGTACACCGGCGCATACCGCTTGCCGAAGTCCAGTTCGAGGTTGCAAAGCCCCGCGACGCGCAGCGTGTTCGAGATCGCCTCCGTGCGATCCGGGAAAAGCGCGGACATCTGCTGCGGCGTCTTGAAGTAGAACTCGCCCGTCGGGAACTTGAACCGATCCTCGTCCGACACCAGCGCGCCCGTGTTGATGCAGCAGAGGATGTCGTGCGCCTCGACGTCGCTCGACTCCAGGTAATGCACGTCGTTGGTGGCGATGACGCCGACGCCCTTGCGCTTCGCCAGGTCGAGCAGCTCGGGGTTGATCTTCCGCTGCTCCGGAATCCCGTGATCCTGAAGCTCGATGTAGAACCGCTCCGGTCCGAAGACGGACAGGTAAAAGTCCGCCAGTTCCTCCGCGCGCCGCCGCTCGTCGGCGATCAGCGCCTGAGGAATCTCTCCCCCCAGGCAGGTGCTCGTGCAGATCAGCCCTTCCGCGTGCTCGCGCAGCAGCTCCTTGTCGATCCGCGGCTTGCGGTAGAACCCCTCCGTGTACGCCCGCGTCGAAAGGTGCAGCAGGTTGCGGTAACCCGTCAGATTCTGCGCAAGAACCAGCAGGTGCGTCGCCTCCTTCGACTCGCTCGGCTCCTTCTTCCGCCGGTGCTCCTTCGCCAGGTACAACTCGCAGCCGAGGATCGGCTTGACGCCCGCCTTTTTCGCCGCCTGATAAAACTCGATCGCGCCGAACAGGTTGCCGTGGTCGGTGATCGCCACGGCGGGCATGTTCAGCTTCTTCGCCGTCTCGATCAGTTCGTCGATGCGCGTCGCGCCGTCGAGCAGGCTGTAATGCGTGTGAACGTGAAGGTGGACAAATGCCGGGTCCGAGGTGCTCATCCGCGCGGCTCCGCCGAGGTCGATGACACGCGGGCGCGGTTCCCTTCGGACAACCGCCCCCGACGCGCGATTCTAGGCGTCGCCCCTTCCTTGTCCAGAACTCGGCGCGCGAGCGCCGCGCGGCGGACAAACGACACTGTGATTTCTTTGCGAAACCTCGTCCGTCACGTCAGGCGCCTTCGTCCGGCGCCGTCAGACCGTTGCGCGCCCGCACGTTGCTGGGACGCGTCAACTCGAGCTTCGCGCCGCGCGCCCGCATGTTCATCAGCATCGGCGTCTGTTGCTTGAGGTACTGCGCCAGCGCGTCCTCACGAGCGGGCAGCGTCTCCTTCCACTCCACGACGAGCACCGACGCCCGCGACTCCAGCGGAACCGCGGTCCGCGGCGACTCCGCGCCGGCCAGCGCGAAGATCTTCTTCGCCGCGTCCGCGGGAACCGATCCGGCTGACCCGAGGCTCACAAAGGGCGTTGCGCTCAGGTCGCCCCGGAAGCCCAGCGTGAACAACGAGAACGGCGGCGGATCATGAAACGCCACGCCGCGGTCCTTCAATTCCGAAAGCTCCGTGTCCGCCTCAAACGCCTCCTTCAAGGACGACGACCCGGCGGCGGCGGCCAGCGCCTCGGCGCGCTTCTGCGCCGCTTCATACCCGACCTTGATCCTCAAATCCTTGATGACCCGGTCACGAACCTCGTCGAGCGACTGCGGAGCACGGCTCGGGCGGACCTCGACGACGCGGAAAAGGTAGACCTTATTGTCCCGGAAGGACGCCAGCGGATATCGTGACGGCTGGTAAAGGGACAGGAACCGGTAGCGGTCGCCGCCCTGCGGAATCGGCGTCAGGCCCTGCACGGTGAACGCCAGCGTCGCCAGCGAGTCCGAAGCCATCCGACCCTGCTGGAAGTACACCGCGGTTCCGATCCCCGGGATCGTCCCGGCTTCGACGCGCGTGAACATCCCGGTGCGGTCGATGCGGATCGCGCCGGCGAGGTTGAACTCCTTCTCCACCGCCGCCGCCACCTTGGAAAGATAATCCTCGACGGTCACCTCGGGCGGTGCGGGTTTGTACCCGTCCTCACCGGCCTTGAGGCCCAGCCACGGCGTGTCGAGGCGCTTGTTGAGCGCGTCCACGATTGCGTTGGAGGTTTCCTGCGCCTTCTGCTTGCGCATGTGCTCGATCGCCGCCTCGCGCGCTTCCTCCCACGTGGTGAAAAAGACCGGTGGTTTCGGCGCGGCGGGCGGCTGCGCCGCCTTGTCTTCTCCCGCCGGTTGCGGCGGCGTCTGAGGCGCGGCCGGAGTCGGCTCGGCCGAGGCGTCGGTCGCGGGCAGGTCCGGTTTCGGCGCGGGATCCTGCGATGCCGGCGGGGGATCCTGCGATGCCGGCGCGGGTTCTTCGCTTTGCGGCTCGGCGGCGGGCTTTGTCGGCGCGGAATCCCCACCCTCCTGCGGCAGCGTCATCGACGGACCGCGGCGCGGGTCGGGCGTCGCAGGATCCGGAGCGGACTCCTTCCGGGACTCTTCCTCTTTTGCGGGTTCCGACGCCTCAGAACTTTCGCTCCCGGGCTTGTCGGCGCCTCCTTCAGATGTCGCGTTCTCCGGCGGCGACGCCGAATCCCCCTCGTGACCCGACTCACCGGCATCGCTTTCGTCGGCGGCTGCTTCCTCCGCCGGAGCGGGTTCCGGTTCGGGCCGGCGGAACACGGAGTGCGTCCGGTTTTCCTCCCAGAATCGCTTCGCATCGCGTTCGATCCTGGCGGGATCGACCTTCATGTTCTCCTGCACGACCGTGCGGTCAATCTCAAGGTATTCCACGCGGACCGCGTCCTCGAGCACATAACCGAAATCCAGTCCCGCGCCGGGCTCACTGTCCTTGTACGCCTCAAACTGCTTCTGAAGCTCCTCGTCGGAAAACGTCGCGTTCTCGTCCTCGAACGCGGACGCAGGAAACGTCACCACGTGGACCTTCGTCTTCTCCAACGCCCGGTGCGCCAACTGGCGGGCCTCCGCGACGCTGGGAACCGTGACCGTCGCCGCGACATCGGCGTAGCACTGGATGTCCATCCGGCGGGCGAACGCCTCAAAAAGGTGCTCCTTCCGCACGCGCTGGGTATGCGATATCTGATCGATCATCGTTCGCGCGTTGGCGTCCTCAAACTGCCACGACACCGCGTCCGACGGAACCGCCAGTCCGTTGGAGCGCGCTTCCTGATCGAGGACGATCCACTCAATCAGGTCCAGCGGAGGCGACGGCAGGCTGCCGTCCACCGGAGTCTCGATCCGGTAGAAAGGATCCAGATAGCGGATGAGTTCTCCGTGCGTGTTCGCTTGCTGAAACTCCGCGCCGGTCAACGTCCCGAAACGGGTCTTGACCTCGAGGTTGATCCCCCCGGACGTCTGAAGCAACGCCGTCAGCGCATCCCCCAGAAGCCACGCTACGACGAGAACCGCTCCGAGGACGCCCATCATCAGCTTCTGGTTTTCCCGGAAGAACTTTTGAAGTTTCATATTGAATCACTTAACCGTTGCTTTACTTGCGGACAATCAGCCGGGCATCATAGGGGCTTTGAACACGATATCAATGAAGATGCGTTCCGTTTGACATAGCCGACCGACAAGGCTAAAGCCGATAAGGCATGATTATCCGACCTCTCGGGGCGGTTAATACGAAGGATGGTCGGGAACGGCGCGGCGTGGGTTTCAGGATCAGTTATGCGCCTCCTGGCGGGACGCACTTGTTCGTTAATATCATAACTGCTTTAAATTCATAATATTAGAGCGAAATGCGCGGATTGTAACGTGGCTAAGAAAGACGGAAAGCATCACGCGTTGGTGATCGTCGAGTCGCCGAGCAAAGCCCGGACGATCGAGCGTTACCTCGGTCCCGGGCACACGGTCCGGGCCTGTCTGGGGCACGTGCGCGACCTGCCTGAGTCCGGTCTGGGGGTGGATCTGGACCGGGACTTTCTGCCGACCTACGAAATCCTGCCCGGGAAAAAGAAAGTCATTTCCGAGCTCCGCAAAGCGGCGAAAGATGCCGACACGGTTTACCTCGCCACCGACCTGGACCGGGAAGGCGAGGCGATCGCGTGGCACTTGAGCGAGGCGCTGGCGCTGCCCAAGTCGAAGGCGCGGCGCGTCGTCTTCAACGAGATTACGAAGACCGCGATCCAAGAGGCGTTTGAGCGCCCGCACGACATCGACCCGGCGAAAGTGGACGCGCAGCAGGCGCGGCGCATCCTCGATCGGATCGTCGGGTATCAGCTTAGCCCCTTGCTCTGGAAAAAGATCGCCAAGGGATTGTCGGCCGGGCGCGTGCAGTCGGTGGCGGTGAAGCTGATCGTGGACCGCGAGGCCCAGATCCGCGCGTTCGTCCCGGAGGAGTCGTGGAAGATTCTCGCCGTGTTCGCCACGGACGTCGGCGCGGCGGAGAACCTGGGCGGCGCGTGGCGCACCTTCCTCGATTCCGCGGCGGACCCGGATGAACCGCGCACCCAGAAGGAGCGCATTGCGTGGCTGACGGAACACGCCTGCCTTCAGGCGGAGCTGGTGAAGATCGGCGACGAGGCCTTCGAGGCGAAGACGGCGGCGGACGCGCGGCGCATCGCGGAAGCGCTGGGCTTCGTCACGAGCGGCGTCGAGGAGACGGACTGGCCGGAATACGCCCGGCACGGACTGAAGCGCGTTCGCCTTGCGGGAACGACGCAGCGCCGGGACGCGACGTTCGTCGTGCGCGACCTTCAGACGCGGCGCACCACGACGAAGCCCTCGCCGCCGCTGACCACCGCCGCGATGCAGCAGACGGCGAGCACTCAACTGGGGTTCTCCGCCAGCCGGACGATGCGGATCGCCCAGCAGCTTTATGAAGGCGTCGAGTTGGGCCAGCGCGGCTCGGTCGGCCTGATCACGTACATGCGCACCGACTCGACGAACCTCAGCAAGGATTCGGTCGAGCAGGCGCGGCGTCTGATCGCTGAGAAGTTCGGCGACGCTTACCTGCCCCCGAGACCGAACGTTTACGGCGCCGCGAAGCGCGCGCAGGAGGCGCACGAGGCGATCCGCCCGACCGACGCGACGATCGCGCCCGACGACGCGAAATCATTTCTCACGCAGGAGCAGTTCAAGCTTTATGACCTCATCTGGCGGCGGTTCGTCGCGTGCCAGATGGAGGCGGCGCAGTGGGACGGAACCACCGTCCTGATCGGCGCCTCGACGACGGCCGGCGAGGCGACGTTCAAGGCGACCGGGCGGCGGCTGGCGTTCGACGGGTTCTACCGCGTGCAGGGGCTGGGTGCGCAGGAGGACGTCGTCCTCCCGCCGCTGAAGGCGGATCAGCGGGTTGCGCCGCTTCAGATCGACCCGCGCCAGCATTACACGTCGCCGCCGCCGCGTTACACGGAGGCGGCGCTCATCAAGGCGCTGGAGTCGGAGGGCATCGGCCGCCCGAGCACCTACGCCGCGATCATTCAGACGATCCAGGACCGCGGCTACGTCGAGCAGATCGACCGCCGGTTCCACGCCACCGACAAGGGCGAGATCGTCACCGAGAAGCTCGTCGAGCATTTTCCGAAAATCATGGACGTGAAGTTCACGTCTTACATGGAGGATGAGCTGGACAAAATCGAAGAGGAGCACCTCGACTGGGTTCGCGTCCTGCACGAGTTCTACGATCCCTTCAAGGAGTCGCTGGTCCGCGCGGAAGTGGAGATGCAGCCGGCTCGCTCGGAGCCCAGTCCGTATACCTGCCCGAAGTGCGGCCAGGCGATGGCGTACCGCTGGGCGCGCACCGGACGGTTCCTCTCCTGCACGGGATATCCGGATTGCAACGGCGCGTACAACGTCGACCGCGAGGGAAAACCGATCATCCCGAAGGCGACCGACGTGGCGTGCGAGAAGTGCGGGAAACCGATGCTGCTTCGCCGGTCGAAGCTCGGTCCGTTCCTCGGGTGCAGCGGCTACCCCGAGTGCTCGAACACCGTGCCGTGCGACGAGACGGGCGAGCCGCTGAAGCTCGTCCGCCCCGAAGATATTGAGCGGCCTTGCGAGGAATGCGGCGAAGGCACGCTGAAGGTCAAGCGCAAGGGTCGGCGGGATTTCCTCGCCTGCGATCGCTACCCGACGTGCAAAGCCACCGCCCCGATGCCCGGCGGCGTGTACCTGGAGCGGAAAAAGGCGGCGTTGGAGCCCGCGGGGTTCAACTGCGAGAAGTGCTCGCGTCCGATGGTCGTGCGCGAGGGACGTCGCGGCAAGTTCCTGGCGTGCAGCGGTTTCCCCCGGTGCAAGAACTCGAAGCCGCATGAAAAGCTCGACGAATTCCTCCAGCAGGTCGCGGAAGGCAAACTCCAGGCCACCGACGACAAGGCGGTCGAGTTGCTGAAGGCCTCCCGCGGAAAGTCGAAGTCGTCCGCGGCGCGCAGCATCCCGAAGACCGCGGACGGCAAGGTGGATTTCAAAGCGCTGGGCGATCCGCCGCGCGGATATGCGTGGACGCGGACGGGCAAGCCGGTCGTCGAGACCTGGCCCGAAGGCTCGCTGCATTGTCCGGACTGCGGCAGCGACGTGTCGCTGAAGCGCGGACGGTTCGGTCCGTTCTTCTCCTGCACGAACTTTCCGAAGTGCCGGTTCGTCGTCAACCTGCGCGGCGACGCAAAGAAACGCGCGGAAGAGGAACTGCCCGCGCCGCAGCGTCCGAAACCAGTCCTGACCGACGTCGCGTGCCCCGATTGCGGGCAGAAAATGCTGCTGCGCGAGGGACGCACCGGGAAGTTCCTCGGGTGCTCGTCGTATCCGAAGTGCAAGACGACGCAGCCGGTTCCGCCGGGGGCAACGGAAGCCGACCTGGCAACCGCAAGCGCTTAGACGCTGCTTTAAAACCGAGCCGCGCCCGTAAGGAAGCGTTCTTTCCCCCGGCCGCACCGGCGGTTTTGCAACAGCGTCCTAATACCGCAGCCCCAGCAAGGAGTCGCCGATCGTCACGATCCGGTTCGCACCGTCCGATGCCGCGGAAATGCCCCGCCTTGAGGTCTGATAAGCCGCCCACGTTCGACTCGGCGACGGGTAAGTCCGACGAAAACAACGACGCGCCTGCTCGGATTCTCGAAACCGGGGCGCCGAAACTGCGAGGGCGAGGCGGAATGCCGATCGCGTTGATGTGTCCGAATCTCCAGTGCCGCGCGCTGTTGCGGGTTCCGGAATCCGCGCGCGGAAAGCGCGTGCGCTGTCCGGAGTGCGGCGGCGTTCTGGTCGTTCCGAAGTCCCCGTCGACGCCCTCCGGCGGGTCTGGAAAACCGGCGACGGCCGACTCCGCCAACACGGATTAAGGCGTCGACCGTCGCGCCGCTCCCCGACGGAGCGCACGAGCGGGCGCCGAGGATCGAAGCCTCAGGCGGTTTCAGATCGCGCCCAGGCGATCCGCGGCGCGTCGCCCCAGAGCAGCTCCATGTCGTAGAAGTCACGGGCCTCGCGGGAGAAAAGGTGGACCACCACGTCCACAAAATCCACGAGAATCCAGCGGTCGGAGTCCTCGCCGTCGAGTCCGTAAGTCTTCTCCCCGACGCGCTGAGCGTACTCGCGCAGGTGGTCGATGACGGCGCGCATCTGCCGATCCGATGTCCCGGTGGCAATGACCAGGAAGTCGGTGATCGACGTCAGCCCGCGCAGGTCAAGCAGGACGACGTCCTCGGATTTGAGTTCCGACGCGATCCTCGCCAGCTCCCGGGCAAACTGCTCCGCCTGCATCCGCTCCCTCATGCGCATATCATAAGGAAAGGGGCGGAGATTCTCCACCCCGAGGACGCCGACGGCGATGGCAACCGGGAAAATACACCACCGCACTTTGCGACGCTGGCCTGACCTGCTGATTGCGGCTTTCCTCGTCGGGTTGTGGGGGTTCGGGCTCGCGTCGTGGTCGCGGTTCGGTCGGCGGCACTGGCCGCTGATCCTGCTGGGGGCGACGGCGGCGGGAACCGTGGCGCTCGTGTACCGCCGCGCGCATCGCGAGGAGCTGCGCTGGACGGGTCTGACGCTGCGCGAGCAGAAACGCTCCCGCGAGGGGCGCTGCACGGCGTGCGGGTACGATCTGAAGGGCAACGAAACCGGGCGCTGTCCCGAGTGCGGACACCTCTGGCTTTGATCGCCCGGCGCGGCGTGAGACGAACGCCGCCCCGTTCCGGAAAGGCGGTCGCCTTGCACTGCGAGCATTGTCAGTACGACCTGACCGGACTGCCGGAGCAACACGTCTGTCCCGAATGCGGGCAGACGTTCGACAAGGCGGTGCTGCGCGCCGTTGAAGTACATTTTGCAAGTCTGGGATACGAGTCCAGGCCCGCGCCGCCGCTGATGCGCCGGCTCGCCAGGCATGCGCAGCCCGTCTGCCTGACGCTGTCCGTCGCTTTTCCGGCGGTTACGACCGGACTTATCTTGTTGGCGGGGGCGGGGTCATCGGGATGGGGGTCAGAGCTGGCTGGCGTGGCGGCGTTCTTAGGCGTTCCCGCGACGTTTTCGTTCCTGATGTTGGCGGGGGTGTTGGCGCGACAGGCGGGTGAGGTTCGCCGGTGGTTGATCGTGACGGCGATCTGCGCGACGATGGGGTTGATCGGCTGCTGGGTGGCGATCCGGTAAGCACCCCGCGACCGGTCCGGGAGTTCATCACGTGATGCAGTTCACGCTTGCCGCACTAACCGTGCTGGCGTCCGCGGCGGAGGGTTCCGGAGCGTCGTCCGGCGCGGGCTTGCAGGATCGCAAACCGCGCGTCGCGTTCGTCAGCAACGGCATCGCCGCATTCTGGACGATCGCCTCTGCGGGCGCGAAGGCGGCGGGCGCTGAGTTCGGAGTCGAGGTGGACATCCGCCTTCCGGCGCAGGGCGCGGCGGATCAGCAGCGGATCGTCGAGGATCTCCTGGCGCGCGGGATCGACGGTCTGGCGATCGCTCCGGCAGACCCCGACAATCAGGCATCGCTGCTGGCCGAGGCCTCCCGGCACACGACGCTGATCACGCATGACTCCGACGCGCCGAAGTCTTCGCGGTTGTGCTACGTCGGGATGGACAATTACGCCGGCGGGCGGATGTGCGGCAAGCTGGTGAAGGAGGCGCTGCCCGAAGGCGGAGAAGTCATCCTCTTCATCGGTCGCCTCGAGCAGGACAACGCCCGCGCCCGCCGACAGGGCGTCCTCGACGAACTGCTCGACCGACCCGACGACCGAACCCGGTACGACGAGCCCGGCAAACCTCTGTCCGGCGGGAAGTATACGATCGTGGACACGCGCACCGACCAGTTCGACTACGCCCGCGCGAAGCAGAACGCGCAGGACGCGATCGCGGCTTACCCGGAACTGGCCTGCATGGTCGGGTTGTTCGAGTACAACCCGCCGCTGATGCTGGACGCGGTGCGCGAGGCGGGCAAACTCGGACGGATCAAGCTGGTCGCGTTCGATGAGAATGACGCGACGCTTCAGGGCATCCTCGACGGGCACGTCGCGGGCACGATCGTGCAAAACCCCTACCGGTACGGATATGACTCGGTGCGAATCCTTGCGGCGCTGGCGCGGGGCGATCGAAGCGTGCTTCCGCCGGGTGGGTTTCTCGACATTCCGGCGCGGCGCATCGTCCGGGACAACGTCGAGGCGTTTCGCGCGGAGTTGAAGAAGAACCTCGCGGCGGGCGCCGGCAAGTAAGATGCGCAGGCTCGCGGGCATCCTCGGGTTGACGGTCGTGGTGTTCGTCGCCACCGGGCTCCTCGAACCCAACTTCCTCAGCGCCTACAACCTTCAGAACCTCGCCCGGTGGACGGCGCTTTTCGGCATCCTCAGCCTGAGCGCCGCATTCGTCATCGTGACGGGCGGGATCGACCTCTCGATCGGATCGGTCGTGTGCCTTGTCGGGAGCGTGCTGGGCTGGCTGCTTTCGCAGCGCGGCTGGTCGGCGGGCGCGGCGGTCGCGGCGGTGATGACGATGTCGGTCGGGATCGGGCTGGCGCACGGGCTGCTGGTGACGCGCCTCTCGCTGCCGCCCTTTGTCGTGACGTTGTGCGGCCTGCTGATTTACCGGGGGCTGGCGCGGTGGCTGACGGGCGATCAGACGGTGGGGCTGGGCGCGTCGAGCGAGGGTTTGCGCGGCGTTCTGGGCGCGCGTGTCGCGCTGCCGCTTCTGCCCGGCGCGGCGATCCCGGCGCCGGCATTCATCGCGCTGGCGTTCGGCGTCGCCAGCGCCGTGTTCTTTCATCGGACGACGTGGGGGCGCGGGATGCTGGCGCTGGGGCGCAACGAGGAGGCGGCGCGGTTCTCCGGCGTGCGGACGGCGCCGCTGACGGTGTTCGGTTATGTCGCGTGCGCGTGCGGAAGCGGGCTGGGGGGCGTGCTTTTTGCGGTGGACGTCAACTCGATCCAGGCCGCGTCGCACGGCAGCTTCTACGAGCTTTATGCGATCGCCGGCGCGGTGCTGGGGGGGTGCGGTCTGCGCGGGGGTGAAGTCTCGGCGGCGGGCGCTCTGCTCGGCGCGGCCGTCATGCGCGTGTTGTACAACGCGATCAATCTGCTCCGGATTCCGACGCAACTTGAACTGGCGATCATCGGCGCGGTTCTCCTGCTGGGCGTGGTCGCCGACGAACTGACGCGACGGGCGGCGCGAAGGTGACGCCGAGTCCGCTCTCCGGACCGCGCGCGGGTCGGCGGCGCCTCCATCTCATGTCTCGCGGATACCGAACACCTCGCGGATCGGGGCGAAGCGGAAGCGCATAAGAAGTTCGTCGAGCTTGTTCAGGAAACCGGCGCGGCCTGTGCCTTGATGCACGCGCGTCAGCCAGGAAACGTGCCGTCCGGCTCGCGACACGCCGAAAGCGTCGGTTTCATACGGATGACAATACAGGAGTTCCGGACAACCGAGAGCTTCCTGCACCGCCAGGTGCCGGCGGATGATGAACACCGGGAGGACGCGAAGGTACCCGCCCCCTCCGAGAGGCATCGGCGCGCCGAGCATTCGCCCGCAGGCCACCGGAATCTCGATCAACTCCGCCCCGCCGGAAGTGCGCACCTGATGCGCCCGCTGCGGCCAGCCGGCGACGCCGTATCCGCGGATGCGCATCGGAAAGATCGAGGAATCATACCGAAAACCGCACTCGGCAAGGACGTCCAGCGCCCAGGGATTGCCGGCGTGGATCGAAAAACGAGGCGCGCGATAACCGCCGACCTCCCGCCCGATCACGTCCTCGAGGGTCGCCCGCGAACGCATCAGGTCGGCTCGGAACTCGGCCGGCGTCATGCGGTCCACGCGACGGTGATCGTACCCGTGCGTCTGAATCTCGTGCCCCGACTGCGCAAGACGGCGCGCCAGCTCCGGCGCCTTGCGAACCACGTTGCCCAGCATGAAGAACGTCGCCCGCGCGCCGCGCAGCTCGATCAATTCCGCAAGCCGCAGCGTCTGCGCAATGAACCGGTCCGACACCGGCAGGCGCCCGTCCAGCACCGACTGCGGCCAGTCCTCGACGTCCACCGAAAGTGAATGCCGCGCGGGCACGCGGCTGACGTGCGCCCGGGGACGAACCTGAACGCCCGGGATCGGCGAGCGGCGCCAAGGCGCGTTCTCGACTCGACCGAGTGTAGGCGAACTCCGCCCCGACGCCCGCAAGGTTGACGCGATGCAAGCGATGCGGCACGCTTCTCTTTCGATCACAATTGCCGGTTCGAACACTGCCTTGCGTCCTTGTGCGACGCGCCTCCTGGTTGCATCGGGCACGCCGCCCGACCCGTCCGCAAAACTTCGTCACCAGGGTTATCGGCAGAGTCCGGCCAGGTTCCCCGGCGCTGCGGAACGACCGCCGCAACGCCGCCGCACGCCCCTACCGCGGGTTCGGCGGAGCGAGGATCGACAGGTACGCCTCCCACGGCCCCACCTCGACGCGGTGCTGATACGCCAGTCCCTTGCACACCTGAGCGACGTGGTTCAGATCGTGAACGACCCAGGTACACAGGAGTTGCGCCAGCGTCGCGGGACCGAGCGCCGGGTGACGCCCGCGGCGGGCGAGGGTCTCCGGCGTCAGCGGCAGGGCTCGCAGCGCGTCAAGACTGCCGCGCCGCTCAACCTCAAAAAAGTCGAGCAGTTCGGCGGTCGTGTGCCGCCGCGCAAGATCCGCGTGTCCGTTCCGGTCAAACGGGTCGAAGGGCGCGGACTCGCCGAACTCAAGGATGCGACGCGCTCGCGGGAGCCAGTCCGTCCGCTCGCCGAAGATCAGGTGCGCGACGACCTCATGCGGCGACCACGTCCCCGGTCCGTAGTTCGCCCGCGCCCACGCATCCGGAAGCCCGACCAGCAGCGCCCGAAGCACCCGGGGCGTCCGCGCGAGGAGCGCAAGGTCGCGATCAAGCTCGAAGTCCACCGCTGGTTTCTCCCCGCGCGCCGCGTCGCGCCGGAACGACACGACGTCCGTCATCCGCAATCCACGAGGCGCGTGCCTTCACAATGCGGCGGGTCGAGCAGGCGCACCGTGTGCGCGCCCGTCCGGTTCGGGAGGACGAGCTTCGCCTTGTCGCCCCGGATCGTCGCCGGGAACACTTCGTCATTCACCGAAAAACGCGCCGCCTGCCCGTCCGACGACTCGTCCGACATCACCAGCACCGACTTCAGTTTTCCCCGACGGCAGTTCGCCTTGAACTTCCGCACGGCGCCGGTGTCGGGACGCGGAGCCGTGGCGCGGATCGTCGCCGTGATGCGGATCGTGCCGAGGTCCGGGTTGTTCGGATCCAGCGGCTCGAGAATGTCGAGCGTGCCCGTCAGCACAAGCTGCGCCGGCTGCACGCTGACCGAACCCGGCAGGTCCGCCGCCGCCGGAGGCTGCTGTTCGAGGAAGAACGTGGCTTCGCAGGGATACCCGAACGACTGCATCGTCGAGCAGACGACCCCGGTCGCCTCGTAGTCAATCCGACCCTGCTTGATGTAGTTGACGCCCGGTGCCGTGAAGTTCCCTCCGCTGACCGGCGTAAACGGTTCCGGCGGACCGTCGTGCAGGACGGCGACGCCCTCGCCGGCGGCGAAGATGTCGCCGAGAAATCCGTAATCGAGGTGCAGGCTGATCGTCTCCGCCACCCGGATCTCGAAGTCCTCGATCGAGATTTCGCCGGGCGCGTCCGGACAGTTGAACACCGCCGTCATGTATCCCGTCAGTGACGAGGAATCCGAGTCACACTCGCCCAGCACGCACAACTCGACCTGCGCGGTCGATGCGCCCGAGTCGATCTGAAACTGGATGCCCCCGATCCCCGCCGCCGCTCCCGCCACCGTCGCCGAAACCCACGTCAGCATGACAGCCCCCCTCTGAATAACCGGTCCAACCCGTCCTCGACCGAGGTCCGCCCCGGGCGAGGATTATCGTGAAGGACAGTGTACCCAAGTTCGTGGGAAACCTCCCGCAAGCCGCACCCCGAGCCGCCTGCACGGTCCGCGATCCTTGCTCAGTCCCGTAAGACCCCCGCAAGAGCTCTCCGATCCGCATGTGCCGGTCCGAGAATCCGACCTCGGCCTGCGGCGAAAGCCTTATCCAACACCGGACGATAGATGCCTGAACGAAGTTTCATGCGGGATCGGAACGCGCCACGACCGCGTGTCCGCCCTCGCAAGCACCGGGTCCAACGAGCAAAGGAGATGGGCATGCCCGAACGAGTGACGTGGACAGGAAGGCTCGCCGCCGGATCGGCGGCGTTGATGTTGATGCTGACAATGACGGGTTGCACTGGCGGAGGATCCGGTGGCGGAGGCGGCGGACCCGGCGGCGATCCGGGCGACGGAACCGCGGACCGCTCGATCGCCTTCAACACCGACCCGGATGTCGCCCTCGCGGCAGTGGCGGAGCACGGGGAGAACACGCAGACCGCCGCTTACGGCGCGAAAGAGGATGACGGCGATCTGACGTCGGTGGACCAGCTTGACTTCGTCACCGCGAGCGGATCGACGGTCTCAATGCAGCTCGACGAAGACGGGCAGCCGGTCTACATCAGTTCCTCCGACGGCGATGAAGCCGCGTTCACTTACGACGAGGACACGGGAACCGTCGTCGCCACCACCGCGACCGGCGGGCAGACGACCGTGACCGAAGCGTCAACCTCAACCGGAACCAACGCCAGCACGGCGAAGCGCCGACCCCTGCTGAGCAAGTCCCAGGAAGACCTCTGCGAGCACCTTTCCACCGCGATCGGCGTGCTCGACTCGATCTTCGACTGTGACGACGAAACCGATTGCGACGATCCCGTCGCCCAGGCCGCGCTCCAGCTTCAGGAACTCTGCGAAGCCGACTTCGAGGAGGTGGACGACCTCGACACGACGCTGGGCGCGACGCCCCAGGACATCGACTTCGGCGTCAAAACCCTGCACACGACGCGCCCCGCGTCCGAAGGCGGAACCACCGTGATTCTGACGGCGACGCCCTTCGGCGGAACCCGGCCTTATGAAGCGGAGTGGGCGTTCGTCGGCGGACCTGCGGCCGTCGCCGTCGAGAATCTGCCGGGCGGCGCCGCCGTCGCGGACCTCTTCACCGAAGGCTCGTACACCTTTGAAGTGACCGTCACCGACGCCGACGGCGCGATCGCCACGGCGCAGCAGACGGTCGACACGAGTGCGGCCGCGCGTCTTGAGATTGAAACCTCAAACGCCTACCCGCTGCCCGGCGAAACCGTGACGTTCACCGTGGAGGACGGCGGCGAATCCGCGTCCGACGCGGGTCGCTTCACCTACCTCTGGAACTTCGGCGACGGCTCGACGGGAGAGGGTTCCTCGGTGGAGCATACGTTTGACGCCGCCGGCGACTACCTCGTGCAGGTCGTCGCCACGTCCGGCGACGGACGCCGCGCGAAAGGCGCCGCCCCCGTCCACGTGGCGGACGAGCAGGATTGCAAGGTCATTTGCTTCGATCAATCCGGCGACGCATATTATGATTGCATCCTCGGCGGCGGGACGGACGCCGACTGCGCCGCGGAGGCCCTGACGCAGCTCGAATCCTGCGCGATGGCCGAGTGCGGCGAACCGATCGACTGCGACAAGATCTGCCACGTCGCGGCGCGCGAAGTGTACGCGGCCTGCACCGCGGCGGGACTGGGCGACACGGATTGCCAGATCGAAGCGCTGGCGTCGCTGGACGCCTGTCTGAGCGAGCAGTGCGGCGGCGAGGAACTCAGTTGCGAAGACCTCTGCGCGAAAAGCGCCGACGCCGTCTTCCAGCAATGCCTCAACTCCGACCTGACCACCGACGAGTGCAACGACCTGTTCCACGACGCCTACGCGGATTGCACGGAGTTCGGATGCGGCGAAGTCCGGAACTGCGAGGACCAGTGCGGTCAGCGGGCGAAGCGCGGCTTTGAACTGTGCATTCGCAGCGGGGGAAGTGAAACCGAATGCGCCTCTCGCGCGCGTTCGTTCGCCGAAACCTGCCTCTCCGACGACTGCGGAACCGAGGGCGACTGCCCGACCCTCTGCGGCGACGAGGCCCATCGCGTCTATGACAAATGCCTCGCGCGCGGCGGCGACGCCGACCGCTGCCAGACCAAGGCCGACGAGTACTACCAGGTCTGCCAGGAAGAGCACTGCGACGAGACGACCCACGAGTGCGAATCCGCCTGCGTCGCCGCCGCCGACAGCGCGATGGCGGACTGCCTCGCTTACGGCGGGACCGAGGACGCCTGTCTGTCCGACGCGGAGGCGATGTTCGCCTCGTGTCTGTATGACAATTGCGGACAGACCAGCGACTGCGCGACGGACTGCGTCGCCGGCGCGCTCGGTTACTACGAAGGCTGCGTCGCGGAAACCGGCGACGCCGAGTCCTGCGCCTACGACGCCTTCAACGGCGTCACCGTCTGCATGTCCGATGAGTGCGGACGCACCGCTCACTGCGAGGATTGCACCCTCGACGGACTGGACACGCTCGCCCAGTGCGCGGCCTCCGCGACGGACGCCTATCTCTGCGGACAGTACGCCGTCGAGTCCGTCGCGGACTGCATCCAGGACGACTGCGAGGATGACGGAGACGACGACGACGGCGAGGGAGACGACGGGGACGACGGCGACGGCGGCGACGACGGCACGCTGGACTGCGAGGAGTACTGCGAGGCGTCCGCCGCCGACGCCTACGAAATGTGCCTCGCCGACGGCGGCGCCGCCGACGACTGCGGCCTGTCCTTCGACGACAACTACGCCGCCTGTCTCGAAGCGCACTGCGACGAGTAACCCTCGCACGCAGCGATCTTCCTGAGGACAACCACAAAGGCCCGGCCGGCGCACAGCCGACCGGGCCTCGCGTGTCTGTGCGTCACTCACCGCATACAACAACAGCAGTGAGGCCGCAATCGGGCGCCGACGCCTCATGCTCTCCCGGCGCAACGTTCTCGAAGACGGCCTTTGCACGCCCCCGGGCGTTCGTTGCAACCATCACACAGTCCGCACCATCGAGGCAGATTGCGTAATCTGCTCCGGACAAGGCGCCTTTCAGCTTTACCACAACCGTGGAAGAGCCATCCTTGCACGAGGCCGTGAGCCGGCTGATCGCTCCGTTGCAAGGGCCTGACAGGAGGACAACGTTGTCCAAGCTGCAGACATCCCGCCCGCCGCTATATTCCCCCTGTATGAGCAGTGCGGAAAGGTTTGAGAGCACGTGGATCATATCCTCGCGCGTCGCCTCCCGCCCGCCGACGCAGTCTCGCGCCATCCATCCCTCTGATTCATCGAGGTTGAAGCGGTAGGCATGCCAGGTGTTGCGCGGCGGGTTGTCCGTGGTCGCCATGACGAGACGAATGCCGTCGCCGATGAGCCAGACCTTGGTGAGGTTCCCGGTGTCGCTGGAGTTCTCGAGCAAAATGTCGAACGACAACGACCCGCCGTAAGCCGCGGACTGATCGCCGATGAACTTTGCTGGGGCGGCGAACCACATCCAGACTCCCTCCTGCACGTCGATGATCCGAATCCGGCCTCCCGGGTTCCCGCCGACGCCCCAGTACTCGGGATGCGGGCACTGCGGATCTCCGACGGCGAACCATCCGTCCGAACCGGTCTCGAAGTCGCTGGACGCAATGACGGCCTGAGCCCATGCGATCGTCGGTGCGGCCAGACCCGCAAATGCGGCGCCGATCAGCAACCCCGTGTGCAACATCCCATCGCGCCGAACGCGCGGACCGCTCCTATGCCCCGGTTTCATGTTGAAGAACTCCTTCTGTTTTTTGCAGATATCCGCAGCGCCGCACCGTACGGCGCTCATTGCGGCTCTGATGCAGGATCGCCGTCGTTCGCTCCGCTTCGAGGGCCCGATGCGCGGCTCGGCAGAGCACTCGATCGTTCGCGCCATTCCGCCGCTTGTACGTCGTAACTCCATCCGGGCGACTGTTCATTCAACTGCTCATACAGGTCCGCGATGAACCCGGCGATCTCGGCGTGGCAGACGCGAAGGTTGGTGATGTCATACGGCCCTCTGAAAAGCGCGTAAGCGTCGAGCAACAGCGGCTGGGCCTCCTCCAAGCGCCCCTGGCGGACGAGGATCGCGCCGAGGTTGGCCTGCGAGACGTAGCGGTAGTAGGCGTGATAGTCGTTCGGAGCGTACTCCTGCTCGCGGATCGCCAGCGCCCGGCGGGCGAGCGTCTCCGCCTCCTCCAGCCGGTCCATCTTGCGCAGGAGGATCGCGTAGCTGTGCAGGTGGTGCGCCACCCGCTCGTGATCCGGTCCGTAAGTCTGGATCGCCATGTCCAGCGCCTCGCACTGCAACCGGTCGGCCTCCTCATACTTTCCCAGATCGTCGCTGAGAAACTCTGCTGCGGTTTTCGAATGCCCCGCTACGCTGGCCGGATCCACTCCTGGGGCGCCGTGAAGAACCTCAATCCCTTCCAGAAAATGCGCCTCCGCTTGCTCAAACTCACCCCGGTGCCGGTACACGCCTCCCAACGCCAGATGCGACTCGGCGATCAACTCGGAATCACCCAGCTCCTGCGCCGTTTCCATCATGCGCTGAGCGAACTGCAAGGCTTCGTCCAGACGACCGCGGTTGATGTGAATACCAGCGATTCCTTCCAGCGTTTTTATCGCCTCGGTTGAAACCGGCCCCGCGGCACACACCGCGGCCTCGTACGCCAGCAGACCGTGGTGCGACGCAAGGTCGTAGCGCCCCAAACGCAGACAGGCATCCCGAAGACGCACGTGCAAGTCGAACTCCTGCCGCTCATCGTCGATCTCCACCGCGTCAAGATCGCGCGAAAGCTCTTCCAACCAACCGACGGTGGACGCGACGCCCTCGTAGCTCGAAACCCAGGAGAACACTTCCAGGATGTCGCCGATCATGCGCAGCGTTTCCTGCGCCTGCCGCCGGGACGATTGAAGCTGCACAAGACCGGCCGCGCCCGCCAGCCCGACGAGCAGCAGAACCGCCGTCAGCGACACGACCGCGCGATGACGCCCGATGAACCTGCGAGCGACATAGCCGAAGGAGTCGGGCCTCGCCTGAATCGGGCGACCCGAGAGGAACCGGCGCAGATCCTCGGCGAGTTCCCCCGCGGACTGGTAGCGGCGCTGCGGCTCGTACGCGAGACACTTGAGCACGATCACGCTGACATCGTCGTCCAGGTCCGGTTGCAGCACCCGCGGGGCAACAGGCGCATGCGACGCCAGCCGGTCCAGCACCTCGCGCATCGATCCGGAAGCGTCATGCGGGAGACCGCCGGTCAGGAGCTGATACAGCATCACGCCGAGCGAATACACGTCAGTGCGCAGGTCCACGTCTCTTCGCCCCTCCGCCTGCTCGGGGCTGGCGTAAGGAAGGGAACCGACGAACTGCCCGGTGCGCGTCAGGTCTGCCGGCGCTTCCGCGAAAGATGAGAACCTGGCCAGCCCGAAGTCCAGCACGTGCGGAGAACCTTCGTCATCCACGAGAATGTTGCCTGGTTTCAGATCCCGGTGCATGACGCCCCGGAGGTGGACGGCCTGCACCGCGTCGCAGATCCGGGCGAAAAACGACAGAAGCTCCCGCAAGGGCAGCGCGGCGTCCCGGGCGTACTCATCCACGGGGCGGCCGCTGACGAAAGGCATGACGAGGCAAAGGCGTCCGCCGACGACCGCTGCGTCAAGGATCGGGACCACGCCTGGGTGGTTCAGATCGCGAAGGATGTCGATTTCGCGCCTGAGCCGGTCGCTCGCCGCCGCGCCGGGCGACGCGCCGTGCAGCACCTTGATCGCCACGTCGCGCCCGGTCGAAAACTGCACCCCGTGATACACGACGCCCTGCCCGCCCCGGTGAATCTCGCGGATGATCTGGTATCCGGGCAGGTCGTGCGGTCCGAAGGCGTCGGGCGCGGCGACGTTCAGGAACGCGCTCTCGCCGGTGCAGGACGACGGTGCTTCGTGCGGTGACAGCTCAGCCGCCTGCCGACGGGCCTCGGCGATCAGGCGGTCGACCCGGTTGCGGCCTGGCGAAGCGGTCGTGTTTTTCATGGCGGCATCTCCTCCGTCGTCGGATTGCGGTCCCGGTTCTTCCGTCGCCCGCGGATTCGGACGCTCTCGGCGTTGCCGCGGCTGAAATCCCGGGCTTGCTCTGATAGATCAAGCGAGAATCACGCCTGGGGATTTACGCCGGTTTTTGAAATTCGCGTCACGTACTCCGCGAGAGGCGCGCGCAGGCGGGCGAAGGCGCGGTTGCGCAGGAGATGGACGGCGCCGGGGCTGCGGCCCAGGATCGCGGCGACTTCCGCGATGTCCCGGAGTTCGAGGTCGTAAAGCTCGACGGCGCGGCGCCAGGGTTCAGGCAGCGCCGCCACGGCGTCCCGGACGGCCTGCGCCGCCTCGTGCCGGGCGGCCGTGGGGAGCGGTCCCAGCGCGGTGGCCGCGGGCGCCAGGGCGTGAAGCAGGTCGAGTGACGATTCCTGTCCCTCGCCCGTCACGCGGCAACGCCCTCCGCCGCGCTTGCCCGCATCCAGCGCCCGGATGACCTCGATGAGATTGTTCCGCGCGATGGTGCGCAGGTAGCGGAAGAACGCCTGCTCGCCCTCGGGCACGAAGCGCCGGGCATCCGTGAGGACGTCGACGAACGTCTGTTGGACCACGTCCTCAGCGCTGAACAGGGCCTGATGCCGCTCCGGGATGTCCGGCACGATCGCCGCGATCAGCGCTTCCGCGCACGCGCCGAGCCGAGCCGAAAGCTCGTCGTCCGGTACACCCGCAGCGGGCGACGAATCCTGCATTTGAACCCCATCCCGGTCCGACATGGCTGGTCAGCGTACTCACCGCACGACGCCTGCGACAACGACGCCCGAAACCGGACGTGTCGATCTCCGCCGGACGCCCGTGCGCCCGCGCCGACCCGCAACCTCACGCGCACCCGGCGGGTTGGGACGTTGGTCCCGCGAACGCCCGCCAGTTGGCGCAGCAGCCGGGCGCGGGAACCGGGCATTCCGCAGCCGACGCCGCGTCGAACCCGCCGCGTGTGCGGTTGCAGAAGGCACACACGCTCAGCATCACCGGCACTTCCACCAGCACCCCGACCACCGTCGCCAGCGCCGCGCCCGATTCCGGGCCGTAAAGCGCGATCGCCGTCGCCACCGCCAGCTCGAAGAAGTTGCTCGCGCCGATCAGCGCTCCCGGCGCCGCGACGCTGTGCGGGACGCGGAAGAGCTTCATCAGCCCGTAAACCAGCGACGCATTGAAGTACACCTGAAGCAGGATCGGAACCGCAATCAGGGCGACGTGGAGGAAGCGGCTTGTGAGGTTGTCCGCCTGGAAGGCGAAGATCAGCACCAGCGTCGCCAGCAGCGCGAGCACCGCAATCGGATGAAACCTCGGCAGGAACGACCTCTCGAACCACTCCGCCCCGTGGCGCCGAATCAGGACGCGACGCGTGACCGCCCCGGCCGCCAGCGGAATCACGATGAACAAGACGACGGCGTAGATGAGCACCAGGAACGGCACGGTCAGCGCCGAAGCCCCGCTGACGAGAAACGTCACGATCGGCGCAAAGAGCACCAGCATCAGCAGGTCATTCACCGACACCTGCACCAGCGTGTACGCCGCGTCGCCGCGCGTCAGGTAGCTCCAGACAAACACCATCGCCGTGCAGGGCGCCGCCGCGAGGATGATGACGCCGGCGAGGTACTGGTCGGCCAGATCCGCCCCGATCCACGGCAGGAACAGGCGCTTGAGGAAGACGTAGCCGAGCAGCGCCATGCTGAAAGGCTTCACGAGCCAGTTGACGAAGCAGGTGATGAGCAGGCCGCGGGGTCGCTTGCCCACGCCCAGGACGGACGCGAAATCCACCTTGAGCATCATCGGGTAGATCATCAGCCAGATCAGCACCGCGATCGGCGCGTTGATCCGGCTGCCGCCGCCGAACTCGATGCGGCGCAGGGCGTCAACGACCCCCGGAAGCAGCTTGCCCAGCCCGACGCCGACCAACATGCACAACGCCACCCAGAGCGTCAGGTAACGCTCAAACACGTTCAAGCGCCGGACCTCAGGAACCTGCGTCATGTTCAACCCTTCAGACGGCCCGGCTCGCTATCGCCCTTCCGCGCGGTGATGTCCAGACTCGTGAGGTAATCGCCGGGCGTCGTGCCGGGCGGCAGATGCTCGGCGATTTTCCGGTACATCGGATCCCGCAACTCACCGGCGGACCGGACGTGGAACGGTTTGCGCGTCAGACGCACGTCCGCCAGCCCCGCCTCCTCGATCATGCGACGCGTCTCCTCCACGAGAACCGCGCCGGCCACGCATCCGACCAGCGCTTCCACCATCCCGCGGACCGCCTCCGGCAAGGGGCGCAACAGCGCCAGATCCGAGATGGCGACGCGGCCGCCGGGCTTGAGCACGCGGGCGATCTCGCGCCACACCTGCGGCTTGTCGGGCGACAGGTTCAGCACGCAGTTGGAGATGACGACGTCGACGCCCCCGTCGGCCACCGGCAGGTGTTCGATCTCGCCCAGCCGGAACTCGACGTTGTCCAGCCCGGTCCGCTCGCGGTACGCCGGCACGTTGCGTCGCGCGCGGCTGATCATGTCGGGCGTCATGTCCACCCCGATGACGCGCCCGCGCGCCCCGACCTTCGGGCCGGCGATGAACACGTCGAACCCGCCGCCGCTGCCCAGATCAAGCACGATGTCGCCGGGTTGCAGTCCGGCGATCGCCGTCGGGTTTCCGCAGGAAAGCCCGAGGTTGGCGCCCTCCGGGAGGACGTCGAGATCGGCGTCGGCGTAACCGACGTCGCGGGCGAGGTTCGCGGCGGCGTTTTCGGACGGGTCGCCGCAGCACGCCGGACCGCAGCATCCGCCGGCGGGCGAGGCCGCTCCCGACGGCGCCGCTTCGCGCGCCCCCGACCGGGCGATCTTGCCGTAACCCTCGCGGACCGTCTCCCGCACTCGTTCCTGCGTCATCGCGTCTTCGGACAACATCCGGTTCCTCCCGCGGACCGCCGCACCGGCGTCTGAGCACAGGCCTCAATCGCGTCGGCGAGCGCCCGCAACCTCTGACCGATCTCCTCGTAACGGACGCGGTACCACACCGTGCGCCCCTCCTTCCGGGCGTGCAGCACGCCCGCGTCCGCAAGCAGCGCCAGGTGCCGCGAAACGACGGACAGGTCCACCGCACAGCACTCGGCCACTTCGGAGACGGTGCCCGGGCGCCCGCACTTCGCCAGGCACGCCAGGAGCAGAATCCGCGTGGGGTCGCCCAGGGCCTTGAACAACTCCGGATCCAGCAGGTCGTCGATCGGCCGACGGCACGCGGCGGCCTGCTTCGGACTCGCCGGACGACGATTGCGTACTTGCGTCATAATGCAAGTATACGATCCTCGGGCGGCGACGTCAAGGAGACCGATGCGGACCGGCTTCAGGGATCAAGCGCGGATCCCGCCGGGCGACGCGAGCCGCAGACTTCCGCCCGCACGGACCTTGCAGCGCAAGCGCCGTCATGCCGAAGGATGATGCCGAGGCGGATCGTCAAAGGCGCGTCCTGAGTCTTCACGTGACTCCGGTTGCCGGGCGTTGAGTTTGCAGGAGCTTCCGATCCTGCGGAGACGTCCTTGCGAGGAGTTCCCCCTCGCCGGGATAGCCGACCCTCACGGATCCCGGAGGGTCATTCGAACGTCGTTGCCTCCGGAGAACCCTCCGAGAGCCGCAGCCCCCCGAGAATCACCCAGGAGCCGCAGCCCCTGCCGATATTGACAATTGTCAAGAAGGTAGGGGCGTCAGAAAACAGCCCGGCACGCCAGTGCCGGGAAGCCGTCGCCGATGATCCGGAAGTCCCGGAGAGACGACAGGAATTCAGGCGCCGGCACGGTCCGGTCGCCTTACTTCGCCGCCTGTTTCGCCTTCTGCGCGGCCTCGATGATCTCCTCCTGCACCGTCGCCGGAACCTTGCGGTAGGCGTGAAACTCCATCGAGAAGGATCCCTGGCCCTGCGTCATCGAGCGCAGGTCGGTCGAGTAACCGAACATGTTGGCCAGCGGAACCTCGGCTTGGATGATCGTGCTGGCGCCTTTCGCCTCGGTGTTGGTGATGAGTCCGCGGCGCTGGGCGACGTTCCCGGTGACCGGACCTTGGAAGCTCGTCGGGACTTCGACCTCGACCTTCATGATCGGTTCGAGGATCACCGGGCTCGAGCGGCGGACGGCGTCCTTGAAGGCGTCGCGCCCGCACACCTGGAACGCCAGGTCCGACGAGTCCACCGCGTGATAGGTTCCGTCTTCGAGAATCATCTTCACGCCGACGACCTCGTATCCCGCCAGCGGTCCCTTCGCGCGGGCCATCTGGAAGCCCTTGTCCACCGACGGGATGTACTCCGTCGGGATGCGCCCGCCGGTCACGTCGTTTTCAAACTCGTAGTCCTTCTCGCCGTCCGGCGGGATCGGCACCAGCCGCCCGATCACGTGCGCGTATTGTCCGGAACCGCCCGTCTGCCGCTTGTGCCGGTAGTCATACGCCACTTCCTTCGTCGGGTGCTCGCGATAGCTGACCTTCGGCTTGCCGACGACGACGTTGGCCTTGTACTCGCGGCGCATGCGCTCGACGTACACGTCGAGGTGCAGCTCGCCCATCCCCGAGATGATCGTCTGTCCCGCGTCCTCATCGAACCGGGCGTGAAACGTCGGATCCTCCTTCATGAACCGGTTGAGCGCCGCGGAGATCGCGTCGCGGTCCTGCGTGCGCTCCGGCTCGATCGCCATCGAGATCACCGGCTCCATGATGTGCAGGCTTTCCAGCGAGAAGTTGATGTCGGGGTGGCAGAGCGTGTCTCCGGAGACGAGGTCCACGCCCATGACGGCGACGATGTCGCCCGCCTGGGCGGACGGGACGTCCTCCTTCTTGTCCGCGTGCATCTTGAAGATGCGTCCGACGCGCTGGGTCTTGCCCGTGCGCGGGATCAGGTACGCCTGCCCCTTCTTGAGTTCGCCCTGGTAGACGCGCGTGTACGTCACCTGACCGAAGGGTTCATCCACGATCTTGAACGCCATCGCCACGAGCGGGGCGGAGGGGTCGGCGGTCACGGCGACTTCCGCGCCCTCGTTGGCGTTGTCGCAGGCGTACGCCATCCGGTCCAGCGGCGAGGGCAGATAGCGCGTCACGGCGTCGAGCAGCATCTGCACGCCCTTGTTCTTGTACGCCGACCCGAGGAGCACGGGCGTCACCTCGCGGGCGATCGTCGCCCGCCGGATCGCCGGGATGATCTGCTCCGGCGTCGCGTTCTCGTGCTCGAGCATGATCTCCATCAGCTTGTCGTCATACAGGCTGAGCACATCCAGCAGACCGGCCCGGGCGCGGACCGCCTCGTCCTGCATCGCCGCGGGGATCTCGGACTCGCGGAGGGTCTCGCCGTTCTTGCCCTCGTTGTAGACGGCCTTCATCGTGATCAGGTCGATGACGCCCTCGAAGGCGTCGCCGTCGCCGATCGGCAGTTGCAGCGGAAGCGCGACGATGCCCAGCTTCGTCTCCAGTTCGCTGATGACGCGGCTCGGATCGGCGCCCGTGCGGTCCATCTTGTTGATGAACGCCAGGCGCGGAACGCGATAACGCTTCATCTGGCGATCGACGGTCAGCGTTTGCGACTGCACCCCGCCCACGGCGCACAACACCAGCACCGCCCCGTCCAGCACGCGCAGCGAACGCTCGACCTCGATCGTGAAGTCCACGTGTCCGGGCGTGTCGATCAGGTTGATGTCGTGGTCCTTCCAGTGGACGGTCGTCGCGGCGGACGTGATCGTGATGCCGCGCTCCCGCTCCAGTTCCATGTAATCCATCGTCGCGCCTTCGCCGTCCTTGCCCTTCACCTCGCGGATCTTGTGAATGCGCCCCGCGTAAAAGAGAATCCGCTCCGACAGCGTGGTCTTGCCCGAGTCGATGTGCGCCGAGATGCCGATGTTGCGTACGAACGAAAGCTGGTCCATGTCAGTCTGTTTCCGCCTATCCGATGTCCGATGCGGGGTCCGACCTCCAAGTCGATCTCCGCCTTTGTTGCAATTGCAAAAATCGCGGTTGCACGCCAGCCGCTCAGCCCCGGACCGCACCCGCGGACCGGATCCGTTTAGTCATACAACTAATTGACTAAAAGGAAGTTAAGAGACGGCTTGTTTTCAGTTCGCAGGCGATGCTCTCTCACCGCCGTAACGCGAACGCACAAATCATACCACGAGATCGGAAAAAATCAAGCCCCGGCGGCATCCTGAACCGCCGGGGCCTTCCCCTTGTTACGTCAATTGAGTTATCCGACCCAGGCCGTCCGGATCGCGGTCGCCGAAGTCACGGCTGATGGACGGTGTCAACGCGCGTCCGGGATGCCGCATCCCCCTCGCTGGTTCCGCCCGGGAGATCCTCGACGTGGACCCGGCCGGGTTCAGTCCAGGATTTCGACACCACCCGACCGTCCTTGTCGAAATGTACCAGGACGTCCAGCCCCCGGTCGTGGCGCACCCACTCCCACGTGCCCGGAATCTTCGTGTTCGGCGTCCCGAGCGTGGCCTCGACCATGTCCGCCGAGTCGCCGTTGCGGATCATGTTGAACCGCTCGACCGTGAGCTTGTCGCATCCGGCCAGCAGTCCGACCGCCGCCAGAACCCAGACCGACTTCTTCCCGATCACCTTCCACCCGTTCATATACTCTTGCTCCTTTTGAATATGATCCCGCGAGAGGGACACGGGTTAGGATCGCCCGGTCCCGCGACAACCCGCTGCCGGACGCCTCTTCCGAACCGGCGACCCCGCTTCGCCCTCGGCGGCTGCGAGGGTCGCGGGTGCATCGTATCCTTATCGACCCGGCGGCGGTAGCACGGTGACCCCCGACGGTCCTTCGAGAAGCTCGAAGATCAGGTCATCGGAAAGATGCTGCCCCAGCGGGGTATTCAGCGTCGCCGCCAGAACATATTTGTTTGCGGGGGGGATTACCGCCGGATCCACCCCGAGGCTGAACTCATACATCTGGATGACCGGGTTCCAGAATCGCCGCTGGTTCTCCTCATCTCCGAGGTCGATGTCCCACTGATGAATGCGCTGTCCTTCGACGTGTCCGCTGGCCGGCTGGTGCAGGAAGAGTTCGAACCGGATCTGTCCGACGAGCAACGCGCCGGGGTTGTCCAGCACGGTGAACCCGCGGACCAGCACTTCCAGCGATTCCGGGCGGACGGCGCCTCCGGCGCCGCGCAGCCGGGTCGAAGGTTTGACGATCTCGATGCGCGTGGGCATCAGCAGGGCAAGCATGTCCTCGGACGCAGCCTGAGGCGCCTCCCGCCGCCCGGAACGGCAGGACGCCGCGAAGATCGCCGCGATCAGCAGACTCCACGCCACGCCTCGCCGCGGCCCCGCCACGCCGCGCCGGCGCCCCGTTTCGCCCCGCAGACCGCGTTTTCGCCGTTGTGCTGACGCTGTACGGACCGTCACCAGGTCGTCCCTGTCGTCCTTCGTCAATCCCCCCGCCGCCGCTCCCCCGTCGCCTCGGTTCAGACTCCGGCGCTTCAATACCGACGCCGCCCCGCCCCGTCAACCTCGATCCTGCGATGGGCGTCCCATCGACGTGCCGATCAAGGCATAAGTCGCTGTTTCAAAACCGAGCCGCGCCCGTGAGGAAGCGTTCCCCGCAAAACCGAGGCGCGCCCGTCAGGAAGCGTTCCCCGCAAAACCGAGCCGCGCCCGTCAGGAAGCGTTCTTTTTCCCATCTGCCCCGGCGGTTTTGCAACAGCGTCTTATCTCGACTTTTGCCAGTTTTTTCCTTCTCACGCCGCGCGGCTCAGGTGATCCAGCAGCGCAAGTCGCAACCGCGTGGGGAGTTTGGTGACCCCCGCAGGATTCCACGACGGTTTCAAAACCGATTCCCGGCACGAACGACGCACCGCGGTGATCGCGTCGCTGAAGGTTGCTTCTTTCTTGTCGTACCCGGTCGGGCGCATCAGCGTGGTCCGCTTGGGGCCGGTCTGCCGCGCGAAGATCAGGCTCACGACACTGAACAAGCCCAGCAGGCACGGCGCGGTCCGCAGCACGCTCTTTTTCGACCCATGGCGCGGCGTGGTGAAGCCCAGATGCGTGCGCACTTCCTGGAATGTGACCTCGAGGCTCCACCGCGCGGTGAACAGACTGACGATCCATGACAGCGCCATTTAGGCTCAAGTTTGAGAGGGGATCCGCCCGATGTTTCTGATGCATGCGGTTTTTGGGGGGCGCGCTCCTGGATTCTCAATCACGAGACTCGGCAATGACTGCGGATCAGGTGCGATCGTTGCAGCCGGAGTTGGCTGCGCTGTTGGAAACGTTTCGTCCGTATATGAAGCGGGCGTCGAATTATGGGCACTTGTTGGCGTATGTGTTGGGACTTCTGGCGGACCTGAAGCGCAAGAGCATCGAGCCCATCGCATTGGCGGCGGGGACGGCCGTGCGGACCTTGCAGGAGTTCCTGTCGTTTCTCGACTGGGACCACGACGCCGCCAATGATCATCTGCAGCGGCAGGTGTGCGATCGTCACGGCAGCGAGCGGGCCATCGGCGTGTTCGACGCCTGCGGCCATGCCAAGCAGGGCCGCATGACGCCGGGGGTGCGGCGACAGGGGTGCGGCGAGACGGGGAAAGTGGACAACGGTGTCGTCGGTCAACATCTGTTGTACAGCGACAACCCTCCGACGAATCCGTTTAACAGCGACAACGATCCGACGAATCCGTTTATTACTCCGGTCATCAAATAGTTTACATATCCTCGCTCGACACAACTGGAAAACACCGACGAATCCTCATTGTGCCGTCCTCTGAGGCGTCAACTATTTGATGGCCGGATTAATCTCAGCGGCGTGACGACGACCAGGCGGTCTATCGCAACGGCTACAAGCCGCGGAACGTCGCCACGGGCGAAGGGCCTGTCGAGCTGCATGTTCCGCAGACGCGCAACGGCGCCGAGCCGTTCCAGACCACGATCCTCGATGCGTATCGTCGCCGGAGCGAAACGCTGGAGGCGCTCATCCCGCAGCTCTACGTCAAAGGCCTGTCGGTGCGTGATGTGAGCGACACGTTCGCGGCGGTGTTCGAGGACGCGGGCGTCTCGCCGGCCACGAGGTGAATAGGAACTATCACGAGCAGAGACGACAGCACATCGACGACGTGTTCAAGGAGTGGCTGGACTCGCACACGGCCACCGCCAGTCGCATCGGGCGGACGATCCACGAGGACTTCCACACCTGGCAGCAGCGAAGCCTGGCCGGCTACGACGTGCTCTATCTGTTCGTGGACGGCCTGTAGTGAAGCTGCATGCCGAGCGCGACGAGAAGCAGCCGGTGCTGATCGCGTACGGCATTCTGTCCGACGGACGAAAAGTGTTATCAAGCGTGGGTCTGGGCGATCGCGAAAGTTATGACGCGTGCCTGGGATTCCTGCGCGACTTGGTGGAACGCGATCTGCGTCCACCACGGTTGTATTGCAGCGACGATTGTCCGGGGCTGCGCAAGGCGCTGAAGGCGGTGTGGCCGAAGTCGTTGCCGCAGAAGTGCCAGGCGCACAAGCTGCGGAACGTGCTGAGCAAGCTGCCGCGCGGCGTGCAGGCCGAGCTGAAGCGGCAGATCCACGCGGTGTTCTACGCCAGGGACTATGAAACGGGTTTGAAGAAGGGCCGGGCGCTGATCGCACAGTACGCCGATCGCTACCCGCAGGCGATGGAGTGCCTGAGCAAGAGCCTGGAGGAATGCCTGACGTGCCTGAAGCTCCCGGAGTCGCACCGCCGGCGGGTGCGCACGACCAACACGCTGGAGCGGCTGATCGAGGAGGCCCGCCGGCGGACAAAGGTGCAGGGCGCGCTGGGCGGCGAACAGGCCGGCTTGGCGCTGATCTACGCCGTGACGGTGGACGTGGCCCGGCGCTGGCGCGGCATCCGCATCGCGCCGAGCGATCTGGAAAAACTCAACGCGCTGCGAGCCGAGGTTGCACCGCTCGCGGCCAGTGCATAGAAGGGAGCCATCGGGGCCGTCCCCCCGCGCCGTTTACAGAAACATTGGAGCGCCACCCCTTCTGGAAGGCGCCCGTTCCCCCGTTCCCGGCGACCCGCTTCCTTCCCCCCGCCCCTATCAGCCTGTTGAAGAACTCGCGATCGGCTTTCGTGATACCGGTTTTTTCCCGGCGAAATTCGCCTCCCGGAGGGAGGCGTTCCCCTTTTTCAACGGACTGCTATGATAGGATGCCCCGCGTGCGTTCGCGCGCAGCCGTGCGCTGCGCCGTCCTTGGGGGCCGTAGCTCAGTTGGGAGAGCGCCTGGTTTGCAACCAGGAGGTTGCCGGTTCGATCCCGGTCGGCTCCAGTTCGGTTTTGCCCTAAAAACACGGGTTTTCCAGATGGTTTCGCAAGGTGCCGCAATCGTGTCACTTTTCTCCATCATGCCGGAGGATGCCGCGTTTACCCCCCGAATGCCGGGGTGAAGTGCAACCGGGAGTGCAACGCGGTCCGCGTCCGGTTTTATCCGGTCCGCCCCTTGCGCACGCACGCGCGGGGGAGCCGACGCCTTGCCGGGCGTCCCCGTCGCCTTGACGGACACCGCTTCCGCTCCCGCCTTCGGGATCGGGGGCAGCTTGCCCGCCTCCCGCCACAACTCCAGGAGGAGCCGGGCGTCCGTGTAATGCCGTTCCGTGACGCCGACCGCCGCGTGCCGGGCAAGGATGCGCTTCGCCGAGCCGGTCACGCCTGCCGCTTCAAACCAGGTTACAAACGTCGTCCGCAGGGCGTGCCGGTCGATGCTCGCTTTCTCGTCATGGTCATCCTTCCGCCAGCGGAAGCCGATCAATCTCCTGCAGTAGACTCTCCGGAGTCCTCAATCTCAAGCCTTCGTCGGAGCTGTCGTATTTTCTCGGTACTCGACCTACTTAGAGCCTAACAGCCCGTGGTAAAACCCTCTTGACACGTGTGATAGACTCTCTCCTGTCGGCGTCAAGAGTTCGTCACGGAGGGTGGTCATGGCGATGGGCAGGCGGAAGCGGCAGGAGCAGGCGTCGTTCTGGATTGCGACGGCCGATCTGCCGAGGTCGGGCGGGCATCCGTTTT
>JAJVHU010000042.1 GCA_022072505.1 Phycisphaerae bacterium
AAGCCGTTGCCGCCGGTTCCCTGGAACAGCTCCGGGCGCGCCTTCACAAGGTCCGCCCCGGCCGCCGCCTGCGTACCCCCGACCGCATGTTGGTCGACCTGCGCGGCGATGAGCCGGTCGATCGCGTCTTCCTCGACTATCTTCAGGTCTACCGCCGGCACTTCGCGCAGGCCATCTACCGCGAGAACAAGAAAGAGTTCCCCGATGCAGGCACGCTCCACGGCGCGGCCCGGCTGACGGAAGCCGTGCAGCGTCTGATTGACCGCCTCGTATTCATGCGCGTGTGCGAGGATCGCGGCGTCTCCAGGTGGGGTGGGTTGCGGGACACGCTTGAGCGCGTCAGCGCGGAAGGCGGTGATCTATATGGATCGCTTCTCGCCCAGTTCCGCCAGCTTGATCGTGAGTACAACGGTTACCTGTTCAAGCCCCACCCTTTGACCGAGACCCTGAAAGTCCCGGATGTCAACCTTGCGGATTTTATAACGAACCTCTATCCACCCGACGGGCCTTGGGACTTCTCCGCCATCGGCGACGAAATCCTCGGGATCGTCTACGAGCGATTCCTCGGCAGCGTTGTCACGGTCAGGAACCGCCAGGTTGACATCGAGGAAAAGCCCGAAGTCCGGCATGCGGGCGGAGTCTATTACACCCCGCGCTTCGTTGTGGAGACAATCATCCGCCGCGTCATCGGCCCGAAGATCGCCGGGAAATCGCCCCTCGAAATCCTCGACGTGAAGGTTCTCGATCCCGCGTGCGGGTCCGGCTCATTCCTCGTCGCGGCCTTTCAATACCTGATGGACCATTGCCTCGCCGCGATCCAGGCCGATCCATCGCTCGCCACCGTTCCGGCTTCGCCACGCGCCCGCAAGAAACGAAAGGATATCGCGTTCCAGGACGACATGGGGAATTGGCGCCTCGCCCCGGACTTCCGCGCCGCCATCCTCACCAATTGCCTCCACGGCGTGGACATCGACCAGCAGGCCGTCGAAGTCACCGTCATGTCGCTCTATTTGAAAATGCTGGAAGGCAAGCTTCCCCCGAACTGGCAGCGCGACTGGCTCGAGCGCGAACTGCTTCCGTCGCTCGACAATAACATCCAATGCGGCAATTCGCTGATCGACTCCGAAAGCTTCGACGCCTGGCTCGTGAAAAAACACGGCGATCTGTTCCCGCTCGATGAGGACGCCCGCTTCCGCATCAACCGCTTCGATTGGACCAGCCGCACCCGTGGCTTCGGCCGCCTGCTCGACACGCTGGCGGTCGATGAGCGAGGCCGCCAGGGTTTCGACTGCATCATCGGCAATCCGCCCTACATCCGCGTGCAGGAGTTGAACAAGTGGGCGCCGCAGGAATGCGAGTTTTACAAGTGGAAGTACAAGGCCGCTGCCAAGGGCAATTATGATATCTACGTGGTGTTCACCGAGCGGTCCCTTGAACTGCTGGCCCCAGACGGCCTCCTTGGATTCATCATGCCCCATAAGTTCTGGCAGGCAACCTATGGGGAGGGTTTGCGGAAGTTGGTTGCCGACGGGAAGCACTTGCGAAGTGTCGTCGACTTTGGCGACGAGCAGGTGTTCATAGGAGCGACTACGTATACAGCCATCCACGCCCTCACCAAATCCGCCAATCCCAATGGAGTGGACTATGCTCGCATCAGTCGGCTAGTCGACGGACTTACACAATGCGCGACGTTAGACGCTGGCGGTACCCCGGTCGAGGCTCAACGATTCCTTGCTTCGCATCCAGTCAACGGTAGCGCCTGGTGTTTGCAGGATCACTCGGAAGCGTCGTTCATGAAACAAGTCGGTGCTGAGCATCCACGACTGGGAGAAGTCGCATCCATCTTCGTCGGACTTCAAACCAGCGCGGATCGCATCTATTGCCTTGAGTCTGGAGCTTGGCCGACGAATCCTGTCTCGACCATTAAAGTCAGAGACAATCGAGGCAAGCAATGGACCCTCGAGCGGGACGTATTGCGCCCGTTCCTCTACGACGTCTCATTTGGTCAATATGACACGCTGAGCTCTCAACATGCGCTTTTGTTTCCATACAAAGTTTCGACCTTGATTCCGGCAACGGAAATGAAGGAGAGATATCCTGCGGCATGGGCCTACTTGCGCTTTAACGAATCGGCTTTACGAGCGAGGGAATCCGGTAAAGCAGATACACCAGCTTGGTACGGCTACGTCTATAGAAAGAACCTGACACTGTTTGAGGATCCTAAGCTCATAGTTCCCGTGATTTCTCAGCGAGCACGATATGCGAACGACAAAAGTGGACTCTACTTTACGGGCGGGGGAAATGGACCCTACTACGGCGTGAGGTGGAAGCCTGGAGAAGGCTTACCACCCCTCGAATACTTGCAGGGCTTGCTGAACTCCCGACTACTTGATGGTTTCTTGAAGCAGGTCAGCAGCCCGTTCCGCGGAGGATATTGGTCCTACGGGAAACGCTTCATTGAGCAAATCCCCATCAAGCTTCCCGATACCGCCGACGAGAAGAGGAAGGCCCAGAAGATCACCGAATCCGTCCGCGCGATCGTGGCCGCCAAGACCACGCTTCGCGCAGGTTCTCCGCCGCTCGCCGGTGCCAAGGGCGGCCTGCGCGCGCCGGTCCTCTCCGACCGCGAAATCAAGACCCTCGAATCCGAGGTCGAATCCCACGAACGCCGCATCGACGAACTGGTGTTCCAGCTCTACGGTGTCGATGGGTTGCCAGGCGGCTGAGATCGAAGACGGCGAAGCTGGGATTCAGTTCGCTCGCCGCACCGTTGCTCGTTCCGACGAGACCGGCCTCGGCCCCGGAGGGGCCGCGGGTTGTAGCCACGGGTGGAGCGGCGGCGCGGCCCAGCCCGCCGACGCGGAACCCGTGGAACCGTGGTTCTCTTATTCTCTTCCCGCCCCGGAGGGGCGGAGGAAGCGAGCGGACACTCGGCGGCTCAATCGAAGACGTAGCGCTCGTCGAACTCGATCTCGTGTACGCGGAGAAATCGCAGAAGTTCCGTCTTGAAATCCTCGTGTTTGTGATGCGCCGCCTGACCCGCGATGTACTTTTTGACGGCTTCTGCTTGCGACTTGCTGACCGAAAACGCACTGTAACCCTCCTGCCAAGCGAACGCGGCGAGTTGTGGAAACGTCTGATGCACCCAGAGAGAGGAGCGCGCTTTGACCGTCTTCAGTAGATTCGAGACCGTCTCGTCCGGCCGCCAGCGCAAATACAAATGCACGTGGTCGGCGACGCCGCCGATGTCGTAGAGCACGCCGCGTTCGGCCCGGACGATGCCGCCAATGTAGGGATACAACCGTTCGGCTAGATCGGGCGTGATCCACGGTTCGCGGTGCTTGGTCGAGTAGACGGTGTGAAGAAGGATTTGGGTGTAGGTTCCGGGCATTGCGGTCCTTTCGGCGCTGCGTGAGTCGCCTTTGCCCCTCCGGGGCAAGAATAGAATAACAGGGGGAGACGCTTTCCACGGGTGGAGCGGCGCGGCGGCGAAGCCGCCCGACGCGGAACCCGTGGAAAGGAAAGCTCGTTATTCTCTTCCCGCCCTGGAGGGGCGGAGGAAGACGATCACACGACGAAAGGACCGACATGCCCGGCACCTGCTCTCAGATTCTTTTGCACGTCGTCTTCTCAACCAAGCGCCGAAGACCGCGCGTCGCCCCCGCCGTTCCTCCAGCAGCGCATCGACGCCGCCGTTCTTCCAGCAGCGCATCGACGCCGCCTTCGTCAAACCGCTTCTTCCAGCGGTCAATCGTCCGCCGGCTGCAGTACAAAACCGACTGCGCCTGCGACCCGCTCCAGCCATCCGCCAGCAACAAAACAATGTGGGCCCGCCGGCGAACATCTGCGTGCGATACACGTCCATCAGCCGCTTGCGTCCGCCCCGGCCCAGGCAGACACGGCCTTCCATGGCTTAACAGCCTGTTGAAGAACTCGCGATCGGCTTTCGTGATGCTGGTTTTTTCCCGGCGAAATTCGCCCCCCGGAGGGCGGCGTTACCCATTTTCAACGGGCTGTTAAGTCTCCAGGGTCACCGGGTTCTTGTTGACCACCGGTATCCTGGGGGCGAGCCAGTTTCCTTTTCAAGGGGAGCTATTTAGGTATTCCCTCGAGTTTGTGCGACAATGCCCCTGCCTCCGCCGGGGGCCGCGACGGGCGGGCCTTCCGGGACGGAGTTCCTAGTCCAGGGGACGTTCGATGAAAGTCATTGTGGTGCTGCTGGTGCTGATCGGGGTCGGGGTGTTCGCGGTGTATCAGTTCGGGGGTTACAGCACGCTCGATCCGTCGCAGCAGGGGCACGACGCGCGGGCGGCGATCGCGCCGGGGATGACGTGGCAGGTCGTCGTGCAGACGGCGGGCGCGCCGAAGGAGTTTGCGATTTACGTCGAATCCGGGAAGGACGCGCAGACGGGGACGCCGCTGGTGAAGCTCGGGCCGCGCATGAAGTACAACGCAGGCAGCCTGGAATCACGGGTGAAGAACGGTCAGGTTCCGCACGGGTTCGTCTTCCCGTACCGGTTCAGCACGGACGTGGCGTTTCAGGTCGAGTTCGACGAGTCGGGCGCGGTGATCGGCGTCGACGACATGGTGACGCTCAACAAACTTCTCGATCGCTGAATCATGATTCACCTATGCGGATCGCCCTTCTGAGCCGCGGGCTTCAGCCTGCGTGAACGTTCGTCTCGTGGCGCGCTGCGGAATCGAGAAGGAGGGTTTCACGGGTACGCCCCTCGGCGAGCCGCGGACGCCACGCGGGCGACGCGCCTCGGAATCGGCGTCGCCGACCCGGGTGTTTCCCGCGGAGGTGGGAAAGCGAGCGCCTGAGTCTCCACTTGACTCTGGTGCGCCGCGGCGCGCGGGGCTTCTCGACCCACCTCGAAGGCGGCACGGCGCGCCGCGCTTCTCGACCCCAACGGGGTCGCGTCCCCCAGCCCAGGGTGGTTCGCCCCCTTCGGGGTCGCGTTTTGACCCCGCACGCCACCGTGGGTTTCACCCACGGCTACCCACGTAATTCCCCTTCGGGGAATACGACGCCAACCGCTGGGGAACATGACGCCTGACCGCCGGGGAACATGACGTCTGACCGTTGTGGAATATGACGCCTGACCGCCGGGGAATACGACGCCAACGGCCGGGGAACATGACGCCTGACCGTTGTGGAATATGACGTCTGACCGCCGGGGATTACGACGCCGATCCCCGAAGGGGATCAACATGAATAGCCGTGGGCGCAGCCCACGGAAGACGAAGACAAGCGCGCCCAACCCCGAAGGGGTTGCACCGCACGATCCACCCAGGTTGTACGGCGCCGTCCCGGGGCGCGGGCGTCGCTACGGACAGTTCACCGGTTCGCAGAGGTCTTCGTACTCGCGCAAGCAGACGCGCGTCGCCCCGGCGGCGCCGAGGAGGCGCGTCTTCGCCCGTCCGCCGGCGTCGACGGTCAGGCAATCCGACTGCCCGGTGTCGGCGGCGGCGGTGACGACGGTCCGCTCCGGCAGCCAGGTCTTGACCCGCACGACCACGTCCCCGCGCTTGCAGCGGGCGGAGAGCGCCTTGATGTTGCCGGGGTAGGCGGGGGTGAGGAGGAACGATGCGGTGCGACCGTGTATATACCCGCCTCCGACGATGTGCCCGCCGTCGCTGACGCCGCGGGCCGTCTCAAGATAATCCCAGGGGCAGCCGGGGTGAATCAGCTCGTTCATATCCTGCGGGACGCCGTCGCGCCACAGGGTCGCGCGCCGGTATCCCACATGTCCCACCACCAGTCCCTCCTGGTTGACGTCGAGCGCCCGGCCGGTTGACTCATCGAGCGTCGGAAGAATCGTCAAGGCTCCTTCGCGCGTCCATATCGCCGGAAGTTGGGGACGATTGCCGGTTGGGCCAACGTATCCCACGATGATTCCGTCGTCGTTGACGGCCTTGGCGAGGTTGTGGTCGCCGCCGAGCGACTCAAGCGCAACCGGCGGTTGATCGGTCGGCCAATACACCGGACGATCGTCGCACTGGCCGACAATCTCGCCGTGCTCGTTGACCTCCAGCGCCTCGCAATCGACGGTTCCGTCCAGGTGCGGCAGGAGCGCGACGTCCAGGTCGATCCATAATGCAGCCGACGTCCCCGGATCGGTCGTGCGCAACATGCCGACGATTTGTCCGGCGTCATTGAGGCTGTTGGCCGCGCCGTCGTAGTTGTTGAGGGCGTTCAGCGTCAGGGCTTCGCCGTCCCGCCAGAGGGTTGCGCGCGAATCCGTTTCGCCCACAATCCACTCGGATCCGTTGATGTCATATGCGTACCCGTCCCCCAGATCCACGCAGCCGCGGTCCGTCCACCACGCGGCGTGTCTCGTGTATCCCTCGTAGGCTTCCGAATCCCCTGCCACCTGCCCGCGATCGTTGACCGCGACGGCGTTGGTCCTTTTGTCCGGATGCAGCGCCGGCAACTCGCGGATGACGTAGCCCGCCGGCCGCGGGGCGCATTCGACCATCGCACAGAAACGGTCCAGCCCTTCGATGCAAACCGTGTGAACGCCGGTCTGATTGAACCACCGGTGGCGAACCCGTCCTTGCGCGTCCGCGGTGACCGGTTCGCACGGGTGGTCGTCCAGCACAACCGAGAATCGGGAGCCCTCAATGAGATCCGTCTCAATCGTCAGCTCGATCGTGCTGCCGCGGAACACGGTGACCTGGAAGTCCCGTATCGCAGGGGGCAGCGGCGTCAGGAGGCAGGGCGTGGGGTAATTACCCGCGAGGACGACCGTTGCCGCGATCTGTCCCTTTTCATTCAACCCAAGCCCCGACGAGGAGACGGCGTCAGCCACGCCGCATGGAAGTCGATCAATCAGCCTTCGGATCGGTCCATCCTTCCAGTAGCAGGCGGGCGGGCCGGACAGGAGGGGGCGATCCGACCCACCGAGGATGAACCCGTCGTTGTTGATGTCGCTGGCCACGCTATTGCCGCCGCCCAGGGTTCCAAGATCCTGCATGACGCCGTCGCGCCAGAGGAAGGCGCGTCCGAGCACCTCGAGCTTTTCGGTTTGTGCCTGACCGACCACCTCGAAATTCTCATTAATGTCGTAAACAGCAATCTGGTTTCCGCCGAGGTTCCCCAAATTGTGAAACTCATCCTGATGCCAGATGAACGCCACGTGACGATCGTCAACCCTTAGATTCCCCGCCACGGCTCCCAACTCGTTCGTCGCAGTGGGATTCACATACGTGCCGAACAGTTCGGTCAGGTTCACTATTTCGTAATACGGTTCTCCGGGAGTCATGACAAAAGCGCCGCGGTTGCCGCGTCCCACAATCTGCCCGGCGTCGTTCAAAGCTTCGGCTGTTGTAAATGACCAGCCTTTCTTGGGATCCACGAGATCTTCGAAACGTTGAAGCTGTCCGTTGGTCCAAATGAAGCACGTTCGAGCGTTCGGATTCCTCAGGAGGATCATGTCGTGATTGTTCAGGTCACCAGTGGCGAGCGGTTGACTGTCATCAGACACCAATTCCACGGCTCCGTCTTCCGGCGTCCAGAAAAAGCTGTATTCGCGGTGCTCACATGTGATGGCGATATGTCCAAGATCGTTCAAATCAGACGGATAACAGTCGTCATGCGGCGCCATATCAATAGGTTTGACCGCGTAACGCTGCTCCGCCAAGACCCTGAGGTTCGGGGTGACGATGCCCGCCGCCAGGCCGACGCCGAACGTCATGAACGATCCTCCGAACCGGTTGCGCATGGGACTCCTCCAATTCGAGCTGCTCCCGTGATTAATCCTCATTTCGCTTCGCCCTTTCGCTTCGCCCCGGTGATCCGCCGGACGGAAGCGTCCCGTGACGCCGTTCAAGGCCCGGCTCGCGCTGAGTCCCTCGAGGGTTCATCGCCGGACGCAGCCCCTCATCCACCGTGGGTACGTCGCCGGATCGCCGCCGGTTCGCGCTTTTCGCAAGGATTACCGGGACTGCCGGGTGCGTGCGGGCTGAAGTCCGCGGCTCGCGCTCGGTAGCCCTGGGCTGTTTCAGCCTCGTCCGATACCGCTCCCTCCCGCGCCCCGGTCCGGCGGATCGCCGATCCCCAAGGCGGATTCGCCGTTTTTTTCAGGAGCCGTATATGCCGAACGCGCCGGTGATTGCACTTCCGTCTCGAAAACGATCCTCGTCCACGCCCGCGACCGCCACGCCTGCGGCTCCGTCAGGCACGGCGGCGACAACCTCGTCAGGGGCGCAACCGGGCGGTGCGGGCTTGAGCCAGGCCTCCACCGGCGCTGAGGCGCCGGGGCGGCACGGTCAGATCGACTTCAACCGCATCACCGACACGCAGTTCCTCGCCGCGGCGGAGCACATGAAGCTGGAGGACGACATCCGCCAGCTTCTGATCACGCCGTACCGCGAGTTGATCGTGCAGATTCCGGTGCGGATGGGCGATGGGAAGCTGCGGATGTTTCACGGGTACCGCGTGCAGCACAACGGGGTGCGCGGGCCTTACAAGGGGGGGTTGCGTTTCCACCCGGAGGTGGACTTGTCCGAGGTCCGGTCGCTGGCGGCGCTGATGACGTGGAAGACGGCGCTGGTGGACATTCCCTTCGGCGGGGCGAAGGGCGGGATCACCTGCGACCCGACGGTCCTGTCGCGCTCCGAACTTCAGGCGCTCACCCGCGGGTTCACGCAGAAGATCGACATGTGCCTGGGCGTCTACCGCGACATTCCCGCGCCGGACGTCAACACCAACGCCCAGGTGATGGCCTGGATCATGGACGAGTACGGCAAGAAGCACGGGTACACGCCGGCGATCGTCACGGGCAAGCCGCTGTCGCTGGGCGGGTCGCTGGGGCGCGAGGAGGCGACCGGACGCGGCACGAGCATCATTGCCCGCGAGGCCTGCCGGGCGCTGGGGATTCCGCTGAAGGGCGCGCGGGTGGCGGTGCAGGGGTTCGGCAACGTCGGTTCGTTCGCGGCGAAGTTCATCAGCGAGCTGGGCGGTCGCGTCGTGGCGGTGTCGGACGTGCGCGGCGGCGTGCGCAACGACGGCGGGCTGGACATCCCCGCGCTGATCCAGCATCGCAACGAGACCGGATCGGTGGTGGATTTCCCGGGGACGCAGGCGGTGTCGAACGATGACCTGCTGACGCTGCCGGTGGACATTCTGGTTCCGGCGGCGCTGGGCGGAGTCCTCGACGGCGACAACGCGGGCGACGTGAAGGCGAAGCTGGTGATCGAGGCCGCGAACTCGCCGGTGACGCCGTGCGCGGACGAGATTCTGCGTGAGCGCGACGTCGCGGTGGTTCCGGACATTCTGGTGAACGCCGGGGGCGTGACGGTTTCGTATTTCGAGTGGGTGCAGAACCTCCAGCAGTTTCACTGGTCGCTGGAGGAGGTGAACGCGAAGCTGGAGGCGCGGATGCTGGCGGCGTGGAACGCGGTGTACAGGGAGTATGACAACGACGGATTGCCGTTGCGCGTCGCCGCGTACGTCGTCGCCCTGCGCCGCGTGGCGGAGGCGACCCGCCAGCGATATTGATTTTTTCGTGGAGATTCGCGGGGCTTGTCCCTACAATAGGTCGCTCGCCCGAAGGCGCGCCCGCCGGCGCGCCTTCGGGGCGCGCCGGAGGAGGAACGGGCAATGCGGCGGATCATCGTGGGGGCGGTTGCGTGGTCGTTGATCGTCGGGGCGGGGCGGGCGCAGGTCGGACCGGACGTGATCGTCGGCGACATCGACGAGATCGTGCGGTTCAACGGAAAGAGCGACCCGGTGGGCCTGGCGATCGGGACGTGGTCGTGCAACATCGGCGACCTGCCGCTGGCGTGGGAGCATGAGACGTCGAGGCATCCGGTCATTGCGCAGAACATGTACCGCCTCAAGGACGGTCGTTTTGAGCAGATCGGGCTGAGCTGGCTGAAGCACGGGTACTACGCCCTTTCGGAGAACCTCTGCTTCGACGATTGCCAGGGGAACACGCACGGGCGCGAACTCGGCGTTCACTGCGCGGACCCCTACAGCGGCGACGTCAACGGCGACGTTTATGAACTCGGACCGCGCGCGCCGGTCAACGCCTCCACCGGCGAGTTCGAGTTCCCCTACCGGTTCCGCTACGGGGCGCTGAAGCAGCGCCGCCTGATGGTGGAAAAGGCCGACCTCGACCCGGCGCGGAACCCCGGCGCGCTGTACTTCGTCGAGGCGCACTACGTCACCGCCGACGACGCCGCGTGGGGCAATGACGACAACAACGCCTCGTGGCGGCGGGCGCTGGTGTACAACCGCCGCAACCGCACGCGCGTCCTCATCGACCCGCGGTTCGAGACGGTGCGCACCGAACCGGCGATCCTCGCGTGGGCGGCGGCTGATCCGCAGGTGCAGGTTGTCATCGTGGAGGTTCCCGACGACGGGCGCTTCTACGTCGCGGGGACGGCGAAGCCCGCCGGCGAGAACCGCTGGGCCTACGAGTACGCGGTGTTCAATTACAACTCGCACCGGGCGGCGCGGGCGTTCGAGGTTCCGCTGCCGAAGGGCGCGCTGCTGGAGAGCCCCGGGTTCCACGACGTCGTCTACCGCTCGAAGGAGGGCGAGAACCGCGAGGGGATTTCAGGCGAAGACTGGGCGGCGGAGCGCACGTCGTCAGGCGTCCGCTGGTCCACGCAAACCTACGACGAAAACATCAACGCCAACGCGCTGCGCTGGTCCACGTTGTACAACTTCCGCTTCATCACCGACCGGCCGCCCGGCGACGGCGCGGCGACGCTGACGTTGTTTCGACCGGGGGAGCCCTCTGAGATGGACGCGCCCCTCGTGGCGCCCGCGGATTAGACCCGGCGGGTCGCGACGTTTCGCGCCCCTTCCGGGAGCGGGTGTTCTTCGACGAGCGCTTCCGCAATGATTTCCGGCGTCTTCGCTTCAGCGTGCGCTGGGGGATTGCGTTACGTGAGGAAGAACTCGCCAGTGTAGTGCCTCCAGGAGCGCAGCGGACGCGGACCCAAATCCACCCGGCGACGGCGATGGCCGACCCCGCGGCGCATCCGGATCCGAACAATGTTCCCTTGTCCGCGGAGCAGGAGCATCGGATCGCGTGGCTGGGCGCGGAGCTTCAGGCGATGGATGCGGACCTGGCCCGCGAGAACAAGGTGTCCGACCGCACGTCCGGCGATTTGACCGGCGTCATCGTGACTTACCTCTGCGCCGGCTCGCCCGCACAGCAGGCCGACCTTCGTGACGGCGACATCCTCCTTCGGCTTCATGCCGCCTGAATCTCCACCTGATTTCGGTGCAACACGTCTCGCCTGACTCCGGTGCAATATGTTTCACCTGACTACGGCACAACGCGCTTCACCGACGGCCTCGCGGGATCGTCGGGCGCATTCGCCTCAATCCCGAAGAACACGCGCGAACGTCCGAAGAACACGCACGAACACCCGAGGAACACGCATGAACGTTCGAAGAACATGCGCGAACGTCTGTTGTTTTGTTTCAATCCCGAAGGAGGCGCAGGATTCTCGGATGCGTTGGTCTCAATCCCGAAGGGATTGCGTCCTCCAGCCCAGGGCTGGACGCCGCAGGCGGCCCACCTTGGGTTCGCGGCGATCCACCCCTCGACCAACCCCAACGGGGTTGCGCCGGGTTGAAAGGGTTGCGCCGGATTGAAACGGTTGCGCCGAGTGGTGCAACCCCTTCGGGGTTGGGCGCGCTGGTCTTCGTCTTCCGTGGGCTGCGCCCACGGCTATTCATGTTGATCCCCTTCGGGGATCGGCGTCGTATTCCCCGGCGGTCAGGCGTCATGTTCCCCCGCGGTCGTTGGTGTCATATTCCCCGAAGGGGAATTACGTGGGTAGCCGTGGGTGAAACCCACGGCGAGCGTCCGCCCGAAGCCCCCGACCCCGAAGGGGTCGAACCAACCTGGGTGGATCGCGCGGTGCAACCCCTACCTTCTTGACAATTGTCACATCGTTGGGGTTGAGGATCGAGTGCTTTCGGTTCCCCAGGGTGGGTCGAGGATCGTCGCGCGCCGCGGCGCACCGGAGTCAAGCGGGGACTCAGAAGAACGCTTCCTTACGGGCGCGGCTCGGTTAAGTTCGTCGCGACCCCAACGCCGCAATCCCGTTGGGGTCGAGAAACGCGCCGCGGTGCCTTCGAGGTGGGTCGAGGATCGCCCCGCATCGCGGCGCAACAAAGAAGCCGCGGCGGAAGGCGTCCGCCGCGGCTCCTGATCATCTCGCCCTTGCCCGTGCGTCACTCGTTAACCGCCGCCGATCGGCCGGATCCGCGGCCGGTCTCCTCGACTACCGGCACTGACGGCAGTTGCGCGGCGGGATGTCGCAACCGATCAGATCGGCCGAGACCTTGCACGCTCCGCCGTTGGCGCAGGCGTTGAAGCCCTTCAGGCGGCCCGGGCAATCGTTCGCGCTTCCGCACTCGATCGTGCAGACCAGGTCGCCGCGGACATACGGACAGGTGTCGCACACCTGACCGCAGGCGTTGGCCTTGTTCTTGACCTTGCTCACCTGGTAGATGCACCGCGGGGTCGGCGGGCCGGTCTCGCACGACAGCGCGTTGATGAACAGCGGACGGATGTCGCCGCTGACGTTGCCGAAGGCGTCATCCGGGAAGAGGTTGACGCCGACGACGTTGCCCTTGACAGCCACCAGCGGTTCACCGTCGCTCCAGCGCCCGCGCTCCACCGCGCCGCTCGTGAGCCGCACGTTGTCGCGGAACAACCCGGTCAGCGAATTAACGTCGTCGAAGTAGCACGAGCCGTCGTTCGCATCCAGATTCGCGTTCGTGTACAGCGAGCCGCCCTCGAACACGTAGGGGCTGATCTCATCGTTGATGAAACGACCGCCCAGCGTGTTGCAGCCCTGGTTCGCCCACGCGAACACCGCGACGACCAGCCGCGCGCCCGTGTCGGCGTAATCCGCCAGCACGTCGCCGTTGGCGTTCATGTCGCCGCCGCATCCGTTCGTGAAGTACAGCACGGCGTCATACGCCTGAAGCTCGGCGAGCGACTTGCCGTCGTCGTCGTTCTCGCCCACCACGGAACCGAAGCGCCCGGACGCCTGAATCCACGCCGCGATGTCCTGCGTCTGATTGTTCGGATTGCCCGTCGACCAGACCAGCACCGCCGCCCCGGCCGGATTCTCGTCCGAACCGCCGAGAAACTCGATCACCGGCGCCGACTTCCCCTCATGCGGCTGGATCGGACCCGTCCCGATCATCTGCCCCGACGCGACGCCCGTCAGCGCCGCCAACACCAACACCATCTTCAACTCTCGCATGGCCTTCCTCCTCTCGACCTGTTCTCTCAGGTCTGCTTCGCCAAGGTGACCGGAACGCTCCGGTCACGAAAAAAATCATCCTCCCGAATGTCAAGCGCCCGCCTGAACCGCGGGCTTTGAGCCCGAGCGATTCCACCGTGAATGTCAGGACACACAAGAACGGGAAGCCGTTATCGATAACGTCATAAAAAAGAACCCAGCCCCCCGGCCCCTCTCATGATCCTTCTGCCCTGGTGGAAAAAATGATTAAAGGGCTACCCACGTCGTCGCGTCGTCACCCGATCCGCAGACGCCTGAAAGTAACGAGTTCCACCGAAGGAATCAAGGGGCGCCTCGCGGTTTCTCTTGGAAAACCCTCAAGAAGATAATAATGCGCGCGGCGGCGGGGCCGGCGTCAATATGTGTTAAGCTTGTGAAGGCAGGAACGTGATCGAAGGTCCAATACCGCGAGCCTGTCGGCAATACGTCGGCTCGCCCGCCCGTCGCCGTAGGACGTTTTCGCCCCGGGGCGTGTTCGCAAGGCCAGGGCCCGGTGGATGGCGCTGACAAGGGCCTCCCGGCGTTCCTGACAATTCAGGACGGACCGACCCCCCGGCTCTCGACCGTTCTGTCGTTCGCCGACATTCACCGACGGCGTTCCCACGTAAGGCGCCTCAATGATGCCGCTGGAGGAATTTCCGATCAGGACATCCGCCCGGGCGAGCGCCGCCGCGAAGTCGTCGCGCGGCATCGAGCGATGCACGGCGACCTCGCCGGACGGACTTAGCGCGACATGTCGGCGGATCGCGTCGATCACGCCGTCGTGACCGCGGTCGCTGTTCGGATAGACGATCGTCCGCCGCAGCCCGCACGCCCGCGCCGCGTCCAGCACCGCCTCCGCCGCCCGCCGCTCCTCGCGCGCTCCGCGCCCGCTCGGATGTTGAACGATCAGCGCCTCGCCGCTGCGCCCGCGTCTCCCCCGCCGCATCCGCACCGCGTCATACAGTTCGTCCAGCCCCGGCGCGCCGACCAGAAACACGCGGTTTCGCGCTTCGCCGAGCTTGAAGATGCGCTGGGCGGACTGCCGCGTCGCGGGAAAGTGAACGTGGGCGAGCTTTGTGATTGCATGACGCAACGCATCGTCCATGTCGCCCGGAGCGCGATCCCCTCCGTGAACGTGCGCGACGCAGCGCCCCGTCGTGACGCCTGCGACGGCGCCCGCGAACGCCTCGATCCGGTCACCGAGCACGAGCACGACGTCGCAGTCCTCGCGCACGAGAAACCGCCCGATCCCGCGCACGCCGCGCGCCACGCCCTCCGCCGCGTCCAGCGCGTCGTCGCGCCCGCGCTGCATCGGGATGCGCGCGTCGATCCTGAAACCGTCCGCCTCGATGTCCCGGATCGTCCGTCCGAACTTGCCCAGCAGGTGCGCGCCGGTCGCGATGAGGCGCGGCTCCAGCTTCGGATGTTCACGGATCGCGCGGAGCGTCGAGCGCAGCAGCCCGTATTCCGCGCGCGTGCCCGTCACCATCGCCACGCGGCGCCGCCGTGAACGCCTGCTCACTCGATCATGTCCCATGTCAGAACCGTGTCGCCCATCGCCGGCGCGACGAGGCGGCGGTCCAGCAGCTTCTCGAAGTCGCTCGGCGGCACGCCGCCGCCGGGACGCTTGAACGCCAGCATGTCCTTCGTCAGCACCGTGCCCGCCGGAATCTCCCGCGCCGCCACGATGCTGCGCCGGGCGACCCGCCGCACATCCGCCTCGCAAAGCTGATAATCCAGACCGCCCTGCCCCAGGGCGCTCTCCGCGGCCCGGAGATTCTCGACGTACGCGCGAAACTCCGCCGGGTCCAGCGAAGCCGCATGATCCGGGCCGGCAAGCCCCCGATCCAGCGTGAGGTGCTTCTCGATGACGCACGCTCCCGCCGAAAGCGCCCACGCCCCGGTCTGCGTAGACGTAGTGTGATCCGAGTACCCGACGGGCCGGCGATAGCGCCGCTGAAGCGCGCCGATCCGCCGCAGATTCGCCGACGCGCAGGTCGTCGGGTAGCTGCTGACGCAGTGCATGAGAATCAGGCGGTCGAAGGCGCCGGCCCGACGACACCGCGCCGCCGCCGCGTCGATCTCCGCCGCCGTCGCCGCTCCGGTGGAAAGAAGCACGAGCAATCCTGTCCGGCACGCCGCGTCGATCAGCGGCGCGCACGTCAGGTCGGTCGAGGCGATCTTGATCGCGGGCGCGCCCAGCTCCCGGACGCGGCGCACTTCGTCAAGCCCGAAGGGCGTGGCGAGAAAATGCACGCCCCGCCGGCGGCAACGATCGCGCAGCTTCGCCCACGCATGATCCGGGAGTTCGAGGCTCCGAAGAAGTTCAGCCTGATCGCGCGCGGAGGTCGACGCACGTTGATACTGCGCCGTCGCCGCGCCCCGCGCGGTCAGCACGTCGGCGCGGAACATCTGGAACTTCACCGCATCCGCGCCGGCTTCCGCCGCCGCGTCGATCAATTCCAGCGCCGCCTCCTCCGATCCGTCATGATTGACGCCCGCCTCCGCGATCACGTACGCGCGTTGACCCGCGCCGACGCGGCGCTCGCCGATCCGCACGGCGTCCGCCGCCGACTCGCTGGTTCCGCCATCCAGCGCCGCCTCCGCCACGCGCAGGTCCAGCGCGTCGTCCACGTCCACTGCATCCGAAGCGTCCTGCACCACCGCCCGGCGATCCGCGCCCAGAAACGCCTGCCCGTCGCCCGGCCGCCGCAACGCCGAAAAAAGCGACGCCCGCGTCACCGCCGCCGCCGCCCCGTCGTGGTAGTACAACGGTTCCAGATCCTGACGCCGGTAAAGGCCGTTAGGGCGCAGCGGCGTCATGCGATCGCCGTCCAGCCGGTGCAGCCAGTCCGGATGATGCTTGCCCACCCGCGCGACGGAGCGCACCGAGTCCGCCCCGGTGTGCAGAAGGTGCGCGACGACCCGGTCGATCAGTCCTGGCGCGCGCAAGGGAATGTTTCCGTAAAGAAGCACGACGGCGTGGACCGCCCCTCCGTGGCGCGCTTCCCACGCCTCGACCGCGTGCCGCGCGGCGTCGTCCACCCGCGCCTCGTCCGTCGCCATCGCCGCCGGACGATCGATCACCTCGATGTGATATCGGTGGGCAAGCGCCTTGGCGGGTTCGCTGTCCGTGCTCAGCACCGCCGCCGCCAGCGAGCGCGCCGCCAGCGCGTGATCGAACGTGTACTCAATCAGCGCCCGACCGCGCAAAGGAACGACGCACTTGCCAGGAAGACCTTTGCTGCCGGCGCGAGCAAGGATAATGCCCAAGACGTTCATCCTGGGGTTATCGGTCGCGCGGAGAAGACGACTTGACGCGGTCTACGCCGCCGAGAAGACCGCCCCGAGCGTCGGCGGCAGAAGTTGGCGCAGCTTGGCGACGGCGCGCTTCTCGATCTGGCGCACGCGCTCCTTCGTCACGCCGTAACGCCGACCGAGGTCTTCGAGCGTCGCGCCCTGGCCCTCCGGGCGACCCAGACCGAAATGCTCCGTGACGACCTCACGCTCTCGCGGACTGAGCTGCTCCAGCCCCCGGCGGATCGCATTCCGCACGTGAGCCACGTCCATCTCGCTGATCTCGACCGTCGGCGCATCGGGCGCCGCGGCCAGCAGTTCGTCCTGTCCCGTCACCTGCGACATCGCACGATAACGCTCTTCCGGGATCGTTCGCGCGTAATTCTTCATCACCGCCCACGAAGCGTAGGTGCTGAAGCGGAACCCCCGCGCAAAATCGAATTTCTCCACCGCACGCATCAGCGACAGGTTCCCGTCGCTGACCACCTCGAAGAACGCCTCGCTGCGCCCGACATGCCGCTTCGCGATGCTTACCACCAGCCGCAGATTCGCCTGCACGATCCGATCGCGGTAAGACCCCGCCCTGCGGAACCACGTCGATATCTCGCGCACCTCCTCGGGCGACGCGCTGAACCCGCGGATCGACGCCAGCCGGCGATGAATCTTGTACTTGATGTAGTTGTAGCGCCGGAAGATGTCCTGCTCCTGCTCGGGGGAAAGCAGCGGCGTCCGGTAAAGCGAACGAAGATACGCGGGCGTGTCCGCACCCGGCGTCGGCCCCGCCGCGACGGCGCACGCCGGCTCGGGAGCGTCGAGGATCAGGGCGTCCGCGTTCGGGGCGTCAAAAAGCGCGTTGTAGACGAACTCGACTTTCTCGCGCTTCCAGAGGCGCACCTGAATCTCGGCCAGCGCCTCGGCCGCCTGCCGCGGCGTCATGTCAAACGCCTTGGCTAGCGCCTGCTCGCTGTCCCCGGCTTGGCGCGCGTCCCACATCGCCTGCTGCGACGGCGTGAGCGCCGGCTCCTGCTCGGACGCAAACACTGCCGTCGCCTTGTTCGCACGGTCGTAACGGCGGAGCGTGTACCGGATCGTCTCGATCGCCCGGCCCGTCTCCGCCGCGATCGTCCGCGCCGTTTCATGAAGCTTGAGCTTGCGCTCGCCGACCAGCTCCTTCGCCCGCTGAATGATCCGGCAACGCTCGTCATCGGTGAGCTGACGGAACGAAGCCGCCTTCGCCACCAGCTCCGCGTTGTTCGCCTTGAACCGCTCGACGCCCCTCTGCGGGAAGATCAGTCGGCTGACCCCGTCCTCGCACATCACCCGGACGCCCAGCAGCCCGCGCCGACGCCAACGCCGGATCGTCTTGGTCGAAACCGAAAGCTGCGCCGCGACATCCTCCTGCGTCCCGCCTTGATCGACGAGCGATGAAGCCGGCAACTGCTCACGCCGGGTGATGAACTCCGCCATCACCACCAGGTCGGCGGTCAACGCCTCGCCCGGAATCGAAGCGGAGGTGTCCGTCCCACGCTTCTGATAACCCGTCACATGAAAACAAACCCAGTCGAAGGGGTAGGACTTGCCAGGCTGCACCAAGGCGAGCACCGCCTCGATGCCTTCGATCTGGCGCGGACGAAGCCGCTTCGGCGAGAGCGTCAACTGGTGCGCCAGTTGCGCGATGTCGCTGTTAAGGAACGCCGGCATGTCGTCTTCCTTTTCGGGCTGTCGAAGTCCCCGCTTCCGGTCAGCAACGCCGGACGCGCGACCCGCGGCAACAACACGAGCCCGCATTCGACGGCGGTCCTCAGTGCGTTTCCCGGATTCACGCTGGTCCCTGGCGCTGCGCGGTTGCGGCTCCCCCAAACCTGTCTCGCTGGTCAAACTGCCCCGCTCGGGAAGAAAGACGATGAATAAGACCGATGCTTCCCGTATTGATTATCGCCAACCCCGCCGCCGAGGTCAAGCCCTTTTCAGCGACGTTCGAGCACGTCCAGCCGCTCCTTCAGCGGCGCCGTCAGGGGGGCGTCATCCCGCCCGTCCAAGGCGCTTCGATAATTTTCCCGAACCTCCGCCAGCAACCCCAGATCCCCGAAAAGCACGAAAAGATAGCTCGCGCCCGCGTACTCGGCGGTGACCGTCCAGTGCCCCGAAAGCTGCCCGTGAACGCTCTGGAGCACCTGAGAGGCCGCCTGAGCCGCCTGCCGACCCTGCTCCTGCCGGGTCTGGACCGCCTCGCCAAGACGCGTCGCCGCTTCGCTCGGAAGCTGAAGCGGTTCCGCCGCGGTGCTCAGAACGTTCTGCTGATCTCGCGCGGAAGCGTGCGCCTGCTGAAGAATCCACGCCTCGCCCGCCAGCGCCTCGGCCTGCTCCGTCCTGAGATGATAGACCGCGTCCGAAGCCTCGCTCATCAGCGTGTACGCCGAGAACTCCGCCTGCGTCGGGGAGACCTCTCGCGCCTTTTCCGCCGCCTCCCGCAGGCGCCCCTCCGCTCCGTCGAATGCCGTCTTGAAGGACTGCGCGGATCTCTTGAACAAGCTGATCGCCGTCGCCTCGTACTCCGATGCCTGTGCATCCAGCGCGGTCAGTCGTTCCAGCGCCGCGACGCCCTCGCCCTGCAGCGACGCCAGGGTGTCGCCGGCGGCCTTCTCCTGCGCAACCAACTCCGCCTTGTCCGCCGTCAGACGCGCCTTCCGGTCCGTCAGATCGGCCAGCGTTGCGTCCACCAGCTTCGTCGCGTCCGTCACCCGGTTGAGCGCGGCTCGGTAGTGACTCAGCCCCAGCGACGGCGAAAGCGAACCGCCGTCCCCCGCCGCCACCAGCTTCCCGTCCACATAATCCCCCGGCGGGTCCACTCCGACGTCGGGATAAACGCCGAACTCGGCCGCATGCGCCGCCTTCAGCGCCGTCCGGTAGGCGTCGGCGTGCCGCTCGTACTCCGCCTTGAAGGCATCAAACCCCTCGGGACGGGAGAAGTCCTGTCCTCGGGACAGCAGGTCGTCCATCGCCGCCCGAGCGGAGTCCGCCGCGGTCCCAGCCTGCGCAAGCTGACCTTCAAGCCGGGCGATCGACGCTTTGATCGAGTCCGATTCCGCGGCCAGTTTCGTCCGGTCCGCCTCCGTCGCGGAAATCCGCTCCTGAACCGCGGCGAGTTGATCGTCGATGCGGGACGTCGTCACGACCGAAATCCCCGGCTGTGCCGCGCGCACACGCTCCGCCAGCGACGACAGCGCCGCCAGCGGATCGTTGATCGCCGCGCGGGCCAGTGCCGCCCGACGCGCCTCCTGCCGCGCCTGATGATAAAGAATCACGCCCTTGAGGCGGTTGCCCGCCACGTGCTGCGTCGTCGTCGCCCCGCCCGCCTCGACCGCCAGCGCGCTTTCGACCGCGTCGAGTGCTTCCTTCAGCAGCTTGCTGTTGTCCGCGAGCACCCGCTCCTGCAAAGCGATCCCCTCGCGGATCTGACTTTCTGTCCCCCCTCGCGGCTGGTACTTGCCTTCAGGATCGAAGCGCCCGAGAGCGGCTTCCAGCTCCTCGCCGTAAATCGCCTGAAACTCCTCCCCGCCGATCCGCTCGCCTGCGTCCTTCAACGTCAGGTCCACGCTCGACCCGGCGAGATCGGCGATCAGCAGCGACGTCATGTGCAGCGACGGGTTGTACGATGCGAGCAGACGACGCGCCTTCTCGACGTGCCGGTCCGCCTCGCGATCGGCGCGCCGCTGCGCCGGTTCCAGCCGCGGCGCGGCGATCGTCCCGAAACCGCACACCACCAGCGCGGCAATCAACGCAAATCCCGCTTTTGCTTGTCCGTTCACGAAGGTCTCCCCTGATCGACCGCCGCCCGCATCGCCTCAAATCCCGCAACGCCACCCACGTTCCGGCGCCCGGGGCATCGGCAACCGCGCTGAAGCGATGCCTTCACTAAGGCAATCCGAACGCGCTGAACACGAGGCTGTTGATCACGTTCGTCACTCCCGCCGAGATCAGCCCGGCGAACAACTCCTGCGCCGTCGACTGACAACTGGCGGCCTGCATCAACACCGCTCCGCACGCCAACGCCTTGATGCTCCGCCACCCACGCTTGTGCCATCCCGCCTTCATGCTTACGTCTCCGTCCCGCCGCATGCCGGTTATCACAAGGCATGCGCGGCGGGAATCCTAGCGTATCCCCCGATTGCGGAAAAGCCGACGACCTCCGCCTTCCCTGGAGTGTCCTGGACTGCGGATCGGCGCGTCAGTCGACCTCTTATCTCGTTTTGAAGGAGGCGGACTCTGGTGGGGGCGGCTCTCCAGCGTGCCGGCGGCACGCTCAAGGTCAACCTCCCGTGTCAGGGTTGCGTATTCCGGGGGGAGAAACGAGGCATCCCGGCGACCGCAGTTTTTGCCCGGCTGCATCAACCCTCGTGATTTCAATGACTAGCATCGACCGCGCTGCTTGCCGACGTTCACCTTGTCCGAAAGACAGCCTCGCTCATTCGATCTTATTCGACCTGGCTGAATAATCCCAAACTAACTCATGACGCCTGAGATATTTTGCCTAATTTGCCAAATACTCCCAAATTGAATGATTGAAGCCCCCACGGCGGTCCGAAGTATCGAGAATGCTCGCTTTCGAGCGAGACCGCCTTGGAGGGGCGGCGGGCGAACCGGAAGGGTCGTCCCGAAAGGCAGGACGGTTCCTGCATTTTTTCGATCTTCATCTTCAGTTCTTCAGGAGTCGCGCGATGGCCAAGCGGGAGGTTTCGATCGAGACGCTGTGGAAGCGCTATCTGAAAGGGAGGGACGTCGAGCTTCGGAACAAGATCGTGGTTCATTACATGCACCTGGTTCACACTCACGCCGCGCGACTTTCGCGGAAGCTGCCCGCCCAGGTGTCTTACGATGAAATCTGCAGCGCCGCGTTCGACGGTCTGATCGAGGCCGTCGAAGCCTACGACCCCTCGCGCAAGGCCAAGTTCGAGACCTTCTGCCAGCAACGCATCTCCGGCGCCGTGATGGACTGGTTGCGCAGCCTTGACCCGCAAAGCCGCACGGTCCGCACTTTCGAGAAACGCCGCACGATGGCCGTCGAAGCCCTCGATGTCGAGCAGGAAACGCCTCCCAGCCAGGAGCAGGTCGCCGCAAAGATGGGGATCACCGTCGGACGCTACCAGCAGCTTTCGCGCCTCTCCCAGCTCGGCCGCGAGGTGCATTTCAGCGCGATGGAGCCGCCGGACGATCGCCACCACAACGGTTCCGGGCGCACCTGGGACGTGCGCGACCCGCACGGACGCGAGCCTTCCACCCCCGTCGCCCGCAGCATGTTGACCGATTTCGTCACCCGCGGACTGGCCCGCGAGGAGCGCCTCGTCATCGTTCTTTACTACTTCGAGGGAATGACGATGGCCGAGATCGGACTGGTCCTGAATCTCTCGGAATCCCGCGTCAGCCAGATTCACAAGGAGATTCTCGAACGCCTTCGCGGTCGGTTCGGACATGAGCTTCAGGAGGAGCTTGTCGCCTGACGCGCGGCAAGCCCGAGCGACACCGAAATTCGCCGGAACGGGGACGTGAATGACTCACGTCCTCTTCTCTTGAGTTCATCCGGAAATTCCGGGAAGGCCGCGGAGATTCGCGGGATCCGTGTCTTCACGGGACTCCGGTGCGCATCGCCTTGACGGGTTTGAGGTGGCGACGCGGCTCGGTCTGGGCGCAGCGACGGTGAGACGCGGCGTCAGCGGCGTCCGCGCAGGGTTCTGGCCGAGAGGATGAGGTTGGCCGCGGCGTCCGGGAGGAAGCACTCGGCGTTGAGGACCAGGTCGAAGCGCGCCGGGTCGTCGGCGAGGGGACCGAAGTGGCGCTCGAGGAATTCGCGACGCTCGCGTTCGACGAGGTCGATGCGCTCGGCGGCGGCGCGTTCGTCGCAGCCGTGAACGTGGGCGTAACGGGCGACGCAGTAGGCGCGCGGGGCGACGATCCTGACACGAAACCCCAGCTCGCGCGGCAGGATCAGGTCGCCGCCCCGTCCCAGGAACACGGCGCGCCCCTTGCGCACGAGGGCGACGATCGTCGTCGTGAGGCGGTGGAAGTAGTCGTTCCGGTCGAAGTCCCGCTCGAAGAATGCGCGGACGTACTCCTCGAACCAGTGCAGGTCTCGCTCGTCCATCGATTCATAGAGTCGTTGCCGGACGTCGTCGCCGCGGGCCATCTCCTGCAGCAGGTGACGATCGAAGATCGGCCAGCCCAGGCGGCGGGCGACGCCCTGGGCGATCTCGTCGCCGCCGCTGCCCCACGCGTAGGAGATGCAGACGAAATCCTCGACGACGTGGTCCGGCGGCCGCGGCGACCCCTCGGCCTGCGCCCGGGCCAGCTCCCAGTTCCGCATCTGACGTTCAATGAGACGGGCGGTTTCAGGGTCGGAAGACATGATGCACCTCCTCGGCGCGCACCTCCTCCGGCCCGGTCCGGCGACACACAAGGGGCTTGCGGCGCCGCGATGCGGTCCGTCCGCGCTCGAACCAGGACCGCCAACACTGAAACAGAGAGCACGATGCGTGCCGCGCGGCGAGTTCGCGCGTCGGGCGCCCTGCGCGAATTCGCGGATCAGCGACGTTCCCGCTGCGCCAGAACGGCGGCGATGATGATGCCGCCCTTGATCAGACCGTGCAGGTACGGCGACACATTCATGAAGTTGAGCACGTTGTTGATCACCGCCAGCAGGAGGACGCCGACGACCGTGCCGAGGATTGTCCCCCGTCCGCCCTCCATCCTTGTCCCGCCGATGACCACGGCCGCGATCGCGTCCAGCTCCAGCAGGGTTCCCGTCCCCGAGCTGCTGACCGAGTTCAGGCGAGAGGCGTTCAGCAGCGCCGCCAGCCCGCAGCACGCGCCGCAGAGGGTGTACGTCGCGGCCTTCACGCGCTCGACGGACACGCCGGAGTAGATCGCCGCCTGCTCGTTGGCGCCGATCGACAGAACGTAGCGGCCGTAACGGCTCCGGTTGAGCAGAACCCCCCCGACGACGATCATCACCGCCCACGCCAGCACCGGGTATCCCACGCGGACCGGGTCGCCCCCGGCGCTCGCGAAGAAAGGCAGCGCCAGTTCGCCGGCGCCGATGAACTCGAAGGCGCGCGTGGCCGACCGGTACTCGCCGCCGTCGGCCAGCGAAAGCGCCGCCGAGCGGTACGCCGCCATCCCGCCCAGCGTCGCAATGAACGGCGCAAGCCGCCCCTTCGTGATCAGCAGTCCGGTCAGCAGCCCCAGCGCCGGCCCGAGCAGCAGACAGGCGGCGTACGCGGCCGCGACGGCGACCGCTTCGCCCTCCGGATTCCAAGTCATGCAGCGGTTCAGCGTCAGCACCCCCACCCCGCCGATGAACGCCACCGCCGACCCGACGGACAGGTCGATCCCCCCCAGCGAGATCACGAACGTCATGCCGACGGCGATGATCCCTGCCGTCGAGGCCTGCCGCAGAACGTTCGTGAGGTTGCCCCACGACAGGAAGTTCTCCTTCGCCCAGGCGCAGTACGCCGCAAGAACCACGAGCGCGATCAGCGCGCCGTGGCGCTGCAACAGACCGATCGCCGTCGATCCCCAGCCTTGCTTTTGTGTGTCCGTCGTCATCCGCGTTTCAGGATAAGACCCCGCAACCCCGGAGCGGAAAGGTAGCGAAACCCGGGGGGAAGGTCACGGAGGCGACCGCCCGCCCGTCCAGGCGCGCGGGACGGCGCGGAAGGCTCGTCACCGCTCGCGCACCAGCCGTCGCCGGTCGATGTTCAGACGCGTCAGCGTCCGGTCCACGTCGCGCAGGAAGCGCTGGGCGTCGGTGTAGTAGCCGGCCGTCGGTTTCAGGTCGGGAATCAGCGACAACCAGTACGCGTTGAAGGCGTGCATGAACAACTCGCGGACGTACTTGCTCAACATGCTCGCCAGCGCCGTGGGCAGCGCCCGTCGCTCACCCTCGACCGCGAACTCGACGTCGAGGATGCGCCCGTCGCGCCGCAGACGGTATCCGCTGCGGTCGGCGTCCTCGACCATCACCTGCATGTCCCAGTCCGGGAAGGCGGTCATCAGCGGCTGACGGTAGAACTCGCGACCCCCGAGCCGGTCCACCACGACGCGGACGTGAGGGTCGTCCGTCTCGCGGAGCGCCTGATCGACAAGGGAGAGAACCCCCGACAGCAGCACGCGCGACTTGTTGCGCGTTGCCCCGACCAGCCGGTTGTAGGCGCCCTCGACGAAGACCCGCGACCCCAGAGCGAGCACGCGCACGCCCGCGCGATCGATCTCCCGGCGGACCGGCCCGCCGCGCGTCCCGACATCCCCGGTGTCCGCGTCGAGCGGGAGATCGAAGTCCGCCCCGTCGTACCACGGATACTCGCGCAGCTCGCCGAGGCATTCCGGCGCGACCCGCGAAAGAAGCTCGGAGAACCGCTGCACGCGCTCGCCCGCTGCGCGGAGCATGACGAGCACGCCTCGCTCAAGCGGCGCCAACGACTTCCGCCCCGCGAAAAGCGCTTTGCTGTCCGCGATCGCCAGCCGTGCGTCCCCCCGCTTCGGCTCGCGGGTCACCGCCGCCGACAGCCCGTCCCAGAGGCAGGCGTGCGCGTCGTTCCCGACCTGAAACGTCGTCGAACTGACGACCAGCGGTCCCAGCAGCGGACCGAAACCGGCTTCATCAATCCCGACAACCACCGCCACCGTCCGTCTCCCGCCCCTCCCGCGTTCCGCGCAACCGGTTCCGCGGCGCGTTTGAGTCGTCGCGCCGTCGGCAGTATATTGCAGCCCGAGCGGTTTTTCCCGACAAACAAGGAGACGGACAATCACGTGGATCGCACGCTCATTATTCTGAAACCGGATTGCGTGCAGCGCCGCCTGATCGGGCGCGTGTTGCAACGTTTTGAGGACAAAGGGTTAAGCGTCATCGGCCTGAAGCTCATGCGGATCAGCCGCGACCTCGCCGAGAAGCATTACGCGGTGCATAAGGGCAAGCCCTTTTACCCGCCGCTGATCGACTACATCACGTCGGGACCGGTCGTCGTCCTCGCCCTGGAGGGCCCGCGCTGCATCGAGATCGCGCGGACCCTGATGGGCAAGACCTTCGGCTACGAAGCCGCGCCAGGCACGATCCGCGGCGACTTCGGCGCGAGCCGGTCGTTCAACCTCATTCACGGCAGCGACGCGCCCGAGTCCGCGGCGTTCGAGCTGGGATTGTACTTCACGCCGCAGGAGCTGTGCGGCGGGGCGACGGCCGGGGCGGAGTGGGTTTTTCCGAAGAACGACGTCTGACGCGGATCCGGAAAGGCGGGACGACGGCGATGAAAGTCAAAGCGCTCGGCGATCACGAGCAGAAACCGGTGCAGATGGACGGCGCGACGCAGACGCGCATGCGCATGCTGGTCGGACCGGAGGACGGCGCAAGAAACTTTCACATGCGCCACTTCGAAGTCGCGCCCGGCGGGCACACGCCGCATCACAAGCACGACTACGAGCACGAGATCCTGATCCTCAAGGGCGAAGGCGTCGCCCGCGGCGAGCAGGGCGACCGCCCGGTCAAACCGGGGGACGTGCTCTTCGTCCCGCCGAACGAGATGCACCAGTTCGTCAACAACTCCCCCGCGCCGCTCGAATTCATCTGCCTCATCCCCGCGCCGATGGATTGCTCGCGGTGACCGGATCATGACCGTCGCCGCGACCAACACACCCGCGCCGCCGACCGGGCAGGTCATCCACCGCGGAACCGCCTACGCACACTTCGCCTACGACGTCGGGCTGTCGATCCAACTCGACAAGGTCGAGGCGCTGATCTCCGAGAACAAGCAGCGGGAGACGATCCGTCGCACGCGCCGCGCGCCGACTTACTTCGAATATCAGGCGCCCCCGCTGCGCCTCGTTCAGTCCTGCGACAGCGTGCCCCTCGGGCGCTTCGCCGTCGCGCCGACCGCCGAAATCCTCATGTACGACTTCGGCGCCGTCAGCGTGACCTTCACCGTCCCGCTCGACGGCCCCTTCGACGACCTCCGGACGCTGGCCGACGATCTTTACGACAACGCCCATCTCCTCGAAGGCTCGCAGGCGCTCGTCGAGGCGCTCGCCCGCTCGATCCGCCCGGCGATCGTCAAGCCCGGACCGTCCAACCGCGTCGAGGATTACATGATCTACCAGATCGAGCGCCTCGAATCCGCCGAATCCCCCGCGGAATTCGTCGGGCGCAACGCCCTCGTCGTCGCCCAGATCCTCCGGGCGGAGCAGGGGCCGCTGTCCGCGCAGGAGATCGAGGACGCGCTATCCTGCCGGATGTCGTTCAGTCCGGCGGACGTGACGATCATGGACTGGAACGCGGCGATGCTCTTCGACGCCGAGGCGGACGACGTCCGGGCGGTCCTCGAATTCGCCAACGTCGAACTGCTCGAGATGCGCTTCCTCGACGACCAGCTCGACCGGGCGCTGGACCGCGCGACCGAGGCGCTGGGGCGCATGCGCGGCTTCGTCTCGACCGTGCTGCACGGGTCCGCCGCCGACCTGCGCCGGATCGCCGAACTTCAGATCGACGCCGCGCTCCTCTATGAAAGCGTCAACAACGCCCTGAAATTGATGGGCGATCCTTACCTCGCCCGCGTCTCGCGCCTCGCCTCCCAGCGCTTCCACCTCAACGACTGGGACGCCAGCATCCTCCGCAAGCTGCAGACGATCGAGAGCGTCTACCAGAAGATCGCCGACCGTGAAGGCACGCGCCGGATGGAGCTGCTGGAGTGGATCATCATCGCCCTCATCGCCGTGTCGATCCTCCTCCCGCTGGCCGGCGGGAAAAAGTGACCGACCGGCCCTTCAGCATCGTTGAGGTGCGTCCCGGGACGTGCGGAAGCCTCCGCTCCGCACGGACGCTCCCGGTCCCGATCGACCCCCCGTTGTACGATCGCCCGAGGAGTCGGTTACGGCGAAGCCTTCAGCAGCCCCGCCGCCGCCGACGACGGATCACGCTTCACCGCCTCTTGCGCGAAGCGCGTCGCCTCCTCCGTCAGTCCCAGCTTCTGCGCCGCCAGCGCCGCGTCCGTCCAGGGCTTCGCCGCATCCGGGGCGAGTCGCGTCAGCATGCGCAACTCGGTCAGCGCCTCAGCCGTGCGGCCCTCGAGCAGATGAAGCTCCGCCAGCTCCGTGTGTAACGCGATCGAAAACGGGTCCGCGAAGATGGCTCGCCGGTACCAGTGCAGCGCCTCGCCGAACTGCTGTTTTCCGCGGAAAATCCGCGCGATTTGCGCGGGCACATCGGCGTCGTGCTCGGAGTGCGCCGCCAGCTCCAGCAATTGACCCAGCGCCGCTTCCCGGTCCCCGCGCTTCAGGTAGATCGCCGCCAGACCTCCGGGCGCAGCCGGGTCGATCGGGCAGACGCGCCGAAGCGTCCTGAAGTACGCCTCCGCCCGATCGAGATCTCCTCGGCGCACGGCCATCTGACCCAGGTGGCGGTTCGCCGCGACATGATCCTGCTTCACCGCGACGACGCGTTCGAGCAGCCCGCGAGCCTCGGTCTCAAGTTCCTGCCGTCGTTGCGGCGACGGCTCCCGTTCCGCCAGTTCCCCGAGGATGACGCCCAGCGTTTCCAACGCTCGGATTTCACCGGCGTCCTTGTCCAGCGCTTTCCGCGCCGCCGCGATCGCCTCCTCGACGTTGCCTTCCTCGTGCTCCGCCTTCGCCAGGCGCCCGAGAACGCCTGCGTCGTCTCCCGGAACCAGCGCCAGCGTCCGCAGAAGGGTCAATCCCTCCGGCGGCGTCAGGTCGAAGCACCAACCCTCCGCCTGCTTCCGCGCCCACGCCCGAAAGTCCTGATCGAACGCCTTGACCTCGATCTTCAGAATCTCTCTGAACGCCTGTTCCTGCGTCTTGCCGACCTTGTACGCCGCCAGAAGCCTCTCGATCACGTCGTATCCGAAGCGCTCGATGATGTACTCGCACATCCACTCACTCTGGGCGTACGCCATCTGGCGGTCGGTCGCCCGCCGCGGACGCATGAATCCCCAGTTGATCGACTCGAGCGTGAAGAGGCGATCGTGTCGGATCGCGCCGGCCAGCAACAGGCACCACGAGAAGCTGCGCGGCGTGTCCTCCTGAAGCACCGCCAACCCCTCGGTGAACCAGTGCGGAATGCGGTTCTCGGTGGCCGCCAGCGTCACGGTGTGCGTGAACTCGTGTTTGAGCACGTTGGCGATGTCATACGGACCGGCCAGCTTCACGTCGGCGCGCGGCGACGACAGGGCGATCACCCTCCCCGTGCATGCCCCCACCGTGAAAATCCACGGCTTCCCCGTGATCCGCACCGCGAAGGCCTGCGACGTCGGATACACCTCGATGATCGTCTTCTCCTGCAGCGTCACGCCGTAGTCGCCGCAGACCTGGGGGTGGATCTCCTCCAGATACGCGCCCAGGTAAGGCCCCAGCCCCGGGTCGGTTCGGTCGTCGTAGCGGATGATGAAGTGCTCCGTCTCGTACCGCGCGAACGCCTGAAGCGAATCCAGCAGCTCCAGGGTGTTGAACGTCCGCTGATTGAACGAGTCCAGCGCCCAGGCGCCGTCCAGCGCCGTCTTCGCCCGGTCGTCGTACCCCCACTGCATGTACATCAGGCCCAGTTCGGTGCGCGGATTCGGATCCGACGGGTCGAACTCGATCGCCTTCAGGTAATGTTTCTCGGACTCCGCGTACGCCCGGATGCCCGACAGCGCGTCGCCCAGCGTCCGATGCAGAAACGCACATCGCGGGTTGACCTTCTCAACGCGCGCGATCGCCGCGTCCCGGGCGGCGTGATCCAGCTTGCAGGCGTTCGCCGCCGCGATCAAGGACAACGCCGTCACGTCGCGCTCGTTCAAGGTCAGCGCCTCGTTCGCCGCCGCGATCGCGTCGTCGTAACGTCGCTCGAGGATGCGGCACTTCGCCAGCAGATGCCTCGCGGCCGGAAACTCGGGGTTCGTCTCCTGCGCCAGGCGCACGCGCCGCTCCACCTCCTCAAAGCGCCAATCCTCCAGCGCGACCTCGCCCAGCCCGACGTGCGCCTCGGCCAGCTTGCCGTTGATCCGCAGCGCCGCCTGATAATCCCCCGCGGAACCGTCCGTCTCGTCGTTGTTGTACTTCGACCGCAGCAACTCCGCCGCCGCGATCCGCGCCGGCCAGTACGACCGGTCCACCCGCTCGTACGCCGCCTGATAAAAATGAACCAGCACGTGCTTCGTCCGTCGCGCCACGTCCGTCTCGTTCAGCACCGTCGAACGATGAAACCCGATCCCGGTCAGCGTCAGCCACTCCGCGTCCGCCGGAAGCTCGGCCCGCTCCGTCACCGTCCGGTCGAACCACCGGTAGGCCTCGACGGCCTCGTCGCGCTTGCCCGTCAGCTCCAGCAGGCGCGCCAGCGCAAGACGCGGTCCGGGCGCTTTTCCGTCGCGTGATACGGCCCGCCGCGCGTGCTCGATCGCCCCCTCGTGCTCGCCCAGAACCGTCAGAACCTCCGCAAAAGCGACATCCCACGCCGTCGCGTCGCGCGCCGCCGCGTCCAGGCTCTCCAACCGCTCGCGCGCTTCCCGGTATTGCCCGGTCTCGGTCAGCACGGCGCACAACCCCAGGGTCGCCGACAACACTTCCCCCGGCGCGCCGGCCGCCGCGAGCAGCTTTTCGTACGCCTCCAGTGCCCGGTCGTAATAACCCTCGATGCGCAGCTCGCGGGCCTGAGCGAGCGTCGGCGCCGGAATCTCAGTCTGTTGCGCGGGTGCGGGCGGAGACTCGACGGAAGGCGAGGCGTCAGGCGGCGGCTGAGCGTCCTCCGACTGCCGCGCGAATACCCGGGGTGGCGCGACCAGCTCCAGCAAGAGAAGCAATCCCGCGGATTCCGCAGCCCATCGACGCCGACGTCCGACCGCTCTCACTGAAATCGCTCCTTCAAACTCACGTTCCGCGCCCCCGACCGGCGACGAACGTCGTTTGCTGATTATACGGTGTCCGCCGACGGGCGCGCGATGACGCGCGTTTCCCCGTGAATCCGTCCGCGAGCGCACATCCGGGAAGCGGCAGTTACCCGTGGGACGGCCCGACCGACGTTCGCGCCGGCAGCGCCATCAGCGTCTCCCACACCGCCGTCGCCCGGTCGATCAAACCCATGTTCTGCAGCGCGAGCGCCAGATGCGCGTGAAACTCCACCTCGTCCGGACACAAATCGCACGCCCGCTGGAAATGCTCGACCGCCGAGGCAAACCGATTTCGATCCGAGAACAACAGCCCCAGGTGATAATGAAGGTGAATCTCGTCCGGCGCGGCCCGCAGCGCCTCTTGAAACATCTCCTCCGCCTCGTCATCCGCGCCTCGTTCACGCAGCGCAAGCCCGAGCCGGTTCAACGCCTTGACGTAACGGGGGTTGATCGCCAGCGCGGCGCGGAACGCCTCGATCGCTCCGTCCGGATCGCCCAACTGACGCCGCAGTACCCCGAGGCGGTAATGAAGGTCCGCATGATCCGGGTGTTCATTCAGTTCCTGCTCCAGCCGCTCGGCCTGCGCGCGGATGACGGGCTCGACCATCCTGAGGCTTTCCGGTTCCCCCTGCGCCGCGAGGTCCGTCGAGGCGCCGAGCAGTCCGGTCGACGCCAGGTGCGCCTCGCGCTCCCTCGCGGCCGCCACCTTGAGCTGCAATCGCGCGATCTGACTGAACAAGGCGTCGCTGCTGGGCTCGGCCGCCGCCGCGCTTTGCAGGCTCGACTCCGCCTCGGACGCCCGCCCCAGCGCCATCTGGCAGACCCCCAGCCCCAGCAGCGCATGCACCGTCTGATCGTTCACCTCCAGCGCCCGTCCGAACCACCGCGCCGCTTCGGCGCACTCCCCCCGGTGCAGGTACACCGTCCCGATCTTCACCGCCACTTCCATGTGATCCGGGTTCAGCGTCCACGCCTCCAGGTATTCACACAGCGCGCGGTCGTGCTGCTCCAACTGATGCAGCAGATCCCCGAGCCTCACGTGAAGATCCGCCTTGTCCGGATGCTGGTGCGACAGATCCTCGAGAATCCCCGCCGCCTTCCCGAAATCGCCGCGCTCCTCGTACATCGCCGCGAGGTCGTCCGCGGGATCCCAGCGGCCCGGATCCAGGGACACGACATACTCGTACTTTCGCACCGCGTCCGCATACCGCTCCGCGCGCGCGTAAAGCGCCGCAAGACTCAGCGCGGCGGGAAGATCCCCCGGCTCGCTCCAGCAGAGATACTCGTAATGATGGATCGCCGTCGCGGCGTCGTCGGCATGCATCGCCATCGCGGCCAGCCGCTCATGCGCGTTGCGCTGCTCCGGGGCGATCTCCACCACCTCCTCGTAGGCCGCGATCGCGTCGTCGATCGCCTCGGTGCGCTCGCAGCAGTACCCGATCCCGAAAAGAAGCGCCGCGTCGTCCGGCGCCAGCGCCCGGGCTTCACGCAGCGGCTCCAGCGCCTCCTTCGTCCGCCCCTGTCCGTCCAGGGCGCACGCCAGCCCGACTCGCGCCGCCGGGTTCTCCGGCGCGGCGGCGCAAAGCGCCCGGTACAGCGCCTCCGCCCGGGCGTACGCGCGATCCGCCAGCCGGCGGTCCGCCAGCGCCTTCAGGATCGCGAGGTCGGACGAATCACGCTGGTGCGCCTCCTCCAGCTCGCACGTGAAGCGCGCGTCCCCGTCTCCGAGCATCGGCTGAAACGCCGCGCTCAATTCCGGAATCAACCCCCGACCCAGGATTTCAAGAAGAGACGACATGCACGCCCGGATCAGTCTCCCGCCGCTCCCGCCTCCGCCAGCGCCGCAAGCCCCGCCAGCGAGTCCGCGTCGTCGGGCTTCAACGCCAGCGCGCGGCGGTAGGCGCTTCTCGCCTGAAGCGTCCGGCCCCGCTCCCGGTGCAACTCGCCCAGATCGCGGTACACGTCCGGGTACTCGAACCCCGCGCGGACGACCCTCTCAAGCCGGTCCACCGCCTCCTCCCAGCGCCGCGCCGAGCGATACCACCGCGCCAGGTCGATCAGCGCCCGCGTGTGCCGGGAATCCAGCGCAACCGCACGCTCACCCGCCGCGATCGCCTCGTCAGCCCGCCCCAGCCGACTCAGCACCCGACCCAGGTGGTAGTGCAGGTCCGCATGATCCGGACGACGCCCCAGCGCCTCCCGCAGCGCCGTCATCAGCAGCGCATAAACCCGCTCATCCGCGGAGGACGCCGGAATCGAAAGCATCGCATCCACGAATTCCGGATCCCGCTCGACCATCCTGGTCAGAGCCTCGATCTCCTCACCGTCCTCAGCGACGTCCGTCACCGGGTACGCCGGCGTCATCCGCACCGCCGCGCCCTGCGATCGCGCCGCCTGAAACGCCTGCGCCAGCAGCAGCGCGATCCTCGCGTCGTGACGATGAATGCGCTGAGCCCGCTGCAGGCTGCGCACCGCGTCGGCGCTGCGCCCCGACGCCCCCTGACACATCGCCAGGTTCACCCAGGCCTCCACCCGGCCGCGGTCCAGCGTGACCGCCTGCGTGAAGCGGACTTCCGCCTCCTCATACTCTTCGCGCGACGCCAGCATCAACCCGAGCTGGTGCTGAAGCTCGGCGTCCTCCGGGGCTTCAGCGACGCCCTCGCGCAGCGTCCGCAGCGCGTCCGCCCCCCGACCGTCCCGCTGCTGCAACCACGCCAGCCGGACCCGCGCCGACGTCCGCGCGTGCGCCGCCGACGCAGCTCCGACCGCCTCCGGCCGCTCCTCCCGGTACGCCGACACAAGGCACTCCGCGGCGGATCGTTCCCGCGGCGCAACGCTCATCGCTTCACGCAGGCATCGCTCCGCTGCGTCGATCTGCCCGGCGTTCAGCAGGCATACCCCCCGCCGCACCAGATCCTGCGCCCGGTACAGATTCTGAAGGCGCATCAACGCCCGGATCGGCGAAGACGCCTCCCCCCCTCCCTCGCGGGTTTCCTGACACGCCGAATCCGCGCCTCCGAACGACCTCGGTTCCAGCGCCGGTTTCGATAGTGAAGACGCCATCACAGGCCTCCCTTCCGACCGGCCCGCGCGCAGCGCGGCCGGTCACTTCTCTATCGAGAGTTTTCCGGTCCGGCTTAGCGCTGCGACGTGGCCGAAGGACGCCCGGTACGGGGCGATGCGCGGTCTCCCGCCTCGACACGCACCGCATCCACCGCGATTTCCGGGGACTTTCGCCGTCGTTGACGCTACAATGAGGAGGGTTATCGGAGGTCCGTCGGCGCCGAGACGCGCCGGGTGAGGCGACAATCATGTTGCAATGTGAGAATTGCGAGTACTTCAGCCGTGACGGCAGGGGCCGGCCCGTCCTGGCGTGCGACCCCTTCGGCGCCATCAAGGAACCGGAATGCCTGTTGAAGTGGCAGTTCCTGCGCCTCGATCAGTTGCACCGCAGTTACGAGGCCCTCCTCGACCTGCACCGCAGGCTCGCGCCGCTCCAGGAACGCATGATGAAACACATGGAGCGCGAACTCGACGAGGCCGATCAGGCCGACACCTGGAAGCGCTCCGCGGAGGACGAGAAAGAACCCAACGACAACGAGGAAGACAACGATCGCGATGGCGCGCGACCCTGGCGCTGACGCCGCGCCCCGCAACCGGGCGGCGCCCGTAACAGTCCGTTGAAAAAGGGTAACGCCTCCCTCCGGGAGGCGAATTTCTCCGGCAAAAACCGGTATCACGAAAGCCGATCGCGAGTTCTTCAACAGGCGGGTAAGGAAGCGCCTCCCTTCCCACATCATTTCTGACGGTTTTGACGTCGCCTTCGCGCCCGGCGCGACCTTCAATCCTCGGGAACCTTCGCGCCGGATCGGCGGCGGCGGCTTCGGGGAGTTGACGCTCGACCGATCAGGAACCCGCGCTCCGGAGAGGCGTTCCGGAGCGCGGCGTTCCGCCGATCGATGCAGCGATTACAGGCAGTCGCCCTTCACCTTCTTGTTCAGATCACAGGTGACGTTGAACGCCTTGTACGCCGGACCGCACGGAAGGTCCGTGAAGTTCCGCTTGCCCTTGCCGGTGGACTTGGTCGTGATCGTCCGCTCGGCGACGACGTTGTTGCCGTCGCGGATCTGCACGACATACTCCGTGTTCGGCACGTGATTCGTCAGCGTCACCGCCACCGTGTCGGCGCCGGGATTGCCGTCGTCCTTGTACTTCGCCTTCACCGCGGCGCCGTCCGGGCAGACGTCGGCGCCGGCTTCCACCAGCGACACGTCGTCGAGGTAGTGCCCGCTGCTGCCGGAGAAGGTCGGCTCGCCCGCGTAAAGGTCGAGCGCCTGGATCGTCGGCTGACCGCCGCCGCTGAGCCCGTCGATCCACGACTTGCCGAAGACGAACTGCACCCCGTCGTAGTAGTAATCCACGGTGTCATTGTCCAGGTCGATCTCCGCCCGGAACTCGACCCACCGATCGCGGATCAAAGGAAGCTCTTCGCCGGTGAAGTCCGCGTGGACGGTGCTCAGATCACCGTCGAGCCACACCTGCAGCGACCAGTTGTTGCCCGCCGGGCAGTTGTCCAGCGGATACGTGTTCAGCAGGATGAGGAACCCCGCGCCGATCATGTCGCCCGGGCAGTACGTCCACACCGTGAACGTCCACTGCCCCCCCGCGATGCCGAACGTATGCACCGTGTCGTCGCCCAGACCGCCGCCGCCGCCGACGTTGCCGACCAGCTTCAGCGAGTTCGATCCGCTGTGCGCCTGCTCGGTCGAGACTTCGCCGCAAACGTCGAAGCTCCCGCACCACTCCACCCACGTGCTCTGCGTGCAGAGATTGCCCGTCGAGTACCCGTCGAAGTTGTCAGAGAAATCCTGCGCGGAAAGGCGCGTCGCGCCCAGCGCAGCCGCCATCGCAATAAGAATATGAATACGTCTCATGCTCGCCCTTTCGTTGTCCGCTCTGCCTCCATCCCCCCGGCGCCGAGAGCGGACCCGCGGCGCGGGACTCGAATGTCCGTCAGGGGCGGTTTTCCGTGTTTCGCTTGTGACCCGTAGGCGCGCCACGCACGCCTCACACTGTCGTTGGAGCATCCGATCCACACCCCACGGTGGCGGGCTTCGGGCATGCGTCGGCGGGCGATCTCGGGGGACTCGGCTGGAAAAAGATGAATGAGGACTCGGCGCAAACGACCTCCGACAGGCGACCGCCGCCTTTTTGCGCGTCTGTCCGTCGAATGTCGCGGCATACGACCAACCGCGAGATGTCCGCTCGCTGCACACCTCGCCGCCCTCCTCGCCGTTGCGGACAACGCGCTTTTAATCGACGCTCATCCGACATTCAAGGAAAATTAATTGATTTCTTCAGAAAATCGGAGGTCTCTGTCACGGAGACCTCTGTGCTCGCGTCGCGGACGTACTTGATCCCGTTGCATGCTGAATAATTCGCCGTCAGGTTCTGCGGCAGGGAAGGCGAACTCTTGTTGGCCCTGGGACAAGAAGCGCCGCTCCGCGCATCAACACGGATCCGCCGGAGAAACTGAGCCTCCCACCCGCAGCCTCGATCGAGGACGCGGCACACGCACTCGTCCCTAGCCCGGAACTCACCGAGCCGCAGGCTTCAGCCCGCGCGAACTCAGGCATTCCCGGTGGATTCGAACATATTGACATTTTTTTCAAGACCTGAATCTCCACCTGACTCCGGTTGTGACATGCCCCCCGAGCATCATCCGAGCGTCGTCACCGAGCGTCATCCGTGCGTCGTCATCCGAGGATCCCCCGAGCGTCATCCGAGAGTCGTAGCCCCGGCAGGGGCGCCAGGCAACAGCCCAGCACGCCAGTGCTGGGGGGAAGCCATCACCGATGACCCGCAAGTCCCGGAGGGACGACAGAAGTCCCGAGGGAAGGAAAAACGCCGCGCCGATCCCCCGTCCCTCCCGGGCATGATCGCACCCCACAACGACAGACATCCCGAGCCCCGAACACCGGAGTCCGTTGGAGACTCAGATCCCGGAATTTATCGAGCCGGGGTTTTCCGGAATTCTTTGTCTTGGAGCCAACACATCCGATACCGTCCCGTTCCTTCATTCAGATCTTCCATCGCCCAGGCGTACCCGCGTCGGTTCGCGTCTTCCACCTTGGCATAATGTCGCTTCCATTCGTCCTTTCGCTCGTTTTCGTCCTTCCCCCTGAAGATGCTCAGGAATCCAAGGCAGGCGAGAATGCTCCACTGCATGGTACGATACCCATGTTTCTCCGTCCGGGATCTAAGGGTCTCCAGCTCCTTAATGAGGCCTTCCACGTCAGAGGTCGAAACTCTATCAGAGGTCGAAACTCTCTGCCTCAGCTCTACGGGCCATTTCGATTCGCTTTCACCGATCCACTGTGGAAGCATTCCTACCATACGGCATCGTATGTCCTCGAGTTCGGCGAAGATCCCAAGCCAGTAGTGCCCGCAACGCTTGCCCCACGCCTCGGCACTTTTCGCATATTCCAGCATGCTCTTCCGAAGCTCCCGGGAGACTGCACTCTCCTCATTCTTCAATGTTAACCAATAACGACAGCGAGCCAGGTAGGCCGCGGTGGTATTCACGATTGCACGCTCGTCGTCCGTTCCCGCGGGGCTTGTATCGGGCTCTTGAGATTTCCTGGGCGAAAGAAACCTCTCCACTCTTCTGTCACTCAAAAACTGCGTCCAGATAGTATCCGATTCATTGACTGCACTGGTGTCGTCATTATGGTTAACAGTCAAGCTTCGTCGAACAAGAAAAATGCACTTCCAGCATATGCGCTCGACATCCAAATTATCAAGCGTCGCCTTCTTCCTTATTGCTTTGAACATACCAAGTGCATCGTCCGCTTTGCTGCTCGTCAGGCCACGCAGCTTGGCCTTGTCATAAACTCCTTTCGCAAGGGCTATATCCCGTTGCCTACTCCTACTGCGCCTTGCAGCGGTTACCGCCATCTCCGCGTACTCGATCGCATCCTCAAACCGCCCAAGTCGATGGAAGCATCGGCTCAGATACCGATAGTCGGCGGCGAGGTCGAGCGGATTCGCCCTGTCCTTTGCGATCAGGTCATCCGACACGGCTCTGCAGAACAGGGTGACCGCGCGAGCCGGCTCCCCGCGCAGCAGGAGGGCTCGCCCGGCGGCGGTCAATACCTTCGACCGACAGTCATAAGGCAGGTCGATAATCGCCTTCGAGAAGTCTTGTTCTTTGAAGAACTTGGTGAGGATCTCGTACTCCAGCGTGCTGGCGTTGAATTGGGTTGCGAGCCGCGACGGTTCATCTTTGGGGTTCGCTTTGTTGCCTGCAATATGCTCCTCATAGAAGTCATATACTTCCTTCAGTTTGCCACGGCGGTCGAGTCTTTTGCCATCTTGTCGCCAGGTTGATCCCTTGACGCCGTGTTGAACCGCGGTGGACCATTTTGCGAAGGTGGACCACTCCGCCTCAGGCCGTGGGGGACGCCGATCCCTGCTGCTATCCCCCTTCTTCTCTTTAAGCCACTCGAACCACCTCCAATGTATCTCTTCCTTGTTTTGGCATTGTTCTTTGTAGATATAATCCCGGACGCTGCGATGGACGAAACGGAACGCGCGGTTATCCTCGTCGCGCCAGAGCAAGCCAAGTTCTCTGATCTGCTTCGGAACCTCTGAAGCGTCCACAATTTTGTCAGGGTTCAAAGGCGGAAAGTCTGCAATGCTGTCGTCATCCACGTAACGCAAGGCGCAACTGGCCGCCTTGAGGAAGTCGCGATCAACTGTTTTGAGCATGTTCCAAATGAGGTTGACAAGGCCGCGAATCGGTGCCTTCGCTCCATTGCCGGTCACGGTGTTTCTGATCTGATCTACAATCGCGCCAAACTCAACCTTGACAGTAGGGCTCTTTTGGCGCAGAAATGCGTTGGCAAGTCCGATGGCCAAATGGTTGCGCTGAAGCAGTTGAATCAGGTCATCAGCTTCGTCATTCCATCGCTCGCGCAGTTCGTTCGCCTTCAATAGATCATGCCAGAGAACGGCTGAGGCATCTCCGTGCTCCAAGGGCTGAAGGTGCAATGTGTGAGTTCGCCCGGCGGGAAGTTCGCTAGAGATTTGGCGAAACTCATCGGGGACGTCCCGACAGGCAACGACGACACACCCTGTGTGCCGGGTGTCCGCGGGCTCGTCGCTCAGTCCTTTCAAAAACCGGTGCAGCCCATCCCGATCGGCGCGGTTCTTGAGGGCCTCGATCCCGTCCAGGATCAGCACCAGGCGACGCGTGGGATTATCCGTGCCGGGCGAACCAGGGTTTTGCGGCGTCAGGCCCTTCACGGCCAGGTCGACGACGGCATGGGGGTGGACTCTATAGTCGGGTTCGGCCAGGCGGAGGACTCTGTGAAACAGGATGTCGAGGCTGGGCGTAAGCTCGAAGTCCCAGTACACGGGTTCGATCGGAGGGTTGGCGACCAGCAACGGGAGTTCCCTTTGCAGCTCGCGGCAGAGCCAGGACTTGCCTGAACCCGATTCGCCCGTGAGCCAGACGAGCCGGACCGGCGAACGGCTGTCCACCGCGTCCTTCAGAACCGCCAACTCGTTCTTTCGTATGGCGAGCTTCTGCTTGGGCGGAGGATCTGTCTCTTCCTTTGCATATTCGGATGGTGTTTTGGGTTTGGACAGTCCGTGACGACAGATGACACGATCGAGATCGAAATTGCGAATCTTATAATTGGTAGCGCAATAGCTCCGAAGTATTGGCTCAGGCTCGCCGGGTCTCGTCTTACGATTCTTGCGATTGCGCGTCGATTTCAAAGTAACCTTCCAACCCGGTGGGCTCTCAGAGGTTCCGGGGAGGAGATGGACGGTCCCGTTGAGGGGCACTAAGCCCTCTTTATCGATTTTTAATAGACGGCAAAGCAGCAGCGCATGAAAATGCGAGAGCGTTGACGGCCTTTTCAAATTCCCCATGTCATGAAGGTAGACCTTGGTGTCCGGACGGCGCTGCTTTTCGAGCAGTTTATCCAGCCGCTGGATACCTTCTTTCCATTTCAACGACTTACCCGTGCCCGTCCGGTAGAAATTCAACGCTTCTTGGAGCGTTGGGTTTGGCTGATCTCTATCAAAGTCTGCCGCATCCTTCGTCAGCGGCGCAATGGCGTCCTTGAACTCATCTATGCGCCCGGCCTCGAAGCCGCGAAGCCGGAGTCTCAGCACGTCTACCGCACCGGCGTCGCCAATGCCGGAAACCAAAAATCGTGCTGGTGTGACCTTATCCTTGTCAACGCGGTTGCCAGGAAAACTTTGCCCAAGGTCGTCGACCTTCCAGTATGAAGGCGTATCGATCGTCGCCTGCTCCTTCCCCAAACCTTGCGCGAGGATCCATATCGTGTCGTCGGGTGTGGGGGGGGGGGGAGACTGTTCTTTTAGTTTTACCTCGATCTTCTTTTTTCCATATTTTACGCACAATCTTCGCCATTGGTCGAGGACCGTCTCGCATACGTCGCTCGCCCAGCCGGCGCGCCAGTTGAGCACTTCGAGGTCGGTTTCGTCGTGGTCCCAGCCGTCGTGCGGCCAGCGATACATGTTCGGGTGCAGCCATCGCGTTTTGCAACCGCGCATGCGCCAAAGAGGTTCCGGACCCTTCTCAAAAATCGTAATCTTCCTAATCTTCTTGTTGTTGTTGAATCCCAGACGTGCCGCATGGGCGGCGGCGGTAAGGCCGGCAAAGCCCGCGCCGATAATGTTAAGGTGTTTCTGCGCGTTGTCCGCGAGTTTGGGAAGTAGAGCGTCAATCAACCCCTGGGCCCGCCGCTGCGCCCAGAGAATCGAGTTTCGCTTTTCTCCTCGACGGATATCGTAAACGCCATTCTCCGGTGTTCGGCCGTCGGCGCCGTTCAGGATGAAGTCGGCAAGGGGGTATTGGGCTTGTTTGGAGGTCTCCATTGCGGCATCGCCCTCATCACATAGACGTATTCTCCATGCGCCCGAAGCGGGGCGGAATAAGAACGCTTCCTTACGGGCGCGGCTCGGTTTCTCCACGGCGCATCGGTTTCTCCACGGCGCATCGGTTTCTCCACGGCGCGACCGGCCTATTCCGCGTCCGGGTCGAGGATCGAGATGAACGCCTGCTGGGGGATTTCGACGCTGCCGACCATCTTCATGCGTTTTTTGCCTTCCTTCTGTTTTTCGAGGAGTTTGCGTTTGCGGGTGATGTCGCCGCCGTAGCATTTCGCGGTGACGTCCTTGCGGAAGGCCTTGATCGTTTCGCGGGCGATGACTTTACCGCCGATCGCCGCCTGAAGCGGGATTTCGAACTGGTGTCGCGGGATTTCCTTGCGAAGGCGTTCGCAGAGGCGGCGGCCGCGGTAGGCGGCTTTTTCGCGGTGAACGATGACCGAGAGGGCGTCCACCTTGATCGCGTTGACGAGGATGTCGAGCTTGACGAGATCGTCGGCGCGGAAGTGGGTCACTTCGTAATCGACCGTGCCGTAGCCCTTCGTGCAGCTTTTCAGCTTGTCGTAGAAGTCGTAAATGATTTCGGCGAGGGGGAACTCATACGTGAGCATGACGCGCGTGGGGGAGAGATACTCGGTCTTGCGGTGCGTTCCGCGGCGCTCCATCGAGAGCGTCATGACGGTTCCGACGCAGTCGGCGGGGATGATCATCGCGGCCTTGATCATCGGTTCGCGGATCTCCTCGATCGTGGTCATGTCCGGCAGTTCGCTGGGACTGCTGATGTGGCGGACGTCGCCGTTTTTCATCAGCAGTTCGAAGCTGACGGTGGGAGCGGTCTGGACGATGTTGACGTCGCTTTCGCGTTCGAGGCGCTCCTGAATGATGCGCATGTGCAGCAGTCCGAGGAACCCGCAACGGAAGCCGATGCCCAAGGCGTCGGAGCTGACCGTCTCGTAGGTGAAGGAGCTGTCATTGAGGAAGAGTTTCTCCATCGCCTCGCGGAGTTCTTCGGTGGTGGTGCCGGGACCGGGGTAGAAGTCGCAGAAGACCATCTGTTTCGGCGGTTTGTAACCGGGAAGGGCCTTCTCCGTCGGGCGGGAGACGTGGGTGATGGTGTCGCCGATGTTGACGTCGTTGAGGGTCTTGATGCCGGCGACGATGTACCCGACCTCTCCGGCGCCGAGCTGGGGCACGGCCTGCGGTTTCGGGCAGTATTTTCCGACCTCGGTGACGATGTGATCGCTTCCGGTGCCCATCATGCGGATCTTGTCGCCGCGCTTCACCGTGCCGTCGAACGCGCGAACGTGGACGATCACGCCGCGGTGGGGATCGGGCTTGGCGTCATACAGAAGCGCCCGCAACGGCGCGGTCAAGTCGCCCTTCGGCGGCGGGATGCGGCGGCAGGCGGTGTCGAGCAGTTCGTCGATCCCGACGCCGGTCTTGGCGCTGACGAAGACGGAGGACGCGGCGTCGACGCCGATGACCTGCTCCGCCTCGAGCGCGGTGTCCTCGGGGTGCGCCGAGGGGAGGTCCACCTTGTTGATGACCAGCACGATCTCCAGCCCGGCCTCGATCGCCATGTAGGCGTTGGCGACGGTCTGCGCCTGCACGCCCTGGGTCGCGTCGACGAGCAGGAGCACCCCCTCGCACGCCGCCAGCGCCCGGGAGACCTCGTAATGAAAGTCCACGTGCCCGGGCGTGTCGAGCAGATTGAGCATGTACCGTCGGCCTTCCAGTTCATGAAAGACGGTGGCGCGGTTGGCCTTGATCGTGATGCCCATCTCGCGTTCGAGGTCCATGTCGTCGAGGAACTGGTCGCGCATTTCGCGTTTGCTGATCGCGCCGGTGTGTTCGAGCAGGCGGTCGGCGAGCGTGCTCTTGCCGTGGTCGATGTGGGCGATGATGCTGAAGTTGCGGATAAGGCTGAGGTCGCTCATAAACGTTCAAGCAGGCACGTGCCGCCGGCCGGGCGCGTATCACGAGGCGCCGTCCGGCAAGACCGGGCATTGTAACGCGGATCGCTCGGGGGCGAAACGTCGCGGCAACAACCGCGGGTTCCGAGGCCCCGACAACCGCAAGGCGGGGCTGTCAGCGAGAGTCCGCACAAGACCGGCTCGGGTTGCCCCGTGCGGAGTGGATTCAAGGAGACGGAACCGATGAGCATGATGGTTTACCGCGACGCGGACGCCACGCTGCTGGAGGACATCGCGGCGGCCGTCATCGGATACGGCAACCAGGGGGAGGCTCACGCCCTGAACCTGAAGGACTCCGGGGTTCGCGTGATCGTCGGCCAGCGCCCGGGAGCGGCGTTCGACCGGGCGCGTGAGGCGGGATTCTCCCCGGTTCCGGCAAGGGAGGCCGCGGCGGAAGCTGATCTCGTGATTCTTGCGCTGCCCGATGAAACGGCGGGCGACGTCTACGCCGCCGAGATCGCCCCCGTGCTGCGACCGGGGGCGGCGCTGGGCTTCATTCACGGGTTCAACCTTCATTTCGGCTTCATCGCACCGCGCGGCGACGGCGATGTCGTGCTGGTCGGTCCGAAGGGACCGGGATCGCTCTTGCGTTCGCTCTACCTGGAAGGTCGGGGGCTCCCCGCACTGGCGGCGGTGGCGCATGACGCAAGCGGGCGGGCTTTCGATCTGGCGCTCGCGTGGGCGGCGGCGATCGGATGTACGCGGGCGGGCGTGTTGCGAACGACGTTCGCCGAGGAAACCGAGACGGACCTTTTCGGCGAGCAGGCCGTGTTGTGCGGCGGCGTCTCGGCGCTGACGCAGACCGCGTTCGAGACGCTGGTCGAGGCCGGGTACTCGCCCGAGTCCGCATACCTCGAATGCGTTCACGAACTTAAGCAGATCGCGGACCTGATCTACGCGCAGGGGCTGGCGGGGATGAGGGCGCGCATCTCCAACACGGCTGAATACGGCGATCGAACGCGCGGTCCGCGGATCATCGGCGAGCCGGCGCGCCGCGAGATGCGGCGCGTGCTGGCGGAGATCCGCGACGGCACGTTCGCCCGGGAGTGGATCGACGAGGCGCGGCGCGGCGCCCCGATCCTCGCCCGCGGTCGCCGCGAGGATCGGGACGCGCCCTGCGAGCGCGTCGGCGCCTTTGTCCGCAGTCTGATGCCGTGGCTGGGCAGGTAGGGCGAGGGTCAGTGATCGCGCCAGCCTGAGCCGCCCCCGCCTGTCTAGTCCTATAATGAAATGTTTTTTGTCTCTAAATTAAAATATATTGCTTGATAATTGCTTTTGTCTTGACCTTGCGAATTGTTAGGGTTATGTTTTGTTTTGATGGCCCGCGCCGATCGACAATCCGTCAACCCTCGCGCCCCCGACGCTCCGGCTGACCCCCGAACCAGCCCCCGACCGCGCCGCGCCGCCCGAAAAATCCGAAACCGGTCCCCTCTCAAAACCGCACGGAACCCCCGCGCGCGACTCACCTCGCCGTTTCCACCGGAAAGTCGGTCACGCGGCGGACGCCGCTCCCCCCGTCAAGCCGCGAAGGCGACTTCAGGCTCGCCGGCGCAGCGTTGTGAGGTTCCGGCGCCTGGAGGCGTCGAGGGAGTTCGGATCGAGGTGACACACGAGTGTCCGCCGGTTCATGCCACGCGCCGCGCGGTCGAGGCGGCGATGCGCTTCGGGTTGACGCTCGCCGGCGGAACGCGGCGGATCGTCGGTCCGGTGGAGTTGACGCATCCGGCGACGGGTCTTTGCGCCGTGGTGGGCCCGAGCGGAAGCGGCAAGTCTTCGCTGCTGGCCGAGATGCGGAGACGCGGCGGGGTCTTCACGGACGTCACGGAGGTTCGCGTGGATCCCGACGCGACGATCCTCGACGCGGTCGCCCCGCGGCGCACGCTGGCGGAAGCGCTTTCGATCCTCAGCGCCTGCGGGCTTGCCGAAGCGCCGCTGTGGCTGCGTCGGTACGAGGAGCTTTCCGAGGGGGAGAAGTTCCGCGCTCGGCTGGCGATCGCGGTCGGGGCGGACCGTCCTCGCGGCGCCGTTCTGATCTGCGACGAGTTCGGAACCAACCTGCACCGACGGGCGGCGCGGGCGCTGGCGTACAACGTCCGTCGTCTTGTTCGGCGTGAGAACCTCGCGTTGATCGTCGCCACCTGCCACGACGACGTCATTGAAGACCTGAACCCGGATGTGCTGGTTCGGCTTGACGCGGACGGGCGAGGCGCGACGGTGGGAGCCGGTCGCGCCGCTCGCGCCTTCAGTCTGCGGCGAGAGCTGCGGATTGCTCCGGGTTTCAAGCGGGATTATGAGGTGCTGGCGTCGCGGCACTACCGAACCACCGAGGAACTTGGGTTCGTCGACAAGGTCTTCACGATGCGCGATCGCAGCGGGGAAGTTCTCGGCGTGGTCGTCTACGCACACGGTCCGCTGGAGCTGTCTCTGCGGAACGAAGCGACCGGCGGTTGCTTCATCCGCCGTCCGGACGCCCTGAACCGCTCGGTGCGCATGCTTCGGCGGCTCATCATTCACCCCGACGTGCGCGGGTGCGGACTGGGACAGCGCCTCGTCCGGGTGACGCTGCCGCAAGTCGGGACGGAGTACGTCGAGTGTCTTGCGGCGATGGGGGACGTGAATCCGGTATTCGAGCGCGCGGGGATGAAGCGGATCGGTCAGGTTCCGCCGTCTCAAAGCGGCGCCGCGGCGGTGAGACGGCTGCGGGAGCTGGGCGTGGATCCGCTCGCGCCGGATCTGGCGTGGAGGATGGGCAGGAGCGTTGAGGTCCGGGAGATCGTCACGAGCGTCGTGACGACCTGGTACCAGGCGACGACGGCGGGCGGCGAGCGGCGCGTCGCCCGCCAGTCGCCCGAGTTTCTGTCGCGCACGTTCCGGGGACTGCTGGATCATCGCCCCGTGTACTATCTGTGGCGCCGGGAGGGGACGACATGAGGCGTCAGGTGAAAGCGTCCCTCTCTGCAACGACCTGGCGACACGAGCAGCGGCGGCGGCGGCTTCCCTTCGGACGGCGGTCCCGGCGTCGCGTGGGGGTGCTGCGGACGATCGCCTTCGAGCGCCGGCACGCGCCGGTTCCCTGACGCGCCTTTGACGCGCGGCGGTTCAGACGACGGCGTCGCCGCATTCCGGGCAGACGCCCGAGACATTGCCCGTCAGGTCATACCCGCACGTCCGGCAGTAATGCGACGGGATCCGATCGTTGTGCCACCAGACATAAAGCTCGCTCCAGCCCCACCCGAAGATCGGCGTCAGCAGCAGCGGCACGCCGAGCACTGAGAACGCCAGGCCGAAAGGGTTGGGCAGCGTGTTGCGCGCTTCGAGAAAAAGCGCGATGCCGAGGATGATGAGCATCACGCCCGCGTGTAACGCGCAGAAGAACAACCAGCGGAAAAAGGTCGTGCGAATGCGCTTCATGCGGAGGCGTTCCGACGCGGTGCGGCGCTCGCGGCCGTGAAGATCAGCATCGCCAGCAGCGGCTCGATCGGACCCCGGTAACGAATCTCGGTGTGCGTCGCGGCATAAAGCAGGGAGAAGACGAGCACGGCGCCCGCGAGCCAGCGCATGTCGGGACGTCGCCGCCACGTCAGCATTGTCGCCGCCAGCGCCGCGGCCGTCTCGATCGTCAGGAAGACCGCCGCCGCCAGCCGAAGCCCTCGCGGCATCCACCGCTGCGCGCCGCCGTCGTGGCTGGCCACCGTTCCGAACCAGAAATCCGCCGCCCGACGCGCGCACAGAACCGCCCAGCGCCCCGGCTGCTCCCGGATCGCCGCGATCGCCCGCGTCCGGCAATCCGCGAAGTATGCCGTCTCGCCCTCCGCCAGGTAACGCTGCCGGGCCGCGGCGCTTTGCAGCGGGAAGTGCGCCTTCATCGCGGCCTGCAATCCCGTATCCGCCTCCGGACAGACGCCGAACCAGACTTCCTGCCAGAACCCGTTGCGGACGTAGCTCGCCTCGCCCAGCACGCGCGCGTTGCGCAGCGTCCACGGCGCGTTCACCCCCGCCCAGCCCAGGAGAACCCACGCCGTCGATGCGACGATCGATCCGGCTGACGGTCGAGGCGTCCGACGGACGGCGCGCCACAACACCAGCACCGGGTACACCGGCGTCAACGCAGGATCGAGCAACGCCAACGCCCCCAGATAGACCCCGAAGAAAACATCCGCTCGCGGACCGGCGCGCGGCGGTCTTGCCGCAACCGTCAGGCGCACCGCCCACGCCGCTCCCAGCACGAAGATCGGCGCGTCCCAGATGCGGGTCGTCAGCAGGATCAGAACCGGATTGACCGCCGTCGCCGCCGCGCCCGCCGCCGCCGCAAACGAACTCGCGCCGAGCCGCCGGGCGACGCTGAACACCACGGTCGCCGCCAGCGACGTCGCCAGCGCGTTGATCGCCTGAAGGACGAGCGTCGCCGCATACGACTCGACCCCCAGCACGGCGTACACCCCCGCGACGAGCAGCGGATACAAAGGCGGGAACATCGCCGACGGACGCGGCGCCGGATCCTCGGGCGTCATCGGGCTTCCGAAGGTTCCCTCAGAAAGCAACCGCGTCGCCAGCGTAATGTGCTCACGGTAGTGCGTCGCGGGCGTGACGCCCAGTTCGCCGGCGACCGCCGCGTATCCCAGCCGCAGCGCGACTCCGACAACGACGATGCCGATCAGCATCCGCGTGGCGCTGCGTTTTGCATCGGGCGCGTTGGCCTCAGCCTGCATGACCGGGGGATTCTGCCTCAAGGTGCGGCGCGCGGGCAAGCGGCGCGGGGGCGCCGGCGCGCCTCATGCAAAGACCAGGTCGCGGTGAGGTTCGACGATCGCGCATGCCTTCGCCAGTTCGAGAAAGCGGCTCATGCCCTCGCGCGCCCGCGGCGTCAGCGTGAAGCGGAGCCGCCGGGTCAGATACCGCCGCGCGACCGCGACCGGCCAGCCCGCGTGAGGCCCGAACGTCTCGGCGATCTGATCCGCCTGGGCCACGCCGGCGTCACGCGCGGCGCTGAGGATCGCCGCCAGCGGACCGGCGTCCAGCCCGACGGGCGCCGCCCAGACCGCGAAGACGAAGGGCAACCCCGTCATCGACTTCCACGCCGCGCCGAGATCCGTCTCCACGTCGTACGCCGAGGGACGCCGCGTCACGACTTTGTCGCCGATGAGGAGCACGGCCTGCGCCGTCGCGTCGCCCTCCCACGGCGCAATATCGAGATCCACGCCGTGCATCCTCCGCCAGATCAGGCGGGCGAGCGCCACCGACGTGTGCGAGTCCCCGTCCACGTGAAGGCGCGTGATCCGCTCCGGCGGAACCTTCGAGAACACACGCACGGTCAGCGTCTCGCCGTCGCAGCCGATGCAGGCGTCCGAGAGGATCCGCCACGCCCGCTCGTGCGTCAGAAGGTCGATGATCGGCACCAGCGCCGCGTCCACCTCGCCCGCGTCCAGAAGCCCCGCCAGGCGCGAAGGCACGTCCAGCCGCAGCGTCACGCGCGGATCCGCATCCAACCCGCGGATCAGCGGGCGGGCATTCAGGAAGGAAACCACCCCAAGGCGCCAACTCGTCACCACAACAGACTCCCGAATCCGCGGGACGCGCCGACGCGCCAGGTCAAAGCCGTCCTCCGCGGCGACTTCGCGCGAACAAACCCGACGAAGCGCCCCGCCGATGAGAATGATAGGAGAGCCCCGGCGGATCGCAAACGCCGCACGCCGCCCCGGCCTGATTCCCGTGAGTTTTCCGGGATTTCTGAAAGCACAAGCGCGCCGAGCGCCGGGATGCCGCTTACGCGTCAAGACGCCCCCGAAAAAACGCGGACTCACCGGCGCGAAGACCGACCGCCCCGCAGGCGTCTCTGCGCCGCCAGCGCCAGCAGCAGAAACAGAAGCGGTCCGACCGCGCCGGCGCCGCAGGGGAACCCCCCCGCCGCCGGCGGACCCTCGTTGCGCGGACCGTCCACGACGTTGTCGTTCGAGGCGTTGTCGTTGCCGCCGTTGTCGTTGCCCGATCCGTCGTTCTTGTTCTCGTTGTCGCCGGAGTCGTTCTTGTTCTCGTTTGCGGATCCGTTGTCGTTCCCGCTGTTATCGTTGCGGTTCTCGTTACCCCCCGATCCGCCGCCGTTGTCGTTCTCGTTGAACCCGTCGTCGCCCTCGACCTCGATGAAAAGCTCGCCGCCTTGCACCGTCCCGTCATGCGGCGTGAACGTCTCCAAGGCGTCAAACCCCGCGACGAACCAGCAGCCTTGCGACGTGTCATCCGGATCGGATAGCTCCGTGCTGGTGACGTTGACCGTCCCGGAGCGGTGGGCGATCAGGTGCAGGCGGGCGACCACGCGAAGATCGTCATCGAGGTCCACGATGTACCCGGGATCCCGCTCGTCCGGCAGGTACGTCGCGCGGGGCGTTTCCGTCAGCCCGGCCGTCCGCTCATACTGATCCTCGTTGAACAGCCCGGCGCCGCGCAGACGCCAGTCAAACGTGACGATCTCGAGCTGCGGGTCGATCGCCCGAAGATCGAACTGGAGCAGGCGGACATCCGGCGTCGGGTTGTCGTCCTCGGTCACGGACAGGCGGACGTAGACGAAAATCTCGTCCCCGGCCTCGATCACCTCCACCGAGTTATTGTTCAGGTCGCGGACAATCAGGTTGATGAGCACGTCCGCGCGGGCCAGTTCCGCGCCCGTCGCCGCCAGCACCAGCCCTAACCCGATCCCCCCTCGCTTCCCACCGCGCATACCGCACCCTCCCCGCCGGAACCGAAACACAATCGCCTCGCCTGTCTCCCTTGTCCTTGTAACATCCGCGGACCAGGTGGGTTTCAGCCTCCGGGGTTGCCTATCATCCTACGAGCGTTACAGTGCCCCACCAAGGTCCGATCGTCGGGCTGCAGCCAGAGAGGGGCGCCGCGGAAAGCGAAAGAGGCGCACGGACAAGTCCGTGCGCCCCTCCACGAATCCGCCGCCCGGTTCCGGGTCTTACGTTGGCTAAGCGTTCCCCCGGTCTCCCCGGCTGCGGCCCGTTTTCGTTGTCTCAGGGGCCTTTGCTGCGCGGCGGCGGGGGACGCCGGCCGCCTCCCCGCTCATTTTCCTCGCCTTCCCGTATTCGGGCTTCGTCGGGCATCGTCACGGGAGCGCCGCCGTAGCCGAGTCCCTGCACCGCTCCGCGACCGCGGCCGGTCGGCGTCACGGTTGTCGTCGGCTCCGGTTGTTTCGGTTGCGGCTTGAACACCTTCGAGTCAATCTGTTTTTTCCGCGGCGTCACTTTGTCTAGGTCGATGATCCGCTCGACCACGTTGCCCGCGGCGTCCACCAGGGCGATCGCCGCCGCACCCTCGGGAAGCGGCTCGAACTTCGCACCGGTCCGCGATGACCCGCGCTCCCGTCCGCACCACGGGCGGTCGAACTCGACATCCAGCAGCACGGCGTCCGCGTTGAACGTCACCAACTCCTTCTTGTCGTCCGCCACGTCGCAACGGAAGTCGGAGACCAGCGCGTCGCCCACCGTGAACTTCGGGTTGTGTTTCACCCAGACCCCCTCGAACCAGCGGAACATCTCCAGGTAAACCTCATCCTTGCCCTTCGTCGCGCTGCGGGCGAAAACCTGCGTGTCCGGTTCGATGTACAACGGGTCCGACGGCTCCGACCACTCCCCGCGCACAAAGGAAATCTTCGCGTCCTGCGGATTCTTCAGCGCCTGCGGGTTGCCGAAATACGGGTTGTAAAGCAGCGGGCGGATGCGGTACTGGTACAGGCGCCCGCCGACCACGCTGCCGCGATTGCCGTCGATCGCCCACACCTGCTGGATCGGCTCCTGCTTGTGCGCGATCCCCACCGCGACGTCGCCCGCTCGGTTCTGCGGAACTCCCGGCGGCGCCTTCGGTCCCGGAGGAACCGGTCCGGGCGCCGACAGCTTGTCCATCTTCTCCTTGATCTTCAGCGCCGCGGCCTTCACCTCCGGGTCCATGCAGATGTTGTAGCACTGCACGACGTAGTTGTTCGCGTTCGCTTCGACCGTTTTGTCCCCGCGCTTCAGCGCATCCAGGAACGCTTCCTCGGCGAGTTGGAATCGCTCCTTCCAGTCCCCGCCGCAATCATCCTCCGCGTTCGGCGTCCCGCCCGCGATCCACTTCGGCTTGACGGTCACCTGGTACCGATCCGTCATCGTCGCCGGCGACGGCACGTATCCGAGGTCGACCTCGGGGTAGAAATACTCGTCGTCCTGAAAGACCGGGTCGGACCCCTCGATCTTCGGATACGACCACGGATCGCCGCAGGCCGGCGTCGCCACGATCGGGCGGAGCATGTTCATCTGCACGATCGGATCCTGAAGCAGGCTGAGCGTCTGACTCGAAATCTGAAGGCTTTCGGCCGTCGCAGCCGCCCGCCCCGTCTTCTCATCCACCGCGATCGGAATCTCGTCGATCGGCGGCAGCTTCGCCCGCAGATAAGGTTCGACCGTCTGCCAGTCCTCGTCGCTCCAGGAACCGTCCGCCCGGCGCGCCCGTCGCTGGATTTCGATACCGCCCAGCACGGCAAGCTGCCGTCCCTTCTGGTAGGTTTTCGCATTCTCCCTGACCTGCGCCTCACGGTTCCACAACGACGAAACCGTCACCCAGTTGACCGGCTCGGACATCTCGCGGATCGCCTCGGGAAAGTCCTGATAGTCGTCCATCCCCTGCGCCCAGTAGACCTCTTCCTCGAACGCCAGGCAGCTTCGTCCCGACGCCAGCACCGGTTTCGGAAGCGGGAAGGGCTTCACCAGTTCAACCGAGACCGCCGTGACATTCGAGAAGATCGGAACGACGGGCAGAAACCCGACGCTCCGCGCCAACTGCGGGGGAAGCGCGGCGAACTGCGTAATGTCGGAGAAAGCGGCAAGATCCGGAGGAGGCGCTTCCGCGTCCTCCGCCGCCTCTTTCGGACGCGCCGATTGAATGCTCGAAAGCGCCCGCTCAGCCTGGCGCTCGACCTGCTCGTCGATCGAGCCCGGCGTGACGACGTCTCCGCCCGGGAGTTCGACTTTGTTCGGACTGCTGACCAGGAACATCGCCACCGCGCCCAGCAGCACGAACCCCGTCGCCCCGAGAATCCCCTTGTCCAGATGCCGCTCAACGGCGCTGACCGTTTGTTTCGCCATGTTCGCCGACCTCCACGCCGCCTTCCCGCGGGCGGCTTCGCATCATTCTCGTCTCGCGTTCGGCGCCCGTCTTACGCGCCCCCGTCCTCTTCCGCATCCTCGTCCGCCGGCCGGGTGAAGCCGTAAGCCTCGAGAATCTCGTCCGGCATGAGCCGCCGGTACTTGTCCGCCAGCATGTGCGTCTCAAAATCCAGAACCGCCTTCACCACCGGCTCCGCGCCGTAGATCTTCCCGCGCATCGACGGGTCCGGCGGAACCGCCACGTAGGAGCAGCGCAACAACGTGTGAAACCGGTCCTTGCTGATTTCACGGATCACCAGCGGCAGGTCGCGCTGATCCACGACCAGCTTGAGCGTGAACTGCACGACATCGAACATCGAGCCGTCTTCCGAGTACCGGTTGGCGAACGAGACGTCCGTCGCGCAGACCGGGTCGGCCGCCCCGACACCCTGCGGCATCCCCAGATCCGGCGTCGCCCCCTCGGCGAGCGCCCCCTGGATCACGTCCCGGCACACACGGATCGAAATGATGTCCTTCACCGGCAGCACGCCGACCCACGGCGCCTGCCCCTTCGCCACCAGGGCGTCCGCCGCCTGCGCGTTCACGCGGGCCAGGGCGTCGACGACATCCTCCGCGATCCAGAGTTTCACCTGCGCGTCCCAGCAGTCGGACACCGTGAAATCCACTTCGTAACGGCTGTTCCCCTTCAGCTTGCTGCTGAACTCGAACGCGGGGATTTCCGCCAGCAGCGGTTCGGCGTAGCAGAACAACATCTGCGCCTTCTCAAGGTTCGCGCGGGCGTCCGCGTTGAGCCGCGCCCCCGCCTGCGTCAGCACGCCGGCATCCGTGTACGCCGGTTCGGCTTCCGTCGGAGCGCCGCCCTGGCTGAACGCCTTGGCCTGCTGCTCCTCGATGCGGATTTCCTCCGCGGCCTTTTGCACTTCGACGGTGGTCGCCCGCTGTCCGGCGTTAAGGCGGACATAAAGGTCGCGCAGCGCGGCCTGATACCGGGTGCGGAACTCAAGGAGCATGTCGCGCTCGACCTTGCCGGCCGCAGGCGCGGGGAAGAAGTCCTCCAGCAGAGGCTCATACGGCTGCAACGCTTCGACCTGGTCAACCAGCGCGTCGAACGCCTCACGCTGCCGGGCGATGCGCGCCTGCTCGAGTTCGATGAACCGGGAGTTGGCGGCGCCGCTCGGGAGCGAGGTCAGCTCCCCGTAAAGGCGCACCGCGTCCTCCATCTGCGTCTTCACCTCGCCGAGCTTGCTCATCCCGGTGACGCCGAGGGCGATGCCCGCCAGCGCCGCCACCCCGCAGATCAGAAAAAACACCTGTCGCTTGATGAAATCCATCCGCGTCCGTCTCCCTCTCAGCCGCCGTCGCCTTCGTCCGCGCCGCCGCCGCCCATGTCACCCGTGTCCGCGGCATCCTCCTCCGAAACCGGAGCGTCGCCGATCAGCACCTCCAGCACGACCGTGAACTCCAGTCCGCCCTTCAACTCCTCTTCCGTCACGTAGTCGAGGTTCTTCTCCTGACCGGGCGTCGCCTGCGCCGTCAGCTGCGCCGGCTGCGACCGCGTCGGACGCCGTCCCGGGGTGGGCATACCCTCCATGTGGCCTCGCATCTGATCGAGTTCATTCTTAATCCGTGGGTCCAGGCCCACGTCTTCCGCCCGCTCGCCGCCGCGGCCCGCGCCCGGACGCGAAGCATCCGCCGTCGCCGTCCCGCCGCGCGCCGTTTCCGGCGCCGCCGACTCGCTCCGGGTCTTCGCCGGGTCCAGTTCATGCCAGTCCGTCAGATGAACCCGGTTGATGAAGAAGCCCTGCTTCGGTTTCGCGCCGACCTCCAGCAGCCGATCGAGGAACTCCTTCTCGATGAACTTGTCCCCCGCCTGGTTGGCCGTCGTGCAGACCATCCGGACCCAGAAACCGTCGTAGGTGTCGGACTCACCGAGCGCGAAGTTCGGCACGAGGTTGAGCTTGCACGGCGGAAGTTCGACCCCGCTGAGACCGATGACCAGCTCGAAGTCAAAACTCGAGATATGCACCTCTTTCCGCTGGGGACGCGGAACCGCCGCTCCGCCCTTCACGGCCGCCAGATACTGCTCGACGGTCTCCGCCGCGCCGTAGGACTCGAGGTTCTGCGGAAGGGCGGAGTGAATTGCGTTCAGGATCGCGGGCACGAACGCCCGATCCTTCTGCAGCGCGACGAGCAGCTCGCTCTGCGCCCGCTCGGTCTCGCCCTGGTTCTTCAGCTCGTTGTACTTGCGCTTGAACGTGTTGCCCGCAGCCAGGATCGCCTGCGCCCGCTGCCGCTTCGTGTACGTCACCGGCGGTCCGCTTTCGACGATCGTTCGCGCCTCGGCGTCGCTGACCTGAGCGATGGCGCGATCGCTGCGGCCGGCCGCCAGCGCGTTGTTGTCCATCAGATAGCGCATCCAGACCGTCCCGCCCGCCAGAACGAGGCAGGCCGCCGCCGCGGCGATGAAGGGGCGCTTCTTCTGCCAGACCACCTGCTTGGCGATCTCCATCGGGAGCAGGCTCGACGTGATCTTCGCCTGATCCAGCGCCTGAAGCGCCAATCCGTAAGGGACCGCGAAGCTGAGGATCTCCGACGTGAATTGCGGGGCCTTTGCCGCCTCGGACCCGCCGAGCTTCTTGAATGCCGACGGCTCCTCCACGTCATACCCGAGGTTCTGCTGAAGGTATTTCACCAGCCCCGGCAGCTTGCACGCATTGCCCAGCGTGATGACCCGCTCGATCCGCGCCCCGCGATGCGTCGAGGAGTAAAAGCCGATCGAGCGCTGGAGTTCCTGCACCAGGTCATTGAAGACCGGCCGCATCGCCTGAAAGATCTGCCGGGCGTAGCGGCTCTTTGCGGCTTCCCGCTTCAGTTTCTCCGCCTTCGAGAACGAAAGCTTGAACGCCTTGACCAGCGCCTCGGTGAACCGGTTGCCGCCGATCGGGATCGTGCGCGTCCACAGCGATTGCGGCGTCGAGATGATCAGGTCCGTCGTCTCAGACCCGATGTCCAGAATGATCGTCGTCTCGCCGGCCTTGAGCAGATCCTCGAAATGCACCGCGTTGTAAACCGCCAGCGGACCGCTCTGCACGAGGATCGGCTCGATCCCGAGCTGCTCGAAGGGCAGCATGTGCGCGCGAATCTGCTCCCGCTTCATCGCGAAGATGCCGACCTCGACATCCGGCAGATCCTCGTCCTTGAAGGTCTGGTAGTCCCAGATCACTTCGTCCATGTCGAAGGGGATCTGCTGGTCGGCTTCGTACTTGACGATGTCCGGAATGCGCTTGTCGTCGACCGGCGGGAGTTTCGTGAAGCGGGCGAGGGTGTGTTGTCCGGGGACGCTGATCGCCACCTTGTCGTTCGAGATGTCGTTGCGGGAGAGGAATTTCTCGAGGGCGTTGGCGATCAACTCCTCCTTGTCCGCGTCCGGCTGGGAGAGAATCTTCGGGTGCTCCACGTAGTCGTGGCCCACCATCTCCACCTCCCCCTCCGCGCCGATCCGCAACCGGATCGCTTTCAACGCGCTTCGCCCGACGTCTATCCCCCAGACGGATTTCAGACCGGCCATCCCGTAGTTCTCCTTCGTCAGTCGTCGCGCCCCACCGTCGCCCTCAGGTTGTCCCGCCTCCGGCTCGTCCAGTGACGCGCCCGACGGGCAACACCCCGGTATACTCAGTCAAGCATGTTCAACAAGTATCAATTGCTGACTTTAGGATGTAAAGTCAACCAGTACGAGTCGCAGACATTGCGCGAGCTGCTCGACGCAAGCGGCATGATACCAGCCGCCGACGGCGAGCGCCCGGATCTGGCGATCGTGAACACCTGCGCCGTCACCGGGCAGGCTTCGCGAAAAAGCCGTCAGACCGTGCGCAAGATAGTCGGCCGCGGACGGACGCGCGTCGTCGTCGTCGGTTGCGCCGCAACCGATGCCCCCGACGCATTCAGGGCGATCCCCGGCGTCGAGGCCGTTGTCGGCCACCAACAGGATGTGACGGAAACGCTGATTCGGCTCCTTGAACGTTTACGCAGGGGAAACCCTCCCCGCGCCGGCGTCGATGCACATACCGACCCGGTTCACGTCGTTCGAGCCGCTCCGCCGCGTCAGACGGATGAAAGAGATGACAGGCTTATAAGTCCGATTTCGGTTCGAGAACTGACGCGACCGGAAACTTCCCAACAACTCCCGACGAGAACCAACAAGACTATCCCGCTTGATCGGCACTATGTCAAGGCGCGTTTCCCTCTCGTTACAAAGATTCACCGCTTTGAAGGACACCGACGGGCGTTCCTGAAGGTGCAGGACGGGTGCGACGCGCATTGCACCTACTGCATTATCCCGAGACTGCGCGGGACTCCCCGCTCGAAGCCGGAGCACGTCGTCCTGGATGAGGCTCGGGCGCTGGTCGCGGCGGGATACCGGGAGATCGTTCTGACCGGCATATACTTGGGCGCCTTCGGACGCGAAACCGCTGTCCGAAAGAGGTTTGCGTCTGCGGATTCCCCTCTTGCCCGGCTCGTTTGTGCAGTCGCAAAAATCACGGGCCTCCTGCGGTTGCGTCTCTCGAGTCTTGAACCGGGCGACTTGGATGAATCCCTCCTTGATGCGTTGCAATCAAGCAAGGTCTGCGTGCCGCACCTGCATCTCCCGCTTCAATCCGGCAGCGTCGACATCCTCCGCCAAATGAACCGGCAGTACTCCGTCGAGGACTTCCTTGAAACGACGCGCCGCGTTCGAACCGCTCTGGACCGGCCTGCGATCACCACGGACGTTGTTGTCGGGTTCCCGGGAGAGCAGGACGCTGACTTCGAGGCGACGCTCACGGTGGCGCGCCAGGCCGGGTTTTGCGATATTCATGCCTTTCCTTTCAGCCCGCGTCGGCAGACCCCCGCCGCGAGGTGGTCAGATCGGTTTGTCCCCTCTTCCGTCGTAGACGAGCGTCTGACGCGACTCGCCGGGCTTAAGTCTGAGCTTTCGCTGGCGTTCCGTCGCCGGTTTCTGGGGCAAACCGAGCGCGTCATCGTCGAGTCCGGGTCGCCCCGCCTTGACGTCGTCGCCGACGAATCCAACGATCTTCGGCGTGGACGCGCCGATCGTCATTTCGAAGTCTGCTTCGACTCCGCCGATGCGCGTCCCTCGGACGTGTGTCATGTCCGGATCGACCGCGTCTCGCCGGGACGAACTCACGGCACGCTGCTCGACGGTCGGGGGACGGCTCCCGCGATGCCGACGAGGTCCGGGTGACCTCCCCGGGAAGGAGCGCCAGCGCGTGAGCGTTCGGTTCAACCTCAGGTCACGGCGCCTCCGCCGCAGCGTCGAAATCCTCGTCTTCGGGTGGATGGCGCCGTGCCTGACGCCGGCGCCGGTCCGCGGCGACGAATTGCACCTGTCGGCAGGTGTCATCGAGGGCAAGATCATCTCGGATGCGGACAACGCCTTCCGGGTTGAGTCGTTCGCGGGGCGCATTGATGTTCCCGCGATCGTCGTGCGGCGGCGCGTGACGGCGCCGGCCCGCGTTGATGAGTACACAGCCTTGCTGTCGGCGAGGGAGCTGGACGCGGATCGTCACATCGGGCTCGCCCGCTGGGGCCTGGACCGCAGCCTCGTGAAGCTGGCGGGGGCGCATGTTTCAGACGCGCTGAGGCTGGAACCGACTCACGCCGAGGCGCGTGTGTTGGCGGGATATGTGCGCCTCGGCGAGGTCTGGTTCCGGGCGGGCGCCGCGCCGGGCGAGTCCGGCGACGACGCACGGGAGCAAGCGCTGGTCGAGGAGGTTCGCGCCGGCTGGCAGCGGCGCATTCACGGTCTGCGTGACGCCTTTCTTGGCGCGGCCGACGGCGCGCGGTCGTTCGAGGAAGGCCACGCGCAACTGCTGCGGATTGAGTCGCCGCTGGCGATCGACGGCGCCTGCGTGCTGCTGGGAGAAGGTCCGCCGCGGCATCGCGAACTGCTGACCGCGTTTCTCGGGAAGCATCGCCACGACGGCGCGGCGGCGAACCTTGTCGTGCTGGTCTTGACGGATCCCGATGCGGGGGTGCGTCTCGCCGCCGGGGAGCGCCTTGCCGGCCGGCGCGATCCGCGCGTGACGGAGGTGCTGCGGTCGGCCCTGCGCTGCGAGGCGGACGACGTTGTGCGTCGCGCGGCCGTCGCGCTGGGCCGGATCGCCGACGAAACGGCGTTCGACGATCTTGTTGCGGCGCTGCGGACCGACGCCTTCGCCGACGAGCGGAGGACGCTGGCCGGGGTCATCCGCCAACTCGGGGAGACGCTGAACGACCCGGTGCGGTCCGCCGTGAACGACCGCGTCATCCAGACCCCGCCGAAGATCGCCTTCCCGGGACTTGCCCGCCGGGTGGATCTGATCGACGCCTCGGCGTCGCCGCCGAAGGCGCAGAACCGCTCCGAAGCGCAGGAGGCGTTGATCGCGCTGACCGGGGTCAATCACGGATTTGACGCAGTCGCCTGGCGGGCGTGGCGCGAAACCCGCCGGAACGCGGCGGCGGAGCCGTGACGCAGAGACGCCCGGGGCTCGTTTACACGCGATCCTCGCGCCCGAGGTTGTTCATCACGCACAACCGGATTTCGGTCATGTCCTCGATCGCGAAGCGCACCCCCTCGCGCCCGAGCCCCGAGTCCTTGACGCCTCCGTAAGGCATCGAGTCGACGCGAAAACTCGGCACGTCATTGATGACCACCCCGCCGACCTCCAGTTCGTTGAAGGCGTAGAACGCCCGGTCGAGGTCTCGCGTGAAGACGCCGGCCTGAAGCCCGAACGCACTGTCGTTGACCGCGCGCACCGCGTCGCGGAAATCCCGGAACGGCGCCAGCGTCGCCACCGGTCCGAACGCCTCGAGACAGTTGACCTTCGCCGAGGCGGGAACGCCTTCGAGAAACGTCGCCTCGAAAAACACGCCGTGGCGCCGCCCCCCGCACAACACCCGCGATCCGCCGCGCACCGCGTCCTGAACCCACGCCTCCAGCCGCCGCGCGTCCTCCTCCGAAATCATCGGACCCAGGAAGGTGTCCTCATCCAGCGGGTCGCCCATCTTCAAAGCGCCCGCCCGACGCGCCAGCGAGAGCTTCAGCGCGTCGTACACGTTTTCATGTGCGAAGATCCGCTGAACGCTGATGCAGCTCTGCCCGGACTGGTACATCGCGCCGAGAATCAGGCGCTCCGCGGCGTGCTCCACGTCGACATCCTTGTCCACGATGCACCCCGCGTTGCCCCCCAGTTCGAGCACGACTTTCTTCTTGCCCGCCCGCGACTTCAGATCCCACCCGACGTCCGGCGATCCGGTGAAGCTCAGGAGCTTGATCCGCTCGTCGGTCGTGAAAAGGTCCGCACCGTCGCGGCTGCACGGCAGGACGCTGCACGCGCCGTCAGGCCACTCCGTTTCCGCGAGAATCTCCGCCAGCAGGATCGCGCTGACCGGCGTGCGCGACGCGGGCTTGAGGATGAAGGGGCAGCCGCAGGCGATCGCGGGCGCGACCTTGTGCGCTACGAGGTTGAGCGGAAAGTTGAACGGCGCGATGAAGCTGCACACGCCGATCGGCACGCGCCGCCAGAACGACATCACGCCCTGCGCCCGCGCGCTGATGTCCAGCGGCTGGAACTCGCCCCCGATCCGCACCGACTCCTCCGCCGCCACGCGAAACGTGTCGGTCAACCGCGTGACCTCGCCGCGGGCGTCACGGATCGCCTTCCCCGCCTCGATGCAAAGCACCCGGCTGAGTTCCTCATGCCGCTCTCGCACCCGCCGCACGACGTGCTCGAGCACGCCCTGCCGCTGGTACGCGGGCATCCGCCGCGTCGCCTCCAGCGCTCCGACCGCCGCGGTCAACGCGCGGTCGATCGCCGCCGCATCCGCCAGCGCGACGCGGCACGCCGCCGCCCTGGTGTACTTGTTCACGACGGTCAGCTCAGACCCGTCGAAGACCGGCCGGCCCGCGAGGTAGTAAGGGTACCGCTCGTTCAACATGTGCGCACGCCTCTCCGTCGCGCTGACCGCTTACTCGTCGCCGAACAACACCTCGCGGGCCTTGATCAACCCGACGAGCGCATGTCCGCAGGCGTCGAGACGAAGGCGGTTGATCGCCGGACTGTTGCGGATGCCGCCCGCCGCATCCCCGGGGACCGGACAGAAGTACGCCTCCTCCGGCCGGATCTGAAGCTGCACCACGAAGCGAGCCGCCGACCGCGTCAACGCGACATAACGATCCTCCCGCCCGCGATCGCCCACCGTCCGCGCCAACTGCGCGGCGTCCGCGAACAAACACAGAAACGACGCCGTCGACGCCCCCGCGCCTTCCTCATACATGCCGCGCACGCCGCCCGCCAGATCAGGGTCGACGCCCGGACCCGCCTCGATCACGCCCCGTGCCCCCCAGTCCGCCAGTTCAAACGCGAACGCGAGGTAATCCTCGCGCCTCGTCTTTTGCGCCATCCTTGCGTAAGCCTGGCCCTGCCAGATCACGAACGCCGGCGATGGGCGCTCCCGGAAGTGTTCGCGGTACCACCCGATCCCGCGGTCAAACCCGTCGTTCACCGCCTGCGACGGCGTCAACGTGAAGTCCGCCGCCAACGCCAGAAACGCCTCGCCCGGGAAATAATCCTGCGCGGCAAGACTCCGCGCCGGCGGAAACGCCGTCGGAAACAAGCCCGACGGCGCCTGCAGGCGCAACATGCCCTGAATCAGTCGCCCGCGCACCGCCGCGAATTCCGCCGCGGACGGATGCTCCGCCAGCGCCAGCGCGAGCAACGCCGTCACGCCGAGCGGATTCGCGCCGTCCGGCGTCGCGATGTACGCCGCCTGCGCGTCATCCCCGAATGAACGAACGCCCTTCAGGTGCTCCTCGATCGTGCGCCGCGCCGCCGATGCCGGAGCGTCCCCCTCCGCTTGCGCCGCGAAGGTCGCGATCGCCGCCGCGGCCCCGGCCTGCCGCACGAATTCCGGTTCCGAGTCGTACGCGTCCCGGACCGGGTCGTACTCGTAGCTGAAGAAGCCCGATGACTGCTGCCGCCCGAGCAGGTGATCCCCGAGCGCGTCGATCGCCCGCGTCAGATGCACGCGATCCAGTTCGTTCCCCTCCACCGCCGTCATGCCTCGCCGCAGCGACACGACCGGTCCGCCGGACGACGCCTCGTACCAGTGCTCCGACCGGAAGCGCTCCAGCGACGCTTTTCCCGCATCCGCCTCGCTCAGCCCCAGTTGGCTCATCAAGGTCCGCAGCGTGTCCGCCGTGCCTGTATTGGTCGAGAAGAACTCCGTCGGATAAACGATCAGCCGCCGGTTCCCGTGTCGCGCGATCACGCCGTCCAGCCCCGGGGCGAACGCGTTCGCTCGGGCGCCAAGCGTCGCGTCTGCGCCGAACACGACGGCTTCCGCTGCGCCGGGAACCTCAATCTCGATCAGAACCTCGCCCGGCGGCGCCGTCGCGGCTGGCGCGCGTGTGCGCCACAGCTTGAAGGCGGACAGCGCCGCGTCCCGGCAGGCGGTGGCGATCGGGGCGGGGCCCGCCGTCCCCTGTCCGACAAGCAGTCCGCGCACCCGGAACCGGACAACGACTTCCGCCCGAACCAACTCCAGCGCTTTCGGCACATACCCGAGCGCATACCGCGGCCTGCCCTCGGCAGCGTCGATCAGCGTGCGCCGGGCGACGCGTGACAAAAACACTCGGTGATCCTCGGTCAGCGGCGGGCGCGCGCCCTGCTGCGCGCCTTGCGCCGCCCCGGAACACGCCAGCATCGCCAGCGCGGCCAACGCCCCCTGCATTCGTCCCGGCTGCCTCATCCGACCGAGTATATGAACCGCGCCGCGCGCTCTCAATCCGGGTCGCACGTCCCGCGACCGCGCCGCGCCGACGTCAGCACTCCCAGCCCGCGCATCAGGTCACGCTCGATCGCCAGGAAAAGGAGAACCAGCGGAAGCATCGCCGCGACGCTCGCCGCCATCAGAAGGTTCGCCCACGTCCCCGCCAGCGTCTGAAACATCCGCAGCCCCAGCGACACCGGAAACGTCTTAAAGTCCGTCAGGTACAGCAGAGGATCCAGAAACTCCTGCCAGTGAAACACAAAACTCAGAAACCCCGCCGTGACGACCGCCGGCCGCGCGGAAGGCAGCGCCACGCGCAGAAACACCGTCCACGGTCCCGCTCCGTCCAACCGCGCCGCGTCTTCCGCCTCGCGCGGCGTTGCAACGAAAAACTGCCGGAACAGCAACACGTTGAACGCCCCGCCTCCCAGCCACGCAGGCACGATCAGCGGCTTGTACGTCCCCAGCCAGCCCAGCCACTCAAATTGCAGGAACCGCGGCACGATCAGAATCTGCGAGGGAACCAGCAGCGCCGCCAGCACGCACGCGCCGACGATCCGCCGCCCCCGAAACTCGAACCGCGCCAACGCATATCCCGCCATCGCCGACGTCAACACCGCGCCGATCGCCGACACCCCCGCGATCCACGTCGAGTTCAGCAGGAACCGCGCCATCGGCAGCCGCCGGAACGCCTCGACGAAGTTGCCTGGCTGCGGCGATTCCACCCGGAATGTCGGCGGAAAAGCGTACGTCTCCTCCAGCGGCTTCAGCGCTGACGTCGCCGCCCACAACATCGGCAGCAGCATCCACGCGCAGACCCCCACCGCCACCGCGACCGACGTCACGTGCATGCCGCGCGACAGCCGCATCAGGTTCCACCCTCCTCGAACGCCGCCCGCCGCCGCCCCCACGCCAGCCACGGCGCGATCATCACTCCCGTCACGCCCGCCAGGATCCAGCCGAGCGCCGCCGCGTACCCCAACCGGTGCGGCGACTCGAACGCCGTGCGATAAAGATAGGTCGCTGCAAAAAGAAGCCCGTCCTGCTGCGACCGGTGGCTCAACACGTAGGACTCGGTGAAGGCCTGCATCGCAAATACCGTCTCGATCAACCCGACGAACACCAGCGCCGGGCGCAACTGCGGCAACGTGACGCGCCGCAACCGCGTCCACGCTCCCGCCCCGTCCAGCGCCGCGGCCTCTCCCAGTTCCGGCGGGACGCGCTGCAACGCCGCCATCAGGATCAGCACGCTTCCGCCGACCGTCCCCGCGCGGATCAGCACCAGCGCCGGTTTGCACCACGTCGGCGAGAACAACCACTCCGGCACAGGCCAGCCCTCCGTCGTCACGCCCAACGTGGCGCGCAGCAGCGGATCGGCGGCGGCATACACCGCGCGGATCGCCGCATTGATCCCCCCGAACCGCGGATTCAACAACCAGCTCCAGATCACCAGCGACGCCACGCCCCCCAGCAGGTGCGGCAGGTACACGATCGTGCGCACGATCGAGAACCCGCGCACCCTCTGCATCAGCAGCAAGGCCAGCGCCAGCGACCCCGCCAGCGTCACCGGAACCGTCATCGCCGTGTACGCCAGCGAATTGCCCAGCGACCGGTACACGAGCGGATCCGTCGGTCGCCCGTCTCCCGCCAGCCACGGCCCCGGCCCGGCCGCATCCGCGCGCGCGGTCCGGTCCACGCCCAGCGCCGCCCGGTAGTTCGCCAGTCCGACGTACTCGGCGCGACGCGCCGATGCGCCGGAGGCGTCGGTCAACGACAGAAACAACGACGCCGCCAGCGGTCCGGCACACCACGCCGCGAACCCGACGATGAAAGGCGCGACGAACCCCCACGCTGCGCCTCGCCCCTGAAGACTCACGACCCGCCTCCCGTCTCGAAGCACGCGCGGATCAGCGGTTCCGCCCGAAGATCCGCGAGAAACTCCCGCGCGCTGCGGTCATCCGCCTCATTCAGATACCGATCCAGGCTGCGGTTGATGAGCTGATCCACCTCCTGAAAACGCGGGAAGCGAGGTTGAAGCCGCGAGTACGCCAGCGCCTCGACGAAGCGCGCCCGCTGCGCCGCACGCGGGCCGGTCACGTAGACGTCCAGCGAGGCACGCCGCGCCGGCATCGCCAGACCTTGCGTCGCAAGGCGGTCCTGCACCGGTTCGGAAAGCAGGTGTCGCAGGAAGTTCTCCGCGGCGCGCCGGCGCGCCCCGCGGGTTGACGGGTTCAGCGCCGCGCCGTCCCACGTCACGCGCGTCCAGCGCCCGCCCGGTCCGCGGGGGATCGGCAGAACGTCAAAGCGGCCGAGGTCGCCCGTCACGCCGACCTCGACAAAGCGCTCAAACCACGGTCCGTTAACGCACATCGCCACCCGGCCGGTCAGGAACGCCACGTCCTGCCAGACCTGCGGCAGCTCCGCGTCCCCGGGACACACGCGATGCACCCTCAACAGGTCGTGATACAACGTCAGCGCCGACTCCGCCTCGCCCCCCTCCAGCGCCCAACGCTTCGCGTCCGCCACGTCCGCGCCGAACGACCACAAAAACGGAAGGTAATACACCCACCGCGGATGCCAGAACCCGAACTGCGCCTCACCCTCCAACCGGGGGTCGCGGATTGTCGCTTGCGACGCGAGCGCGAGAAACTCGTCGATCGTCCAGGGCTCGTGCGGCTGCGCAACGGCCGAACCGAGGAACCGCGTCGCCCGGTCGAAACAGGCGAGATTGACGTAGATCAGCAGCGGACCGCCGCAGATCGGCAAGGCACGCTGCACCCCGTCCACCCGGAACGCCTCAATCCCGAGGGCGTCCAGCCCGGAGAGGTTCTCGGGTCGGCCGTCAATCTCCTGCACGCCGTCCAACACGCCGCCCACGTCCGCGAACTGATCCGCCAGATCATTGAAAGGACCGACCTGAACGAAGAAGACGTCGGGAAGGTCCGCGGCGCTCGCCTGCTGGCGCAGCTTGCCGTGATAGAGCGCCTGACCGCCCACCACGAATTCCTGGCGAACCCGGACGCGCGGATGTTCGCGCTCGAAAACTTCGATCGCCTCGCGCCACAGCGCGTACTCCTCATACCCGCCGAAATGCGCGAAGCGGATCTCGATCGTCGCGCCCGCATCTTCCGCAACCGGGAAGTGATGACGCCACGTGTCGCCGAACAACCACGCCGCGGCCGCCAGTCCCACGACGAGGATCGCGCCCGCGCGCAGCAGCCTCAGCGCCAGGGCGCGGGGCGTTGCGGCGCCGCGGGGCGCGAGGGGTTCTCTCGGAGCAATCGCGCGCATGTCGCCGCGAAACTAGAAGCGAGCCGCCGCCGGGTCAATGCGGGAGTCGGCGCGGACGGGAAACCCGGAAATGAAGTGCCACTATCATGACACTTTCACCGCACGGCGCCGGCGTCCGTCGGGGGCGTCCCGCGGCGCTTCGGCGACGTCCCCTCCGGGCGCGCCCGGTTTACGCAGGATCCGTCGCGGCTCCGCCCGTGAATTCGTTGTCAGAAGCGATTTTCGTAAGTTTTTTTCTTGAAGACGGAGAATAAAACCCCTCGACGCTCCCCGTTGAAATCAAAGAGTTTACGACGGTCGCGGTGCGCCGAGAGCCTGTGAAACCTCTGTAAAACAAGGGAATTATCGCGTTTTTGCTTGCTTCACGCTGAAACGGGGTTTATAATGAAACTGCGACGCGGGGGCGTGTCGCAGCTCGGTGCCGCAACGCGGTCCCACCGGCTAAGGCAGGTTCGGTCGCTTCTCAAGGAGCGCTGACGGGGTGGACGGAGACGTTCGCCCGGGCGCGAGGTGAACACATAGCCCGGGAAGCGGGCGGGCTGAACGGTGGTGATGGCGGAGGCGCGGAAACCCTGAAGAGGTTGCTCTAGCTCAGCGTTCTTCGGAATTCGGGGCGGAGCGCGGCAGGGACTGATCGAAACTTCAAGGCGCCGCGACGATCGGGCCGCAAGGCGCGATCGCTCGAAAGCGCGGGGAAGGAGTCGGGGCGAAATCCCGGACAAGGTCTTCTGCCTTGATGCCTCAGGAGGGATGAAACCCAGGGGAGCATCCGGCGCGCGTCGCGCTCATACCGCGACGAGCGTCAGAGGACTTCCGCTGAGGGGTGAAACCCAGGAGCCGCGGTCCGGCGGGCCGGCCTGTCGCGTCAGCGACCGGGAACAACGCCGGGGGAAACGGCAGGTGGGGGCTCCGGGACGGAAACGGACCGGTACCTCGCGGAAGGAGAAAGCTCCGAAGGGTGAACCCCAGGAGCGCTGTCGGCACGAAACAAGGCCGACGAGGCTTCGAGGAGAGCAAACCGTCGAGAGGGTGATCAAACCCTGAGGGCGGAACGATGCGGGCGGGCAGGCCCGTGTCCGGTGGATCCTCGCTGCCGCATGTGCTGAAGGGGACAAAAGCCCAGGAGAGGTGCTGCGGGCACGCGTCTTCGGATGCGGACTCGCCTGCGGCGGTTTTCGGACCGGCGCGGGTGGTCGGACTGGAAGGTTCGACCGGCGGCTAGGATTGCGGGGGATTTCTTCAAGAGGGAGCGAAACTCGACGGGAGGGTGGACGGGCGTTTTAACACATGACCCGTCAGGCGCGCCGAAGGCAGGACCGCGAAGCCGGGGAAAAGGCCGACGGCACGGCGGTCACGCGGAACCAGTAACCGCGTAACCTCAGCGCGTCAGAGAACTCCGAACGAGCAGCCAACCCTGCAGGAGAACGCCGCCGGGCGGAAACGTCCGGCGTGCGACCCGGCAGCCTGAAAACTCTGAAGGGCAAAACGAGCGCCACGCCCGCCGCGTCCTTTTTTATTGCGCGCCCGTGGACGACGTAGACGTACGATCAAAACCGAGCCGCGCCCGTAAGGAAGCGTTCTTTTCTCCCCCCGTCGGGAAGATGCTGAGGCGGCGTCATAACACCGCACCAGCAAAAAACACGCCACGCCCACCGCGTCCTTTTTTATTGCGCGCCCGTGGACGACGTAGACGTACGATCAAAACCGAGCCGCGCCCGTAAGGAAGCGTTCTTTTCTCTCCCCGCCAGGAAGATGCTGAGGCGGCGGCGTAACCCCGCACCAGCAAAAAACACGCCACGTGCCGACGCCCTCCGGCCCGCGCGATCGTCGTCCAACTCGACATTGCCCATCACGGCCCCGCGCTGAACGCTGTCCCGCACTCCGGGCAACGCGGTTCAGGCAGGCCGGTCAGGTTGTAACCGCAGGTCGCGCAGAATCCCTTGCGCCGCCTCAGACGCCTTCGCCACCCTGCAACCGCAATGACGCTGGGAGTGATTCCCCCCAACACAAGCCCAATCCACAAGGGCGCGATGACCTCGCTCACGCTGCCTGCGATGAAGCAGCCCGGATCATTGCCGCAGATCTCGGGTTCAACCCCGGGCGCTAGATAGGGCAGGTCGCGTTCCCGATCAATCAGGAACCAAGCCCAGCACCCCTCATCGATGGACAAGTAGCGGGAATACTCTGACTCGATTGCTAACGCGCCGGAACTCACTATCAGGAAGTCCGGGATATCCGGCCGCGTGTCGTAAGAGGAGTGGGTTTGCTGCGGCATGTTCCTCACCTCTTCTAAAGTACGCACTGCAAGCGGATCATCCGGCGTAAAAAGGCAGGCTCGAAGGCGGCCGTTGCGCGGTTCGACGTGCAGCCAGGCGTCGCCGACCGCTGCTCCCCAATACGCGTACCCGGCATGACCGGCAAGCCAGGCATGCGCGGTCGCACAGATCAGCGCAACGGACGCCGCAAGCGCGACCGCCTTGATGATGCGCCTAAGCATTACCGTGCGGGCGCGGTCATCCGCGCCGCGTCGTGCAGAGTGCGGATCCAGTCATCCTGCGGGGTGAGTCGCGCCGCTCGGTCCAGCGCGTCGGCGGCATCCGCGGAGCGCCCGCTGAAGTGCATCATGTACCCGGCGAGCGCCCAGAGATCCGCCGCGCGCGCCTTCCGCTCCGCACAATCGACGAATGCCGCCGGTGCGGCAGGCGCCGCCGAAGCGTCCGCTGCGCCGGCGGCCACGGGTGTCGGCGCACTTGCCGACGACGAACCCGGCGAGGAGGGAAGCCCCGCTTCGGCTGCTTCGGCCGCGGTCTTCACCTTTGACAGGTGCTGATGAAAGTCCTCAGCCTGGCCGTATTCATCACGAATGTCGAGCGGTAGATACGCCATCCTCGGCTGAAGCTCGAACGCCCGACGGAGCATCTGCGCCGCGTCGTCGTAGCGCCCCAGCGCGATCAGCGCGTTGCCCGCGCAAAGCCGGCTCGCCGGGTCGCCCTGATTCTGTCGCGCCGCGAGGAGGTATCCGCGCGCCGCGCGATCATATTCGCCCTTCGAGAACGCCTCGTGTCCGAACTCGAAGGCCTTCAAATACGTGTTCAGGCCCAGTTCAAGCTCGCGCTCGTACTGCTCGAACCACCGCCCGTCGGTCACGCCCTGCCGGTACACGCGCTCGAAAAGATAGGGGTCATACGGATCCAGATAGCGCCAGTACGAGCCGTATCCGTAGTCGTAAGAGTAAGGTCGCGCGGAGTACCGCCCCCACCCGTAAGGACGCCCGCCGCGCTGGTAGTAGCGGGAGACGGGCGGGCTTTGCCGGTATCCGCCGGGCAGATTCGGATCGGGCAGGGCGTAATCCTGCCGCAAAGCGCGCGGCAGCGTCGAATCCGAAGGATACGCGCCCTCCTCCTGTTGAGGCTCCTCCTGCATCGCAGACGCTTCCTGCCGGGCGACGCCGGTCAAGGCGTCGCCGGATTCGCCGTCCTCATGCTGGGCGAAGGCGGGCCCGGCGGGCAGCCAGGCTAGAAGGAGGAACATCCAGCAAGGAACCCCTGCAATCCGCCTCCTAAGATCACCGACGTGGTTCGTGCGCATCTGCAATCTCCCGCGCGGGACGGGGCGACGCCCCGTCCCGGCATCAGGATTATACCCGCACGATCGCCGTCGGCGGCAGTTCCCAGCCGCCGGTCGCTCGCCCCGCGGAAGACCCGCGACGGTCGATGATTCTCCCCGAGGCCGGTGCGGGAGGCGCCCGCGGCCTTGAAAACCTTGCCCGGCGCCGGCGCCCCGGCACTTGCGTCGTCGCACCGACCCGGGAACCCTCTACTTATCCGGCGCCTCGGTCTGTTTCTTGTCAGCGTCGGCTTCTTTCGGCGGCGTGGTCTCGTACGCGACGTTACCGAGGACGACGATCACCCGCTCTCCCAGGGCGAAGCACTTCGCCAACTCCTTGTGCTCCGACACGAGCTTGAAATACTCCTCGCTGAAGACCTCGATCTTCCGGGTTTCGACCTTCTTGTCGTACGTCGAGTCGATCCAGGTCTCTCCGGCGCGGTAGAACGTCCGCGTGCCGACGGTGCGAATTCGATCGGCGTCCTTGCTTTTCTTAGGGGTGAGTCCCGAGCCGTCGCCATCGTCCGCCGGGACGCGAGATTCCTGAAGCGCCTTGGCCTCCTTGGATTGCCCCACCGCCCGCGCGCCGGAAGCGGGCGCCGGCTGGGAACTCGCCCGCGATGGCGCCCTGTCGGCTTTCTCGACCCCTGCCGGCGCGGAAGCTTCGGCGCTGTCGTCGCCGTATCCCAGCCCGCGGAGGGCGAGGACGCGCAGCGCGGCCTCGTCGCCCGACACCGTCTCGTTTTCGTCCTCGTCGATGTAGCCCAGCGCCTGCAGCGCCCTGCGCCGCTCGGGATCCAGTCCCGACCGCCCTCGCGGAAGGTCCGGTCGTCCCGTCTCGCGCATCGCGAACTGCCCCGGTTCGGTCACGAGGTAGGCCGTGTAAGGCGTCACGATCCCGTATTTCTTCGCCAGCGCGATGACGCTCTGCTTCAGTTCGTTCTTCTCGCCGTGCAGGCGGATCTCGTCGAGCAGGTAGCCGACCTTCCGCGTGGCCCACAGCCGTGGCAGAAAGTCGTGTTCGCGGGCGTCGTCGGCGAACCTTGTTTCATAAACATGCCGCTCGCTCACGCCGCGCCGCTGCCCGGTCAGTTCGACGGCCTTGTGCCCGGCGCCGCTGTAACGCCCGAGCACCACCAGTTCGGTCCCGCCGAAAAGATCGCCCAGGCGCGGCGGGAACTGGTCGTACACGCGCAAGTCGCCCCAGGAAAGCGCAAGGTCGGAAAGGACCGGGTCCGCGATCCGGCGGTAGAAGCTCGACAGCGCCAGCTCGAGGTTCTCGCCGGGCTCGACGTACTCGCGCGTTCCGCGGTTCTGCTCCGCCAGCAGGTCCAGCAGTTGCGTGTTGACGTCATGCCCGACGCCGAAGACGAAGAGGCGCGACCGGAGTTCGTTCGCCTCCCGCACGTTCTTCAGGATCTCGTCCGCCTTGCACACGCCGACCGTCGGCTGTCCGTCGGTCAGGAAAACGATGTAATAAGGCCGCGACGGGTCTTTCCGCGGCGCGTCCTTGAGGGCGGAGAGCAGGGCGTCGTTGATGTTCGTGCCGCCGACGGATTCGACCGAGTCCACGAACTTCTTCGCGGCGTCGCGGCTGTCGGGCGTCGCCGGCGTCAACTCGTCCCGGAAGCGGCGGGGTTCGTGAGCGAAGGTGATGATGTTGAAGGCGTCGCGCTCGTTGAGGTGTGAGAGGCAGAATTTCAGCGCCGCCCGCGCCTGCGACATTTTGTCCTCCTCGGACATGCTGCCCGAGGTATCCAGCACGAAAGCGATGTCCTTCGGGATCACGTCCTCCGCCCTGACCACCGCGTCCGGTGAAATCCGCACGAGGAAGTACCCGTCCTCGCCGGGTTCGCGGAAGGTCAGCACGCTCAGGCCGAAGCTTTTTTCCGACAGCGTGTAAAACAGATCCAGGTCGCGGTCCGGGAAGACGTTCGCGCCTTCGAGGCTGGCGCTGACGCGGGAATCCGATCCGCGCGAGACGGCCAGGTCGTGCGTCGGGGAGAATACGCTCTTGATCGGGGTGCGGCTTTGAATTGTCGCCAGAAACGTGAATCTCTCGATCGCCGCGGGCAGGTGCTTCTCGACGTTCAGCGGGTAGCGGTAGCGCACCAGCCCGTCCTTCGCCTCCAGCATCTGGCTGTAGGAGAGGCGCACGCGGACGTCGCTTTGCGGATTGATCGGGAAGATGCTGGCTTTGATCATGCGCCGCCCGACGTATTCGAGCAGGGCGGGGTCGCGCATGCTGCGCACGATCTGCTCGTAGGTGCGTCGCGCCTCCGCCACGTCGAGGAGCTTTCCCTCGACTTCCTCGCCGTTGACGTCCATCGTGAAACGGGAGATCGCCACGTCATCCTCGAGCGGGAAGATGTACGTCCCCTCGACGACGAACCCGTGCGGGTTGTGAAAGGTCTGGTCGATCGTGGTGACGGCGGCGCCCTCGGTGATCCGGGTCTCGACGCCGAGGTGGCGCACGAGAAGTCGCATGTCGCGCTGAGGCGGTCGCGGCGGGCGATGCGGCGGCGTAGACGGACGATCGGGCGGCTGCGGTTCCGGGCGATCGGGAGGCGGGGGGAGGGGGATCGGGCGGTCCACGTCGATGATGATGGTCTGGCCGGACAACGCCGGCGCGAAAGCGGCGAGGGCCAGGATCGCGGCGGAAAACCGTCGAACAAAAACGCACGACTGACTCATGATCGGACTCCGGGTTCAGAAGACGCGGCGCCTTCCTCGTGTGTTGAGAAGCGGAGCGCCGCCGTCGCGCGAACGAAGCAACGCTGCTACGCGCGTCGCGGGACGAACTCAAAAAACGCTCTCATGCCCGTCGGCGTTAGACGCACCGACGGTGATCCGGTTCCGGTCGCTGGTGAAACGTCCGCATCGGCGAGTTAATGCAAAAGCGCCAAGAAGACGCGCGGAGTCGAGGTCGCGGCGCCGTCAGGGGTTGCCGGGCGTCGGGGGTCGGAGGTCGGAGGTCGGAGGTCGGAGGTCGGAGGTCGTCAGCGGCCGCGCCGCTTCGTCGGAATGAAAAACGACCGGGTTCGCCTGCGAGGCAGGATCGAACCCGGTCTTCTGGTCGATGTCACTTCCGTGTCAGTCAGGTCCGGCGGGCGGATCGCCGGGGGTTCACTCAGAGTTCAGCGGCGATAGTTGAAGTAGAACCCGCCGCCGTCGCGACTGTAGCCGCGGTTGTAGTATCCGCCGACCGAGAACGAGCTTCCGCCGCGGGAGTATCCGCCGCCGTAGTATGAAGAGCTGCGGTAATACGACGGGCCGCTGTAACAGACGACCGGCCGCGGCTCGCAGTACACCGGACGCGGGGCGCAATACACCGGCGCCGGCCGGTAACAGGAAGGCGCGGGCCGGTAGTAGTTGTAGCTGCGGTAATACCCGCCGCTGGAGTATCCGCCACCGCCGTAGTACCCGCCTCCGCCGTAGTACCGGTGGTCCGCGCGGGCCTCTGTCGCGATCGCCGCGCAACCCAGAATTCCAACAACCGCCGCGAAGGTCGCAACCTTACGATGTGTTCCGCGCAACATGTTCCATCTCCTTCGTTACCGCACCTCCGCCCCGCGGGCGGTGTCCGCCGCCTGGTCCACGCGGCCCCTGCGGGGTGCGTCACTCCCTGAGACAGTTTACGAGCCGAGAAAGTTAGCAGGCAAGAAATATTTTTTTGAAATTCTCTCATGCTTTTACGGTAACACTACAGCTTTAATTCTAGCTGCAAAGTCCCGGACAATGCGCATGAACACAACTCGGTCGTCGGGAGTCAGATTGTCGAGAAAGTCGCAAAGGAAGCTGAGACGCATTCTGCGGTAAGCGTTGTAAACCTCGCGTCCGGCATCGGTTAGAGAAACGTCTACCCTGCGGCGGTCGTCCGAGTTGATACTGCAGGTTACGAGCGGTTTTCCTGAAGTATGCCTCTCCAGGCCGCGAAGGATCCTCGACATCTGGGCCGGCAGCACGCCCACGGTGCGTTGAATTTCGCCGACGGTCATTGTTGAGCCTGACTTGATCAGGGCTTCGAGGGCCAGGAATTCCGGTTCCGTCAGGGTTTCTCCCGCGCTGGAGCGGCGGGCGCGCGCGATTGCAGCCAGTTGTGAGGCTCCGAGGATTTCCTCGGCCATCGCGTCAATTTCCGGCGAGCTGATCGCCTTCGGCATTTTGTTCACTCCGCAACTATCACTGTCGCTCAATATTATCGACAGAATAAGGACCGTCGAGAGCGCCGCGGGTACGATCCGGGTCGCGCCGGATCGACCGAAGCACGCCTGCGGGTTAAGATGGGGGGTGCAAAGTCGGCGAAGGCGATCGCGCTTCAGGCGGGAGCGATCCCGCTGGAGGTGAGGAAAGTCCGAACCGGGCAGGGCACGGTGGTTGGTAACGCCAACCCGGGGCGACCCGAGGGAAAGTGGCACAGAAAAGACACCGCCGAAAGGTAAGGGTGAAAAGGTGCGGTAAGAGCGCACCGCGCGCGGGGTGACTCGCGTGGCAGGTCAAACCCCACCGCCGGCAAGCCCAAGTAAGCAGCGAGGGACGGCCCGTCCCGTCGAGCTGCGGGTAGGGCGCTTGAGCCGCCGGGCGACCGACGGCCTAGATGGATGATCGCCCGCGACGCCTCGCAGGGCGGGCTCGGCCCGTCCCCACGCAGGGCGCGCGACAGAATTCGGCTTACTCCGCCGACTTTGCACATTTTCCTTTCCCCCTGAGTCTCCACTTGGCTCCGGTGCTCCGCGGCGCGCGGCGCTCCTCGACCCACCCTGGGGAACCGGAACCGCTCGATCTTCAACCCCAACGGGGTTGCGGCACCTGGGGTTGCGGCGCCCGATGCAACCCCTTCAACCCGGCGCAACCCCGTTGGGGTTGGTCGAGGCGTGGATCGCCGCGAACCCAAGGCAGGCCGCCTTCGGCGTCCAACCTTGGGCTGGAGGCCGCAATCCCTTCGGGATTGTGATAAACGCATCCGAGAATCCTGCGCCTCCTTCGGGATTGAGACACAACAACGGACGTTGGCGCGTGTTCTTCAGGCGTTCGCGCGTGTTCTTGGGACGTTGGCGCATGTTCTTCAGGCGTTCGCGCGTGCTCTTCGGGATTGAGGCGACCTGAGTCTCCAACTGACTTTGGTGTTCGGGGCTCGGGATGTCTGTCGTTGTGGGGTGCGATCATGCTCGGGGGGGACGGGGGATCGGCGCGGCGTTTTTCCTTTCCTCGGGGACTTCTGTCGTCCCTCCGGGACTTCCGGATCATCGGCGACGACTTCCCAGCACTGGCGTGCTGGGCTGTTTTCCAGCGCCCCTGCCGGGGCTAGGACTTCCGGATGATCCTTCGGGGCACAACAACACATTCCGCCGACTCTTCCCCGCAGGTTCACGCCCCAGGGTCGCGTTGCAGGGTCACGCCAGATCATAAGTTCATGCGATTTCAACGCCCCCCCAACCGGAGCCGGATGGAGACTCAGGCGAGCCAAATCTGCGAGACGATCCGGAGCCGTCCGGATGACGCTGGTCGCCTGCGCCGTGCGCGGTCCTTCCGGAATCCGCATTCCGCGTCCGGCCTCGAAAACCGGTTTGCGGCAACGACGTTGCGCCGGCGCCGACGTCGCGCCGACAACGACATTGCGCCGGCGCCGACATTGCGAGACCGGGCGGAACGGGGTTCGAGGCCGGCTTGGCATCGCCAGATCGGAGGCTCTGAGTTCGAGCCTACAGGGAGGGGACGGCGTGCGTCCTGTTACGCTGCGGACGGCGTACGTCCTGTTACGCTGCGGACGAAGATGGTTTGGCGCGGGGCCTCAGCGGGCCTGGTCGAGGCCGCATCGGGTCGGCCTCGCCTTATGCCGCAGCCGCTTCGCCTTACCGGGGCTGCGTCCGCGCCCGCTGATCGAACGCGATCGCGTATTCGGTTCCGTCGCTGCTGACGACGATGTCGCCGTTGGTCGCGGTGGAGTAGATCGCCTCGGTGAAGTCGGGAAGATTCTCGAACTTCGCCGTCGTGCCTTCGCTCCAGCCCCAGCGCATCGGGTGCGCGTTTTCGGCGGCCGTGAAAGGCGTCAGCCGCTGGATCACCTTCTTGCGCGGGTGGGCGAAGCGATTGCTGTATCCGGCGCTGACGATGGCCGCCTCCGGACTGATCGCCGCCGCCCACGCCTCCGACGTCGACGTCGTCTCGCTGCCGTGATGCCCGATCTTCAGCACTTCGCACTCCAGCCAGGCCTGATCGTAACGCCCGAGGATCACGTTCTCCGTGTCGAACGTCGCGTCGCCGGTGAGGAGGACGTCGAAATCCTCGTACTGCACGAGGGCGACGATGCTGCGGGCGTTGGTCGGCGACGCCGCGGCCGCCACGTCCGCCGCGAGAATCCGCACCTGCGCATCGCCGCAGCCGCAGTACTTCGGTTCGCCGTCGGTCGTGTCAAAGTCCGTCGGCCGAAGCCGCTTCACGATCGACTCATGTTCGTCCAGCCAGGCGGAGAAGTCGCCGGACGAATACTCATCGCTGGTGCCGGTCATCAGGACTTTCCCGACCGTCACGCCGTCGAGCACATCATCCAGCAGATTGTAATGATCCGCGTCCGGGTGGGTCAGAATAAGGGTGTCGATCCTCGGAGCGTTCGCGTCGAGGCGCTCCCGGATGTACGCCTTCACGCGATCCCTGTCGCCCCCGCCGAGCGATCCGCAATCCACCAGGATGACGCCGCCCCCCGGGCACTCGATCAACGTGCAGTCGCCCTGCCCCACGTCGATGAAGTGAACGCGCAGTTCGTCCGCCGCGCTCGCCATCATCGCCAGCGACGCCGTCCGAGGATCGCCCGCCGCGCACCCGCCGCACGCCACCGCCGCCACCGCCAACACTCCCCACCCGTCCAACCGCTTCATTGTTCGCCTCCCGCGGACCGTGCCGCCTCATACGCCGCGCGCATACGGAAACCCCGGCGGCGCGGAGATCGACGTATCCACGTAACTTCGGATCGCCGCGTCGCAGATCGCATACCCCCAGTTGATCAGCCGCTCCTGCACCTCGTCCGCAACGCGCTTCAGCCGCGTCGGCCACGCCGCCAGCTCCCGCGTCCGCGCCGCGTCGCACGCCAGCGCGCCCGGCGCGGGGTAGTCGCGGATATCCGCCCCGATGCTCCAGTACGCGCCGTCGTGCTCCCGGCGCGCCTTGATCCCGTCGATGAGCTGGCGCTTGCGCAGGCTGCGCACCTGGTTGTCGATCGTCAGCAGGACGCGCATCGTATGACTGATCGCGTTGCCGCCCGGGCGCGGCTTCGCCGAAAACGCGCCGCCCGCGTCGCTGACGAGCATCGTCCGGTGACGCTTCCACGCCGTCTCCAGCCCGAGGTTGTCGTAGACGCCGCCGTCGGAAAGGACGACGCGCGAGGTATACGGTTCGCGGTGCAGGTCCGCGCCTTCGCCAGCCTCGACCGTCCGCGGATCCACGCGCAGGATCACCGGCGACAACACCGGTGGAAACGCCGAGGACGCCGCCACCGCCGTCGCCAGCGAGGTCGTCGGCTTGTGAACCATGCCCACGCGGTAATCCGCCATGTAAGGCTTCGAGAAGCGCCACAGCACGCCGCTTTGCATGTTGGTCGCGTTGAAGACGAAACGCGGCGCGTCCGGAAGATCCTGAAGCGTCGCCGATCCGAACAGATGCCGCCGGTACGCGCCCGCCACGCGCCGCCCCGCCCAACCCGGCACGCCGCATCCCAGCACGATCGCCCGGAAGTCCACCGTCCGCCGCGCCAGCCTCCGGATCGGCGCCACGACCTCCCGCTCGAATGCCGCCCGGTCCGACCGACTCGCCGTCGCCAGCTTCGCCCACGCCATCGCCAGCGCCCCCGCCGCGATCGACCCGCCGGACACGCTCGACACCCGGTCCAGCTTCGTGAGCATTCCCGAGTCGAACAGCCGCCAGATCGACCCGACATGAAAGAGCATCGCGCGGTATCCGCCGCCGGACAGACACAGGGCCGTCCCGCTCAGCGGCGCGCCGGGCGCGTCACCGGGGATCGTGCGCACAGGCTCACGCAGCAGCGATTTTTCGGGCAGTCCGGTCGATGAAAGTCCCGGCTTCATTCAGGACTCCTTCACATGGGCGGCCGTTATGTTCAGGCCGCGGGAAGCCTGCCCCGGCCGCCGACGCACGTCAAGGCGCGGGAGGCAGGGATCGGGGGGCAGATAACGCCATCATGCAGCGCTCATCGTGCAGTGCCCATCGTGCAGTGCCCATCATGCAGCGCCCATCGTACAATGCCCATCGTGCAGTGCTCATGGTAGCGCTTCAGATTCTCTGTAAACGTGCGTGGAAAAAGGTATGGTGATGACTCCGAAGGATCGGTTTTTCAGGTCGCCCACCGACTCGGCCGGCTGAACTCCTTGGCGGAATTCGCGCGGGCTGAAGCCCGCGGCTCGGTTTTGCAGCAGCGTCCAAGCTCGAATTTTGCCGTTTTTGAGGGAGGGAGAACCCCTGAAGGATCGGGGGCATCAACACCGCGGCCTGGGGTTTTGAAACCTCCGGCAGTTCGGGCGGGGGGGATGATCCGGGGGTTCGCCTTGTGCGAAACCTCAATCCCTGCGTTTTTTTCCGCGATTCACGAAATCCCCCCTCCGGAAAAAGGCAAAAGTCGATCTAAGGAAGCACTTGAAAAGACCGTCTGCCAGATTCAATCGCGAGCGCCCAGCCTGATGCTCTACGGGTGCTCCGCCTCTTGGTCGATGCGCGGGCGCATGCTCATCGAGTCGGCGCGCATGCGGCGGCGAGCCGGGCTCGCCCTCCTGGCGATCTTTCAATATCGCGACCAGGGAAAGCAATGGCCCCCTCGACTCGGGGCGCTCACGCCGCTGTTTTGGCGAGCGAGCCGAAGGATATCTTCAGCGGCGAGCCGCTTGTATACCGCATTGCGCCGGACGGACAGGATTTCCTGTTCTACAGTCTGGGCCCCGACAGGGTTGATGACGGGGGTAAGCCATCCGGAAACGCGGGACTTGGTTCCAGTCAGGGCGACATGGTGTTCTGGCCGCCGGAGGATATCGCGCAGGCGGGGTGAGGCGTCAACGGTCAATCCCGCAGCACTTCCAGGATCTGCACGGCGTCCAGGGCCGCGCCTTTGCGGAGTTGGTCGCCGCAGGCGAAGAGGTTGAGGCCGCGGCCGTCGGGTTGGGAGAGGTCTTCGCGGATGCGTCCGACGAGGACGTCGTCGCCGCCGCTGGCGTCGACCGGCATGGGGAAGGTGTTGCGTTCGCGGTCATCCACGAGGCGCACGCCCGCAGCGCGGGACAGCGCCTCGCGGGCCTGGGCGACGGTGACGGGGCGCTCGAACGTCAGGTTGATCGACTCGGCGTGGGCGCGGGGGACGGGGACGCGCACGCAGGTGGGCGACACAAGAATGGCCTCATCGGCGAGGATTTTGCGTGTTTCCTGGACGACTTTGGTCTCCTCGCCGTTGTACCCGTCCGGTCCGATCGCGGTGTTGTGCGAGAAGACATTGTGGATCACGGGGTGGGGCAGGACTTTCGGCGTGACGGACTGCCCTGCCGCGGCCTGGCGCGTCTGCTCCTGAAGTTCGGCCAGCGCCCGGGCGCCCGCGCCGCTGATCGCCTGATAGGTGGAGACGACGATCCGGCGGATGCGGCCGAGGCGGTGGAGGGGATGCACGGCCATGCAGAGGATGATCGCCGTGCAGTTGGGAACGGCGATGATTCCGCGGTGGGCGCGGATCGCCTCGGGATTGATCTCCGGGACGCCGAGGGGGACATCCGCGTCCATCCGGAAGGCGGAGCTGTTGTCGATGACGACGGCGCCGCTGCGCATGGCGACCGGCGCGAACTCCCGACTGACCGACGCGCCGGCGGAGAAGAAGACGAAGTCGAACCCCGCTCCGTCAAAGACGTCGATCGTCAGCGGTTCGACCTTGTGGGGCGTATGCCGAAAGGCCAGCGTCGCCCCGGCGGATCGCTCCGACGCAAAAAGCCGCAACGACGTGACGGGCGTGCGCCGCTGTTCAAGGACGCGCACCAACTCGTGCCCGACGGCGCCGGTCGCACCTACGATGGCGATGTTCACTCGATCCTCCCGTGCTCGAGTCCCGGCGATGCACTGCCGGACGACTCGTAACGTAACCTAATGTTTATTATATGTTTACGTCAATATCCGGAACTTTGTTCATTTTGGAACGAACCCCGTTGACGCCGCGCGCGGGCTTCGCTATGCTCGCCCGCCCCGCAGGCGCGGATTCCGACGCCGACGGAGCGTCCGAACGAATGAGGCATTGTCAGGCCGGTCGAGTTTTCGGCAAGGCCGGCGCGGCAGGTGACGGGCAGCATGAACCCGCCCGACAAGAAGTCGCACCCTCGCAAGGACGCCCTCGGCCAGATCGGCGTCGGGTGGAGTCTCGTCATCGAGTTTCTGGCGTACCTTGGACTTCTGGGATACGTCGGGTATCGACTCGACGAACGCTACGGCTGGGGCGGCAAGGGGCTGATGTTCGGCCTGATGCTGGCGCTGGCCGGGTGGATTTACCGGGTTCTTCGCGTGACGCGCGGGATCTGGAAATAAAGGGCGAGACGAAGGTGTGACGCCGCGGCGGTCAGGGCGTCACGCGGAGCGGCGGGTGCGGCGGGACGCTTCGGCGGAGACGGACGCGGATGCGCGCCTTTGCGGGTTTTGTCGCCGTGTGCGCAGGGGCGCTGGGTTTTGCGTGGTTCGCGGCCCCGGTGTACTGGTCTGAGGCGCAAGCCCGTGCGGTGGTCGCGTCGGGGGTGATTTGCGTTGGAGCGGCGGTCGCGTCGCTGGCGCCGGTGGTCTGGGCGAACGCGCGAGCGAAGGACTGGTTGAACCAGGCGGGGCTGGCGGCGATGGGCGTCCGGATGTTTCTGACGCTCGGCGCGGGCGGGGCGTACCTGTGGGCGGCGAACCCGCCGCGGACGTTCTATCTGGCGAGCGTCTGCGCGTGGTATCTGGCGTTGCTGGCGGGCGAGACCGTGGTGATCGTCGCGATGACGCGGAATTACTGGGGCGCCAAGGCCTCCAAGGGAACGGAAGGGCGAACGAGCGAATGATCCCGATGATCCTCGCAGCCGGCGGCGGACATGATCCGAAGGATCACGTCATTGCGCACGGGCTTTTCCGGCTTTCCGAGAGCAACCTCCGCCTTCCGTTCTTTCAGGATCAGGCGTCGGAGTTCTGGTTCACGAATCATCTGCTGATGACCCTGACGGCGGCGGTGCTGACCCTGCTGATCTTCGTGCCCGTGGGGCGGCGATATCAGGCGGCGCTGGTGCGCGGCGGAGTTCAGCCGGCGCCGAAGGGTCTTTCCGGTCTGGTGGAGGCGTTCATGGACGCGCTGCGGACCGCGGTGGTCCGGCCGCTCCTGAAAGACCAGACCGACCGGTTCATGCCGCTGCTGTGGGGGCTGTTTTTCTTCATTCTGATCAACAACCTGCTGGGCATGTTGCCGCTGGGGGCGGTCTTCGGACTGGCGGTGGGCAATCAGCACATCGGCGGAACGGCCACAGGGAACATCAATGTCACGGCGGGTCTTGCCCTGGTGGCGTTCCTGACGATTCATGCGGGGGGCGTCGGGCAGATCTTTCGCCAGCTTCGGGACGGAACTTACGGCCACCACCATCACGAAGCGCACGATGACGGCGGGCCTGAGCATGCCGCGCACGGTCATGGATCGCACGGGCACGGCGATCACGGACATGGAGCGCGGGCGCATTCCCCGGGGGCCGCGTTTCTGCTGGCGCCGGCGATCTATCTTTGGAACTTCGCGCCGCATCCGTTCAAGCCGTCGGCGGACGCTTCGCCGGCGGTCAAGCTGGCGTTGTGGATGGTGGATCTTCCGATGTGGGCGTTCCTGCTCGCCTTGGAGTTCATCGGCGCGGTGGTGAAGCCCTTCGCGCTGTCGATCCGCCTTTTCGCCAACATGGCGGCGGGGCACATCGTGATCGGGTCGCTGCTGCTGCTGCTGCCGGCGTATCACGGGATGGAAGCGGGTTACCTGGCGGGGTCGCTGCCGATCGCGATCGGGTGCGTCCTGCTGAACTGCCTGGAATTGTTCGTCGCGTTCCTTCAGGCGTATATCTTCATGTTTCTGACCTCCATCTTTCTGAGCATGGCGGTCTATCCGGAGCACTAGTCGAAGGCGCGACATCGAATTTTGGTTGGGGTATTCGGCGCCCCGGCCCTTGTTTTTGTTAACGCCGAAACGGTTCGGATTCATACGGGTTTGCTGGAGGATCGAATGATGATGATGGACATGCTGGCGCAGACCACCCAGTTGATGGGCGACAAGGGTCTGGCGGGATTGGGCGCGGGGATCGCGCTGGGGCTGATCGTGCTCGGGGCGGCCAAGGGCATCGGACACATCGCGGGCAACGCGGTGGAGTCCACGGCGCGTCAACCGGAAGCGGGCGGACGCATCTTCCTGGCGATGCTGATCGCGGCGGCGCTGATCGAGGGGTTCACGTTCTTCGCGATCATTTCCGCGTCGGGCATCGGTGATTTCCTCAAGGCCGGGGCGGATGCGGCGACCGGCGGCTGAGCAACGTTCGCCCGATCGGCGAAGACAGGCGAAGCGGGCGCGCCGGGAGACGTTGCTCTCGGCGCGTCCTGTTCGGAAGACGACTATGAGAACCTTGCGTATCCCGACGACGGCGGCGACGGTCCTGGGGGTTTGCCTGGGGCTGGTTCCCGCGGTCTATGCTGAGAATCCCCCGTCCGAGGGCGCCGCGCACACGGCGACGGGCGCGGCCGAGGAATCCCACGACGGCGGTCACGGACAGACGTATCACCTGCTGACGATCGACGCGGCGTCGGCGGTGTGGACGATCGTCATTTTCCTGGGGCTCCTGGCGATCCTGAGCAAATTCGCCTTCAAACCGATCCAGCAGACGCTCGTCCAGCGCGAACGCTTCATCAACGACTCGCTGGCGAAGGCGAAGCAGGAGCGCGAGGAGGCGGAGCGGCTGTTGAAGCAGTACACCGAGCAGATCAACAGGGCCCGGGCGGAGGCTTCGGCGATCGTGGCGGAGGGGCGCCGCGACGCGGAGAACGTCAAGCACACGATCGAGGAGGAGGCGAAGAAGGAAGCCGCGACGACGCTGGAGCGGGCGAAGCGCGAGCTGCACATCGCCACGGAGACGGCGCTTCAGCAACTGCATCATCAGACGGCGCATCTGGCGACGCAGATCGCCACGCGGCTGATCAAGAAAGAGGTCAGCGCGGACGTTCATCGCGACCTGATCCGCGAGTCGATCGAGGAGCTGGGCAAGGCGGGGAATAACTAAGACGCTGTTGCAAAACCCCCGGTGCAGACGGGAAAAGAACGCTTCCTTACGGGCGCGGCTCGGTTTTGAAACAGCGTCTAACAGGCAACGGGCGCGGGTGGGGGCGAAGGCGAGGTCTTGGGCGAGTCCTACAGGTGAGTTCAACGGATCCGAAAACGCAGACGCTCGCTCGGACGTATGCCGAGGCGATCTTCGGCCTGGCTGAGGAGCGAAAACAGGGCGACGCGCTGGTTGAAGAGATTGCCGCCGTCGAGGCGCTGCTGGCGCAGGACGCGGCCCTGTCGGCCTATCTGACGGACCCGGAGGTCGATGCGAAGCATCGCGCGGGCGTGATCGAGAAGTCGTTCCGGGGCCGCCTGTCGGACCTGCTGACCGACGCGCTGCGGGTGATCAACGCCAAGGAGCGGATGAACCTGCTGCCCGCGATCTTCTCGTCGTGCCGGGAGGCGCAGGAGCGGTCCCGGGGCGTCGCGGAAGTCGAGGTGGTCACCGCCGTGGCGCTCACGGAGGATCTGCGCGGGGCGCTGGCGACGGCGGCTGGGGCGTATGCGGGTCGGAAGGTCCGACTCGTGGAAACGGTCGACCCCGAGCTGCTGGGCGGGCTGGTGCTGCGCGTCGGCGACGTGAAGCTGGACACCAGCCTCTCGCGCCATCTCCACCGCATGCACGACCTGATGTTCGAGCACGGGGAGCGCGCGATCCACGGCGAGTCTGAGAAGCGGTTTATCGAAGGGACGCTGGCGTAAGAAGAACCGCCTTTCCCAAGCCGCGGGCGTCAACCCGCGCGATCGTGCGGTTGGAGATAAGCGATCGAGACGCGAGATCGCACAGGCTGACGCCTGCGACTCGATAGTGAAAGTTGATCCATGAAGTTCAAAGTCGATGAAATCTCGTCGGTGATCCGCACGGAGATCGCCAACTACCGCAAGAACGTGGACGTGGCCGAGGTCGGACGCGTGCTCGAGGTCGGCGACGGCATCGCCCGCGTGTACGGTCTGGGCAATGCGATGGCCGGCGAGCTGGTGTCGTTCGTCAGCGGCGCGAAGGGGCAGGTGTTCAACCTCGAGGAAGGCTCGGTCGGCATCGTGATCCTCGGCGACTACCTGGCGATCAAGGAAGGCGACGAGGTCCGTCGGACGGGGGAGCTGCTGTCCGTTCCGGTGGGCGATGCGGTCGTCGGGCGGGTGATGGATCCGCTGGGGCGTCCGCTGGATGGGCTCGGGGCGGTGGATACGCCGGAGCGCCGTCCGCTCGAATTCAAGGCGCCGGGCATCGCCGAACGTCAGCCGGTCAACGAACCGCTTCAGACGGGCATCAAGGCGATCGACGCGATGATCCCGATCGGGCGCGGTCAGCGCGAACTCATCATCGGCGATCGTAAAACCGGCAAGACGGCGATCGCCATCGACACGATCATCAACCAGAAGGGCGGCGACGTGATCTGCGTGTACGTCGCCATCGGGCAGAAGGAATCCACCGTCGCCGGCGTCGTCGAGACGCTCCGGGCCAACGGCGCGATGGACTACACGGTGGTCATTTCCGCTTCGGCGTCGGACAGCGCCCCGCTACAATACATCGCGCCCTACGCGGGCTGCGCGATCGCCGAGTATTTCATGTATAAGCACGGTCGCGCGACGCTGTGCATTTATGACGACTTGTCCAAGCAGGCGCAGGCGTATCGCCAGCTCTCGCTGCTTCTGCGTCGTCCGCCGGGCCGCGAGGCGTACCCGGGCGACGTGTTCTACCTGCACTCTCGATTGCTGGAGCGTGCGTGCAAAATCCGCGAGGAATTCGGCATCGTTCCGAAGAGCACTCCCGCGGATTCGCGCGACCGCAAGATCGTCAAGAAACACCCGCAGGGCTTGTCCGCGCCGGCGGAGCAGCGACCGGACGACGAGCAGGGGCTCTATCACCGCCCGCACGGCAGGCACAAGGCCGAGGCGTGGCTGGCGACGATGCCCGACAAGGACAACTACCGCGTTCACAAGTTCCCGGACACCGGCGGGTCGCTGACGGCGCTTCCGGTGATTGAGACGCTGGAAGGCGAAGTTTCGGCGTACATTCCCACGAACGTGATTTCGATCACTGACGGGCAGATTTACCTGGAGCCGGACCTGTTCTTCGCGGGGGTGCGCCCCGCGGTGAACGTCGGCATCTCCGTGTCGCGCGTCGGCGGCAACGCCCAGCGCAAACACATGAAGAAGATCGCCGGATCGCTGCGTCTGGACCTTGCCGCGTTCCGCGAACTGGAAGCGTTCGCGCAGCTCGGAACCGATCTGGACGCGGCGACGCAGCGGCAACTGGATCGCGGTCGGCGCATGGTCGAGCTGCTCAAGCAGCCGCAGTACCGCCCGTATCCCGTGGATCAGCAGGTGCTCTCGATTTTCGCGGGTACGCAGGGGTTCCTGGACGATGTTCCGGTCAACCGGGTGGCTGAGTTTGAAACGAAGATGCTGGCGATGTTCCGCGACGAGCATCCGGAGATCGTCGCCGAATTGAAGAAGGGCGAACTGCCCGACGCGCTGGCGGCGAAGATCAAGGAGTGCATCGCCAACTTCAAGGCGGTGTTCATGAAGGGATAATTGCGAATGATGAATGCAGAAGGATGAATGTAGAAGGTCGGGCCGTGTTTCAGAGGCATACATTCTGCATTCTGCATTCTGCCTTCCCCTCATATTCAGGCATTTTGACTGATCCATGGCTAACAAACGACAACTCGTCAAGCGCCGCAAGGCCGTCCGCAACATCCGCAAGATCACGCGGACGATGCAGCTCATCGCCACCGCGCGCTTCCAGGCGATGTTCAAGCGCGTTTCCGCGAGCAAACCGTACAGCGAGAAGCTGGCGGAGATGGTGAACGGGCTGGCGGGCATCGATGTTGACATCGAGGACTCGCTCCTCGAGGCGCACTCGGACGCGCCGCGCGACGCAACGGTGGTCATCACCAGCAACCGCGGGTTGTGCGGCGGATACAACGCCAACGTGATGCGGACCGCGATCGAGCACATTGACCGCACGGCGGGTTCGGGGACGCCGTGCGACGTGCAGATGGTCGGCAAGAAGGGCATTCAGTATTTCCGCTTTCTGAAGCGGGCGATGACCGAGATTTCGCACCTGGGGGATACGCCGAAATTCGAGACGGTCGAGCCGCTGGCGAATGAGTTGATCGCCCGTTTCCGGCGCGGCGAGGTCACGACGGTGCATGTCGTCTTCATGCGGTTTCACTCGATGGGCCGGCAGAGGCCGGACGTGATTCAGCTCCTCCCGCTGGCGCCTGAGAAGAAGGACGCCGGCGCGGGCCCTTCGAGCGTGGGTGAAGGCGCTTCCGCGGAAGCGGGCGCGACCGTGCAATACGATTTTTCACCCGAGCCGGGCAAGCTGCTTGAAGAGTTGCTGCCCGCGACGGTGCGCATCCGCCTGTTCACGTGCTTCCTGGAAGCCGCGGTCAGCGAGCAGATCGCCCGCATGGTGGCGATGAAGGCGGCGACGGACGCGGCGGGCGACATGATCAAGGCGCTGACGACGCAATACAACCGGGCGCGGCAGACGTCGATCACGATGGAGCTGCTCGACATTATTGGAGGGGCGGCGGCGGTTCAATAATGCTGAATGCGGAATGAAGAATGCGGAATGCAGAACGCATCCGAGAACACGGGCGCGACACGCGACATTACCGAGCGCACGTTGATGTTCGCCCTTAGAGTCATCAAGGTGGCGAGGGCGATCCCGAAGACAAACGAGGGGTCGATATTTGCGAGACAGGTATTGCGATCCGGAACAAGCATCGGCGCCAATGTCGAGGAAGCACAGGCAGCAAGTTCGAAAAAGGAGTTCGTAAGAAGAATCAATATCGCCAGGGCGGAGGCGAGGGAGACCCTCTACTGGCTGCGACTCATTGGCAAGGCGGGCATTGTGCCGATGGTCCGGTTGCGTGAAATCCTGAAGGAAGCGGATGAGATCGTGCGAGTGCTGACCGCCATCGAGAAAAGCGCTCGAAACTGACGGGATGAATGTTTTTTTTGATTCGTGAATGAGATTGCGGGATCGGCGGGATACAATGGAGTCCGCAGTCAACATTCTGCATTCTTCATTATTCATTCAGCATTTCATTGAGGTCTAAGATGACAAACTCAAACACCGGCAAAGTCATCCAGGTCATCGGCTCCACCCTCGACGCGCAGTTCGCCGAGGACAAGATGCCGGCGATCTATAACGCGCTGAGCATCGAGGTCGAGCGCAAGGTGCTCGACCAATCGTTCAAGGAAACGATGTGGTGCGAGGTCGCGCAGCACCTCGGCGGCGGGCGCCTTCGGGCGATTTCGCTCGGCTCGACGGACGGACTGAAGCGCGGCGACGTCGTGGTGGACACCGGGGCGCCGGTCAGCGTCCCGGTCGGCGATGGGACGCTCGGGCGGGTGTTCAATCTCGTCGGCGAAGCGATCGACGGGCGCGGACCCGTGCAGGCCAAGGACAGGCGCCCGATTCATTGCGATCCGCCCGAGTTTGCCGACCTTTCGCCGAAAACGGAACTCTTCGAAACGGGAATCAAGGTCATCGACCTGCTGTGTCCGCTGGTGCGAGGCGGCAAGGCGGGCCTGTTCGGCGGCGCCGGCGTCGGCAAGACGGTCATCATTCAGGAACTCATCGCCCGCCTCGCTCGGTTTCACTCGGGTTATTCCTGCTTCGCGGGGGTCGGCGAGCGCACCCGCGAGGGCAACGACCTGTGGCTCGAAATGCAGGAAGCGAAGATCGGCAACACCGGAAAGAGCGTCATCGACCAGACGGTCATGGTGTTCGGCCAGATGAACGAACCGCCCGGCGCGCGTCTTCGCGTGGCGCTGTCGGCTCTGACGATGGCCGAGTATTTCCGCGATCAGACCGGCGCGGACACGCTGCTGTTCGTGGACAACATCTTCCGCTTCTCGCAGGCGGGTTCGGAAGTGTCGGCGCTGCTGGGGCGCATGCCTTCGGCGGTCGGGTATCAGCCGACGCTGGGCACCGAGATGGGCGCGCTTCAGGAGCGCGTCACCTCGACGAGCCGCGGCGCGGTCACGTCCATCCAGGCCATCTACGTTCCGGCGGACGACTACACCGACCCCGCCCCCGCGACCGCGTTCACCCACCTCGACAGCACGGTGAACCTCGAGCGCGGCATCGCGGAGAAGGGCATCTATCCGGCGGTGGACCCGCTCGCCTCCAGCAGCCGCATCATCGACCCGAACTACATCGGCGAGCGCCACTACAAGGTCGCCCGCCGCGTGCAGCAGAACCTCCAGCGTTACAAGGATTTGCAGGACATCATCGCCATCCTCGGCGTGGACGAACTCTCGGCGGAGGACAAGTTGATCGTCGCGCGGGCCCGTAAGATTGAGCGATTCCTGTCGCAGCCGTTCTTCGTCGCGGAGCAGTTCACCGGGTTCGCGGGCAATTACACGTCGCGCGAGGACACGATCCGCTCGTTCGAGGAGCTGTGTGACGGCAAGTGGGATCATCTGCCGGAGCAGGCGTTCATGTACGTGGGTAAGATTGAAGAGGCGGCCGCGAAGGCCGAGAAGATGGCGAAGGGGTAGTAATAGGCAATAGGCAATAGGCAACAGGCAATAGGCAAGAGGCGGCGGGGGGCGTTGACAGGCTGAGGCATTCATCATGGCGACGGATAGGCAGTTTCATTGCAGCGTCATCACACCGGAGCGCGAGGTGCTCAGCGCGGAGGCGACGTCGGTCGTGTTTCCCGCGCAGGACGGCGAGGTGGGCGTGCTGGTGGACCGGGCGCCGCTGTTGTTCGCCTTGGGCATCGGCGTACTGCGGATCGACGGCGAGAAGGGGTCTCAGCGGTTCTTCATCGACGGCGGGTTCGCCCAGATGCTGGACAACAACCTGACGATCCTGACGTCTCAGGCGCTCGCCCCCTCCGAAATCAAGGCGGACAAAGTTCGCCAGCTTCTTTCGGAGGCAGAGGCGATGAGCATCACCGACGACGCCTCCTGGATCGCCCGCGACAAGGCGATCCGCCGGGCGAAGGAGCAGTTGAAACTCGCGGAGCAGGTCGGTTAGACTACGGGGCGCGGCGCTTGGGCGCAGGCGGTTTGAAGAGAAAGCAACAGGGCAACGTCAGGAGCGGCGACGATGGGCAAAGGCGATAGACGAACGCGACGGGGCAAACTTTACCGCGGCACGCACGGCAAGACGCGCGCCGCCGGCAAGACGACCCGGAAAGCGACCCCCGCGGCGGAAAAGAAATAGGACGGCGACGGCGCGGGCCGGGTTCGCGCGGCGCGCCCGGTTGGGCCGGGGTGAGGTCTTCCGCCGTCATCGGCGTCGATGTCGCCCCTGTATGCTGCGACGGTCTCGTTTTTTTAAGAAGCCGCTGTTTCTTGACCGTCGAGGCCGGGCGAATCAGGAACGCTTCCTTGTGGGCGTCGTGGCGAGGGTTGCGGCAACCTCGTCGTCGCGCTCTTGCGGTATCCGGTTCGGGTGCTTCGCGCTCGACGCGGTTTAGACGCTGATTTAGCCCCTCCCAGGCAGGGCGGGATAAGAACGCTTCCTGACGGGCGCGGCTCGGTTTGCAACAGCGAAATAAGAACGCTTCCTGACGGGCGCGGTTCGGTTTGCAACAGCGGGATAAGAACGCTTCCTGACGGGCGCGGCTCGGTTTGCAACAGCGGGATAAGAACGCTTCCTGACGGGCGCGGCTCGGTTTGCAACAGCGAAATAAGAACGCTTCCTGACGGGCGCGGCTCGGTTTGCAACAGTGGAATAAGAACGCTTCCTGACGGGCGCGGTTCGGTTTGCAATAGCGGGATAAGAACGCTTCCTGACGGGCGCGGCTCGGTTTGCAACAGCGGAATAAGAACGCTTCCTGACGGGCGCGGTTCGGTTTGCAATAGCGGGATAAGAACGCTTCCTGACGGGCGCGGCTCGGTTTGCAACAGCGGAATAAGAACGCTTCCTGACGGGCGCGGTTCGGTTTGCAACAGCGGGATAAGAACGCTTCCTGACGGGCGCGGCTCGGTTTGCAACAGCGGGATAAGAACGCTTCCTGACGGGCGCGGTTCGGTTTGCAACAGCGGAATAAGAACGCTTCCTGACGGGCGCGGCTCGGTTTGCAACAGCGGAATAAGAACGCTTCCTGACGGGCGCGGCTCGGTTTGCAATAGCGGAATATTTCTCATTTCCGGAGCGAACGTGACATGCTCATGAACATGAATACGATGCTTGTGACGGTGGGAGTCGTGGCGGCCGCGTGGGCCGTTCCGTCCGTTGTCGCGCAGTCCGAGGCCGCGCGGTCCGCCGTGATCGCCCCGTCGCCTGAGGAAGCCGCGTACCTGTCGGGGATCCGGCAGGTCACGTTCAAGGAGCAGGGTCTGGACCGCAGCGGCGAGGCGTATTTCTCGCCGGACATGAAGACGATCATCTTTCAGGCGTATCCGGTCGGGGAGTCGGAGTATCAGATTTACACGCTGCCGGCGGACGCGGTCGCGGGTACGCGGCCGAAGCTGGTGAGCACCGGTCGCGGCGCCTGCACGTGTGCGTACTACCGCCCGGACGGCAAGAAGATCATCTTCGCCTCGAACCACCTCAACACGAACCTGCCGAACCCCGCGCCGGTGAAGACGGGCGAGAAATACGCCTGGCCGTTTCACCCGGGGATGGACGTCTTCGAGGCGGACCCGGACGGGACGAACCTGCGGCGACTGACGGATGCGGAGGGGTACGACGCGGAGTGCTCGTATTCGCCGGACGGGAAGTCGATCGTGTTCTGCTCGCAGCGCGACGGCGATCTTGAGTTGTACGTCATGGACGCGGACGGGAAGAACCAGCGGCGGCTCACTTACGGGGAGGGCTACGACGGCGGGCCGTTTTTCTCGCCGGACGGGCGCACGATCCTGTATCGCGGGGACCGGAAGAACACGCCGGAGATGCTGCTGCAGATCCGGATGATCGACGTGGACGGGAAGAACGATCGGGCGCTGACGGACAACGAGCTTTTCAACTGGGCGCCGTACTACCACCCGTCGGGGCAATACTTCGTCTACGTGGAGGTGGATCACGCCGCATACGCAAAGCGTGAAAAGCCGAACTACGACCTTTTTGTGATGGATGTCGCGGGGAAGAACCGGACGCGGATCACGTTCGACCCCGAGTTCGACGGGCTGCCGGTGTTCTCGCCGGACGGGAAGAAGCTGATGTGGACCTCGAAGCGAGCGGGTCAGTCCGAGGCGCAGGTGTTCATCGCCGACTGGACGCCGCCGAGCGGATTCTGACGCGCGGCTGAAGCCCGGGGGGGACGCCGCACAGCCGGGCGCGATCTGACGCCGTGAACCTCATCACGCTGACGACCGACTTCGGGACGGCCGACGCCTACGCGGCGATCATGAAGGGCGTCATCGCCGGGATGGCTCCGAGGGTCCGCGTCGTCGACGTCACGCATGACCTTCCGCCTTACGGTATCCGCCAGGCGGCGCATGTGCTGCGTTGCCTGCGTCCGTGGTACCCGGCGGGGACGGTCCACGTCTGCGTGGTGGACCCGGGCGTCGGGACGGACCGGCGGATTCTTCTTGCACGTTGCGCCGGCAGTTTTTTTCTCGTGCCCGACAACGGCGTCATCACGTTCGTGCATCGCGACGTTCCGATCGAGGCGCTGCACGTCGTGGAGAACCGTCAGCACTTTCTTCCCGCCGTATCCAGCACGTTTCATGGGCGGGACATCTTCGCCCCGGTTGCGGCGCGGCTCGCTTCAGGAATGAAACCGGAGCGCTTCGGGCGGGCGACGGACCGGCTTGAACTGCTGCCGGAGGAGTGGAACGTCGTCCTCTCTCGGGAGGGGGTCGCCGGGCGCGTGATCTGCGCGGACCGGTTCGGCAGCCTGATCACCAACATTCACGCGAAAGATCTCGGTCCGCTGCTTCACCGTCCGCAGCAGGCGGAGGTGCGGGTCAACGAGGCGTCGATCGGTCCGCTCCGGGCGACTTACGCCGATGTCCCGCCGGGAGCTCCGCTCGCGCTGATCGGCAGCTGCGGGTTTCTTGAGATTGCGGTCAACCGGGGCAGCGCCGCGGCGCGCTTCGGCGACCTCGAGGCGCTTCAGATTCGCGTACTCCGCGCGGACGGCGGGGTCTGACGCCTCGGGGGCGGTCGCTTGGGGGCCTCGTGGGATGCGGGTAGACTGTCTGCGCGAGCGGCGGACCTGCGCAACAAAGGAGAGTCTTCATGTCGGATGCGGCGAACCTGCTGATTTTCGGGACGCGCAAAGGGACGATCCTTTTTGACCGCAAGGGGACGGACTGGAAGTACCGCTCGGTCAGCCACCTGGGGAACAACGTTTCGTACGCGGCGCTCGATCCGCGGACCGGCGTGCTCTGGGTCTGTCTCGATCACGGGCACTGGGGCCGGAAGCTTCAGCGGTCGCGCGATCTGGGAGCGACGTGGGAGGAGGTTCCCTGCCCGGCGTACCCCGAGGGCAGCACGATCCGCGACGGGGTTCCGGCGACAATGCGGTATTTGTGGGTGTTGCAGCCCGGACCCGCCGATCAGCCGAAGACGATCTACATCGGCACGGAGCCGGGCGGTCTTTTCATCAGCCGCGACGGGGGGGAGACGTTCGCCCTGGTCGAGTCGCTGTGGAACCACCCGTCGCGGACCGGTTGGTTCGGAGGCGGGCGCGACGAGGCGGGGATTCACTCGGTGGTGATCGATCCACGGGACTCGAAGCACCTTTTTGCGGGCGTCAGTTGTGCGGGAGTGTTCGAGTCCACCGACGGCGGCGCGACCTGGGCGCCGCGCAACCGGGGGCTGAAGGCGGATTATCTTCCGGATTCCAACGTCGAGGTGGGACATGATCCGCACCTGCTGGTCGCCTGCCCGGCCGCTCCGGACTGCATGTGGCAGCAGAATCACTGCGGCATCTTCCGCACGACGGACGGCGGGCGGAACTGGCAGGACGTGTCGCAGGCGGGTGGACCGGCGTACTTCGGGTTCGCGGTGGCGGTCGACGCGCGCGACCCGCAGACGGCGTGGGTCGTCCCGGGAGTCAAAGATGAGTGCCGGGTGGCGGTGAATCAGGCGTTGTGCGTGTGCCGGACAACGGACGGGGGCAGGAGCTGGACGGCGTTGCGCAAGGGACTGCCGCAGGAGCAGTGCTTCGACATCGTGTTCCGTCACGGGCTGGATCTGGCGGGGGACGTGCTGGCGTTCGGGTCGACGACGGGGAACGCCTACGTCTCGCACGATCGGGGGGATTCCTGGCGGAGTCTGGGTTCAAGTCTGCCGCCGGTTCACTCGGTCCGCTTCGCAACGGTATGAAAGTCGTCTACCTGGCCGCGGGCGCCGCGGGCATGATCTGCGGCAGTTGTCTTCGCGACAATCGCCTCGCGGCGACGCTCCGCGCGCAGGGCCGCGACCTCTCGTTGTGGCCTTTGTACACGCCGATCCGCACGGATGAAGTCGATGTCAGCGGTCGCCGCGTCCACTGGGGCGGGATCGGGGCCTATCTTCGGGAGAAGGTGCGTCCGCTGGCGTCGCTTCCGGGGTGGATGACGCGACCGCTGGCGTCGCCGCGGCTTCTGAGCTGGCTGAGCCGGTTCGCGGGCTCGACCCGGGCGGAGGATCTCGGGGCGCTGACGGTCTCGATGCTCAAGGGTGAGCACGGTCCGCAGCGCGCGGAGGTCGGGGCGCTCGTCGAGGCGCTGAAGCGCGAGAGGCCGGACCTCGTGAACCTGCCGGACCTGATGCTGCTGGGCGTCGCCCCGACGCTGAAGCGTGCGCTGGGCGTTCCGGTGGTATGCACGCTCAGCGGCGAAGACGTCTTCGTGGACGCGCTGCCGCAGCCGTGGCGATCGGAAGCGCTGGCGCGGATCCGCGAGGCGGCGGCCGAGGTGGACGCCTTCATCGCCGTCACCGGGTATTGCGCCGCGCATTTCATCGGGCATTTCGCGCTTCCCGCGGACCGGGTTCATGTCGCCCCGCTGGGCGTGGATACGGAAATGTTCACGCCTGCGTCTGCGCCGCCGGCGTCGCCGACGGTCATCAGCTACCTGTCAAGGCAATGTCCGGAGAAAGGACTCGATCTTCTGGTTGACGCTTTCGAGCGGCTTGCCGGGAACGAGCCGGATATCCGTCTGCGGATCGCCGGGTACTGCGGTCCGGGCGATCGGGCGTTCGCGCGGAGGTTGCAGGCGCGGGTGCGATCGATCGGGTTGTCGTCGCGGGTGGACTGGCTGGGGGAGATCCGCCTCGAGGAGAAGGTGCGTCTGCTTCAGGCGTCGCATGTGTTCAGCGTGCCGTCGCGTTACGTGGAGACGAAGGGATTGCCGGTTCTGGAGGCGATGGCGTGCGGCGTGCCGGTCGTCCAGCCGGCGCACGGTTCTTATCTTGATCTGGTGGAGGAGTCCGGCGGCGGGCTGACGTTCCCGCCCGGCGACGTTGAAGCGCTGGCGGCCGCGCTTCGCCGCCTGATCCGGGATGCGGAGCTTCGCCGGCGTCTCGCGGAGCAGGGGCGCGCGGCGGTCGTCCGGGGGTGGACTCACGTTCGGATGGCTGAACGCACCTGGGAGATTTACGAAGCCGTCGTGCGCGGCGGACGACCGCCCGGTCAGGGAACATCACCCGGATGATCGCCGTGGTTTCAGAGGCCGGTCGCGCGGCGTCCTCGGGTCTTAGGTGAGATCGACGAAGACCAGCTCGTCCGTCCGAGTGTCCAGCCACGCCGCCGACGGCGGCGTGGCGCGGTGGATCGCGCCGGGGTTGATGACGCGGCACGTTCCGCGTCGCTCGTCGCGGCGGACGTGGGTGTGACCGTGCAGCAGGTAGTCCGCGTCGGGGCGAGCCAGGGCGCTGGCGAACCCGGGTTCGTGTCCGTGAAAAACGGCGACGGACGCGCCGTCCGCGTCGAAGCGCAGCGGCGGATGTGCGGGAACCGTCAACCCGGTCGCGTGCAGAAAGGCCAGCAGAGGCGCGGAAGGCAGGTCGCAGTTCCCCCAGACAAACCGGAACGGACGGCCTGCAAAGATCTCGAAGACGTCGGCGTCGCCGACGTCGCCACAGTGAACGAGGAGATCGACGCCCCTGGCGTCCAGCCGCGCGACCGCGTCGCGCACCTTCGCCGTCCGTCCGTGGCTGTCTGAGAGGATGCCGATTTTCATCCGTCGCGTGGTTCCGGGCGATCCGCCGGGTCGGGAACTCTCCCCCGCCGGGTCGTCTGGCGGGTGTCGGCGAGTTGCCCCGGGTCGCTCCGGGGAATACAATAACAGGCGTCTTGAGAAAAGCGCGTCGCCCGGCGTCGGGCGGGAAGGTTCGTCCATGAACGACTGGCTCGAGGCCGAACAGCGCGTTGAGCGGGCCCAGCAGCTTGCCGAATCCCAGCAGTGGGACGAAGCGCTGGCGGAGCTGGACGCGGCGATCGCCATCAATCCCAACAATGCGCCGTGGCACGCTCACCGGGGTTTCGTTCTCCAGCAGATGGACCGGTCGGATCAGGCGGCGTCCGCGTTCGAGCGCGCGGTGGAGCTGGATCCTTCGGACAAGGATCTGCTGATGGCGCTGGGCACGACGCGGATGGCGCTGGGGCGCTTCGCGGCGGCGTTGCAGGTGTTCGACCGCGTCGGGCAGATTGACCGCGACTTCGAGCCCGCGTACTGCCACCGCATCGCGGTCTACGCCGAACTCGGTCGGCATGAGCAGGCCGAAGAAATGTTTTATCTTGCGCAGCAGTTGGACGATCGCTGTCCGCACTGCTTTTTCCACCTTGGCGCTTCGCTGGCGATGCGCGCTCAATATGAGCAGGCGATCCGCTGCTGGCGTCAGACGCTCACTTTGCAGCCGGAGTATCCCGAGGTGCGGACGCGCATTGCGCGGGCGATGCGTGCGCAAGGCCAACATGATGCCGCCCGCCGCGAGTACCTTGCGGAATATCGCAATGACGCCGGCAACATCGAACTCCTCGTCGAGATGGCGGAGGCGGCGTACGAGGCGGGCGACCCGGACGCGGCGATCACGAAATTGAATCAGGCGATCGAGCTCGAGCCGGACGAGCCCCGGGCGCACCTTCTGCTCGGCGGCGTCTGCTTCGAGACGCAGAAGTACACGCGGGCGCTGCGCTGCTTTCAGCGGGCGCTTGCGCTCGACGACCGGTTGCCCGGGATTCACAACCACATCGGCCGCACCTTGGCGCAACTCGGGAAGCTCAAGCCCGCCCTGCGCCACCTTCGCGTGGCACTGCGCGAGGCGCCGGAGGATAAGGCCCTTCTGGCGTGCCTGGCGAGTTGTTACTTCAACCTGGACCGCTTTGACCTCGCCGCGACCACATATCAGAAGCTGCTGTCGATCGAAGGGAAGCTCGTCGCCGCGCACATCAATCTGGGAATCTGCCAGTACCGACTCGGCCAGCATGAAGCGGGGCTGAAGCACTGCCTGCGCGCGGCCGAGCTTGACGACAAGTGTGCGGACGCGATGCGTTTTGCCGCACTCGGGCACATGCAGCTCGGGCAGTGGCGCAGCGCGCGACAGGCCCTTCGCAAGGCCGCCGAGTTGGCCCCGGCGGATCCGGGCATCCGTCGGCTTCGGCGCAAGCTGATCTGGTATCCGCTTCGATCGTTCTTGCGCCGGGCGACTCGCCCGTTTCGCAGACAAGCCTGAAAGTGTTGCTTTAATTCGGAAGCAAGTACCGGATTTAGCGCCTGCGGTTTCTTGCGGTTTTCATCGCCCTTGTTGCTTTCTTCGCGTCTGCGATTGCGGGATCGCTTTCGGATCATGCTTCCAGCCAGCGTGTCATGCGGTTCTCGGGCGAAACCCAAGCCGCAACCCGGACAGGCGGTCTGTCGTATAATTCTTGAAGTAAGGCACGGCAGGCCGAAGGACGCCGCCGGAACGTCCCGGCTGGGTGACCTCCCTTCGGCCGGCGGCGGAACGAAGACAAACTCGACTCCCCGCATACCGAGGGGTCGGACACTCCCCTGATGGGCATGAGGCACGTGATGATGTTTCGATCAAGCAAACTGTGGATGATGGTTCTGGCGGTGGCGGCGGGATTCTCTGCGTCGCAGGCCGCGGCTGCTCAAGGCGACCCCGCGTCGAAGGACAAGACCGCTCCCGCGTCCGGCGACGACATGCTCGGTCTGGAGAAGATCCTCGACACGATCACGAAGAACCTGACCGTCCGGTACAACCTGTCGGAGGATCAGGCCGTCTTCACGCGCGATCTGCTCGAGACGCGCGTGCGGAAGTTTCTTCAGGAGCATCAGCGCGAGGCGTGGCCGATCCTGCGAGAGCTGATGCACTATCAGATGAACGGCGAGACCCCCGACGCGGCGGCCGCGAAGCGGATCGCCGAGGCCGCCGTCCCGCTCTTCGAGAAGGCGAAGCAGGCGATCATCGACGGGAACAATGCGTGGCGCGGGGTTCTCACGGACGAGCAGAAGATCAAGCACGACTACGACTACAAAATGATGGTGGAAAGCCAGTTCCCCTTCGTGGACGGGCGCTTCAAGGAGTGGAAGGAAGGCAAGGCCGAAAGCGGCAGCCTCTTCCCGCCGGCGCCGTCGGCGAAGGATCCGAACGAACCGCCGAAGCCGGCGCGCCCCTCGCCGTCCACCTCGCCGCTTCAGCAGGATGCGGCCAGCAAGGATCGCTTCACGGCGTTCACGGACGAGTTCATCAAGGTCTGCCAGTTGGACGAGGGTCAAACGACCGCGGCACGGTCCGTGCTTACTGAAGTTCTGGCCAAGTTTGAGGCGTACACCAACCAGCAGAAGGCGGAGCGCCAGAAGCTCGCCGCGGAGATCCGCAAGGCCTTGATTGAGGGCGACGCGGCGAAACAGAAGGCTCTGGAGGAGCAGGAGCGAGCCCTCATCGAACCGATCGAGCAGTTGTACGAGGAGCTGGTGTCGCGCCTTGAGGCGCAGCTTCGGGCGGAACAGCGTCCGGCGTACGAGGCGACCCTCGGGAAGAACCGCCCGACCCCTCAAATTCCGAAGCCGGGTGATGCGCCCGCTGCAAAGCCGGCGCCTGCGGCCAAGCCGGTCCAGCCCGACGCGTCGTCCGGCGGCGCCGCTCCGGAGAAGCCGGAAGGCGAGAGTAAGTCGGGTGGCGGCAAGCGCAAGAAAAAAGATTGATCGCCCCCCGTCTGACGGTTAAGACGCGGTTGCAACATCTCCAGCGAAAGCTGGGAAAGGCTCGCTTTCTTATCCGTGACCTTGCTTCGCGACGTCAAGGACAGGCGGGCGCGTCTCGGTTTTGAAACAGCGTCAAAGTCGGAAGACAAGCTGACGCATCGGACGCGCCGCACCCCCGGCGCGGCCGTTTTTTTTCGCGCGTCGGGTTCCCCGGCGCGCGAGGGCGCCTGCGTTGCGGTCTTGCGGCTGTCCGACCCCGAACCTACGTTAGACGCATGTCCGCAGCGAACAAGGGAACAGCGCCGGCCGGCACAGGCCGGGGCGAACGCGGCGTCCTTCCGCCCGTGACCTGCCCCCTGTGCGGCGGAGGCGTCCTGTCGCGCCGCCAGTGCAAGTCCTTGTGCGATCACTGCGGCTACGTGGAGAGTTGCGAGGACAACTTCCTGCCTCAGGATCGGCGCAGCGCCGCCGGCGCCGGCGAACCCGCGTCCTTCCCCGGCGCGCAGCACGGCGGACGATCGTCATGATCAGGATCGAGCGCTTCGACGAAATCTCACTCCTCGGGGCACGGGTGATCGATCCGCTCGCGCGCCTTGACGTCATCGCCGACGTCGTCGTGCGGCACGGGGTCATCGACGCCGTAACTTGCGTGCATGCCGCGGATGAGCGCCGCCGGCCGGGGCAGGAAGGTTTGAATCTCGACGGCTCGGCGCTCGGTCCCGGAACTGACGCCCGATCCTCGCACCTTAAGATCGACGCCCGGGGCATGATCCTCTGCCCCGGTCTCGCCGACATCCACGTTCACCTCCGCGAACCGGGATTCGAGCACAAGGAGACGATCGGCACGGGCTGCCGCGCCGCCGCCGCCGGCGGGTTCACCTTCGTTGCTCCGATGCCGAATACGAAGCCCGCAGTGGACTCGGTCGAAGGCGTGCGCTACGCACTCGACCGCGCCGCGCAGGAGGACGCCTGCGAGGTCGGTCCGATCGCCGCCATCACCGTCGGGCGCGAGGGCCGCGTTCCTGCCGATTTCGCCTCGCTGCTGACCGCGGGCGCGGCGGCGTTCTCCGACGACGGCGTCGGCGTCGAGGACGACGCGGTGATGGCGGACGCCTTCCGCCGGGCGCGCGACGTCGGCGCGGTCCTGATCCAGCATTGCGAGTATCGCGCGCTGTCCGCCGGCGGCGTGCTGCACCAGGGCGCCGTGGCGGCGCGTCACGGCTGGCCGGGGCTTGACCCGCGGTCCGAGGATGCAATGATCGAGCGGGATCTTCGCCTGTGCCGCGGCATCCGCGCCCGGTATCACGTGGCGCACCTCTCGACCGCAACCGGCGTGGAGCTGGTGCGCCGCGCGAAGGAGGACGGTCTGCCCGTCACCGCGGAAGTGACGCCGCATCATCTGCTCCTGACCGATGAAGCCTGTGACGCCGGCGACACGAACGCAAAAATGCATCCGCCGCTGCGCACCGCCGCCGACGTGGAGGCGTGCCGCCGCGGATTGCTCGACGGAACGATCGACTGCGTCGCCACGGATCATGCTCCGCACGCGGCGGAGGAGAAGGCCCGAGGCATGTTGCAGGCGCCGCCGGGTCTGATCGGACTTGAGACGGCGGTGCCGCTGGTCGCGCGGGCGATGATCGAGACGGGTCTGGCGGACTGGGCGGCGCTGGTCCGGTGGTTCACGGAAGGGCCGATGCGCGTCCTCGGTCGCCGCCTTCATGCCGTGGCGCCGCGGCAACCGGCGAACCTCACGCTTCTCGACCCCGCCGCGACGTGGAAAGTCGAGCCGACCGTCCTGCACTCCCGGAGCTTCAACACCCCTTTCCTGGGCTGGACGTTGACCGGGCGGACCGTGCTCACGATCGTCGGGCGACGCGCAGCGCGCCGAATTGAGGCGTCCGCGGAAGGACCGCGGGGGAAGTAGAGCTTTCCGACAGGAGTCATTACAATGCGCTCCGCGGAATCGCCGACCCTGGGGCGGAACCGGGCCGACGCCGCGGACACGCGGACAGGAGAGCATCGATGGGACGGCCGCTGCTTTATGTGCTTCTTGTGATTCTTGCCGGCGTGGCGATCTACGCCTTGACGCAGAAGAAACCCTCCGGCGACGTCAACGACAACGGCGCGGCTGTCGAGGAAGACGACGTCATCGAACCGGTCGATCCCGAAATCGAGAAGACGAAGAGCATCCTCGCCGTCCGCGACCTGCCCGGCGAGGAGCCTGCCGTCCCGCCCGTCCTGCATTGCGACCTCAGCTTCGAGCCTCTCCCCGACGGCAAGGTCCGCATGAGCTTCAACATCACCGAGGAGCATGACTACTACGTCGAGTCCTTCTCGATCAAGCTCTGGAAGAAGGGGTTTGAATCCAACCCGATGTTCCTCTGGTACGACAAATACCTGAAGGCGAAGGACACGCTTGTGATCGCCGAGCAGTTGACGAAAGTCGAACTCGAAGCCCACGCCGGCGGCGAGCTGGGTACGCCGGACGACTGGGTCGTCGAAATCCGCGGGAATCGCGCTCGAGCGACGAACCCCGACCCGCTGCCTCCGCAATCCGACTGAGCGTCCGCCAGGCGGGCCAGGGACGCGGCGTACGACCGCCGTCCGCTTTATGCCGCCGTTGCGCCGTCGTCGAAGCGCCAGTGCCGCGCGTACGCCGGCGGAAGATTGACGAGCACCGTCCGGCGCCGGAACTGGTACGCGGCGATGTTCGTCGACAGGAACTTCGAGACCTCCTTCGCGCGGCGGCGCTCCCGTCCGGTCATCAAGGCGCCGGACAGTTTCCGCAGCCCGATGTACTCGAAGTAACTGAAAACGCCGCCGGGGTGGAGGCTGAGGCGCAACGAGTCAAGAATCCGGCTGACCTGCTCGACCGTGAAGATCGTCAGCGGCAGCCCGGAGATGATGAAGTGATACTTGCGGTCGCCGACGACGTCCTGCACCGGGCCTTCCAGCAGGCGCACGCGACCCGCCGCCACCGGGCTGGAGAAAGCGGGCGTCGTCAGCACGTTGCGACGCAGCAGTTCCGTGAACGCCGGTGATATCTCGCAGATGTCGAGAGTGTCGCCGGGGCGGAGCACGCTCCCGATGTACTTCGTCACCGCCCCGGTTCCCGCGCCGACTTCGAGGATCGAGGCCGGCGGCTGCGAAGCCTGATACGGCTCACACAGCGCCCGGGCGAGCATGCGGCTGCTCGGGGCGATTGCGCCGACCGAGTGAGGATTTGCAATGAACTGCCTGACGAACCCGAGTGTGTGACCCACGTCGTCGGTCCTCCACGTGCGGCCCCGCCGGTCTCCTCCGCCGCTTCGCTCATTACATCAGCCCCGCCGCCGAACACAAGCGGCGCCGCGCCGTCGTCGAAGCGCCGCGTCGTGGCGGAACCGCCGCGCCGTCCTCTTGGGTTCGCGGCTGAAGCGCGCTTCGCTGCGGTCCGCCGCATATTCCTGTAAGATTCCGCCCTGTCCTGGAACCCGCCGGAAGCGGCGGCCTGAGCAGAATGAGCGAAACCCCCGACATCTCCGTCGACCTGCGCCATGACGCGCCTGCCCCGGACGCGGACGAGCGCTTCATGCGCGCCGCGCTGGATCTGGCGCACCTGGCGTTCGAGGCTGACGAGGTTCCCGTCGGCGCGGTCATCGTCCGCGACGACCGCATCCTCGGTCGCGGACACAACCAGCGTCAGACCCTCAAGGATCCCACCGCCCACGCCGAGATGATCGCGCTCACCGCGGCCGCAGAAGCCGTGGGAGACTGGAGGCTCGAGCGCTGCACCCTTTACGTCACACTGGAGCCGTGTCCGATGTGCGCGGGGGCGATCGTCCTCGCTCGCGTGCCGCGCCTGGTGTTCGGCACGGCGGATCCGAAGGCCGGCGCTTGCGGCTCGCTTTACTCGATCCCGACCGATCCGCGGCTGAATCACCGGGTCGAGACGGTCGGCGGCGTTCTGCGCGACGATTGCGCCGCGGTCTTACGCGCTTTTTTCAGCCGGCAACGTTTGCTGGGCAAGAAGTAACCCTCTCCCCGGCGCAGGGCGACCTTCCGCCGCCGCGACATGCCTCATTTGTGCGCCCCTGTCGGGAGTTGTGTAACTTGGCCGCGACCGTACCCGCGAGGGAGCCCGCACGATAATATTCTCATGCGGGCGGTGAAGCATTCATCGTCATCCGGGTGGGTGAAGGGTCCTGAACGCTGGAGGTCTACGTATGAATCGGTGGAGCAAGTCAAGATCCGCAAGGGGGTTCCTCGGCGTCTGCGTCGCAAGCGTCGTCATCAGCGGCGCGGCGCCGGACGCGCTCGCGCGGCAGTCCGTGATCGCGCATATCGACCTGTCGAAACCGGTGACCGAAGTCCCGCAGGAGATGCCTCCGCTTTTCGCGTCCGAGATGCCCTCGTCCTTCAAGGATCTTCTCGTGCGCATGCGTGACGCGCGGGAGGACAAGAATGTCGTCGCGGTCATCCTCAACGTCGAGAACGCCGCCCTCGGGCTGGCGCAGATGGAGGAAGTCCGCAAGTCCGTCGAGAAGATCAAGGCCGCGGGCAAACCGGTGTACGTTCACGCCGACGGCGTCGCCACCGGCGAATACGCCCTCGCAAGCTGCGCGTCCGACATCTCGATCACGCCGACGGGCGACGTCTGGCTCACCGGCCTTTACGGCGAGTCGCCGTACCTGCGCGGGATGCTGGACAAGATGGGGGTCGTCCCGGATTTCCTGCAATGCGGCGACTTCAAGAGCGCCGGCGAGATCTTCATGCGCACCGGACCGTCCGAATCCGCCGAGAAGATGGAGAACTGGCTCTTCGACAGCATCTACGACAGCCTGGTCGGCATGATCGCGCAAGGTCGCGGCAGCACGCCGGACAAGGTCAAGGCGCTCATCGACGGCGGCCCTTACACGGCGGAGGACGCCCTCAAGGCCGGCGTCATCGACGCCGTCGAACACCGCCAGGACTTCATCGCCCGTCTCAAGAGCCAGTACGGCGGGAGCGTCGAAATCCGCAGAAATTACGGGGAGAAGGACGGACTGGGCGACATCCCCGCCGATCCTTTCACCTTCCTGAGCAAGATCTTTCAGATGATGCTCGAGGAACCGGAGGAGTCCGACAAACCGGTCGTCGCCATCGTCTACGTCGAAGGCGCGATCCAGCCCGGCGAGGCCGAGTACAGCCCCTTCGGCGGCTCCGACGGCGCTTACAGCACCACGATCCGCAAGGCCCTCGACAAGGTCGCCGACAATGCGTCGGTCAAGGCCGTCGTGCTCCGCGTGGATTCGCCCGGCGGATCGGCGCTGGCCAGCGAGATCATCCTTGACGCGGTCAAGCGCGTGCAGGCGAAGGGCAAGCCCGTCATCGTTTCGATGGGCAACGTCGCCGGCAGCGGCGGTTACTACGTCTCCTGCTCCGGCGACGCCATCTTCGCCGACGCCACCACCATCACCGCGTCGATCGGCGTCATCGGCGGCAAGCTCGCCACCACCGGCGGCTGGAATAAGCTCGGCATCAACTGGCACGGCTACCAGCGCGGGAAGATGGCGGGGATGATGAGCAGCGCCTCGGTCTGGAACGACGACGAGCGCGCCCGCATGACGAAGTACATGCACGACATCTACGACATCTTCAAGGGACACGTCACGAAGTACCGCGGGTCCAAGCTGGCGAAACCGATCGACGAACTTGCCGGCGGACGCGTCTTCACCGGGGAGCAGGCGCTGAAGCTGGGGCTCGTGGACCAGATCGGCGGGATGGCCGACGCGGTTGCTTACGCCGCCGACAAGGCGAACCTCGAGGACTTCGACCTCCGCACCTACCCCGAGGCGCCGAACATGTTCAAGATGATGTTCGGCGGCGGCGACGACGAGGAATACGCGGAGTCCCGCGCCGGCGCCTCGCTTTTCGCCGCGGATTCCCCGCTGGTCCGCGAGGTGCATGCCTTGGCCCAGACCCTCGACCCGGTCCGGGCGGCGGCGCTGATCCGGGCGGTCAAGAAGCTCCAACTCATCCAAGCCGAGGGCGTGGTCACGATGATGCCGCAGGAGTGGGTGATCCGTTGAGGAGTGAACGCCGGCAGTCCGACGTTCGTAAGTCAATATTTTAAGGAATGTTATGCGTAGACAGGGGCTGGACCGCCAGGTTCAGCCCTTTCCTTTTCCAGGGGCGGCCCACCCCCGTTATTCACAAAAAGGCTGAATCTACCTTTTTAGGTCGCTTTGACCGGGAACCCCCCGGGACGGTGTATTCTGACCCCCGTTACATCAGGAATCTTGAGCGGGGGGTCGCAAGGGATTCTGAAAGCGGGAGTTGCGGAGTTCCGATCGGACGCCGCGACACGACGCCAAAGCGAGGGGGTCGTCCCGCTGAGCATCGACCGCGCCGCGCGTCATTCAGACGCTCGGCGCGGTTGTTTCTTTCTTCGACCCCTGAATCCGCCGCCGCCACGCTCGATGCCCGTCAAGGGCTTGCCCTGCCGCACGACGACTCCGAGACCGCCGGCGATCGATCCGCGTCTCAACGCCTGTATCAGGTCAGCGGACCTGACGTGAAATCCACCAAGCCGGGTTCCGAGACGGAACTGGAAGACGCCGGCAGACTCGCATTTCCGCCGGCCGCGAGCGGTCGCTTTCTCGTGTTGAATGTGCGTTCCTCGGAACCCTCGTGTCCTGGGGCGGCGGAACCCCCTCTTGCGCACAGCCGGCGCAAGCCCGTGCGATCTCCCCGCAGGCGACGTCCGGATGCTTCCGCGGGCGTTCGGCTTGGGTTAACGTTCCCCTGGCTGAGGCGATGCACACCCGGTCGGCGTCTCGACGGCGCAATGCGGAATCGCGTCTTCGGCCGGACACGAGGGAACATCACGACATGAGCGAGCGCAAATCCCCGAAGAAAAGCCGACAGACGACGCCCCGGACTCGCCGCCCCGCCGCGCGACGCTCCGCGCGGAAGCGCCGGATCCTTCACGGCCTCAGCGACGTTCGCCGGTTCTTCCATCGCAATGAGACGCCGATCTACTTCATCTCCGCCACGAACTTCAATCTCCTGGGCATCGATGAGTGGGTTCGCAACTTCCGCTACATCAACTACATCGACTGTTTCGATCATCAGCACCCGGCGGTGTTCGTGCCGTCGGAGATGCCGCATCGCCCCTTCGCGGGCATCGAGGACATCAACAATTACCTGCTGGAGCACAAGGAGGTCATCGACTTCATCGACCGGCGCGGTCCTGGGGGCAAGGCGGTCTTCCTCTTCTTCGATGAACGCACGGAGGAGCTGTGCCAGGATCGCGGGCTCGAAATCTGCTTCCCTTCCGCGGCGCTGCGGCGGAAGGTGGACGACAAGGTCGAGGCGACCCGCATCGCGGAGCGCGCCGGCGTCCCCTGCGTGCCGAACGTGCTGGCGAAAGTGGACAGTTACGCGAAGCTCCGCAGGCTCTCGCGCCGGCTGGGCGAAGACCTGGTCGTGCAGACCTCGTTCGGCGACTCGGGGCACACGACGTTCTTCATCAGCACCGAGGCGGACTGGGAGCGCCACGCGGACGAAATCCTCCGCGAGCCGAAGGTCAAGATCATGAAGCGCATCCGCTGCCGCGGGTCGGCGCAGGAGGCCTGCGTCACGCGCCACGGAACGATCGTCGGACCGCTGATGACGGAGTTGATCGGTTTCAAGGAGCTGACGCCGTACCGCGGCGGCTGGTGCGGGAACGAAGTCTACGCGGACGCCTTCACCCGGCGCATCCGCAACCAGGCGCGCAAGTACACCTTCCAGTTCGGACAGGCGCTGCGTCGTCTCGGATACCGGGGGTACTTCGAGATCGACTACCTCACCGACCTCGACAGCGGCAAGCTCTATCTCGGCGAGGTCAACCCGCGCATCACCGGCGCCAGCAGCATGACCAACCTCGCCACGTTCGCCCACGCCGACGCGCCGTTGTTCCTCTTTCACCTTCTGGAGTGGTCCGGCGTCGATTTCGACATAGACGTTGCGGCGATCAATGACCGGTGGTCCGACCCCGCGAACATCGACAGTTGGGGCCAGCTCGTCATCAAGCACGTGCCCGACACGGTGGAGCTGATCACGTCCGCGCCGAAAAGCGGCGTCTGGCGCATGCGTCCCGACGGGCGGCTGGAGTACGTGCGGATGCAGACCCATCGCCGCACGGTCGAGGACGAGTCGCTCGCGTTCTTCCTGCGCATCGCCCGCGAGGGAGACTACCGCTATCACGGCAGCGACCTGGGCATCCTCGTCACGCCCGGACGCCTGATGACCGACGACTTCGACCTCAACGACCGGGCGCGGATGTGGATCCGCGGCATCCTCGAGCAATACCGCGCCCGCCCGGCGGAATCCTTCGAGACGCCTTCGGAGCCCGCGGTCGAAGTCGGCAGCTTCAAGCTCATGTAAGCGCGGCGCCGCCGCCCCGCCGCTTAAAAATGCGCGTGCATCAGCCGGTCGCCGGAGGAAAACCTCAAGGCGCCGACTCCAGCCGGGCAGCGCCTCGCTCAGCGGGATCGGGAAAGCAGCTTCAACCCAAACCGGACAACCCGGGCCAAGCCGGCCGCAATCAAGCCTCCCGCGTGGTTGACGGCTTGTTTTTCAGTATCATCAAGGCATGAAGGACTTCGACCTGCAATGCCGAGCGGGCGGCAGTGCTTTCACACGGAAGATTACAGATCGTCAGATCTGGTCTGATCGCTGATCTCGACGATCGCTTTCGCGTAGAAGCAGTTTCAATGCTGACCTGACCCCGAAGGGAAAGCCGAGCTTTGCACCACCTTCGACCGTGGCTGTCGGGATTGGAACTCTTCTTGCTGAACCGATTCCATAAGAGCGAAACGATGTTCCATGAACCACGCCAGCGCCTGTATCGCGAAGAACCGCACTTTCCCTAAAGACCATCGATCCCGCGCGCCCCGCGCACCGGCTCTGGTTACGTTTCCTTTTCCTCTTCAACCCATTTCCGGATTTCAGCGGCAAGCTTCACGATCGGCGCCCAAAACAGCGCCCCCGTCGAGCTGATAAACAGAATAATTCCCAGAAGCAGGAACGCCTTGAGCATCGCCGAATCGGCAAGCGGGTTGACCGTGGGTGCCACCGGGGGCGGTATCGGCGGCGCAACGCCGCCTGCCGGAGCATTGGCTGACCCCGGTATGAGGCGCTTGACGTAACCCACCAGGTGTGACTGCGTCATCACCATCGGCGCAATGAACCCCAGAAAAATCGCTAATGCGCCCTCTCCCGCTGCAAACATGGGCCACTTTCGCACATCCGCGCGCCCAAGCAACGCGCCGGTGTATGAAACGAGTGCGCCGAGTGGAGCCAGAACCGAGGCCACAACGCTGATCACCAGAAATCGCAGCGGGACGCCAACGGTCCACGCAACGAAAATGAAAACCAGTGGGAACCACCACAACCGGCGTGCTGGACGCCGCATCGTCTCGAAGGATTTGTCGGTTTCCGGGGTTTCCGGTCGCGTCATCATCCACGCTCCCACCGCAACGGGGATAAACGCTGTGCCCAGAAGAATACAGGCCACCACAAGAGGAAGGTAACCTGGCGGGACTGGTTTGGGAGCAAAAAGGAGCAGGGAATAGATGGCCGCGATGATTAATGTACATGCAAGTCCGCCCCTCGCGGCCAGCCGCGCCCCACGCGCCACCCGCTTCAGCCAATCTGAGTCTGCGTTACGTAACCGGTTCCCTTTGAGCGTCGTTTCCACCAGCGTGCCACATTCCGGACACCTCCCATCGCTCGCCAGGCCTCGCAGGTCGTAGTGGCACGACCGACAGACCGTTCCCGATGGGATGCCGGTATCCGCAGCCGCGGGCGAGGCATACCAATCGTGGATTTCTGACCAACCGGTCAGCAGGGTCGGCCCCTCCTCGTAGGCCAATGAATAAATCTGGGGCAGGCGAGAGGTGGTCTTATGCACCTCGCCGGCAAGAAACCGGGCGACATCGGTGAGTGATCGATCAAACGACGATGCCTGAAAACACTTGACGCCGCGCCACATCAGGTTTGGAGTCTGGCGCAGAGAGCGTTGCCACCGGGGCGGCCAGGCATCCCACGGTTTTCTCATCAGGATCAGGGCGTCAAAGCCGTCCCCGCTGGGTGCGCTGAAAACTCCGGGAATTGCGCTGCGCCACAGAATCAGTTCCTGAATCTCGGCCAAGGCGATAATCGTCCGCTCTCGACTTCCCCGACGGGTCCAGAGTGTTCCCTTCCTCAGTATGATCTCCGTTGGGTTGGCCCGACGCCGGATCTCAAACGGAAGGATCAGCAGGTATAGGGAACCCAGTCCGATCGGGAACATCGCCAGCGCTTTGGGTGCCCCGGCCTGCCAGGCGATGACGCCAATCGCTATCACGCCCAGAGTCAGGAAGACATTTCCGACCAGGAACCATTTCACCATCCGATCCTGCCAGGGCTGGGACGCGCCAAGCCTGATTTCCATCAATGCGGGCGGCGAAGACTCAACCTGGCTGCCTGTTTCGACGGCCAACTTTTCGTTGACATCAGAGTCCATCAGGAATGTCTTTTGGGTCGTCGGGACCGTTGTCCAACGGCTACCGTCATGAGAGCTTGCGGGCTTTGCGAGCCTGCCCTTGGGTGCAATCTACGCAGCCTTGATTTGGCCTGTCAAGATCCAGGAGGTTTTCGCAAAACCGAGTCCCATAAGGCGGGCTATGCCCGTCGCTTTTTTCACGGAGAGATCCTTATGATCCGCGGAACCCATGCCGGTCCGAGTCGGGTTGCGCACAGCCGCCCCGGTCCTCTCGCGGGGATCGACAGCGCGCCGAAGACGCAAGGGAGGCACTGCGTCGACGAACGCTGCACGTCCCTGACCCCGATTCACGATCTCCGGCCCACGTAGGGCGGGCTACGCCCGCCACCCGATCCCCCGATCCCCGATTCACGCTTCACGATTCACAAACCCCTGCCTTCCCCGTCGCGGAATCTTCATGTTGGGTTCGGCGGATGCGGTTCGATATCAGGGGGATCGGGATTCAGAACTCGGGTTTCGGGGACTCGGGGATCGGGCAGGCGTCCGCGAGGTTCGGCTTGCGGCTCGTGGCTTGCGGCCTGGGGCGGAGATCGGGGATCGAAGGTTCTTTTTCACGGAGGATGGCGATGAAAATGACGACGATCGTTGGGTTGAACAAGGGGCGGATGGGTTGCGCTGAAGACGCGCAGTTTGATGCACAAAGGTGGAGCGGGTTGTGCGGGGGGGCATAGGCTGGGGTGGACGTTTGCGGCCGTCGTGACGGCGGCGGCGCTGACGGGCGTCAGTCGGGCGGACGTCATTTACATGCACGCCAGTGTGTCGACCAGCAGAAACGGACAGTCTTGGGCCACGGCGAAGAAGCCGCTGACCGAAGCTCTGGCGGTGGATGACGGCTTCCGCCGGAACAACTCGAGGCTGTAGCGAGATTCATCAGTACTCGAAGCGGCGTTGAGATTGTGCGTGGCGCGACGCGGCCCTGACAATCGACCGGGGCGCTTGGGTGCCGAGCAACGACCAAGCGCGCTGGCCTCCAATCGTCCGCTTGAAGCGTACGAGCCAGCGCGTGTACGATTCCTTCCGTGATCTCACGTCGCACAACTCGTCAAGTCCGCGTCGGCACCGTCCCGCTCGGCGGCGGCGCGCCCGTCGTGCCGCGGGCTCTTGACCGCCGGCGACGCACAGGACGCAGACGCCTGCACGCCCGGGTTACAGAAGCTCGCCGGCCAAGGGGGGACATGGTCCGCGTGGCGTTTTGCCGCGGAATCGCGTAAAATCCCATGCGATGAATCAAGGGCTTGATTTCACGACGAACCGGGTCGCCGCGGCCCGGATGGATCGCACCGTCTTTGAATTCGGCACGCTCGACGACGACGGCGAGCGCGACTACTGGCTGAGCCGCACGCCCGAGGAGCGCCGACAGGCCACGCAGCATCATCGGCAGATCAATGATGGCGACGCCGCGATGACCGGCCGACTTCAGAGAGTTTTTGAGTTTGCGGAACTCGGGGAAGGTTGAGTATCTTCTGGTCGGCGGCTGTGCGATCACCCACTATTGAAGACCTTGAGCATGAATGAGTCTCCTTCACATGCGGATATGGACAGGATGCTCTTGTGGCTTAATCGCCTGGCGCGAACCCTCGGCGCGAAACGCGACATTCAGCCCGAAGAGTTCATTGACAGCACCCCGGGTCTGACAGATCTCGATCCTATCGATCTTTACTTCGCTGCTGATGAAGAATTCGGAATCGTTATGTCTTCGGAGGAGATCAACTCCTACACAGGCGTCGCGCACTTGGCTCATATGCGGCGGGATGAATGGGTTCTGAAGTACAAGGAGACGGGCACCTGGACCGGACTCGCGAGATTCATTCTGCCGCGACTCCGAAGCGTTCCCCTGCAATCCGCCCGTGTCCTGGGCAAACGCTGCGGTGAGGCCGGCGCTTATTTTGCCATACGGGACATTCTCGAAGAGCAGCGATCTTCATTGGGGGCGGCGATGCCCAGCGACCGCATTGCTGAACGGTTGCGCGGTCGAGAGCTTCTGTGGTTATGGCCCCGGCTTCGATGGCTCGCGGGGGATTCGCTTCCCGATCTGTGGCTGACGCGCGCGTACTCACTCGGTGAATGGGCTTGGGTTGTTGCCGTGTTGAGCGCGCTCGCGAGCCTGATCTGTTTCTTCGGATGCCGATTGGATTGGGCGGCGGCAATCGCTTGTGTGTTCGTCGTCTCCGCACTCTTGGCTCGTATCACACGTCGCCGATACCCGTTGCTTCCCGCAGGCGTCGATTCGATGAAAGACTTGGCGCACTTGGTATGGGCTACGCACCTTTCAACGGACTCCATTTGCGAAAAGACGGATCATCGATGACCCAACGCCGTCCAACCCTCGTCGGCGCCGTGCCCTTCGGCGGCGGCGCGTCCGTTGGGATTCGATCGCCTAATCGCCCTCACGATTGGGATCGTCCTCCCGAAGCTCGCGTACAAGCGTCAAGTACATGTCTCTGACATACGGGTTGAGCCCCCCGGCGTACTCCTCGGAAAGGCCCAGGATTCGGATCAAGTCCTGCACGTCGGCGAGGTCGCGGCGGCGCGAGGGTTGGGTCATCCCCGAGGCGAGTTTCAGGTTGATCAGCGTCGCAAGATCGACAAAACACGCGTCGCCGATCCGCTCGGCTGCGAGGGACGGCTCAGGAAAAGAGACGGGTTTCGGCTTGCCGTCTCCCGGATAATCACCAGTCGTCAGAAACTCGACCTTGATGCCGGTTCGAGCGTTCTTGAAGGTCTTTCGCGCTCCGGAGAATGCCTCCGCGTAACCGCGCCCGACCAACTCTTTTCGAAAACGCTCGAGTCCCTGCGGCGTGACGAGAACATCGACGTCCGTGGTTTCGCGGGCAAATCCGTGCGCGTTGAGCGCCATCGCGCCGATAATCGCATAGTCGATTCCCGCGCGGTCGAGATCCGCGCCCAACTCCCGGACCGTTCGATGAACCTCGCCTTGACCCATGTGAAACCTCGAGGACTCAGCCAGCCGCTCCGGAAACGACGCACGGAGCGCCGCATGGCGCTCCGAGACCGCCACTGCATCATGAGCGCCAGAACTCGCCCTCGATCCGATCATCGTTCCATACCCCCGCCTTCGATACTGGATTATACTCGACAAAGCCGGCGAAAACAGTGAGCAAAAGCGTGATTGACAGAAGCATAACCCGTCAAGTCCTCCTCGGCGCCGTGCCGCTGGGAGGCGGCGCGCCCGTCGCGCTTCAGACCCTGACCGCGGGGTACACGCACGACATGCACGCCTGCTTGCCCAGGATCCAGGAGAATCGCTCGCGGATGGCCCGCGCCCCCTGTCAGGTTCATTGAGGCGGTTCGAGGTCAACCGGCAACCTTACTTCCCGTCCGTCCGGGAGCACGGCCACATCGGGCACGGTCTGGTGACCAATTGTTTCGTCTATGCGCTCTGAGCGACTGAGGATCGTTCGGACGCCATGAACAGCGGGCGAGGTGACCGTATAAATGTAGTGATGCCTGTCGAGTTTGTCGTACCACCGACTTTGTCCACCGTAGTGACATGTCCAGAGTTCGACAACGCCCTCGGGGGTCACAGCCCGCCGGGCGGGTTTTACGGTCGCGTGCCATCGAGGGAGGCAGAGATTCACCCGGTACTCACCTCGGACGTGCGTGGGGTGCTCGGTGTGAGGATGGTTCAGGTAGTACACGATCACGTCCGGCTCCAAGAGCCCGTATAAGACCAGCCAGCGCCTCTCAGGAGGCGCAGGCTCGAGAACGGCATACATCCGCTCGATGCAGGTCTCGGCCGACCGCACCAGCGCGACAGGCGGGTCATGGCGGTTCATCGACGAGCAGCAGCCGCCAAGTCCCATGAGCGAGAGGCTCGACGCTGCGGCGAATAAGGCCTGGAAGATCTTGAGCCGCATAGTAAGCTAAATCCTAAACCATGACTTCCCGCCGTCCAACCCGTCAGGTCTTCGTCGGCGCCGTCCCGCTCGGCGGTGGCGCGCCCGTTGTGCTGCAAACCATGACCGCCGGGTACACGCACGACGTGGACGCCTGCATCGCGGAGATTCAGAAGCTTGCACGGGCGGGCGCGGACATCGTGCGCGTGGCCGTGCCGGAGAAGGCGGACACCGAGGCGCTCAAGCACATTCTCCCAGCCTCGCCCGTGCCCATCGTGGCCGACGTGCACTTCCACTTTCAGCGGGCGCTGGAAGCCATCGAAGCCGGCGTGCACAAGATCCGCCTCAACCCCGGCAACATTCAGGACCGCAAGCAGGTGCTCCGCGTCATCGCCGCGTGCAAGGAGCGGCGCATCCCCATCCGCGTCGGCGTCAACGAGGGCGGCATCGTCGAACGCCGCGACAAGGACACGCGCGCGGAGGAGAAGGCCACCCTTACCGAGGATTACGCGGGCGGCCTCATCCGCATCATGATCGAAAAGACGGAGGAGTATCTTCGCATTTTCGACGAAGCCGATTACCACGACATCGTCATCTCCGCCAAGTCGATCGACCCGCGCATCGTCATCGACGCCTACACCGCGCTCTCGCAGCGCTTCGATTTCCCGCTGCATCTGGGCGTCACGCACGCCGGCCCGCCGGAGACCGGCCGCATCCGCAGCATCACCGCCCTGGGAACGCTCCTTTCTAACGGAATCGGCGACACGATCCGCATCTCCTACGCGGCTGACCCGGTGTACGAAGTCGAGGACGGCAAGGAACTGCTCTGCTGCCTGGGCCTCCGCAGCCGCACCGAGCCCGAGCTGATCGCCTGCCCCGCGTGCGGGCGGATCGAGGTGGACCTGTACAAGCTGGTGACAGACGTGCGGCACAAGCTGGCGGAGGAAAAGCTCCCGCCGCTCAAGCTCGCGGTGATGGGCTGCGTGGTGAACGGTCCCGGCGAGTGCGAAGGGGCGGACGTGGCCATCTTCGCAGGCCGCGGCAAGGGGATCATCTACGTGCAGGGCGAGCAGAAGGCGATCGTGACGACGGAGCAGATGCTCGACGCGCTGCTTTCGGAATGCCGCGACTTCGCCGACAAAGTCTCCCGCGGCGAAGCGACGCTGAAGAACGCCAGCGTGGACATTCAACCGCCGGACCCGCTGCCGAGGGGGGATGGAAGCGTGCCGCTCAGCGTCATCAAGCGTTGAGCCGCGGCACCCGATGACAGTATACTTCACCCTGTGGATAGTCCTCATCTTGGAGCCAGCGAAGCTGCACACGAAGGTATCCCGAACGAGCCTCGCGCCTTAGCGCGCTGGTTCGCGGAAGCCGTTCGCGCTGAGGTTGCCGAGTTGGAGAAAAAGGGCGGCGAGCAGAGATACGAGTTGCATGCTGGGCAGCGTGTGACGCCGGAGAAGTCGCCGTACACGATCTATCGTTTCACGCTCGCTGACAGCACACTCGTGCCCGAGGACGCGAGCGGCACCCTCGACGTAGAAGGTCGCCAATTCAAGGCGACTGTGGTCGCCCAAGAATACAACCGCGTTGACGTGCAGCTCGAAGCCGCGGAGGCGCTCGACTTGCACATCGCCCGCGCGCTATTGCGGGTTGATGACCTGGGATTGCTCCGCAAACTCGCGGACGCCCTGGATGCGGTCGCCGCTGAGACTGAAGCCGTTTCAGCGCTCACGGCGGACATGTTTCATCCGAAATCGAACGGGGCGTGCAAGGCAGCACTACCCGCGATACCGGCGCTCAATCGCATCACTGGAGAACAGCGCAATGTCATCGAGCAGGCATCTGCTTCCGATATCACCTTTGTTTGGGGCCCGCCGGGCACTGGAAAGACCTACGTCATCGCGCATTTGATCGCGGCGCTGGTCGCGCGCGGTGAGCGCGTACTGATGACGAGTCATACGCACGCCGCCGTTGACCAGTCAATCTACGAAACCGTGAAACCAGACGTAGGCCCGCTCGCCGATTCTGATTTCGAGCGAGAAGGAAAGATCGTTCGGATCGGGCGCGTCACGAACCCGAAGGTGCCCGAGGCCGTGCGCCTTGACCGCATTGTCGAGCGACGAGCGCAGGAGATTCAATCGGAGATCAGCGAGCTTCAGCGCAGGGCAGCGCCGCTCTCCGCAACGCGTGCGCCGTTGAACGCCCAGTTGGCAGAGTGGAACCGCCTTAGTGAGTTGCGTCGACGATTGGTGGAAGTCGAACGTCAGGCGAGCGAGTCCGCCTCGTCTGCGGCACTCAAGACCAAGGAGCATTCGGAAGCAATCGCGCGGTTTAAAGCATGTGCAAAGTCGCTCGAAAAAGCTGATCGGGTTTGGTTCTTTCGGGAAACAAGAATCTCGCGTGCAAAGGAATTGCTGGCTGAGGCGAAGCGCGCATGGAGCGTCGCGTCCGCTGCCGCCACTTCCGCCACCGCCGCCGCGCGGTGCGCGGAGCAAGCATCCGAGTCTCTGCGCGTTGAGACGAATAGGCAAAGCGAAATGTGCGAACGGCTGCCGACCCTTGAGGCACTGAAGCAGCAACTTGCCCCCATCGAAACTGAGCTGGGACAAATCGAACATCGGCTGACAGAATTGAGGGCGCGCCTGGATGTCCTCGAAAGAGAAGTCATTGCCGAGGCTCGCGTAGTGGCCGCAACGCTCACCAAGTGTTACGTGGGCAACCAACTTGACGGCCATGGATTTGATGCCCTGATCGTCGATGAGATCTCGATGGCGCTGCCTCCCCTGCTTTTTATGGCTGGCCGACGAGCGCTCCGTCGCGTTATTCTCGTAGGTGACTTCAAGCAACTGTCCCCAATTGTCCGAAGCGACAACGAGATCACCAACGTGCGGTTGCGGCAGGACGCATTTCATCTGTCAGGAATCGCGCGTGACCTCGAACCGACAAACCACCGAGCACTATCCCGGCTGCACACTCAACGCAGGATGCTTCGCCCGATCGCGGATGTGGCGCGGGCGATCTCGTACGGTCCGAAGGGGCTCAGCGATCACGCGGATGTGCTGAAGCGAACCCAGCCGGACTGGCTAACGTTCCTGCCATCGAATGCGCTGACTCTTGTCGATACGGCAGACTTACACGCATGGTGTGGTCGTCAGGCTGGCAGCCTGAGCCGCTTTAATCTGTATTCGGCGCAGATCGCAGCAGAATTGGCTGCGATGGCTGCAGCGGGAATTCCAAAACCGGATCAGGCTAATGCCCCGCCGATCGGGATAGTCACGCCATACGCCGCACAGCGGCGCCTGCTGTCACGGTTGATACAGGCGCTTGAGCTGTCGGCGTGGGTCGCGGTCGGCACTGTTCACACATTTCAGGGAGGCGAGGCGGAGCTGATCATCTTCGACACTGTGCTCGATGAGCCATATTGGACTGCGCGACTGTGCAACCCGAATCAATCGAAGGAAGTGAAGCGCGATCTGAACGTCGCAGTGACACGCGCCAGATCAAAGTTCGTGCTCATCGGTTCGTCGGAGTGGCTGAATCGTCACGCAAAACCTACCAGCGGCTTGGGGCAACTGTGGCACTATCTGAAGGATCACGCTGACCTTGTGTCGGCTCTGGAGATGGTCGAAGTCGGTTTCGCGGGCCGCGTGGCTCAAGCCTCGGCTACATACCACATCCCGGGCAGCGCGAATGTCCCCGCACACTCAATACTTGACGAAGACAATTTCTTCGACTTGTTCTTCAAGGATCTGCGCGCTGCAAAGGAGAGTGTCTTCGGCCTCGTCCCATTCTTCGGCGAATATCGATGGCCAACCGTGGAACCACTCGTTCGTCAAGCGCTCGAACGCGGTGTGGAGGTGACTCTCGTAACCCCGCCTCCGTCGGAGGCGGAAAACCGCTCCTACGTCGAGAAGGCGATTTGCTCCTTGCGCCAGCTTGGGGCTGTCGTCGTTTCGGCGATGGGGTTACACGGGAAGGACATTGTCATCGACGGCCGCATTCACTATACGGGCAGCCTTAACTGGGCCAGCCATCGTGGCCGGGCGGAGATCATGCACCGCACAGAGAATGCTGACTATGCCCGAACGGTTTTGGACTATCTCCAGGCCCGGCACATTCGCGCCGCAGCGGGACCGGGGGCGCATCCGCGCACTTGCCCGCAATGCCAAGGGGCCACGCAGGTCGTAAATCAGGCTCGCCCCATGTCGCAATGGGACAAGCAGCCGATGAAAATTGGCTGCGCCGACTATCAGAGCACCGGCTGCAAGTACCTCGTCGACATCAATCAGCGAGCACCGTTTCTCGAACCACCGCTCTGCAGCGTCGATCACAAAACGAAATACCGTCGCGTGAGAAGAGGGAAGGGGGAATCATGGGAGTGCCCGAAGCACCCCAAAGAATGTCCGCGACATAAGGTCACCCCTGACGATTGCGGTGGCGTTAGCCCTCCATTTAGGCAACCGGAGACCTTGTTCTGAATCCAACGGCCATTCCCCAAATCATCATCCTCGCCGGGCCCAACGGCGCCGGGAAGACCACCGCTGCGCCAAGGTTGCTCAAAGGCGCGCTCGGCGTCGATGAATTCGTCAATGCCGACACCCTCGCCCGCGGGCAGGCCACGCTGAAGAATGCGGCCGTGGACATCAAACCGCCCGACCCGTTGCCGAGGGGGGATGGGAGCGTGCCGCTGAGGGTCGTCCGGTAACGAATGAAGTGGTCACAACCAGCATGCATGATAGAATCGGGAGTTGAGCTAGAGTTGAAAGTCGGCGATGCGATCAAACTGATTGAGGCAGACGGGTGGCGCCTCGTGGCCACAAAGGGAAGCCATCGGCAGTTCAAACATGCGACGAAGGTTGGTCGTGTCACCATCGCCGGCAAACCTTCGGACGAGCTTGCACCGGGCACGCTGAACAGCATTCTTAAGCAAGCGGGGCTCAAGGAGAAACCGTGATGCGCTACGCCATCGTCATCGAGAAAGCCAACGGGAATTACTCGGCATTCGTACCTGACCTCCCGGGCTGTGTCGCAACCGGCGCGAGCCAGCAGGAAGCGCAGCGAGAAATCCGAGAGGCGATTCGATTCCATCTGGACGGCCTCCGGGCCGACGGCCTCGACGTTCCTGAACCGACGAGCGTCTGCGAGTACGTGGAGGCGTAGTAAGGCAATCAGAGGACGACACCCGGCTACTTACAACGTGAATTGTGGGTAGATCATCGACTCGAGGCACCGCACGCTGCACGTCGTCCAAGGCGACGCCCAGCCGCGGGAATACACGGAGAACGATATGATCACCGACGACGCGGTGCTCCCGGGGTTTTCATGCACGGTAGGAGAGTTTTTTGAGGAGTAAAGAAATCCCCCCACATGACGCTGTTGGTCGCCATCCGCCGAATGAGCCTTCCGAATTGTACCGGACAATGAGCAAGAATGAACGAAAGCGACGCCAAGGTTGATGGAATTCTCTCGCGGTTCGAAAACCGCACTGATGCATTCGACGAGCAGGAAATAGCTGACGCGATACAGGATGCGCTCTGGAAACGCGCAGGAAAAAGCGCCGAACTCACCCTTCGAGAGTCGGCGGAGGGGATCGCTTTCAGCGTGGCAGAAGGGAATGTCGGCGAAAAGTCACGCTGGTCAACTTACTACGGTCCTAAGAACCTTTGGAAAGCCGAGGATGGGACTGAGCGGGAAGCACCGAGCATCGACAAGGTCACAGAGCTCATTATCGAATACTGGCAGGGCCGTGCCGATGCTTGCACGCACCCGCGCATGAGGATTCGCTACGCCGATCTTGTTTGGGACTTATCGCGTCGCATTACTGGTAAGAAGCCAGATGTCCGGTTCGCCCAGATGGCCATCTGCGCGACGGTACAACTCATTACTGGTGGGCATTGCGAGCATTCCCGCGACGCCCTCCGAAAGTTGAAGCGAGCGCTATCGATCGCGCTTTCCATCAAAGACATGCAGCGTGCTGGCGCGGTTTGCGCTGCGGTAATCGAGTACGAGAGCAAAACCGCAAGCGACGACAAAAAACGCACGTGGGGCTTGGCCTACGATCTGCTGATCGAAGGTCGGCACGAGAACCTACTGACCCCCGATCAGGAGCGGCGGATCATTGCCGACCTCGAAGCGCGGCTCGCGCGCGTCGCGAATAGTGAGCCACCGCACTTCGACCCATTCGGCGCGGAATCTACGGCGCTTCGGCTGGCGCGCTACTACCGGCGCAAGAACCTGATGGACGATCTCCGCCGGGTTATGAACACGTATACTCACGTGTGGATCAAGATCGCCCAGAAAGCAATGCCGTTGTTGGGGGCGGCGTGGCTAGAGAAGGTTCACCGCACGCTGCTGGACTTCGGTTTGAGGGCGGAGGCCGACGCGATGGAGCCGCAGCTCCGGTCGCTGGGCGCGCGCTCGCACGATAACATGGCCACGATCTCGCATAGAGTGGAGTTCAGTGCGAAGGAGATTGAAGAGTTCGCGAACGAGATGACCGCTGGAACGTGGCCGGAGGCACTCGCCCGGATCGCGATTCACTTCCTGCCGGACCATGTGGAGGCCAAAGAGCAGGTACTGAAGATCGCGGACCGATCGCCGACCATGTCGCTGTTCTCGCGCCGCATCATTGACCACAGGGGGCGCGTAGTCGCCGAGGTTGGTTCCGTGCAGGATGATCTGGACGGGCGTTTGGTGCAGCACATCGCCGAAGACCTCACGTTCTGGCGCCCGTTTCTCCGGCTTGCGCTTGAGCGGGCTCAATGCCGGCACAACGCCAACACTGAGAGCTATCTTGTTTTCCTCTTCCAGTCCCCGGCATTTCCACCCGAGAATCGGCCCCTCGTTGAGCGCGGCATCCGCGCGTTTGTAGAGCAGGATTTCGCGGTCGCAATTCACTTGTTGATACCGCAGATTGAAGCCGCGATCCGCAACCTCGTGATTGCCGGCGGGGGGCCGGTGTACGAAGTTGGGCGGCATGGCGGGACCAACCTACGGAACCTAGACAAGCTGTTGTCCGATTCACGGCTCGTCGAGTCACTTACCGAGCGGATCGCGCTCTATCTCCGGGTTCTGCTGACGGACCAGCGCGGTTGGAATCTGAGGAATATCGTCTCCCATGGGCTCGTGGGGCCGGTCGCATTTGGGTCGCCCGTAGCCGATCGAATCGTACATGCCCTGCTTCTGCTTGCGCGCCTGCGGGAAAGGCCATCGAACGAATGAAAAGCAGATTGACCTACGTATCAAAACCCTGTTTCCCTGAAATCCCCTAGACGCAGTAGTGAGTCGAGTCTTCCAGCCTCAAATCATCATCCTCGCCGGCCCCAATGGCGCCGGCAAAACGACCGCCGCGCCGAGGCTTCTTCGAGGCGCGCTTCGAGTTCCGCAATTCATCAACGCGGACGTGATCGCCAGAGGACTCGCGGGTTTCGATCCTGATAGCGCCGCGTTCGAGGCCGGTCGGGTCATGCTCAGCCGAAGGAACGCGCTCGTGACGGCCCGAGTCAGCTTCGCCTTTGAGACCACCCTCGCCGCGCGGTCGCTTGCGCCGTGGCTGCAAGCGAGGATGTCTGAAGCCTACGAGACGAACCTCGTGTACCTGTGGCTGCCTTCCGCGGACATGGCGGTTGAGAGGGTTGAGGGCCGCGTCCGCCGAGGAGGGCACAACATTCCTGAGAGCACGGTGCGCCGGCGCTACTCCCGGAGCCTCCACAACCTGGTCAATCTCTTCATCCCTATCGTGTCGGCTTTTCGACTCTATGATAAGGCGGGCGATAGGCCCCGACTCATCACCCGAGGATGGGGAGGCAAGGCGACCCTGGTACGAGATAAGGACCGGTGGCATGACATCCAGGAGCACGGGCATGATTCAACCGATTGAGGAGACCGCTGACATCCGAGCCGTCTTCGACGACGACTCGATCATCGATCAAGCCATGCGTGACGCCGTGCGCGACGCACTCCTCGATCACAAGCGCACCGGCGACCCCATCGTCGTCTGGCAGGACGGCAAGGTCGTCTGGATTCCGGCGGACCAGATCGTTGTCGATGATGATCCGCAGCCTCAGTCGTGATCGAGCGCGGCGTCCCTCCTCTTCCTCGAGGATGTCCGTGAGCGGCGAAAGCTCGCTCAGGGGAAGCTCCCGCCTCTGAAGCTCGCGGGGGCCGCGGTTTTCTGGCGTCTTTCTCCAGAGCGGGTGACGCAGGTCACGATTGACAATCATTCCGCCAACGGCGGCAAACCCGTCGATGCCCGCCATTTCAGGAGCAAAGCATGCATGCGCTCGGGCCGGTCGCCGGTCGGGTCGATCCGATCATCGGGAAACAGATAAGCATATTCATCAGGGGCGTTCGCTTTGGCCCACGTCCTGAACTCGGCGGCGCGGCTGACAGGTTCGCCGACCCCCGCCACGAACAGCCCCGTGATCAACCCCCGGTCGTCCACATACCACGTCAGCATCGTGCGCGACCACTGCCGCTCGGTCAGCCGGTAGTATCCGTTGGTTTCATCGAACACGGCCCAGACGGCTTCGTCATCGCGTTGATAATCGCCGACGATTCGCTTGCTCGAATTGAAATGGCGATCCCAGCCCGACCACGATCCTTCGCCCGGCGTCCAGGGATTCCCTTCGCCCACGGGGCTTTCATACCATACGCGAGCGCCCGGAGCGACCAGCGACCGCGCCGACGCCATCTGCCCGCCGTCAACAAGCTCGTTGTATCTGCGCACGGCGGCTATTCGCGCGTCCACGCATCCCGCTGCACAAAGCGCGGTCATCAGCGCTCCAGTCCTGGCTGCGCAGCGCCAGCCTGACGCCCTCCGCGAGCGCTCACCCGAGCGGGGCGGTCTCCGCCGCGTGTCGCTGCCCCCACCAAGCTGCGTCAGTGTGCTTCTGATCGTCATGTGGAGTGCTCTCGGCATGTCCTTAAGAAGCGGCGCCATCTCCCTCACGGGCATGATACGACATTGGGCGAGCACAGGAGGTATTGAGTATGTAACATGACCACGACGGGTGCGATGCCCGATGCGCCGCTCTCCAACTGCCGCGACTTCGCCGACAAAGTCGCCCGTGGCGAAGCGACGCTGAAAAACGCGACCGTGGACATCAAACCGCCGAACCCGGTGGCCGGTATACGATGGGCGGGGGCAGGCCCGACCACGGGTATGGAACGGCACGGCGGCCAGGCGCCTTGCGGGATTCGCCGCACCGACGGCTGAACTAAAGTGAAGCTGCACAAGATGGCGGAAGCCCGTTTTCCAGGCCGGGAAGGCCCATCCGAAGCTGGAATCGACCGCGATTCCAGGGAATCGCTCACCTGTTCCTTGGAATCATTCGTCCATTCCCAGGAATAAGCCGTCCCCGCCAGGGAGTAGCTGGCCACGGCCAAGGAGTGGACGGTCCCCGCCGTGGAGCGGACCCTCCGCTGCCGGGAGTGCGTCATTCGCTCCTTGGAGTGGACGATCCCCGCCACGGCGCGGCTGACCCGCGCCAAGGAATGTGGGCTGGCTCCTTGGCGCGGACGATTCGTTCCGTTGCGCCGGGCGCAGACCGAGGATCCGCAGAGGACGCAGAGGACGCAGAGAAAGGAATAGACGGCCCACATCGGCTCTGCGTGAATCTGCGTCCTCTGCGGATGAGCGGCTTTTCTTGAGCCGACGCGCGGGCGCTCGATGCCGCACCGCCGGGAACATCCGCCGAACACGGCTTGAACCCCGCCCCGCGCGGCGGTAGCTTCCCCCCGTCATGGCGAAGAGGCGAGCAATCACGAAAGAGGCTCAACCTGCAAACGACAAGCCGCAGAACCGCAGCCTCAGCGCCGCCAAGGCCGCCAAGCAGGACGAGTTCTACACCCAGTACGTCGACATTCAGAAGGAAGTCGAGGCCTACCTCGAGTTCGACCCCGACACGTTCCGCGGCAAGATCGTCTACTGGTCGCCGCAGGCGACCGACGACCCGTTCGAGAGCAACTTCTTCAAGGTCTTCGCCGCCAACTTCAACAAGCTAAGGCTAAAGCGGCTCATCTGCACCAGCTACGACGGCTCGCCCCTCGCCGGGCAGATGACGCTCTTCGACGAATACAACGCGGGCAACGGCCATCGCAAGAAGCCCAAGGCCATCGCCGTCATCGTCGACCACGTGAAGGACGAGAACAACGACGGCGCGGCCGACATCGCGCGCCGCGCGCTTCTAGCAGCCCAGGGCAACTCGACAGCCTACGGATCAAGGAGTAAGCCGCGGTGACGACCGTCGTAGACCACAGAATGCTGATCGAGGTACTGCCGCAGTCCCGATGGATCGGCGCACAACTCGCCCGGGCGAAGATTGCGCTCGAACAAGGTCAGTCGCCCGAGTCTGTGGCGCGATTACTCTACGCTGACGGCAGCCTGACACTGACCAAGGCGAAAGAGATCGTGGCGTCGCTCGCCGCCGTTCCGCTCGAATCGCTGCTGACCGTCCGTACGAAGATGGGCTCTGCGGAGAACCCCATCACAAAGTTGTTCCCCGCTGCGATCACCGAGCGCCAGTTCGTTGAGGCGCTAGATGCACTCTCTGCAAAACGCCCATCCGTGCGATATCGCGACGACCGAAAAGACGGACACACGCTTGTCGACTTCACTTTGACCGAGGGTGACGATGAAATCCCGGTCAACGTCAAGAACGCCGGCACGCGTTTCGAAAACGCCGCGACCTTGGTGGGCCTTAGCCCGGACGACTGCATACCCATCCCCGCCTACAAGGCTCACGATGCGGTGGAGAAGGTGCCGAATCTCCTATACGCAGTGTGCGTGAACTACGGATTGCTCGCGAAAATCCGCGACGAGTTGCTATCGCTGCTGTCCCCGGCGGAGGGGCACGTTTGGAACGTACTTAACGCTTACGGGGGCACGCTTATTCGCGATGCGGAAGACCAGTTCATCTACGGCATGGTGAGCAAATACTGGGATTGATTCAGCACCCACGTGCAACTGCCTGATTTTCGGGTTGTCTCCGCACGCAAGGCTATCCGTGTATTGCAGACGATCCCGCGGCGCACACCGGGCATCGGGCTGCGAGCATGGGGTACGGGTGCGAGTGCGGAGGTTAACGTCCATCTCTCCATTAAGGATGAGACCAAGAGTTGGACTATGATCGATCAGCGCGTCGTCAATGGCGGATTGGCTGACATCGTGAGGGCGGTCAACCGAAAGCGTACAGAAGTTGTTTTCGATCCGGAGATCTGAATGCAGGCGATAAGTTTATTCTCCGGCTGCGGCGGGCTCGATTACGGCGTCGAGGCGGCTGGCTTTCGTGTCGTGTTGCAGACCGATTTCGACCGGCACTCGTGCGACACGCTCCGCGCAAATGGGTCGCAACAGGTGCTCGAGGTCGACATCGCCAACGTTTCGACCGCTGACATCAAGCGGGCGGTCGGCTCGAAGCTGTCATCTATCGATCTGCTGGTCGGAGGACCTCCGTGCCAGCCGTTCTCAAAGTCTGGCTACTGGGTCAATGGCGATACACAACGCCTCAAAGATGCTCGGGCCTCGACCCTGACCGAATACCTGCGGATCGTTGAAGAGGTGCGACCTAAAGCGTTTTTGTTGGAGAACGTACAGGGCATAAACTACAACGGCAAGGAAGAGGGGTTTCGCTTCCTGCTTGCCAAAATTGCTGAGATCAATTCGCGAACGGGCGCAAACTACACCCCGTCTTGGCAGGTACTGAACGCAGCGGACTACGGCGTCCCGCAGCAGCGGTACCGTTTTTTTCTCGTGGCGTTCCGCGACGGGACCAAGTTTCGCTTTCCAGATCCCACACACAGGTCGGAAGATGGGGATGCACGTGCGCTCTTCGACGAGCCGAGACTTCCCTACGCACGGGCATGGGACGCGATCGGCCATCTTCGGCCAGCGGCAGGCGAAATACTCGGAGTTGGGGGGCAGTGGGGCGAACTGTTGCCATCTATCCCGGAAGGACACAACTACCTGTGGCATACAGATCGTGGCGGCGGGCTCGCTCTATTCGGGTGGCGGACCCGTTTCTGGTGCTTCCTGCTCAAGCTGGCGAAGCAACTGCCGAGTTGGACACTTCAGGCGCAGCCAGGCTCCGCGATTGGGCCTTTCCACTGGGAAAATCGGCGACTCAGTTGGCGAGAGATGGCGGCCTTGCAGACCTTTCCCGAACGATTTGTGATCTCTGGGCCTCGCGTGGAGATTCAGCGGCAAATCGGCAACGCGGTACCGTCATTGCTCACCGAGGTGCTGTCACGATCGATCGCACGTCAACTTGGAGCCGCGCTCAAGGCCGACGACCCGCCTGTGCTCAGCGTGCGACGGGCGACGAGCGTCCCGGCGCCGGAGCCGATACTTCCGGTACCGGAGAAGTATCATCACTTCATCGGACAGCACGCTGCCCACCCCGGCACCGGCAAGGGACCCGCCTATTCAAACGGCAAGCTGCAAGGTCCGCCAGCCGAAGCGAACGGCATGTCCCTGCACATTCTTTAGTGATGACGCTTGACGGATCGGCTCAACAGCATATTGCGATTTGCGGGGAGATCGACGGAGAAGAAGCTGCTCGCCGTCCGCGTGTTCGACGAGAAGACGAAGAAAGTGGCGTACACCAAGCAGACGCAGGCGGTGAAGGGGAAGAACCAATCCAACTGCCCGCTGTGCGCCGTCGGCGACAACGCGAACAAGGCGAGGATCTACGATTTCGACGAGATGGACGCCGACCACGTTGCCGCCTGGAGCAAGGGTGGGGATAGCTCGGCAAAGAATTGTGAAATGCTCTGCACCAACCACAATCGCACCAAAGGTAATCGATAGTATGGGCGGCATTCCCAACAAGGCCCGGGTCGGCGACTTCGGCATCGCCGGTCGCATCTTCCCCGTGGCCGCCGCGCCGAAGAAACGCGGCGCGGCCGTCGGCGAACTCGACTTCATGGACCGCTGGTACCCGATTCAGGTCAAGCAGAAAGACAAAGTCGGCCGCCCGGACATCGACTCGTTCGAAGCGGTCATGACCCGCGAGGACCGCGCCAAGGGTTTCTTCGTGGCCTTCGACTTCAGCGGCGACGCCCCCCACGAGATCGACGCCTTCTTCCGTAGGAGCGGAAAGGCTATCATCGCCCTGACCGTCCGCGAGATTCTCGACGAGGAGATCGCCCGGAAGCTGGTGTAGGGGATCGGGTCTGAGCGCCCCGCGGTTCCGGATGCGCGGCGACAAACCCTCGCGCCATGCGACCGACCACCGAGCAACGAAACAGGGTGAGTGACACCATGACCGAACTGACCATCCGCTGTCCGAACTGCGACGCCGTGATTCCGCTGACCGAGTCCCTGGCGGCGCCGCTCCTTGAAGCCACCCGCCGGCAATACGAGCAGAGGCTCGCCGAGAAGGACGCGGACATCCGAAAGCGGGAGGCGGCCGTCAAGGATCAGCAGACCGCGATCGCCAGGGCGCGGGAATCCCTCGACGAGCAGGTCGCCGCCAAGCTGAAAACCGAACGCGCGGCCCTCGAAGCCGAGGCGACGAAGAAGGCCAGGCTGGCGCTCTCGACCGACCTTGACCAGAAGGCGAAGGAACTCGCCGACCTTCAGGACGTCATCCGGCAGAAGGACGCGAAGCTCACCGAGGCGCAGAAGGCCCAGGCCGAGCTGATCCGCAAGCAGCGCGAACTCGACGACGCCCGGCGCGAGATGGACCTCACCATCGAGAAACGCGTGCAGGAGTCGCTCGGCGCGACGCGCGAGCAGGCGAAGAAGGAGGCCGAGGAATCCCTCAGGCTGAAAGTCGCGGAGAAGGAGCACACCATCGCGTCGATGCAGAAGCAGATCGAGGAGCTGAAGCGGCGGGCGGAGCAGGGGTCGCAGCAGTTGCAGGGCGAGGTGCAGGAACTCGAGCTGGAATCGATGTTGCGCGGGACGTTCCAGCAGGATTCCATCGAACCCGTCGCCAAGGGGGAGCACGGCGGCGACGTGCTCCAGCGCGTCATCGGTCCGCTCGGACGGCCCTGCGGCGCGATCCTCTGGGAATCGAAACGCACGAAACACTGGATCGACGGCTGGCTCGCCAAGCTGCGCGAGGATCAGCGCGCCGCCAAGGCGGATCAGGCCGTCCTGGTCAGCCAGGCGCTGCCGAGCAACGTCGAAACGTTCGACCTGGTGGACGGGGTGTGGGTGACGTCGCAGCGCTGCGCCATGCCGGTCGCCGCGGTGCTGCGGCAATCGCTGATCGAACTCGCCGCGGCCCGGCAAGCCGGCGAGGGACAGCAGACGAAGATGGAGCTGGTCTACCAGTACCTCACCGGCCAGCGCTTCCGCCAGCGCGTGCAGGCGATCGTCGAGAAATTCGCCGACATGCAGGACGACCTGGAGAAGGAGCGCAAGGTCATGACGAAGCAGTGGGCCAAGCGCGAGGAGCAGATCCGCGCCGTCATCGACTCCACCGCCGGCATGTACGGCGACCTCCAGGGCATCGCGGGAAAAACCCTCCCGGAAATCACCGGCCTGGGCGGCGGAATGCTCGAATACGAGTGAAGAACGCGCACGCGCCGCTGCCCATCGTACCGCCCACCCGAAGAACTCCCGCCGAACACCCCCTGCGAGCACCGCCGCCAAACATCGCGGTCAGGCGTTACCTCCCGCACGGCACGTCGAGCACCGCGTCACAGAGGAACACGCGATGCGCGGCGGAGTCGTCCACGTCGCGGAACTTGCCTTTGCCCCGGCCACGGTCATCAAGCGCGATGCTCATATGCCGCGGGTCCGGCGGATCGAGCAGCGCGGTCACGGTGTACGGGTTCGGCGTGAAATGGAGTTCACGCTGAACCCGTGCAGGAGCATTACAACACGATGCGCCTTCATAATGCCATTGGCTATGTCACGCCGCAGGACAAGCTCAAAGGGCGTGAGCCGGCGATCTTCGCCGAGCGGGATCGCAAGCGGGCCTCAGCACGGGAATGTCGCCGGCTCGCGCGGCAACAAGCGCGCGAAAAGGCGGTGGCCTGAATGGCCCGAGGGGACGGTTATTCGATGAAGGGGTTTCGGGTGGCATCCGCGACGGTCTGGGTGGAGGATACGGCTCTGCTGGGAAGCCGCCGGAGCGCCGACCCAGGGGCCAAGACCGAAAGGCGGGCGATTGGCTCTGTCCCTCGCCCGTCTCTCTCCAACCCCTTTCGGGATTGGCATCGAAGCGAAAAATCCCGCGGAGCGAAACCCCGCGTCTTCGGAAAGAAAAAGCCGGGAGACGGTCTCTCGGTAGTAGCTATTAATGGGGTCATCCAATAGTTTACACACGTTGGACCTGATGACAGCGATTTCTCGCGGCTTGCGCAGTCGACACGCCTCGCGCCATGTAAACTATTTGATGACCGGGTTAATAACTCAAACCGGCGTGAACTCCATTTCACGCTGAACCAGTACACGTCGAGTCCCCGTCGCCGTCATAGTCGCCGAAGAAGGTCTCGGGTTCGATGATCGGCGAGCCATACGGTGTGGTGAACACACGCTCCAGGACGCGGCCCGCGAGGTCGCAGGTGGCGATGGTGTTCCAGTCCTTCGCCCTCCCGCCTTGGTCGGCCTCAGCCTGGTAGACCACGGCATAGCCCTTTTCGAGGCGCATGGCCACTATTTCATCTATATACTGCGTGCCGTGGTAGACCTGCTGGAGGACGTTGTTGGAGCCGTCGCGGATTTCGACGATCGACCAGCCGCCGGGGGAAGCTCCGCCAATACCCGCGAGTCCTGCTGCATACGAGACTCCGCGCGGACTGAAGTCCGCAGCTCGCCCGGTGTCCACGTAGTAATACACGTACGTCCCGTCCAGGTCGCCGCTCTTGGTGACGACCTTGCTGACGCGGCGTCCGAGCCCATCGTACTCCGCGGTCTGGATCACGATGTCGGTGTCCGTCTTGCGCGTGACCTTCACCAGCCGGTTCCACGGATCGTAAGTGTACCGCATCTGGCCGTCGTCAATCAAGTTGCCAGCCCGGCACCAAGCGTCGGCATTTCCGTCGGAATGGTCGGCGTTGAGGGTGTAGGCCGTGGCGGCGAAGGTTTCGGAGAGGACGAGGTCGCCCTTGACACGACGCGATCGGCAGAGCCGATAGAACTGCATTGCAGTTCATCAGTCGCAATGCGAATGACGCGGCGAGTCAAGGGTGTCGCCGTCGGCGTTGTTGTCGTAACCGAGAATAGCCATCAGGGCCGAGATTCCTGCGACCTGCTCTCATCAGGATATGGGTAGCCGCATTCAGGGCACGTTCCTGATATATTCCCTCGCAAGTCATAGCGGCAGACAGGACACTTTCCCGCTCGGACCCGGTTCCTCCATCGAACCCTGCGGATGATCCACACAATTCCGATTATGCCGGCTCCGATCCCCGGAACCAGCCAATATTTTCGCATTCCCAGAATAACCGATCCCTCATCACTCGACGGAGTTAACGTTCCTCGAAACCAGCCCTCTCTCGGAAAAGGGATTGCTTTGCCCACGTCAATTCGGAACCACGTATGGCGATGCCAGTCCTTCCCCAACAGCGTTTGAGTGATCGAACAATAGAACCACGTGCCTGTGAACAGCAGGCGTATCTGCCTTTCATCTTGAATTCTGCATGCGATACTCAACATGGCGTTATCGCGAGTCCACAGATCAATGAAGAAACTCGTCAAGGCGACGATGACCAAGAAGACAAGGAGCCTTCGTTCCCATCGGCGCGCCAAACCGTGGAAGTGCGATTTCATTCAGGTTGCTCCATCTCAATGTTTCCCTTTCCAGGAGTGCGGGTTCCGGGAATTTCGCAAGAACAGACCGGCGTTGAGTTTTCGCAACGCGCACCGAAATATCGGGAGTCCTGAGTCTCCATCTGACTCCGGTGCGCGGCATCTTGAAGGTCTTGAGGATAACGACGCGGCGGGCACGACACAACGGTCAAGCGGCGGCGGGCTTGCGTCCTTGCGGGGCTTCTTGCGTCCCTCCGGGACTTCGTTTCTTTCGCGCGGGCTTCCCAGCACTGGCGTGCTGGACTGTTTTCCAGCGCCCCTGCCGGGGCTAAGACCGCCGGATGATCCTTCGGGGCACAACACATTCCGCCGACTCTTCCCCGCAGGTTCACGCCAAATCATAAGTTCATGCGATTCCAACACCCGCAACCGGAGCCGGATGGAGGCTCGGGTCGGGGCAAAACGTTTCCCGCCGATATCACCGCAGGATCATGAGGGATCGTAGAATCGCGCGGGATCGCAGGATCGCGCCGCGGGGTCATGCCAAATCATAAGTTCATGCGATTTCAACACCCCCAACCGGAGCCGGATGGAGGCTCAGGTCGGGCCTTTCACGCGGGTCTTGAAACAGCGTGATCATCGTGCGCGCGGCGTTCGCACTGCATCGGCAGCAGCGGCTGCGTACGCTCCAGCGCCTGCACCTGCGAATTCTCATCACCTGAGTCTCCACTTGACTCCGGTGCGCCGCGGCGCGCGGCGATCTTCGACCCACCTCGAAGGCGGCACGGCGCGCGGGGTTTCTCAACCCCAACGGGGTCGCGGCGTCGGGGTTGCGGCATCGGGGTCGCGGGGTCGGGGTTGCGGCGAACTTAACCGAGCCGCGCCCGTAAGGAAGCGTTCTTCTGAGCCCCCACTTGACTCCGGTGCGCCGCGGCGTGCGACGATCTTCGACCCACCTTGAAGGCGCCGCGGCGCGCGACGATCCTCGACTCACATCGAAGCCGGCACGGCGCGCCGCGTTTCTCGACCCCAACGGGGTCGCGTCCTCCAGCCCAGGGTAGGTCGCCTGCGGCGACCCACCCTGGGAAACCGAGAACGCTCGATCCTCAACCCCGGCGATGTGACAATTGTCAAGAAGGCAGGGGTTGCACCGCGCGATCCACCCAGGTTGGTTCGACCCCTTCGGGGTCGGGGGTTTTGGGCGGATGCTCGCCGTGGGTTTCACCCACGGCTACCCACGTGATTCCCCTTCGGGGAATATGACGCCAACGGCCGGGGAACATGACACCTGACCGCCGGGGAATATGACGTCTGACGGCCGGGGAACATGACGCCGGACGGCTGGGGAATATGACGCCGATCCCCGAAGGGGATCAACATGAATAGCCGTGGGCGCAGCCCACGGAAGACGAAGACAAGCGCGCCCAACCCCGAAGGGGTTGTACTCCTTCAACCCGGTGCAATCCTTTCAACCCATCGCAACCCGTTCGACCCGGCGCAACCGTTTCATCTGGCGCAACCCTTTCAACCCATCGCAACCCCTTCAATCCGGCGCAACCCCGTTGGGGTTGGTCGAGGCGTGGATCGCCGCGAACCCAAGGCAGGCCGCCTGCGGCGTCCAACCTTGGGCTGGAGGCCGCAATCCCTTCGGGATTGTGACCAACGCATCCGAGAATCCTGCGCCTCCTTCGGGATTGAAACACAACAACGGACGTTGGCGCGTGCTCTTCAGGCGCTCGCGCGTGTCCTTCGAACATCGGCGCGTGTTCTTCGGGATTGAGGCGAATGCGCCCGACGATCCTGCGGGGCCGTCGGCGAGACGCGTTGCACCGGAGTCAGGCGAAGCGTGTTGACCGAGGTCAGAGGAGATTCAGGAAGCAGGAAACCCCGCGATCTGGCCGATCGCGGGGTTCCTGGCGCATGTTCATCTTCAGGGGCGAGTCTGTGACCCGCTCCTTCTTCTCAGTCCTTCTTCGGTTCCGCGACCTTGACCACTTCGGTCTGCGCTTCGCCGACCTCACGGACTTCCAGCGTCTGCGGGCGGATCGTCTGCGGCGGCGACGCCGTCTGCTTTGGGGCGTTGTCGCCCATCAAACCCGCACGCACTTCCTCGCGGGACAAGGAGCCGTTCTTATCCTTGTCCCACTCCGGATGTTCCTTGTAAAGACGCTCGTGCTGCGCCTTGATCCGCTCCGCGGCGGCCTTGCGCTGACGCTCGATCGCCGCGCGACGTTCCTCCTCCGTGATTTTCCCGTCACGGTCCACGTCGGCGTCCGGATACTGCTGAAGGAACTGCTCCGCCTCGGTCTGCTCGACGGTTCGGATGTACACGGCCACGTCGTTCGCCGTCGGCTGGAAAGGAATATTCTCCCGCGCCCAGTCCGCCGGCGACGGCATACGCTTGCGAATCACTTCGTTGAAACCCTGCCAGCCCGACGGGAGCGGCACGCCCGCCGCTGCCGCGGCCTCGACCTTGTCGCCCTCCTCCGGGGCAATGACGACGACCTGTTCCTCGTTCCCGGGTGTCGCACGGATCGCGGCGCGAACCTGCGGCTTCACGATGACCACGTTCTCCTCGCCGTCCGAAATCTCCGCCTGCACCTCGATCTCGCCGGGTTCGATCTCGATGCCCTCCACCGGTTCGCCGTCGGTTTCAAGCTCGATTTCAAAGGTCTGCTCCCCCTCGACGCCGTTCTCGTCAGCGGTATGAACTCGGAACGCCATCCGCGCCGGCATCCCCTGCCACGCCCCGCCGCCCATCATCGGTCCGGCGTGTATGCCGATCCCGTGCGGCATGCCCGGATGCGACACCAGCCGCGCCGCTTCCGCCGCGTCCAGCACGCCGTCCTGATTCCGGTCCGCCCGCGGGAACTTCTCCATCACGGCGTCCGGTTGCGACAACATGATCGCCACGTGATACGCGGAATACTCCGTGTGCGAGACCGTGCCGTCGCCGTCAGCGTCCGCCTCGGGGTGCGCCTCGGCAAAACCGGGCGGAACCATCGGAACGCCCATCCCGCCGCCGTGCAGCATCATGATTCGCGGTTTCGCGCCTGATCCGTCGTCCGCAAGCCACTGCATTTGAAAGAGACCGTCGGCGCCCAACCCCTCGAATTCAGGCGTGAACCAGACGTCGCCCTCCCCCGCCTCGAACTCCTGGAAATGAATGACCTCGCCGTTCTGGCGGACCCACTGCTTGCGCTGTCCGTCGACGACGACGTCCTCGACCTCGATCTCATCGCCTTCGGCGTTGCGCGTCACCTGGACGCGCACCTGCTTCTCCTCCTCGATCGGACGGGCCTGCGCTCCGCCCAACACGAACGCCGCCCACGCGCCCACCGCCGCCGCCGTGCCCGCCTTCGCCGCACGACCGACCGCCGCCTGACCAGGCCGCTGCATAATCATCTCGATTCTCCTTTCAACAGAGTTCAGACTCGAAGCCATCGTCGCCGGACGCCATCCGAACCGCCGGACCGGAACCGGGCTCAACGCGCGAAGCAGACATCGCGCATACGCCCCCCGCGAAAGCCGGCCGTGACGAAGCGCCCACTCGTCACACGCCTGCTCCCGGATCAGATCCAGCCGACGGTTGACCCACGCGACCACCGGCCAGAAGAACAGCAGTGTGCCCGCCAGACACTGCAACGCACGAACATAAAGATCGCCCCGACGCAGATGCGCCACCTCGTGAAGAACGACCGCCTCGAGCTCTAAGGCGTCGTTCAACTGCCGCGCAGACAACACCAGCACCGGACGAAACAGACCCAGAATGAACGGCGCGGGGGCGGATGCGCTGATCCGGACCTCGCGCACCGGACGAATTCCCAGCCGACCGCACACATCGAGCACCACCTTGCGCGTCGCCGCATCCGCATGAGGCAGACGACGACAGGACCGCGCAAACGTCAGATAGGACCGGACGCGCCGCCCCGCGATCACGCTGAAAATCAGCACGTAAACCGCCAGCAGTCCCTCCGCAATGCGCCATCGCCGCGCCGGTGCGGAGGTCGCGGGCGCCGCGGCTTCCTTGAGTACGAACTGCGGCGCCCACAGCTCCGCGTCGAACACCTGCGCCTGGGACGCGCCTGTCGTCGCCGTCTGCGGCTTCGGAGAAACCGTCCAGCGATCCACGGGAGGCAGGAGACTCGCCGCGGACCCCGGAACCCCCGGTCCCAGGGGAACGAGGAACTTCACCAGCACCACGATCCACAGCGCTCCCTTCAGCGCCGGCCGCGCTTTCCTCAGAATCGTTGACAGCAGCAGCGCCGTCAGAAGGGCAACGACCGTTCCGCCCGCCACCGACGCCAGCAACCACGCCGCAACGCCCTTGAACGCCGTCTCCAGCCCCAGCCATCCCGTCAATGCGTCGGTCACGGTCCGCCCCTCCCCGTCGACTTCGATGACGAATCCCGCCGGTCTTCCTCCAGCTTCTCGATCCGCGCCTCGATGCGCCGAACGTCCTCGGCGGAAAGATCCGCCTCGTCGATCAGACGAAGCACCAGCTCCCCTGCCTGTCCGTCAAAAACCTGGGAAAGAAACTGTTTCAAACGAGCACTGAGCACCTGCTCACGGCGCAGGACAGCCTCGTAGACAAAGGGCTGGCGCGAACGATCCACGCGGAGCACGCCCTTCGTGGCGAGTTGGTTCATCAGCGTCATCACCGTCGTGTACGCGGGGACGCCCGCCTCGTCCTCCGTCAGGCGATCCCGGACGTCGCGCACCGTCGCCGAACCGACGTCCCAGAGAATCTTCAGCAGCTTCAACTCGGCCGCCGTGATGTTCGGATGCTTCGACGCCATCGGACCTCCGTCTACTAGTATCATCGGAATGTTACTAGGTTCATAGTAGCCGTGCAAGCGTTATTTTGTCGAAAGGTGTAATTCAGGCGTGGCGGGCGGCCTCTTCCAGTCGAGATCAGATCCCACCCGGCATAGCCGTTCGTTGAAAAAGGGTAACGCCTCCCTCCGGGAGGCGAATTTCGCCGGGACAAAACCAGTATCACGAAAGCCGATCGCAAGTTCTTTCTTCAACAGGCGGATAGCCGGCGCCCTGCAAAAAACGGGGGAGCACAGACCGGGCAACCCCAGCCTTGCTCCCCCGTCGTGTTCCAGCCGCGCCTCCGCCGGTCGAGATCGAAGTCAGTTGACCACCCAGGTCTCCCCGTCGTCGAAGAGCGTCTCGAGCGAGCCTTCGCCGTGCTGCGAGCGGGCGGTGGCGATCTGCTGGTTCGCCAGCGCCTCGTAGGTCGGGCGTTGCACCGCGCGGAAGACGCCGAGCGGCTCGGGGAACTCCGGGTGATGCATCCGCGACAGCAGGTACGCCAGCGTCGGCTCGGGGGCGCGCTCGTCGTGGAAGAGCAGGTCGTCCTCCTTGATGTCGCCGCCGAGCGGAACGATCTCGGGCGTGGTGCCGTTGAGGCGGATGCCCTTGTCGCGGTTCTTGCCGAAGATCAGCGGCTTGCCGTGCTCGAGGATGACCGTGTGATCGTCGCGCGTGACAAGCCCGTGGCCTAAGCCACCACCGTCACGCCGCCCCAGCCCAACTCCCGCGCCTCCGCCGCGGTCCACTGCCGCCGCCCGCGCTCGTCCATCTCCCACCAAGAGCGCACGATATTGGCGCCGAACCCGAGCCATCGATTTCGTTTTCCGCACACTCCATTATTAATCAGAGCATATAATACTTGACTTAACTGATACTGCGGGTATTCTACCCGCACGGCTGTTCAAGAGGCGCGGACATTGTTGCCGGAAGCGCAAGAAGCACTCCGGCGGCGGGTGATGGGGGCGATTGACAATGGCATGAGGCCGGCGATGGCGGCGCGAACGTTCGGCGTCAGTCGCCAGGCCATTCACAATTGGAAAGTGCGCCGATCGCGCGGCGGGCCGGATCCGCTGAAGTCGCGCAAGCGCGGGCGTCCCGCGCGCTCGCGTCTGGCAGGTCATGAAGCCGCAACTGCAGTGCGACTGATCACCGATCGGTGTCCCGACCCGTTGAAGATGCCGTTCGCTCTGTGGACGCGCGAAGCGGCGCGACAGTTGTTATTGGATCGGTTTGATGTGGACGCATCGGTCTGGACCGTCGGTCGATGCCTGGCGCGTTGGGGACTGACGCCGCAGAAGCCGTTGCGCCGCGCGTATGAGCAGGATCCCGAAGCCGTGGCTGGAACATGAGTACCCGGCGATCGAACGTCGCTGCAAGCGGGAAAACGGCGAGATTCATTGGGGAGATCAGATGGGCCTGCGCAGTGATCATCAGGCTGGGCGAAGTTATGGCAAACGCGGCCAGACGCCGGTGGTCCCCGGAACGGGCCAGCGATTCCGCTGCAATAGGATTTCGACGATCACGAACCGCGGCACGCTGCGCTTCATGGTGTTCACCGAATCGTTCCGCAATCCGGTGATGATCCGGTTCCTGCGACGATTGCTCAAAACGTGCGAGCGCAAGTTGTTCCTCATTGTGGATCGTCATAGCGTACACGAGTCGGCGCCCGTGAAACCATGGGTCGAGCGGCATCGAGACCGCATCGAGATGTTCTACCTTCCGACGCACAGTCCGGAACTCAACCCCGACGAACGACTCAACCACGATGTCAAATCCAACCCCTTGGGCCGCCAACGCCCGGCGACCAAGGACGAAATGATCTGCGGCGTGCGTTCATACCTGCAGAAAAGGCAGAAGCAACCGCACAAGGTTCGCAACTACTTCAAAGACAAACACGTGGCCTATGCCGCAGCGTAAACATGTAAACTATTTGATGACCGGGTTAATAGGAGCGATTCCCGTTCCGGGATGGATGCTCGTGCGCCCCCATGTCGATGATCGGCGGGTCGCCTTTGCCGGTGTCCTTTGTGTGCGGGTCGTCGACATAGCGAGGCAGGCCATCCCGGTCGCGCCGGGCGTCATCCCGCATGATCAGATTATTGCCGGCGTCGATGCAGGGGGATCCCGGCATGAGGCGAAGATCTCCCTCAAGCGCATTCACAAAGCGGGGGTCGGATTCGAGGTTGCCCTCACCTTCCCATCCGCCTTGAATGGTGGAGTATTGGACGATCGGCGGCGGCCCGACGGACTTGATCTCCTGGGGCGAGCCACCCCACAAGATGCAATTGCGAATGGTAATATCCCTGTTAACAAACAGGGCGCCGCCTTCGACGCCTGCGTTGTTCAGTGAGAAAGTGGAAGCCTCCACGGTTACGCGCACCTCGACAGATGCTTGAAAAATGCCGCCGGCTCTTTTGACGGCTTCGTTCCGATCGATGACGCACGACTGGAGCAATAAGGAACTTTCTCTGCCAAGAAAGGCGGCGCCGCCGTCGTTTCCGGAGCGATTCTGAACCATCGAACTTCGCCGGATGTTTCCCTGGCAGTCCAGTTCGGCGCAAATGCCGCCGCCGTTTCCGCCGGCGACGTTTCCGGCGACCACGTTTCGTTTTCCGATGACGCCTCCATAACGCCCCCAATACATCCCGCCACCTTCCAAAGCCGTGCTGTTCGTGATACGCGTATGGTTCATCGGAAGCGTTGATCCCCAGACATACAACCCACCGCCCTTCTCCGTGGCGACATTGCCATCGAACTCGCATCGTTTCATGATGTCGTCGTAGGGGCTAAGGTACGCCGCGCCGCCCATCTCCGCTTGATTGTTGTGGAAGGAGCATCTGCGGATGGAGGTGGCCGCCTGATCCACATTCAGGGCTCCGCCCTCGACCCCGCGATTGCCGCGGAATCGACAGTTCGACAGCGTCGCCTCGCTGTATTGCAGCATTGCGGCGGCGCCGCCGAACTGGGCGGAGTTTTCGATAAACTTGCAGCGCGTGCAAGTCGGACCGCCGTGGAATTCGACGCACACGGCGCCCCCCCAATCCCGTGCCGTATTGTTGACAAACACGCAGTTTCGGATCGTTGGGTTGCAGCGATAATCGCAGAAAAGCGCTCCTCCTGACTCCTGCCAACCATTCATGACGGTTATGCCTTGGAGCACCGCGGCGGCGGAAACTTCGCTTGTGAACGTGAATGCGCGGTGCGGGGCCGACGGGTTGCCCTCGCAGTCGATGACGCACGCCTTCGGTCCGTTCGCCGACCGCACCGTGATCGCCTTGCCGCGGAACGACAGGTCGCGGTTGCCGTCGCCGGTATAGACGCCGTCAGCCAGTTCGACGATATCGCCCTCGATGGCTTCGTCTATCGCGCCCTGGATGGTCGCGTCATCTTGGGGTACGCGCCGCGTACGGTTGTATCGCAGATCGGCCTCGACGATGCGAGGCGCGGCGTTGGGGGCTGCCAGGGTGAGGATGCCTTTCCGCCGTCCCGGTTCCGCGCGACGGATGTCCACGCGAACGGCGACGGGCTGCGGCGCCTCTCCCGTCCGCCCCGAGGCGGGATCGATCCGCAACCACGGCACGTCCGTCTGCGCGTTCCAGTCCAATTCCTCTCCGCCGACGGAGCGTATCATGAGGATCTGCTTTTCCGGATCCTCCTCCCCTTTCATGGCGTGAAACCGCAGACGGCGCGAGGACACGGCGATCGCCGGTTGTCCCGGGTCGAACTCGAACGCGCCGACGTCAGGTCGCTTGTCCCCATTCCGGTCGCCGTCCACGGTCCGAGGCCGCCCGTCGATGTCCGTCGCGGGAAGACCGCCGGGCGGGTTCTCCGTCCCCGCGTCCACGCACGGCGAGCGGCGCATAGGCCGCGGATCGTCCGAAAACGCCAGAAACGGGTCTTTGTCGAAGTTGCCTTCCCCGCCCAGCTTTCCCGTCCAGCCTTCTACGCAGGAGTAGTTGATCGCGGTGTTTTCCCCGCCATATAACTGATTGTCCTGCGTATCGGCGCGGTTGCCTGAATTTCCGTTGAACAGGCAATTGGTAATGGACCCCTGGTCCATGTTCACCGCACCGCTCCAACCGGTTGCTTTGTTGTTCAAGAACGTGCAATGTACGATCCGCCCCGGCGTATCTTCAGACAACGCCAACGCGCCAGGCCATCCTTTTGTTGACTCGTTCTCAAAAAACAGACAGTTCTCGATAACGATTTCAGCGTTATTTCGCGTCCAACAATCAACCGCACCGGAGTCATGCTCCGAACGGTTCTGGATGATCTGACAACGAACGAACTGACCTCGTGTATCCGCCAGCGTCGCGGCGGGACCGGAGGCACGCCCGTAGTTCCCAAGGAACGTGCAGTCTTCGAACCGCGCGTTTGTGCAACGCAGGGCATAGACGGCGCGCAGGCTGTTCCGGAGAAACCGGCTTGCGACGACGTGCAACTCGCCGCCCTCGACGCGCACGCCGAAACCGTTGCGGCTGACGTTGTCCGCCACGGTGCAGTTGCGAAGCGTCAACCGTGAGTTCAACCCGTGGATCGCGCCGGTGTTGGTTCCCGGCCCCGTCAGGTCATTCCGTGCGTCGCGGACCTCGATGCCGTCCAGGATGACTCCGGCCAAAGCATCCACGACGGACACGACCACGTAACTGTTGTCCTCGAAATGTCCCGGGTGTCCGATGTTGCCGCTGAGCGTCGTCACGTGCGCCGAGAGATCGCGGTCGTCTGCGCTCTCCTCGTCGCCCAAGAACCCGCCCCGCAGCGCCACGCCGTCCGGTATGCGGAACGCCGACGAGCGATCCGAAGAATGAGGTCGGTATACGCCCTCAGCGATCCACACTTCGTCGCCGGCCTCGACGACCCCAAGCGCCTCCTGCAAGTCCGTGAACGCATCCGCCCAGCTCGTTCCATCGCCCGCCCCGGTCGCCTCAGGATCGACGTAGAGGACGTCCGCCCGGACCGACCCTGGGCGCGGGGCGCCGGACGTGAACCCCACAAGCACGACAGACAGCAACGACGGAAATCCGCCTCGAATCGTACGGCGCATGTTCGACCTCCTCGGAACCGAAGTTGAACATCCTCCCGGACCGCACGCGACCGCCGCGCGACCCGCCTGGGGGATGTTGCCTCCTCACCCCATGAGACGCCCCGCCGGAAGGAACGACCTTGCCGGCCCCAAGGAGCATACGCCGCAGGCCCGGCTCCGGTTCGCCGAAGCGATGAGCCGCTTTGGAACCCTGGAACCTATCCCAAAACGGTCGGATCAGATCTTGAAAAAAGGCCACCTGAGTCTCCATCTGGTTCCGGTTGCGGGGTGTTGGAATCGCATGAACTTATGATTTGGCGCGGCCTGAATCTCCACCGGACTCCGGTGCAACACGCTTCGCCTGACTCCGGTGCAACGCCAGGGCAACCGCATTCTAACTTTTGATCCGGTCCTGACGGATACCGCGGATCAGGCGATCCGCGATTCCGGCATGCGGAGGCCGATCCCTTGGGCAGCCGATGTTCGCTCGGAAGCCCGAAATCCTAGAATGCGGTTGCCCTGGGTGCAACGCGTCTCGCCGACGGCCCCGCAGGATCGTCGGGCGCATTCGCCTCCATCCCGAAGAGCACGCGGGTCGTGGTTCAGTTTCGGAATACCCCGAGAACCATCAGAATCATCAGGCGTTTCCGGAACCCGCCGAG